>CAZXGJ010000026.1:42203-43297 GCA_964639955.1 uncultured Ignavibacteriaceae bacterium
ACTTTCCCCGAATTCCCTGATTTCATTATTTCAAATCCTTCAAGGTAATCATCAATCTTAAACCTGTGAGTAATAATCGGGGAAATATCCAATCCGCTCTGCACCATTGCCTGCATCTTGTACCAGGTTTCGAACATCTTTCTGCCGTAAATACCGCGTATGGTTATTCCGTTGAAAATAATTTTATTCCAGTCAACTCCGGCATTGGAAGGAAGAATACCGAGAAGAGCAATATTTCCGCCGTGGTACATAACATCAATCATATCATTAAAAGCATGAATGCTTCCGCTCATTTCAAGCCCAACATCAAAACCTCCGACCATTCCAAGTTCCCGAACTACATCGGGTAATTTCTCTCTGGTAATGTTAACTGCCCGGGTAACTCCCATTTTCTTCGCAAGATTCAGCCGGTAATCGTTCATATCAGTAATAACAATATTTCTTGCGCCTGAATGTTTAACGACTGCCGCTGCCATAATTCCAATCGGACCCGCGCCTGTAATTAAAACATCCTCACCCAGAACATCGAATGATAAAGCAGTATGAACTGCATTGCCAAAAGGATCGAAGACGGAAATTATATCTTTGGAAATATTCGGATCGCAATGCCAGATGTTTGAAACAGGAATTACAAGATATTCAGCAAAACATCCCGGGCGATTTACTCCAACTCCTTTTGTATTAGGACAAAGATGTCCCCTTCCTGCTCTGCAGTTGCGACAGGTACCGCAAACGATGTGTCCCTCACCGCTCACCAGTTCGCCCACTCTAACATCGTGAACATTCTCCCCGAATGCTTCGATAGTTCCGACATACTCATGGCCAACTTGCATCGGAACAGGAATGGTTTTTTGCGCCCACTCATCCCAGTTATAAATGTGAATATCAGTTCCGCAAATGGAAGTCTTATGGATTTTTATCAGGACATCATTTGGTCCGTATTCAGGAACAGGAACTTCATCTATCCAGATTCCGGGCTTGGCATGTTTTTTAACGAGGGCTTTCATTTTTTGCATAACAGTACCTCAGAGGGATTGTTTGGTTTCGATTAAAAGAGAACTTATAAATTGTGCAGTGAAAATTATAGATAAGGC
>CAZXGJ010000027.1:0-34538 GCA_964639955.1 uncultured Ignavibacteriaceae bacterium
CACGTAAAGTTGCGAAGATAAAACCAATCGGAGTAATTAAAGGATAATATCACATACTCATTCCAGCGTCTTCGCTGGAAACAAAGAGAAGCAAAATGGCGTAAACCTGCGAGGATGCATGTTTGAGTGAGAGTGAAAAAATAATTGCTCACTCCAGCGTCCTCGCCGGAAACAAAGAGATGCGAAACAACGTAGACCTGCGAGGACGCAGGTTTGAGCATTAAAAAACAAAACTAATAGCTCCTTCCAGCGTCCTCGCCGGAAACAAAGAGATGCGAAACTACGTAAACCTGCGAGGACGCAGGTTTGAGTGAAATTGGAAAAAGTACTTGCTCACTCCAACGTCCTCGCTGGAAACAAAGAGAAGCGAAACAACGTGAACCTGCGAGGACGCAGGTTTGAGTGAGAGTGAAAAAATAATTGCTCACTCCAGCGTCATAGCTGGAAAGTTATTTCAACTAGTTAAAGGTGAATATTCATTGTGAGCTTTCGCTCAATACATGTTGAAAATCACTTATATTTTATTACAGCCACAGTTGCAGGCTGGAATAAATTATTTTTAGATAAAAAATATGTCTCTGTTGTTTTAAATTCACTTAAATGGTTAAGAGAAAATAAAAGAATTAAGTTGTTTGCCTTTGTAATAATGCCTCATCACATGCATTTTATTTGTATTCCATTAAATGGTTATCAGATCGGAGAAATTATTCAAAACTTTGGTTCATACACCGCACATAAATTTCTTAAAATAATGAGACAGGATGGAGAAATAGAATTATTGAAATACTTTAAAGATGCTGCATTGAAATCTAAACTTAAGATTAACTATCATTTCTGGGAAAGAATTCAGGCGAAAAATATTTTTTCCGAGGAAGTCCTTAAACAAAAATTGGAGTATATCCATAATAATCCGATTGCAAAAAATTGGACCCTTGCATCTAACCGTTTTGACTATACTTATTCATCAGCTTGCTTTTACGATAAAGACGCTAAACCGATCATAGATATTGATGATGTAAGAACTTTAATGATTTAAGTATCTGCTTGTTCCAGCGTCTTCGCTGGAAACAAAGAGAAGCAAAACAGTGTAAACCTGCGAGGACGCAGGTTCGAGTGAGAGTGAAAAAATATATGCTCACTCTAACATCCTCGCTGGAAACAAAGAGAAGCAAAACAGTGTAAACCTGCGAGGACGCAGGTTCGAGTGAGAGTGAAAAAATATATGCTCACTCTAACATCCTCGCTGGAAACAAAGAGAAGCGAAACAAAGTAAACCTGCGAGGACGCAGGTTTGAGTGAAATTGGAAAAAGTATTTGCTCGTTCCAGCGTCTTCGCTGGAAACAAAGAGAATCAAATTAGTGTAAACCTGCGAGGACGCAGGTTCGATTGAGAGTGAAAAAATATTTGCTCACTCCAGCGTCCTCGCTGGAAGAATTAAGGGAGTGAGTAATAAGTCAAACATAAAAAATTTTTTACATAATCATAAATAACATATGAATGAAAATAACTTTGATGATGCTCTCATTGAACTATTCGTTAAATCAAGGGAAATGTATGGAGATATAATAGATACATTCTGGTTCTATGATGGTGATTTATGTCCCAGTTGTAATAAACGTAAAATAGATGCTGTGTTTTTGGGTAAAGAATCAGCTTTATCGGTAAATGGTTTTATGTATCATGATATGAATACATTGATCGGATATTTCCTCTGCAGTTATTGCGTAACAAATTTGTTTGCTAAAGGAGATCAGCAAAAAGATTTATACCATAATTTGGAGGAGAACTTAAAAGCAGCTTATCACGAACACTTAAAATCTCAGTCTTCCTGATTGCGGAAAGTTATGTTTAATATATCGGTAAATTTTTTTACTTCACCAAAGTTGATACCGAAGTTATTCAGTAATTTCACCTGGAAAACTTCTAACAATAAAATCCTTCTAACTTTTGATGATGGTCCAACAGAAGCTGCCACACTTAAAATCTTAACAGTTCTCAACGCTAATCATCTTAAAGCAGTGTTCTTTTGTGTAGGAAATAACATCAATAATCAACAAGCACTTGCTGGAAAAATACTTTCGGATGGTCACACAATTGCCAATCACACAATGAATCATGAATTATTGACAAAGATGAATCGGAAAGAATTAATTAGTGATATAACTGCTTTCAACGATTTAATGAAGGATAAGTTTAATTACGATGTAAAATTTTTCAGACCGCCTTACGGAATCTTTAATCTTAGAACAAATGGTGTTCTGAATGAACTAAAAATAAAATGCGTAATGTGGAATTTGCTTACCTATGACTATGAGAATAATATTGAAAAAGTGAAATACGCAATTGATAATTACCTGAAAGAAAATTCCATTATAGTTTTTCACGACAGCATAAAGTGCAGCGATATTATCGAAGAAGCATTGAACTACACAATTGAACAGGCAAAAAAGAAGGGTTTGAAATTCGGAGAACCTGAAGAATGTTTGAAATAATTTTCCTGATAGTTCTCTCATTTTATTTTATAATATCTGCCACGCTGGTTGTTGGTGCCAAGAAATCATTTCCTCAATTAGCAGAAGAAAAATTACCATCGGTTTCAGTTGTCGTTGCTGCCAGGAATGAAGAAAATAATATTGCCGCATGTCTTGAATCACTAAACAAGCTAATCTATCCTGAAAATAAAATTGAAATAATCATAGTTGATGACGCTTCGACTGATCGTACCGGCGCTTTAATAAAAAATTTTATAATTGATAAACCATATTTTAAGTTGTTACGAATTGAAGAAAACATTGATGAAAAGTTAAAAGGTAAAGTAAGAGCAATGGCTGAAGGAATAAAAATTTCGTCTGGTGAAATTATTTTAACAACGGACGCTGATTGTGTTGTTAATCCTCTTTGGGCAAAAACAATTGCTTCTTATTATATTGGAAATGCTGGTATTGTAAACGGGTTCACATCGCAAATTGTAAAAGACTCATTCAGTGGAATGCAGGCAATTGATTTTGTTTACCTTCTATTTATTGCAGCCGGAACAATCAATCTTGGTAAACCCATAAGCTGCATTGGCAACAATATGTCTTTCAGAAAGAAAGCTTATGAAGAAGTCGGAGGTTTTGAAAATTTACATTTCAGTGTAACAGAGGATTTCTTACTGCTTAATTCTATTCATCGGCTTGGGAAATACGAAGCAATTTATCCTATTAATAAAAATTCGCTGGTTATTTCAAAACCTGCTTCAAGTCTCAGGGAATTATTTAATCAGAAGAAACGCTGGGCTGTTGGTGGAATTAATACTCCGCCAATCGGATTAGGATTAATGCTTTGTTCTTTTCTTGCAAATTTATTTTTATTGCTTACTCCTTTCTTTTTCAGTGCTGTATGGTTGTATCTTGCTTTATTTAAGATATCGATTGACTTTTTTGTGCTTCTGCCTGTTCATCAGAGATTAGGTCTTCAGAAGAATTTGAAATATTTTTTAGTGTTTGAAATTTATTATATTCTGTACCTTATTTTTTTACCTTTAACATTGATATTTGGTAGAAAAGTAATTTGGAAAGGCAGAAGATATGACTAGAAGAACCTCAGAAATTTGAGTGATGTGCAGGAGGAGAAGTCTGTTATTGAAATTTTTAAAGTAAAGGATATTTAATTATGACAGTTAAAAATATTGAAAAAAAAGTGCTTGAGTTAAATGTCAGGTCACGTGCAAAACTTGCTAATAAATTATTATCGAGTCTTGAAGACCTTTCTGAAACTGAGATTGAAAAACTTTGGGCAGAAGAATCACTCCGAAGAAATGAAGAAGTAAATAAGGGTGAAGTCAAATTACGATCTGCTGAAGAAGTTTTTAGTGATGCAAGGAAGCGGTTCAAATGATAAAACCAGCTTCATTCCACCCAATGGCAGAGATAGAAATGAATGAAGCAGCGGAATTTTATGACACTAGAGAAATGGGTCTTGGTGCTGCCTTTATTAATGAAGTCGAACGCGTTGTGAAATCAATCAGACAAAACCCTGAATCTTCTCCTGTAATTTTAAAAGCCGTACGAAGTAAAATTTTATGGCGGTTTCCTTACAGTTTAATGTACTCAATTAATCTTGATGCAATTCGTATTCTGGCTGTAGCGAGTCAAAAGAGACGTCCTTTTTATTGGCGCACTCGTAAATGATTATTTTGTTCAGAAATTCATCAACAACATTCTAATGCTGCTTCTCTGCAACTACTATGTAACTTACCGATGTAACGCTTTCTGCGAGTTCTGCCATTTTGGTGATCATACTAATTTTAAAGATACACCCTATGCAAATCTCGATGAGTTCAAATTAAATGTTAAACAGCTCTCAGAGCTCGGTGTTAAGTTTATTGATTTGACCGGCGGAGAACCTCTTCTCCACAAAGATATCCACCTGATGGCTGAGTTTGCTCACAGCCTGAAAATGCAAACGAGTATTACAACTAATACATTACTTTATCCAAAGTTTGCGGAAAAATTAGCCGGCAAAATTAATCTGCTTCACTTTTCTCTTGATTCTCCTGATGAAGAAGAACACAACAGAATAAGGAAAGTTGATTGCTACAAATCAATTTTCAAAAGTATTGAAATCGCAAAATCTCTGGGAGAGTTTCCTGATATTCTTTTTACTGTTACGAATGAAACGTACAAGAAATTGCCACGAATGCACGAATTAGCTCAGCAATATGACCTCGTACTTTTGGTGAATCCTGTTTTCTCTTATTTCGGTAATCCTGGTTTGATGCAGGAAGCGGTTGATTTTGTTGATGAATATTGTGATGGGAAAATGGATGTTTATCTCAACAAAGCTTTTATGAAGTTACGAAGGGATGGTGGCAATGATAAAAGTAATCCAAGCTGCAAAGCAGTTTCACGTGTGATTGTTATTTCTCCTGATAATGAAATCATTCTTCCTTGTTACCATTTTGCAAATGATAAGATTAAAATTGATAAGCCAATAAATGAAATTAGAAAATCTGAAAAGATAAAATACTTTATGAAGAATGAAGGCAGATTTGATTTCTGTCAGGGCTGCACTGTCAATTGTTATTTTGAACCTTCCTTTGCATTTCCAACTAATCTTTATGCAATATCAAGCCTGACTTCAAAATTCAAATACAGCTACAACAAGCTCATCAAACAAAAAATAAAAAAGCTGTCAAAGTCCGGCGCATACGGAAAACTCATTTCAAAATCTGAAAGAAATTAATGCGTTCAATAATCATCTTAATTCTATTAGCTTTTATAAAATTAAATTCATTAGGACAAACAACCACAGAATGGTTTCCTGCAGATTTAAATATTCAGCCGTTTACTGCTAATTTTCTCGAACCAAAAGCAGGTTTTCAATATTTATTCGACCTGGAAAAAGTTAGAATTGATATTGGGACCTCTCACGACATTATCCACTGGAATTCTATGGATGAGTCATTCTCTTTCGGTGCTGATTTTTTTACTTACACAAGAGCAAGATCGGAACACAATTTTAAGTTTCCGGTTGAAACTGTAGATTATTTGTTTGGTATTAACGGCAGTTACAAAAATAAATCTGAACAGAATGAATGGGGTGCAAGGTTGCGATTCAGTCATATCAGCGCTCATCTCGTTGATGGTTATTATGACGCTGAATCAGAAAGCTGGTTGAATGGAAGAGAACCATTTGTTTACAGCAAAGAATTTTTTGAACTGATTGCTTATTATAAAATCATTGATATTCGTATTTATGGTGGAATTACCTATAACATTCACATCGTTCCTAATGAAATTAAAAAAGGAATCGTACAAACAGGATTTGATTATTATCTTACTCATTTTCAATTACCTTTATTCACACCTTTCATTGCTTATGATTTTAAATTGACTGGAATAGATGAATATATGGGTAACAACATAATTTCTGCGGGAATAAAATTTGGTCAGCCAGAGTCAAGAGGATTCAGTATTTTAGCGTCGTACTTTTCCGGCAAAAGTGTGCACGGAGAGTTTTATAATATAAATGAAAGTTATTTGACACTCGGAATTAATCTGGATATTTAAATATGGCTGAACCTTTCGGGGAACCTTACCAAACAACATACAGTACGGAACAGATAAAAACTTACAAAGAAAGACCATGGCTGCATTTTGCTTTACTTGTAGTCACTTTTATTACCACCACAATTGCCGGAGTGCAGTGGACTACAGCAAATCCCGGTCCGTACGAACTGGAGGATTTATTATTCGGGCTTCCATATTCAGTTTCAATTTTGTTGATGATATCGATTCACGAGTTCGGGCATTATTTTGCCGCAAAGCTTCATAAAGTAAAAGCATCATTACCGTTTTACATTCCGTTCCCGCCTATTCCTTATATGATTAATTTCGGAACGATGGGAGCCGTCATCAGAACACGTTCGCGAATTTTAACCCGGCACGCAATGTTCGATATCGGAGTTGCAGGGCCGGTTGCCGGATTCATCTTTTGTATTTTGCTTCTTATATATGGCTTCTCAAATGTTCCCGGTATTGAATACCTTCTTAAAATTCATCCGGATTATTTTGAGCCATCTTATGGAAAAGATGGTCTCAATCTTGTCGTCGGAGATTCACTCTTATTTTCTTTTTTCAGACTGATATTTGTTCAGCCCGGAGAATTCTTTCCACCGATGAGTGAGATTTATCATTATCCGTATTTGTGTGTTGGCTGGTTTGGATTGTTTATTACTTCGATGAATATGATTCCGATCGGACAACTCGATGGTGGTCATATTTCCTACGCGATGTTTGGTGAACTGACACATTATAAAATTTCTGTGATATGTTTTTCAGTTATGTTCGTCTTTGGTATTATCGGGCTTGTAGATTCAATGCTTGAAATTAATTATGGTATCGGGTGGTCTGGCTGGCTTTTCTGGTCTTTGATTCTTTATTTCATTATAAAATTGAAACATCCTTCTGTTCCAGATTCGAACGAGCTGGATGCAAAAAGAAAGATTATCGGATACCTTAGTTTTTTTATTCTGATAATATCTTTTTCCCCTACACCAATAATGCTTACATTACCAAACTAAATTTGAAGAATATCCATATTTTTACCTTGTGAGAATACTTGCATCAAAATATAATTCTGTTATGCAAAAAATCATTTTCTTGTTGATCCCGCTTTTGCTCTGGGGATGCGAACAAATTTTTGATAATCTGATTGATACTCAGGTCGATAATTACCAGGTAACGCTTGTAAGTCATCCGGACAGCGTTGATTTGAAAAATCCCGGCGATTCAGTTTTGAATGTTAGGATAGGGTTTACACAGGGCAGCCAGCTTCAGCAGGTCTTTTTCGATATTATTGCTTCCGATAATTCTCTCCTCAATCCTTCGCCAATCGAAATGTTCGATATCAGCAATAATCTCTTCGCGGCACAGTTCATATTAAAACCGGAATACCCGAATGGAACATACAAGCTTAATTTTACTGCAAAAGGAACGAGCGGTGTAAACAAGCTGGTTGCAACAGGAACATTTAGTTTTAATAACGGGCAGGATAATCTTGCGCCGGTAATTTCTAATTCAGTTATAGATCCGGATACGGTTGTGGTAAATGATACAACAATAATTTTTACCTCTGTAGATGCATTCGATTCCAATGGTGCAAATGATATACTGGAAGTATATTTTATAGTTTACAAACCTGATGGCTCAACAAATAATATTAAGTTAGCTTTGTTTGATGATGGCGAACTTGAACACGGTGATAAAATTGCCGGAGATGGTACATATTCCCTATTAATACAGGTTGATCAGTCCAACGATAAAGGCACTTACAGGTTTGAATTCCGGGCAAAGGATAGGAGCGGAGAATTTAGTAACATCATTAATCATTTTGTTCTGATCCAGTAATGAAATATTATTTTCTCCCAATTATTTTATTAATAAATGCTTATTCGTTTGCTCAGTTAACTCCCGAATCATTTTTAATTACAGGCGATGATGATTATCTCTTAAAAATTTCATCCTCAAATCCTGTAAGTAACAGTATTCTTGACATAATAACTATCGGAGACACTGTCTGGCTTGGCACAAGCAGAGGAGTCAGCGTTTCATTCGACAGGGGAGAAAACTGGACAAATTTTTACGGTACTGCACCGTTTGGAGAAGATAATATTTCCGCAATCGGGTATTACAACGGAACATTTTGGGCTGCTACAGCTACAACTGTCGATGCACCCGGTGGAGGAACAGTCCCTAAAGGCACCGGATTAAAATATACTACCAATAATGGATTAACATGGACTGCTATTTCTCAACCTGTTGATCATCCTGATTCAAATGCTGTAAGGTATGGTATTAATTTATTGCCTGCATTACCGGTAACTGTAGCTGAACAAAATATAACTTATGATATTGCATTTACACCAAATACTATCTGGATTACTTCTTTTGCCGGTGGAACAAGAAGGAGTACTGACAAAGGTTTAACCTGGCAAAGAGTTGTGATTCCTCCTGATAATTTAAATTCAATTACACCTCAGGACACACTCGATTTTTGTTTGTCACCAATCGGCGGTTCATTTTGCAGTGAAGGAAATTTAAACCACCGTGCATTTTCTGTTGTGGCTATTGATGATACAACTATTCTCGTCGGCACAGCAAACGGAATTAACAAAACCACTAACGCAAATGATATTTATCCAAGCTGGATAAAATTCAATCACCAAAATCAGAATGAACCAATAAGCGGAAATTTTATAACAGCGCTGGCATTCACTTCCAACACAATTTGGGCTTCAACATGGAAGGCAGAAGATCCGCTTGAATTTTATGGAGTAAGTTCCTCAACCAACGGAGGAGAAAGCTGGAAAACTTATCTTAAGGATGAAAGACCACACAATTTTGGTTTTAAGGATGGTGAAGTAATTACCGCAACTGATAACGGAGCTTTCAGATCTTCAGACCAGGGCATCAGCTGGATACTTCCGAACAATATTGTCGATTCCGGATCAGGAGTTGCACTAAGAACTTCTGTATTTTATTGTGCTGCTTCAGAAGGAAATGAAATATGGCTCGGTTCTGACGATGGACTTGCAAAAATAAAAGAAACAGGTTTCTGGACGGGAGAATGGAAGGTTTATTTTGCTTCTCAACCTCTGAAATCTGAAACTGAAACTTACTGCTACCCGAATCCATTTTCACCGAAACAAGAACAGTTAAAAATCAAATACAGCACAGGTGGAAAAGATGCTAATGTAACAATAAGGATTTTCGATTTTGGTATGAATTACATAAGAACTATAATTCAGAATGCACCACGCAACAGAACACTTGAAGGCGCACCTGAATTCTGGGATGGTCTGGATGATAACGGCAACTATTTACCAAATGGTGTTTATTTCTACCGGGTTGATGTCGGAGATGATGAACCACTATTCGGAAAAATAATTTATATGCAATGATCAAAACATTAGAAATGAAATATTCAGATAACATAGATTATCATTTTGTATTTTGCAACCATCCAATCGAGCGTGGGTTGCATTGTTGCATTAATGCATGCGATCATGCAATCATGCAAACGAACTACCGAATGAGTAAATATTAGATAGAAAAAAATAAACCAAAAGAAAATTGAAGAGATTACTAACTATATTTTTTGCACTGATAATTGAAGTGGCGTTCGCGCAGCCTGAATTCAGTGAGATGGCTGTTAGTCCCGGTGCATTCAGCAGAATTGGTTTTGGTGCAAGAGGAATAGGGATGGGAAATGCTTTGTCATCAGTTACGGAAGGGGAGTTGGTTTCTTATTACAATCCTGCAGTTACACCATTCCAGGAAAATAATTCTTTCCAGGCTGGTTATTCATTTCTTACTCTTGACAGGTCATTAAATTTTTTAAGCTTCACAAGAAAGTTTGATTTTTATTCATCGAAAGACACAATTGCCGAAACAAGAAAACCAAGGACTACAGCAGGATTGAGTGTTGGAGTAATTAATGCTGGGGTAGGGAATATTGACGGAAGAGATAACAATGGTTTACCAACTGGTGAGCTTTCTGCTTCTGAAAACCAGTTTTTCCTCGGACTGTCAGCAAAAATTTCAGAGAAAATTTCATTGGGTGTTTCTATTAAATTTTATTATTACAGTTTGTATGAGGAAATCAACACAACCGGTCTCGGTTTTGATTTTGGTGCACTTTACAAAATAAATGACAATTTTAATGTTGCTGTTGTTGTTGCAGACATCAACAGCAAATACAAATGGGATACTTCACCGGTTTATGAACAGGAAGGTATTATTAGCGAAGATAAATTTCCCAACCTGCGTAAATTAGGAGTCAGTTACCGGAACAACGAACTTGGGATACTCGGTGCTATTGAATTTGAAAACAACAGTGCCCGAGCAAATATTATCCGCGCCGGTGTAGAGTATAATATCTATGATCAGTTTTATATTCGCGGTGGAGTTGATCAGTTTAACGTCAGCAATACGGATTGGCCTGTTAAACCATCTCTGGGTTTTTCATTCTATCAGCCATTCAGTAATTTAGTAGTAGGTGTTGATTATGCTTTTCAGGTTGAACAGTATTCAAGCGCTGACAGGCATATTTTAAGTGTTAATTTTAATTTTTAGTATCTATGCTGAACTCGTTTCAGCATCTTTCAACATATTAAAGAGATTCCGAAATAAATTCGGAATGACAAACTGATGAAAAAAACTTTTATAATAATTTTATTAGCATCCTCAATTTCTCTGGCTCAATCGGCAGGCAACAGCGGACTCGCCTTCTTAAAGTTCGGATTTGGTGCGAGAAATATTGCAATGGGTGATGCCGGTGCAACTGCCTCAAATGATCTATCTGCACTTCATTATAATCCATCGCGATTAGTCTCTTTTGAAAATAATGAAGTTATGTTTATGCACAGCGAATGGATTCAGGATGTAAGAAGTGAAGTCGGTGGGGTTAAGTGGAATATGTTTAATGTACCTTTCGCAATCGGGTTTAATGTTACTAGCGTTAGTGATATTGAAGTTCGGGATAAACCGGGAGAGCCAATTTCAAAATTTAATGCTAATTACTTTTTGGGCAGCTTATCTTCTGGATTTGCAGTAATTCAGGATCTGGATTTTGGTGCTACAATAAAATATCTGTACGAAGGTCTGCTTAACGATGAAGCCACAGGTTTCGGTTTTGATGCCGGGCTGAACTATAAAACACCGGTTGAAGGATTAACAGCCTCTGCAGTAATTAAAAACCTGGGCTCAACGAATGCACTCCGGAATGAAGAAACCAAATTGCCTGCCGAATTCAGAATTGGCGGAGCGTATGAATTCAGAATTGAAGAAACGAAACTTGATTTTATTCTTGCAGGAGAGTTTCAAAAGTATATTGATACCGATGATATTCATCTGATTGGTGGCGGGGAAGCTGTTTATAATAAAGTTTTTGCTGCCCGTGTCGGATATCAATCGGGTTATGAAGCCCGCGGTTTTACAGGTGGTGTTGGATTAAGCTGGGGTAGCTTAAGACTTGATTATGCCTTCCTTCCTTTCTCTCTGGGATTGGGTAACGCTAACCTGTTTTCAATTCAATTTAAATTTTAAGTCCACAGAATCCTTCGAGGTTAAGGTACATTCAAAAGTATGCAACCTCGGAGATTGCAGTATTCAGATTAATTCTCAGGCTCTTCAATCACCTCAAAAATTGTTACAGCGTGCTGAATTGTTATATCAATATACCGGTAATCATCAATTATAAATTGCATGCCGTTACTCTCACCTTTTGGAGTAAAGTTTTGCAACGGTAAAACTTTAACATCGGGTACCTCCTCACCGTATTGCCGGAAAATTCTCCAGAGTGTTAAGAAAACCTGTCCCACATTATTTTTATAAGCTGTGCCCCAGTCTTTTATAATTTTTGTAACCTTGTCATTTTTGAAGTGAATAATTCCGATTGGATTATCATTCTTATCAGAAATAAAAATTGCACCTGCATTATCCTCAATTACATTAAGATCGGTATCGAGAGTTTCCCATACTTTATCCCTGCTCATTCCAAGCTCAATTTCGTTATTCCGCAGAATTAAGGATTGTGTTTGTGCGAGCAGGACTGATGAGCATAAACAAATGATAGATACAGTAATTTTCATTTTATCTCCAAGTGAATGAATTTTATATGAGAAAATTAAAGAAGTGGTTTTACTAAGTCAAAAGTATAATCAGCATCCCGCACTTACAAAGACTGCGGGATGCATTAAAAACTTTCTTTTATTTAGTTAAGTTCATTTTTATCGTTTGGGTGTAGGAACCAGCTCTAAGTGTACTAAAATAAACCCCGCTTGCCAGTCCGGAACCATTAAAAATTATCTGGTATGTGCCAGGCTGCTTAACTTCGTCTACCAACCTAATTACTTCCTGTCCCTCAGAATCATAAATGATTAGTAAAGTATAGGTTTCAGATGCTATAGAATATCGTATCAAAGTAGATGGATTAAATGGATTTGGATGATTATTGTAAAGTTTAAATGAAGCAGGTGTGGTAATGTTTTCGACAAGTTCTGTTACACTAATATTTACCATTGATGAGTCCCATCGCCGGCTGGGATTTTTAAACCCCGCATTAATTCTATACAAACCAAGACCAGGAGCATCTAGGGTAAATGGATTGGTAGAAGTTGAATTGATAACCGCTACCACTGTTCCATTAGTATCAACGAGTTCTCCGCCTACCTTCGAACTTGTACCGCTGACCGAAACCTGTACCTGTAAACCGTTAGTTGTTATAGATATCAAACCATCCTGTAATGTATGACAGCCTCCACCATCACAACCCGGACCACCATTGAAACCCGGTTCGGAAAAATTAATTGAAACAATTAGAATAATTATCCCGAGAGTAAGCAGTGCAATTGTTATTTTCATATGCTTATCCTTAAAGGTTTAGAAATAATTGACAATTACACAACAATTATACCCAATTTTTTACTAAAATAAAATATTGTATAATTTTCAGAAGGAGATGCATATTAACAACAATTTCTATCTAATTAATGTCATTTTTTTTGTCTCTACAAAACTTCCCGCTTTCAGTTGATAGAAAAAAATGCCGCTTGTTAAGTTTTCTGCGAACCAGGTTATCTCATAATTGCCTGCTGAGTTTTCTTCGCTAACTAGTGTTTCTATTTCGTTTCCCAAAACATCGTAAACTTTAAGTATTACAAATTGCATACTGCTTATTGCGTACCGAATACTGGTTACCGGGTTAAACGGATTAGGATAATTCTGGTATAAAATAAAACCCTTTACAGATGTTAATTCCTCTTTGGTTTCTGTGATGCCGCTGAGATCAATCGAATACATAGAACGCCCATAAGTTGCTGCAATAAGTGTTCGTGTTGGGTTGTGCAGAACCAAATCTGTTATAGGAGAATTTGGCATTGCAGTTCCGAGATAACCCCAGCTTAACCCAAGACTATCTGTATAAAATACTCCAATATCGGTTCCAACATACAATCTTCCCGCTTTATCAGGATCAACAATTATATCGTTTACAGGTGCCTCTGGTAAATTTGAAGAAATATCCTGCCAGCTTGTTCCTGCATCTGTAGTCCTGAATACGTGAGGCAGATATTCATCGTATCTGTAGCCGGAAAGTGTAACATAGGCAATCATCGCATCATAAGGATCGACAGCAACTCTGGTTACCCATCTTTCTGGTAACGAGTAGGAAATGTTTGTCCAGTTAGTGCCGCCGTTCAATGTTACCCAGACGTTTGCATCATCCGTTCCCGCATAAATTATATTGGGATCTGATGGAGCTGCAGCCAAAGTTGTTATTGTGCCATAAATAAGATTACCTCCCGGTGGTCCATTTGAAAGGTCGGGGCTGATAGGAGTCCAGGAAACTGCACGGTTAGTAGTTTTGTAGACCCGGTGAGATCCTAAATAAAGAGTTGCCGGGTTTGTCGGATCAATTATATAAGGAGTATTCCAGTTAAACCTGTCTGAGCCGGATACACCGTTTAATCCATAAGTAAAACTGTATCCGCCATTAGTGGATCTTCCGAAACCGCCGTATTGAGATTCCGCATAAACATAATTGTTGTTTGAAGGATCGACTAAAACATAAAAACCATCACCGCCGTAAATCATAGACCAGTCGTTTAAGTTTCCTGTTAACGTTCTGTTTGTTCCGTTGTCCTGTGTGCCTCCATAGTACCTGTTCGGAAATTGGTAATCCACTTCACATGTATAGAATTGTGTGATAGGCATTGAAGTTATAAAAGTCCAACCCGGTCCTGCGTTTGTAGATTTATAGACACCGCCATCATTTCCTGCAACTATAAAATTTGGGTTTGCCGGATGAATAAACAATCCGTGTTGATCTACGTGCATACTTCCCGAAGAATAAAACCACGAACTGCCGCCGTTTGTGGTTTTATAAACATCCAGTCCCATTGCATAAACATTATCAGGGTTTACAGGATCGACTCGTATGTTTCCGAACCACCAGCCGAACGAAGAAAATAAACTACCGAGTGCGCCATCGTTTGTACGCGTCCAGCTATCGCCATTATTTGTTGATTTATAGACACCTGCAAAGTAGCCAATATTATCTGCGTAGATTGAATAAATAATGTTTGGTGAAGATGTAGAAATCGAAATTCCTATTCTACCAACGTTCGGGGAGTTGTTTGGCAATCCGTTGGTTAATTCAGTCCAGGTTTCACCACCATCAATCGAACGGTACAGACCACAGGTTGGTCCTCCGTAAGAGCGTCTGTCAGGTCGGCGGATTCTTTCCCACATCGCTGCGTAAACTATATTTGGATTGGTTGGGTTAATCGCTACATCAATGCAGCCGGTTGAATCAGATATGAACAATTTATTTTCCCACGTTGTACCGCCGTTAGTTGAGCGGTATAATCCTCGTTCAGAATTTTTACCAAAGAGTTTTCCCATAGCACCCAGATAAACTTTTTGCGGGTTTAATGGATCAACAACTATGCGTGAAATATATTGGGTAGCTTCAAGTCCGATATGAGTCCAGCTATTCCCTCCATCGATAGATTTGTAAACACCATTACCGCCATAAGTAACTGAGCCGCCGCCGCCGTTAACCTCACCTGTTCCTACATAAACTATATTTGGATTAGTCGGATCAACAACAAGATCGCCGATTGACATTGTATAGGTTCCATCAAATATCGGGAACCAGCTCAATCCGGCATCGGTTGATTTAAACACTCCCCCTGAAGCAATACCGGCATAAATTGTATCGAAACTTGTAGGACTCATTTCAATATCTGAAATTCTCCCACCGATATTGGTTGGACCTCTCAGAATCCATGGATTCACCTGTGCTGCTTTGCTAAGTTGCTGCATTCTTTTGGATTGATCAACTGCTTCATAATATTTTTCAAGGGGAATTTCGCCAAGTGGATAAGCTCTCTGCATAAAGAACCAATCAGATGGGAAATTCTTTTCTGAATGTTTAGATGTTTGAATTGAGAAATGCGCATAGCCAACTATGAAACTGATTAGAATCAGAGTAGAGAAGAATAGTGATTTTTTCATTACAACCTTTTTTAAATTTTACCTTAAAAGTGTCATTTTTTTAGTTTCGATAAAGTTGCTCGCTTTCAACTGGTAGAAATAAATTCCGCCTGAGAGGTCAGGACTGGAGTCCTGACCTCTACGGCAAATTTAACTTCATAAATTCCGGGCTGTTTTTCTTCGTTAACAAGCGTTGCGATTTCGTTTCCAAGAATATCGTAAACTTTAAGTGATACAAATTGCGCACTGCTTACTGCATACTGAATATTGGTAACCGGGTTGAAAGGGTTGGGGTAGTTTTGAAATAAATGAAATGTTTCAGGGATGTTCTCTTCATTTTCAACATCTAATCCGAAATCAGCGTGGAATGGCTGAACAAATGATCTTATTTGAACATTATTCTTTTTTACTACCAGCGCAATATCAAAGTAATTCTGTTCTGCTAAAAACAATGAATCAAAATTTATGAGCACCGGCCTAAACGGTAGAAAGGATTTGGGATGATACCACAACTCGTATTCATATTCATTCAGAGAATCAATGGTGATGAAGTGATAATTATCAAGAGGTATCTGGTAGCCGGTTGAGTCCCAATAAAAGCACGTATTAAAGCCAGGCTCAATAGAAATACTATCTCGTTCATTTGTACTGATTAAATTTTTGCATACAAATTCTGGTGTTGTGCAGCCGCCCTGAACCAATGCAGTATCCACAAGTGTGAAGAACTGGATATTTGCACTTCCCTGGTTTAATCCAAACTGCTCAATTACCCTTTCCAGAAATTCAGGATGATGAATCAGGTTATATAAATCAATTATTACATTAAGTGAATCGTATTCAGAAACGTAAGTCGTATTCATTTCCCAAGTTTGTACTATTCCAACTAATATTGAATCAACATTTCCCATTATGATCGGAATTCATCCACTTATGAAACCGGTATCTATAACTATTTCACTTGTAAAAGATGAATCCACACCTAAAAAGGTATCAACATGGACTTCAGTGAGGAGACATACCCAATCATTAATTCCGATATGATTCCAGAAAGAAGTGGAATCAAGTGGTTGAAAAATTAAATATGAACTGAGATAAACAGGCATTCCCTGTGAAGTATATTGTATTAATCTTTCTCCCTCATTCCGGGCAAGTATATAAGGGTAATCAATAAATAAAAACAATGCATCGTAATTGAAGATTTCATTATCAATTGTATCAGCAATGAATATTGAATCATCAGAAAGCTGCGAAAAAGAATACTGAAAAGCAGACGATATTCCGTTCGGATCGAATACTAAAATCTTTTGATCCTGGGGCAGGATTTTTGTAAAGCTGAGGAGGAAAAGGAAACAGGTAAAATATTTTATAGCTTTCATGCCACCATTCCCTGTGTTGTTGGTTCAAACGTAAGAAATAATAAGTGCAAAGTCAATTAAAAAAAATGATATCTTAATTTTTTAATATCTTTCTAAACAATATTTACAGGGTTTTAATAATTGAACAATTTTAATTATAAAGAACACTATCAAAAAGATGCGGTTGAATTCGACTACTTCGAAAAGCGAAATAGTGCAACCGCACACGACGAAAGAAGAGTTAGAGAATATATCCTTTCCAAAGTATCAAAG
Source organism: uncultured Ignavibacteriaceae bacterium (assembly GCA_964639955.1). Classification (GTDB taxonomy): domain Bacteria; phylum Bacteroidota; class Ignavibacteria; order Ignavibacteriales; family Ignavibacteriaceae; genus IGN2. The sequence continues at coordinate 17,172 of CAZXGJ010000027.1, forward strand.
GATGCTGATTCAATACTTGATGTAGGTTGCGGCAGCGCCTGGGCTGCAAAGGAATTTCTTCCTAAGGGGAAAAAAGTTTATTCGCTTGATATTTCTTTAACAAATCCTGCCAAAGCTAAAAAGCTTTACCCCTCAGCACATCACTCCGGAATTGTTGCAGATTCATTTTATCTTCCATTTAAAGATTGTTCTTTCGATTGTGTAATTGCTTCAGAAATTATTGAGCATGTTATTGATCCTGAAAAATTTATTGTGCAACTGTTTCGTGTTGTAAAAAGCAGCGGAAGTCTGATTATCACAACTCCATACAAAGAAAAGCTAATTTATTATCTCTGCATTCACTGTAATCAGAAAACCCCTGCAAACGCTCACATTCATTCCTTCGATGAAAAGAAGCTCGAAGATCTGTATTCCGGAAATGATCTTGAAAGTTTTAAGTACGAGACTTTCGGAAATAAATTTTTAATTTATTCAATGAGTTTTGTGATTCTAAATTACTTTCCCTTTTGGCTTTGGAAACTAAAAGATAAGTTTTTCAATCTCTTCATTAAAAAAACTGCACATATAATCTGCATTTATAAAAAGAAGTATTTACCCTGAATTCATTTCAGGGTCTTCGAATGAGATTCTGAAATGAATTCAGAATGACATTTTGAATTAGTGCTTCAACGATTTTAAAAGATTTGTTACTTCGTTCTCCCAATTCAATTCCTGAGATGCAATTTGGCAGTTTTGCTTTTTACTTTCGTAAAATTTGATGTCTTCGGTTAATCTTTTAATTGCAGAAATTAATTCATTGCGGTCATCAAACTCAACTGCAAAACCGACATCATACTTATCGATTATTTCTTTCATTTGAGGAAGGCTGCTGACAATTACCGGCACTTCAGCCATTATGTATTCGAAAAGTTTATTAGGCAAAGCGTAGTAATAACTTTTACTTAAGTTTTCAATTAACGCAACACCAACATCTATTGATGCAGTAACTTTTGGTAATTCTTCCTGAGTTAGTTTCCCAAGGAAGAATACCTTTTCAGAAACATTCAACTCTTCCGCAAGTTTTTGATAATATTGCTCAAATTCTCCTCCGCCGGCAATCACAAAAACATGATCAGCTAATTCATCCAGCACAGAAAAAACTTTTTCAATTCCTCTTCCCTTAAGAATAACGCCTTGATAAAGAATAATTTTTTTTGATTTGTCAATTCGTAAATGAGAATGAAGATCAAGTTGAAGTTCGGGTTTATAATAACGTGGTAAATTTCGTAACAAAATAATCTTCTTAATCCCATACTCATTTTTCAGGAATTCCGCATCCATAGATCCTGTTACTATTACATAGTCTGCTTTCCTGATGAAGATTTTTTCAATCCATTTCCAGAATAGCTGTTTTATCTTTTTGTCTTTTAATCCTGCAAGGAATCCAAAAAGTTCACGAGAGTCATAATAAATTTTTGCTCGTTTCAGCTTGCCAAAAATTACAGCAAAAGGAAGTGTATAAATATCTTCGGCAAAAATTAAGTTCGCTTTTGTGGTGAGCAATTTTATTTTTAAATGCCAGATGAATTTCAGATAAAAAGGAATTGAAAGAAATCCCTTTTTCAATTTGATAATTGAAATTCTTCCAAGAGTTTCTTTAAAACCTTCTGTGAGCCAATCAAATCCAGTGAACTCAACATCATAGTTGTTTGCAGACAAAGTATCGAAAAGATTTTTGCAGCGTGTATCATAGTAGATGTTTCCAAGAAATGTGATCAGAACTTTTCTCTTTGGACTCATAAATTCAGAACAATACAAATTATAATTTTTTGCGGAGAGTGTTACGCATTACAGTCTTAGCATCAAACTTTTCTTTGAAGTCAATCAGGTTCATACTTGGAGTCATTGGATTATCCGCTTTTGTATCCTGTGAAACTCCGATATCTACATACTTGTATCCTTTTTCTGTTGACCACTTTACAACTTCGTACATTACACGATGAATTGGTTTCAAGTGTTCATATTCATAAAGAAGCATATTGTAAAAACAAAGAGTAACAATTTCATTACAAATAAAAACAGAAGAACCGGCAATAGGTTTATCTTTATAATAGACCATAAATAGAACCAGCCGGTCGGGCATAAGCTGATTTAGCTTCAACAGATCATCGAGTGAATGTGTTGGTTTAACATCGTGCCTCGCTTTATTCTCGATCAGAATCGGATAGAATTCATCGTATCGGTCATTAATTTCAACCCTGATATCAGGATTCTTCAAAGTCTTTCTGATATTTCTTCTTACTGTCTGCTGAAATCTTGAAATGATGTCTTCACTTGTTTCCAGCTTTATTGCGCTTGAGATATAATGAAGATCATAATTAAATCCCTGCCAGAGCATCGCAAAGTCAAGATTTTCATTTGGGTGCCTTTCATAAACTCGTGGGGCTGATGTTAAAAGAAATTCTTTAATTCCGACACTCTTTCCATACTCAAGCAGAGTTGAAACAATATCCATTGCTTCAGAAAACTTTACATCTTTTGTAACAATCGAGCCGTAGCTTGCACCAATCGGTGATTCAAAAATATCTCCAATCCTTGAGCCGGGAAGCAGTGCTGCAATGTTTGCATTGTCTAAAAATAACAGGTGGTTAAATGTGAACTTACCCGGTTTATGATAGTCAAAAAATTTTTGCATATGGAACATCGTACCATTGTTCGATTCCAGAACAAATTGATCCCATTTATCTTTCCACTTTTCAGAATATTCAATTATTTTCATAACAGACGATTAATTGTTTTAAGCATATTAAAATTAAATAAATAAATTCATTGGAGAAAGCAGTTATAAATCATAGTGATGGTAGTACTTATTTGCGTCAGACCACAATCATTGATTGACGGAGTTAGCTAAATAAATGAATTTAGTTTAACATTAGAAAAGATCACATTCATATAAAACGTCTTATTCATTTTAAATATGCTGATTATGGATTCGGAGAAATTTAATATTATCCTTTCCCGATATTGATAATCATAGCAGATATGGTAAACTAAATTAAAAACTAAAATTTAGTTCACTTATAATCTTTTAGTTTGAAAAACTTTTTAGGAAGCTACAATTGACAATAAGAATTAAACATTATTCGTTACTTTTTATATTAATTCTTGTTATTTCTCTTTTATTCAGGTTAAAAATTGTTTATGAACTTCCGCTTGGAACTATCTCAAACGAATATGGACTTTCCGGTTTTGATGATGAACCAGCGCATTTTAATTACACCAAATACCTATTAAATAATAATAAGCTGCCAAAACTTGAAACCAAAGTAATTGATCCGAATGCTTTTGAAACAAATGAATTTGAATATCATCAGCCTCCACTTTACTATTCAATTATTTACTTACTCTCGAATGTTCTTGATCTGACAGATTTAAGTGAAATATTAATCTTAGGCAGACTATTCAATGTTATACTGAGCTTGCTGGGGTTAATTCTTCTATTTCGTATTTTCAAGATATTAGAACTGTCAAATGTTAAAATACTGACGGCACTTTCAATTTATCTTTTACTTGGAAGTTCAGTTTATCAGTTTACTGTATTTGGAAACGATGCATTATCCTGGATTTTACTCTGGTTTCTTCTATTGTTGATCCTGAACGGAATTACTAAAAGCTGGTCTATGATAGTAATTGTAATTACTCTATCTCATTATACTAAACTAAGCATCCTGCCTTATTATCTGTTACTATTTGTTGCTCTCTATATTGATATTCAGAAGTACGGATTATCAAAAACCAAAATTTTTAAAGTGTCTGCTATTATCGTTTTACCACTAATATTTTCTTTGCCGTGGTATTTACGAAATTACAATGAATATGGTAGTTTTTTCTTAATAAATTTTTTCAATGGTGAATGGCATTTCGTAAAAACATTCGAAGAATCACTCATTAAATTATTGAAAATGCCATATTCGTTTTTATTCAGGATGCACTTTTTACCACCGAAATATATTCTATCCTGGTTAAACGTTGTTCCTTATTTATGGCTTGGTGCAAGCATAGTTTTATGGATTTTGAGGTTAAAGAATATTTTTAAAATCAATTATAAAATGCATGTAATTAATTTCCTTTTGATCATAATTGTTGGTGCATATTTGTATTACGCAATACCAACCGGATATACTGAAGGAAGATTTCTTTATCCGGCATTACCAGCGATTATTTACTTTATGACCGAGGTGCTTTTTTTAGAAAAAATAAAAAATATTCTATTTGAAGGCTGGCAAATTGCTTTTGTGTTACTCATACTTCTGCCATCTTACATTGTTGGATTTTATTTTTAATGAAATAGTTATCGAACCATTTTATCCGGATTTTCATTTAAACAACATTTGAGAGTTAACATCACCATTAAAAAAATGCAGTGAGTGCACTGTTAATTTTATTTTTCATTACCTGATACTTGTTTCTCTGTTCCAAATTTTATGTGAAAGTAGCTGGCAGCAAATGGAAGTAAAAGTATAAATACAGGATATTTATAACGGGGTGTCCCGACAGTTATCATTATAATTAAGATTGAAATGAGAGAATAGATAAAAATTATTTTTATTCCATAATTGCTCCACTTACTTTTTAAAACTTGAAATATTCCAAGCACGATAGCAATTATAATCAGATAATAGTAAATGTGATTAAGCGACAGAAATAGAAAATAAGAAATGAAAACAGAGGAATCATTACCAGTAATCAGATTTTTTAACGCTCTTACGAAATTTATTTCGTGGTAACCTAAAAGCGAAGATAAAGCAATATCATCCCATCCAAAAGAATGAAGTAATTTTAAGGGTGCAAGTGAAACCCATTTAACCGGATGTTTGGCAATCCATTCTAATGCTTGTTCACGATAAAATTCACCTTTTTCTAAATAAGTTAATGCCCCGGGATTTTCTAAATAACCTGCCTTTCCTTTTTCATAGATGATTGAATTAAAACCACCCGTCGCATCATCATTTGCTCCAATTAGTAAATTTACCGCTCCGGTAGTAGCTGTATATTCGAATCTTCCGAAATGCGAATAAGTAAACAAGCCAAATAATACAATGAAGATCAACGTTCCGGCGTAGATTAAGAAATAATCAAAAATTATTTTTTTTACTTTTATTGTTGCGAGAAGTTGAATTGTAATAAAAGATAATAATAAAGCCCAGCCAAGAGGACGAACTGCAATTGCACTACCTAATAATATCCCTGAAACTAAAAGTGAAAATTTTTTATTTGTTTGAGAAAAATAGACCGATGAAACTATCAACAATGTAAAAAGTAATTCAGTATAATTTTGTAAAACTAAGCCAACCGTATTTAGATAAAGCATAAATATTATAATCGTTAAGCGCGCTGCATTGTCAGTAAAAACTTTCGAACTTATTTTGAACAGAAAGAAAATTGTAGCTGCTATTACAAGTAAATTGAATAAGCTAATCACTATTGTTGAGTTATTTATCTTCAATAGAAATATGAGTATGTTGATGTATAATGGAGCTACAAGATAATCTTCAAGTAAATGTTTTTCTGCAGGATAGAATTCATTCAGTTTAATACATTCGTTCGCAAGTTTATAATAATATAAAGCATCGCTTCTGTAATTTATGTCTGTAAAAAAAATCAGAATCAGCTGAATGACGACATAAATAAGAAGAATATACTTTATCTTTAAAGAAAGAAAATGAATTAGCTTTTCCATAAACTTGTTCAAATATAAATATTTTGAATATCATACATTCAGTTTCAAATGATACTTATAGCGCCAAATAGCTTTAAAGAATGTGCAGACTCAATAACAATAGCTGAGTTAATAAGAAATAATTTGGTTACTTTGACTAAAGACGAACTTATAATAAAACCTATTTCTGATGGGGGAGACGGTTTTCTGAATGTTTGTAAGTTTTATTTTGGTGGAGAGACTATTAATTACAAAGTTTCTTCTGCTTATGATGATTCAAAAATTGTTTGTCCGGTTTTGTATTGTGAAAAAAGAAAAGAGTTATACATAGAATCAGCTGACGTTTTAGGGCTTAAGGTGGTTCCAATGTATAATAGAAATCCGCTCCGGTTAACTTCAAAGGGATTAGGCGAATTACTCAAACAAATACAATCAGACATTCAGCAAACAAGATTTGATGTCAGGAAAGTATTCCTCGGAGTCGGTGGAACGGCAACAATTGATATGGGCATTGGCTTGATGGGAGAATTAGGGTTAAAACTATTGAATGATTCAGGTAAGGAGATTAGTGTGCTCCCTGAGAATTTTAGTTTGGTAAGATGTATATCTTATAAACCGATTAAGTTTTCTTTCGAGTTAATTCCGGTTATTGATGTATCTAATCCATTGCTTGGACTTAAAGGTGGGGTGAGAGTGTTTGGTCCACAAAAGAATGCTGATGAAGAGACGATCCAAATTATAGAAGAAAATTTCAATCATCTGATTAACATACTAAAAAATAATGGTTTAGTAATTTTAAGTAATTCACTTTCAGGGGCAGGTGGTGGAATACCGGCAGCTTTTCAAATATTCTACAATTCAAACTTAATGTTATCCTCAGACTTTATTGAATTTCATCTTGGTTTACACGAATACTCAGCTTCAAATGAAACTGAATATGTGGTGACAGGAGAGGGAGCATATGATTATCAATCTGGTTTTGGTAAAGGTGTCGGTGTTTTACTTAAATTATTCGGATCATCTTCTAAGAAAATATTTCTAGTATGTGGTAAAATGGGTTCTGAAAGTGTCAGGAATCTTCCTAAAAATATTTTGCCCATCGAATTGAGGAAATATTTTTCTTCAGATTATGAGTCAGTCGTTAACTATGAAGAAGGAATCAAAAGGGCTTGTTGCGAAATAGTCAAACATCTAAACTTTTGATATTTTATCACATCTTAAAAAATTGCTAAATTACAACTGAAATCAGTCTCACTTCTTAAAAATGAATATCAAAAATGAAGCAATATCTTGAACTTGTTAAAACCGTGATGGAAAACGGTGTCAGAAAGCAAACCCGGACGGGTGTGGATACAATTTCTTATTTCGGAGCTTTCTATAAAGTTGATTTGAATGAAGGTTTTCCACTTCTCACAACAAAGAAGATGCAATGGAAATCACTGTTACATGAAGTACTTTGGTACTTATCAGGTGAAAATCATATTCGTAATCTTAGAAAGCATACTAAAATCTGGGATGCCTGGGCTGATGAAAATGGTGTTCTTGAAACGGCTTATGGGTACTATTGGCGTCATTTCCCCAGTGCTCAAAGAAATAAAAATGGTGAATGGGTTGTTCGTGAAGTTGATCAAATCCAATACGTGATGGATGAAATAAAAAGAAATCCTAACAGCAGAAGACTTGTTGTATCTGCGTGGGAACCAGGTAATGCAACGACAAGCAAACTTCCTCCGTGCCACTATACTTTTGTCTTCAATGTTAATGATGGAAAACTTAATTGTCATCTTATCCAGCGTTCCGGAGATATCGCTCTTGGAATACCTTTCAACTTAGCTGCTTATTCATTGTTGACTCAGGTTATTGCTCAGCAGGTAGGTTTAGGACTCGGACAATTCGCACATACAATTGTAGATGCTCATATCTACATTGGTGAAAAAGGAACTGAAACGGAAAAATATGATCATCTTGAGGGTTTGAAAGAACAGTTAAAAAGAGAACCGCTTCCTCTTCCTCAACTTAAAATTGCAAACAAACCAATCAATGAGTTAAAGTTTGAAGATTTTGAGTTACTTAATTATCAATATCATGATAAAATTACTTTCGAGGTTGCAGTTTGAAGATAATTATCATTGCAGCAATTGCAAAGAATAATGTAATTGGAAAATCAAACGGTGAAATGCCCTGGCATGTAAAAGAAGAATTTCAGCACTTCAAAAATACAACGCTGGGCTTTCCTGTGATTATGGGAAGAAAGACTTATGAAACTCTCGGAAAACCGCTGAAGGGAAGAGAGAATTTAATAGTTACAAGAAATAAAGATTTTAAAGTTGAATCCGATGAAACAATGGTTATGTTTTCCCTTTATGAAGCAATCAGATATTGTAAAATAAAAAACTATGAAAAAGCTTTTATAATCGGAGGTGGAAATATTTATCATCAGGCAATCCCTCTGGCAGATGAAATGGTTTTATCATTTATGAAGTTCGAAGCTGAGGGAGATGTTACTTTTCCTGAAATTAAAAATACTGAATGGCAGATTCAATCTACTGAAGACAGAGAGCAGTTTGAAATCAGAATATATGTAAAGAAAAATGGCAAGACGAATTAAAATATTGCCCGAAAACATCGCTAGCAAAATTGCTGCCGGTGAAGTTGTTCAAAGACCTGAATCTGTTGTAAAAGAGTTAATGGAAAATTCTATTGATGCCGGTGCAAAAAATATTGAAGTGATAATCAAAAGAGCAGGCAAGAATTTTATTCAGGTTTGTGATGACGGAACCGGGATGACAGAAGAGGATTTGTTACTTTGTATCCAGAAGCACGCAACAAGTAAAATAGAAGCATTCGAAGATCTTGAAGCTATCAAAACTTTAGGTTTCAGAGGTGAAGCTCTTAGTTCAATTGCTGCAGTAAGTCAGCTTGAAATAAGAACTGAAACCCGTGATGAGGAAGTCGGAACTGTTTTGAAAAATGATGAGTCGGGAAACATTAAAGTTGATAAGGGATCGTTTCCCAAAGGAACTTGTGTTACTGTTAAAAATCTTTTTTTCAATGTACCTGCGAGGAGAAAATTTCTTAAAACCGATTCAACAGAATTCAAGCACATAGTTGATACATTCAACCGCATTTCGCTTGGTCATCCTTCGATATCATTTAAACTGTTTAACGGAATTGATATAGTATTTGATTATCAGGCTGCTTCGCTGGCAGACAGGGTTCGGCAGGTATTTACTGAAAATATGCCAGATGCACTTATTGCTCTGGAGGAAAAAACTGATTTAATTAGTGTGCACGGCTACATCGGCAAGCCAAGTTTGCTCAAAAAAAGTAAAGGGGAACAGTATTTATTTCTCAACTCACGCTATGTGATAAATAAAAACATTAACCATGCTGTATTTACTGCCTACGAGAATTTTCTCGAGAAAGGCGATTATCCATTCTTCATTCTTTACATTGAAATCGATCCCGAAAGGATTGATGTAAATATTCATCCCTCAAAGCTCGAGGCAAAATTTGATGACGAAAAAGATGTATATAATTTTATTCTTTCGGTTGTAAGGAAAAGTCTTGGGTCGCACGATTTAATTCCCTCAATTGCATTTACGGAAGAGGATTTACCCGGGGAAAAGCTTTTAATAAACAAATTTCAGCCATCTGCCAGAGATGATTTTTCTGACAGACCTGTACGGCAAAAATACCAGCCGGAAATCAAAAGATATTCTAATGAGGAGATTGATCTTCTTTTCAGTGGTATTACAAGCGACAGTGTAGTTCAAACGCCCGGTGAGAAGATTCAACTGCCTTTCGACAGGGAAATGCATACGGAAATTCATCATAAATCAGTTCAATCTGAAAAGTCAGCAGAACCCGATTCATCACCGTTCATTATACAACTACATCAGAAATACATTCTATCTCAGATAAAATCCGGGCTTATGATTATTGATCAGCATGTTGCCCACGAAAGAATTTTATACGAAAAAGCTCTTAACCGGCTCGATACAAATATTCCTTTTTCGCAGCAATTACTTTTTCCGAAAAAGCTCAGGCTGGACCCGTCACGCTATGAACTCTTAAAGGAATTAAATGAATACCTATCCAGAATCGGATTCCAGATTAAATTTCAGGCAAAAAATACAATTGTAATTGAAGGTGTGCCGGATGATGTAAAAAAAGGCACCGAGGAGAAATTACTTATGGATGTGCTTGAGGAATATGCTGCCAATGAACGCGAAAAAAAGCTTGAAACAAAAGATAATATTGCCAAATCCTACTCCTGTAAAGCGGCAATTAAAGCCGGGGATAAACTTGATGAAAAAGAAATGCGGCTGCTGATAGATAAACTATTTGCAACCACTATGCCTTATGTTTGTCCTCACGGCAGACCGGTAGTTGTAAAGATTTCTCTGGATGAATTTGACCGGAGGTTTGGCAGAACTTAAATTTAGTTTTGAAAGAAGTTCATTTTTAAATTCTAATTATCTTAAAAGGTATCTGTATGCTCGATAATGAATATCTTAAAAGCAGGGCGGAGTTTGATGATAAGGTGAAATCATTAAAATCTACCGGGATGAAATTTACCTCAGTCAGCGGTGAAAAAATCGAAACACTATATGGGCCGGATGATATCGAAAACATTAATTACTTAAGTGAAATAGGATTCCCCGGCGAATATCCTTTTACCAGAGGAATTCACCCGAATGGTTACAGAGGCAGAATCTGGACTATGAGGCAGTTTGCAGGTTTCGGAACCCCGGAAGACACCAACGCACGGTATCATTACCTTCTTAAAAACGGTCAGACCGGTCTTTCCGTTGCATATGATTTGCCAACTCTAATGGGTTGGGATGCAGATGCTGCAAGCAGCGAAGGTGAAGTTGGTATTTGCGGCGTTTCAGTTTCTTCAATTAAAGATATGGAAATTCTTTTTGATAAAATTCCTCTCGGTAAAGTTTCTACGTCAATGACCATCAATTCTCCTGCTGCTATGATTTTTGCATTTTATCTCGCAGTAGCTCAGCAGCAGAATGTAAACCTTAAAGATTTAAGAGGTACGCTGCAAAACGATATTTTAAAAGAATACATTGCACAGAAAGAATATATCTATCCGCCGAAACCTTCGATGAGGATTATAACCGATATGATAGAATATTGCACAAACGAAGTTCCGCAATGGAACCCTGTTTCAGTCAGCGGCTATCATATAAGAGAAGCCGGCTCCACTGCAGTTCAGGAACTTGCTTTTACACTTGCAGATGGATTTGCATATATTGAAGCCTGCATTGAACGCGGACTTGACGTTGATTCCTTTGCACCAAGGATATCTTACTTCTTTAATTCACATCTTGATTTTTTTGAGGAGATTGCGAAGTATCGTGCTGCCCGCAAAATTTTTGCGAAGAGAATGAAAGACAAGTACGGTGCTAAAAATCCCCGTTCCTGGTGGCTTCGTTTTCATACCCAGACAGCCGGCTGCACTTTAACTGCACAGCAACCCGAAAATAATATTGTAAGAACTGCGTTCCAGGCACTTGCAGGTGTTCTCGGCGGTACGCAATCACTGCACACAAATTCGATGGACGAAACGCTTGCGCTGCCAAGTGAAAAAGCAGTTAAGATTGCTTTAAGAACCCAGCAGCTAATCGCTTTTGAAACAGGAGTGATCAACACTGTCGACCCGCTCGGAGGCAGCTATTATGTTGAAGCATTAACGGATAAAATGGAACTACAGGCTAACCGGATTTTCGAGCAGATCGATTCCCTCGGTGGTGTTATACCTGCCATCGAAGCCGGTTATTTTCAGAAAGAAATTGCAGATGCAGCTTATCGCTACCAGCAGGAAGTTGAAAAGAAAGAAAAAATTATAGTTGGAGTGAACGAATTTGTTGAAGAAGGTGAAAAGATAGAAATTCCTATTCTTACTATTTCGCCCGAAGTTGAAATTGCCCAGAAGAAACGACTAGCCGAATTAAGAAACAGCCGAAGCTGGGCAGATGTAGATGAAAGCCTGAAGGAAATTAAATACGCCGGCGAAAACGGCAACAACCTTATGCCGGTATTTCTGAAAGCTGCTCATAATAAAGTTACTCTTGGCGAGATGGTCGGAGAACTAAAGGAAGTTTTCGGTACTTACGAAGAAGTTGCTGTTTTTTGATGATGATTAAATATATTCAACTTGTCCGCGTTCACCAATGGATAAAAAACGTTTTTGTCTTTGTTCCTTTATTGTTTTCACTCCATCTTTTTGACAGAGATTATTTTATAACAACACTTCTTGCATTTTTTGTTTTCTGCATTGCATCAAGTGCGATTTATGTTATTAACGATCTGGTTGATATAGAATCTGACCGGAACCATCCAGTTAAAAAAAACAGACCACTGCCTTCAGGTGTAATCTCAAAAACTTCAGCCATCATTACCGCTTCTTTGTTGCTTGTGCTTGTTTTCTGGCTGATGATGTTTTTCAATACTGAGTTTATTTTACTCGTTATTGCTTTTGTGATGCTGAACGTGCTTTATTCCTTCTGGCTTAAGAATGTTGTTATTCTGGATATATTTTCTATTGCTGCAGGATTTGCTTTGCGCGTACTTGCAGGGGCATTTGTTATCCAGGTGCCGATTTCCAGCTGGCTTATGCTTACCACTATGTTTATTTCTCTCTTCCTCGGTGTAATGAAACGACACTCCGAACTTACAATTTTTGCTGAAAGCAATGGATCCCAGAGCAGGAAAGTGCTGGCCAAATATTCTCATAGTTTTGCCGAGCAAATGGCAACTGTTGCTGCCGCCGGTGTAATTATCTGCTACGCTCTTTATACCGTTTCATCCCGAACTGTATCTGCTTTCGGCACCGAAAGTCTTATTTACACAACTCCATTTGTAGTCTTTGGTATTTTCAGGTATATGTTCCTCGAGTATATGAATAATAAAGGCGAAAATACTACAAGCATTATTGCTACTGATATTCCTTTGATTATTACTGTTGTTTTATATATTACTGCCACCATTATTATTGTCTACCACATTATCTGAACATGGATATAAAATTAATTCTTCTGATAATTTTACTGGGACTCAGCGCTTTCTTTTCGGGTTCGGAAATGGCGTATGTTGTTGCAAATAAACTTAAAATAGAGCTGAGAGCCCGCAAAAAAAATTTTGCCGCACTCCAGGCACAATTTTTTGTCGAACATCCGCAGATTTTTTTCTCAACAATTCTTATTGGCAATAATGTTGTAAATATTTCCATAGCTTCACTTTCAGCTGTGTTCCTTACTTTTATTTTCGGATGGAATGAGCTTACTATTCTCCTGGTATCAACCATAGTTATTTTGATTTTCGGAGAAATCGTACCAAAATATTTTGCACGAGAGCTTGCAGATAGAGTTGTGCTAATCTCTGCGGTGCCGCTGAGATTTATTTTTTATTTACTCTTTCCATTCGTATACTTTGCCTCAAAATTCTCTGACCGGCTCACTTCCTTCTCCAGCCAGAAATCAGACAACATTTACCACCTTTTCGACAGGGAAGATGTTAAAGGTCTTGTAAAAGAAAGCGAAACCGTTGGCATGGTTGATAAAAAGGACAGCACACTTATCAACAGGGTTTTTGAACTGGGTGAGCAAAGAGTATATGAAGCCATGACGCCCCGGATTGACATAGTAGGTGTGGAAATTTCAAAAAGTATCGATGAGCTGATTGCAACTTTTATTGAATCGGGGTTTTCTAAAATTCCCGTCTTCGATGAAAATCTTGATAACATTAAAGGCATAGCTCTTGCGAAAGATTTATTCAGAATGCCGCAGAACATTAAGGATATTTTGAGAGAGGTGAGCTTTATCCCGGAAACAAAAAAAAGCTTTGAGGTGCTGAATGAATTTCTCGATAAAAAAATATCCATTGCAATTGTTGTTGATGAACACGGCGGCACTGCAGGAATTGTTACAATGGAAGATATACTTGAAGAGCTTTTTGGCGAGATAAAAGATGAATTCGATACTGAGGAAGATAGCTGCAAAAGACTCTCTGCCGATACTTTCCTTATCAGCGGTAAAACTGAAATTGACTATCTGAACGAAAAATACGAACTGAATATTGAAACCGGCGAATACGAGACACTTGCAGGCTACATTCTTGCCAGGCTCGGCAGGATTCCCGAGCAGGGTGAAACAGTTAAGACCGATAATTTCACAATACATATTACACGCTCTTCCAAACAAAAGATTGATACCGTAAAGCTTACTGTTAATCCTCCTGCATCTTAATGATTAATAAGCAGATTATTTTATTTGACGGAGTCTGTAACTTCTGCAATTTCTGGGTTAATTTTATTATAGACCGGGATGCAGCGGACAGCTTTCGGTTTGCCGCGCTTCAATCTGATAAAGGACAGGAACTGTTGAAAAAATTTAAACTGAACACAGGTGACTTTGATACGTTTATTTTAATTGACGACGAAAAATTTTACAAAAAATCCACAGCCGCTTTAAGGATAAGCAAAAAACTTAACGGGGCGTGGAAAATTTTCTATTCATTAATAATTATTCCGAAACCAATACGGGATTTCGTTTACAGCTTAATTGCAAATAACAGGTATAAATTTTTCGGAAAGAGGGAAGTTTGCAGAGTGCCGACTGAGCAAGAAAAAAATAAATTTTTGTAAATTTCGTATCATAATAAAATTTGCAGATATCCGATCTATATAGCTGTAATTTTAAAGTTATAAGAATGAAATAATGGAGATTTATCTATGGCAATACAGGCAAATGATATCAGAAAAGGAATGGTAATTTTATTTGAAGGTGCGCCTTGCAAGGTGATGGAATTTCACCATCATACACCCGGGAATCTTCGGGCAATGGTGCAAACACGATTACGCAACCTGTTAAGCGGCAACTCATTTGAACATCGTTTTCGTTCTAATGACTCGGTTGAAACTGTGATGCTTGAGCAGCACGAAATGGAATATCTTTACTCTGACGATTCGCATCATCATTTTATGAATACTGAAAATTATGAGCAGATAGCATTGAGCAAAGATGAAGTTGGTGATGCTGACAAATGGTTTGTCCCCGGTTTAAAAATCGAAGTTGAACTTTATAACGGATCACCCATAGGTGTAGAACTTCCATCTTCTCTGGAATTAACAGTTGTTGAAACCGAACCACAGGTAAAAGGGGCAACCATCTCCAATCTGAATAAACCTGCAAAGCTCGAAAACGGAGTAACTATTCAGGTTCCGCCTTTTATAACGGCAGGCGAACGTATTCGTGTTAACCCGGCTGAATCAAGATATATTGAACGGGTAAAATAAAGCAGAGAAGAGAGCAAAGGTTTTGGTGATTTGCTTTTCCACCAAAGGCGGATTCTTTGAGGATATTAAAACCAATCTTCTACATATGCTATAATAAGCAGTGCATGTTGTGGTTTGATTTCAAATTGTTCTTTGAGGATATTAAAACCAATTTTGTGATGTTCTTACATTCCTCTGTAATGTTGTGGTTTGATTTCAAATTGTTCTTTGAGGATATTAAAACCAATCGGGGTGCTAATGGTTACTAAATATTTAACGTTGTGGTTTGATTTCAAATTGTTCTTTGAGGATATTAAAACCAATAAATTAATCGGTTTAGTGCAAGAAAGCACGTTGTGGTTTGATTTCAAATTGTTCTTTGAGGATATTAAAACCAATAAAACGTAACGTCAAATCCCCACTGTAAGCGTTGTGGTTTGATTTCAAATTGTTCTTTGAGGATATTAAAACCAATATTGAACAATCTTAAAACGATGGCAATCGGTTGTGGTTTGATTTCAAATTGTTCTTTGAGGATATTAAAACCAATTTTAGCAATCAGGTTGATTGCCGAGTTATTGTTGTGGTTTGATTTCAAATTGTTCTTTGAGGATATTAAAACCAATAACATCACCTGAATATCCTCAACCGACACTGTTGTGGTTTGATTTCAAATTGTTCTTTGAGGATATTAAAACCAATCCGGCTTTCGCTTTCCGCCTCCGGCGTTACGTTGTGGTTTGATTTCAAATTGTTCTTTGAGGATATTAAAACCAATTGCACAGATAATCCAACTGGGCCGGATATGTTGTGGTTTGATTTCAAATTGTTCTTTGAGGATATTAAAACCAATGAACCAATCAGATATTTTAACACGCGACCGTTGTGGTTTGATTTCAAATTGTTCTTTGAGGATATTAAAACCAATGAATCCATTCCTGCATTCATAATGCAGGCAGTTGTGGTTTGATTTCAAATTGTTCTTTGAGGATATTAAAACCAATAACAATTGCAAAATATAACGAGTTCAGAATGTTGTGGTTTGATTTCAAATTGTTCTTTGAGGATATTAAAACCAATCCGGCTTTCGCTTTCCGCCTCCGGCGTTACGTTGTGGTTTGATTTCAAATTGTTCTTTGAGGATATTAAAACCAATAAAATGATAGCAAGTAAGGGTTACCGTAATGTTGTGGTTTGATTTCAAATTGTTCTTTGAGGATATTAAAACCAATCCTGATCATGCCGGGGAGCGTTATAAACCCGTTGTGGTTTGATTTCAAATTGTTCTTTGAGGATATTAAAACCAATAGTTTGAAACTAATTGCTCGAAGCTTCTTAGTTGTGGTTTGATTTCAAATTGTTCTTTGAGGATATTAAAACCAATCACTGCCCAACCTAAACCAGCCATCGCAAAGTTGTGGTTTGATTTCAAATTGTTCTTTGAGGATATTAAAACCAATGCCAGCTCCGAAAGGTAACAAATACGCCGCGTTGTGGTTTGATTTCAAATTGTTCTTTGAGGATATTAAAACCAATGATGATTATATTTCTGTGGATGATGCAAAGTTGTGGTTTGATTTCAAATTGTTCTTTGAGGATATTAAAACCAATTTTGGGCAGTAAAGTTCCTGCTCCTAAAGAGTTGTGGTTTGATTTCAAATTGTTCTTTGAGGATATTAAAACCAATAATCTTTCATACGAAATCACATTGACAACTGTTGTGGTTTGATTTCAAATTGTTCTTTGAGGATATTAAAACCAATAATCAATGAATTATATATTGGTTGCATTGAGTTGTGGTTTGATTTCAAATTGTTCTTTGAGGATATTAAAACCAATAAAACAGTAATCACAGAAACCAGGGAAATAGTTGTGGTTTGATTTCAAATTGTTCTTTGAGGATATTAAAACCAATAATTTAGCGGGTGCAAAAAACTCAAGAAGGTTGTGGTTTGATTTCAAATTGTTCTTTGAGGATATTAAAACCAATACAATATGATGTTGAAATGATTATTAAGCGGTTGTGGTTTGATTTCAAATTGTTCTTTGAGGATATTAAAACCAATCAAATCGTTCTGAATATCTTCACCTCCTGGTTGTGGTTTGATTTCAAATTGTTCTTTGAGGATATTAAAACCAATCCTGCTTTCGCTTTCCGCCGCCGGCGGCACGTTGTGGTTTGATTTCAAATTGTTCTTTGAGGATATTAAAACCAATCGGGCAGCAGATCTACCGCCTGTTCAACCTGTTGTGGTTTGATTTCAAATTGTTCTTTGAGGATATTAAAACCAATGCTGCCGGACGGATAGTTAGCAGCATTGAGTTGTGGTTTGATTTCAAATTGTTCTTTGAGGATATTAAAACCAATATACCCCCA
>CAZXGJ010000027.1:34638-42482 GCA_964639955.1 uncultured Ignavibacteriaceae bacterium
GTTGTGGTTTGATTTCAAATTGTTCTTTGAGGATATTAAAACCAATATACCCCCAAGCACCACATTGAATTATAAGAACTTATGGGAATTTTAGGATTAAAAAAATGAATCCGTCAACCGCCGGATGGTTTTGATATCAAAATTAAGGGTGGCGTTTTCTTTAAACAGAAAAATGCCATCCTTTTTTATTTTGTTATTTTGCTTGATAGAATTCGAACCCTTCTTTTCTGCCTTTGGCAGATTCGACGAGGCACGCAAGCCGGAATGACAGAAACAGAGTATTAGAAAAGCTCCAGTTGGTGGGCTTCTAAAAAGCCGCTCTCCTCCTTTTTCTTTCCGTAAAATATTTCCATCATTCCGAATTGCTTATCTGTGATTGTTAAAATACCCACGTGACCTTTTTCAGGCAGAATACTTTTTATTCTTTTTACGTGAACGTTTTTGTTTTCGCGGCTGGAGCAATGTCTAACATAAATGGAAAACTGAAACATAGAAAATCCATCACGCATCAATTCTTTCCTGAAATGTGCATAAGCTTTTTTGTCTTTTGCAGTTTCAGTAGGAAGGTCGAATAATACAAGTATCCACATAATTCTGTACTCATTAAATCTCATAGAAAAAGCTCCCTAAATCCCCCTAAGGGGGACTTTGGGTTTATATTTTTCAAAAAGCATTTTAATCGTCATCGTTGAACCAGAATTCCGGGTAAATAATCTTTCTTGCTTCACCTGCAAAGCATTTTGCAAGAGAGGCTGTTGTTCTCTGAAGTCCAACCATCAAAGGACTTCTTTCACCATCGATGTAAATATCCAAAGCAGGTATTGTAAGTAATTGTTTTTTAATTGATGATGTTAATTCTGTAAAATCCTCACCATCTTCTACAAATGTGGCAATGTAATCGTCAACGAAGGGTCTGTACGGCTCCATTATATCATCGGCGAGGCAGTAAGCATTATATTTATTGTGGTGATGAATTCCAAGAGTAGGGAGGAGTCCTGATGCAACTAATCCTCTTGCAACAGTTGCACGCAAAATCGCATATCCATAATTAAGTAGTTGATTGGGCGGTTGTCCATATCTGTCTCTTATAAATTCCAGCTCTTTTGGGAAAAGAGTTTTCCAGTAACACGCAGCGGCTCTACCCTCAAAATTATCCGGATCGCCTGAACGAACCTTTTTTGCCCATCTTTTCATATTGTCGTTTTCTTTTTTTCTTTTTGCAAGCACCTTTGCCTGATTCAATATTTTTGCCGAAACGGTTTGCTGCCAAAGCTGTTTCTTTAATGGTTCGGATGCTTCTACCTGAGTTTGAAATCTTTCACTTTGTTCCTGGTGGCTTTCGAGTGGAAGGAATAATCCTGTGGGAAGATGTTTATTATCGCAGGTAACAACAGCGCAGTTATTATTAAGAAGGGCAGCAAGCAATCCGTGTGAAAGTGTTATCTGTTGATTATCGAGAATTATTATTCCAATATCTTCAATCGGAATAATGTTTTCGTTCCCTCTTTCCCTGTATCTCTGATTAGGATCAGATTCCTCAAGCTCATTATTCTCACTTTTTTCTTGAGGAAGTTTAATAACTAACTGCTCATCTTTTTTTGAAAGATAAGCAGGGCTGCTGAAATATAGAGTTCGCTTTATCATTTTTTCATTATGATTTCTCCATCAAGCGTTATTTCAAAATCTATGCCTTCTAAAATGAAATTAAAATTCTTAGGACTTAATAATAATCGAGGATAAATTACTTCTGGCTTAAATTCAGAAAATCCATTTTTACCTTTTTGACCAAATTTTTCCTTCGGAAATGCTTTTAGAAGTTCATCATCAGTTCGAGCTTCTAAATGATGCTGAAATTGTATTGTCCCGGTATTTGCATCGTAAAGTCTTTTTATAAAATATGTTCTTTTAAGCAAATCTTTCTTAGAAAGTTCCTTCAATTCTTCTCGATTATCATTAACGTAAAATATAACTCTCTGACCGGGTTTAAGAATTGCTTTTAGTACAGCTGCTTTTTTATTTCGCTTTAGAATAATTTTATTTTCAAAAAAATCTTCAAGCTTTTTGATTTCATTGAATCGCCTTATATCTGTTGCTTCTAATAGATTTAATGGGATAAATCCTTTGTTTCCTTTTTCATCTTCATAAAGACCATATAAAAAGTTCGTCGAATTAGCCGCATAATATTTTTGTTTGTGTTCCTGGTTTGATAAATGAATATGTTTCTTTATCTCCAAAAGATTTTTCTCATTAGTTTTTACTCTGATATGTCTTATTGGTAATAACGTTTTTCCATTTTTATCTGTTTTTTTGAAGTTACCTTTACTATCAACCATCCAGATTGGCTCTGCAATTGCTTCCTTAAATGATTTACCGTTTTTCATTCTTTCAGAAATTGTTTCTGACAAAACTTTTTTAACAATAGGATCAACAATATCATCAAACTCCTTTTCAGATTTGAAACTCTTCAATGGTTTTCTAACGATATAACTAATATTTTCATCTGAATTTTCTTTTATTGCTCCGTAAAAAGTTTCTTTGTGAAGTTGCCCACGAATACTGTCTCCCTGTGCAATTAAAGGAATACGATTTCCGTTTTCATCAAGTTTATATCGCCATTTCCCATTCTCTAATTTTTCTTTAACATATTGAATTCTACCTCGCTTTCTCACATTCTTTTTAGTTGGGATTAATGCTCTATTTTGTGCTATATAATTAACCAAGGTATCACTTTCAATATTCAGAATAGATGAAGGATTAAAATTATTCCATTCGCTTGGTTTAGAATGAAAGTGAATATTATTTTCCATTGCAGCGAAGTGTTCTTTCAATAATCTATCCCGGATAGTTGGGGGTGGAATTAACGTTAATACTGCTGCATCTATTGCATGATGAGTATGTTTAGATCTTTCTTTCTCGAAGCCAACATTAAAAATTTTCCTAAATTCAGATGTCACTGTTCCTTTTTGTACTTCAACTTTATCAAAAACTGTTTTCAGATAATGAAGTGCATATTTTGTAATGATTTGTGTATCTCGTAATTGGCTGTTGCGCCATTGAGGGTTGTATTCCTTTATTGTAAATGTATCAAGTTTCTTAGTCCAATAGTCTAATTCGAATTGATTGTAGTGCCGATTTTGAATGCATTGATCTTTTCTTTCTTTGTTTTGAGCTCGTTTGGATTCTTTTTTCCAACGCTCAACCTGTTCTTTAAAATGTTTTACTTTATCTTCAATAAATTTTAAACGTGGTTTTATGGCACTATATATTATACCATCTATCTCAACATCTTTTTCATAATTAGGCAACTCATACGGTATTTGCTTTTGCTTGATTTGACGATTATAAACAGAGTCAGCAACAGTGAGATTCTTAAGTTCATTATCAAAGGAAATATCAGCGGGAATAGTATGTTCAAAATCGAATTTGGTGCCATCGAATAGTTCGGTTAATGAAATCATTTTTCCGGTATATAAACATTGACGTCCTTGTTCAATCCACAATCTGTATTTGTCAATTATCTCATCTGTAGTTTCAATTGTTTTTCTTTCTTGTTCGGCAAATTCATTAATAGCTTTAGCAAATTCCTGGTTTTGCTTTTCACGGTCTCTTTGATATCTATCTATTGCCTTTCTTTTATTTGCGTCATTCAATTCACGCGCAATCTCAACAACGACTCTTGTTTCCTCATCTATTTTATCCTCTTTAATAAGATAATTTATTAAATGCTTCAGGTGATATAATGTTTTTAAAGCCATAGGATTCTTAAAACCTTTGCTAATTGGAACAGGGTCACCTAAATATTTTTTCCCTTCAATTTCATTTGCAGGGCGATACAATTCTGTTTCAGATGGATGATATAGATATTTAAGATTTGTCTCTTGAATATCCCATTCTTTCTTTAAGTGGTCTTTAATCAGGTCGTCAAGTCTTGGTAATTTGTGGTAGAGAAGCTTTATCTCTGTATTCTTTGGTGTTTGCAGAAACTCTTGATATTTCTTTTCAACAAATTGTTTTATTTCTGATTTTCTTTCAGAATCCAATTCTTCCCATCTTTTTTTTCCCAAACGAGCCATTATTTTTTGTTCAACTAATTCTCTATCCTTATCAATCAATGTATAGTTGGGATATCTACCAATTTGTTCATCTGATGGCTTATTCAAATAATCTCCAATTAAACTATTTACAACGCTTAGTTCCTCTCTGAGACGTTTATGCAATTTCATTTGCAGACGAATTCCTTCAGCTATTTTATTTATTTCCCTATCTGAAAGTTGTTTGCCAAATACTTTTTGAAGATTGGCTAAGTAAACAGCTTCAGAGTAGATAAATCCTTTGTGTAAAAAGGGAAGTATTTTATTGATTGCGTTCAGACTTAGACTTGCATAACCTTTAGGAATTCTAATCTTACTGAATGCTTTAGCTTTCTCATCGGCCAGACTAAGTTTTTCTTTTGCAAAGGTTTCAAGTTTTTCTTTGCTATCAAAAGTAAAAAGAGCATGCCATAAATCATTGTAATTATAATAATCTTTTTTGCTTTTTCTTTTTTCATTTGGTTTATGAGCTATTTTTATTTCAGAAAGTTCACAACCAAATATTTCTCTAAGTGTAAACGTAACAGGGCAACCTGAAATCGTAGTATAAGGTTTGTAATTAAACTCAAGCGTGTCTGCTTTTTTATCCAAGGCTTTTATTATCTCTGTAAATTCAAAGTCATCTTTATTCTTTTTCTTTCCAAAGAATACTTTTTGAATTATAATTTTCTTTTGTTCATCATTTAGTGGTAACTCTTGATTATCTGGATCATCTGTAGATTTTATTCTAATATTGTTAATAAAACTCAACATTCTATACTCTTCATAAAGCGGGTGGCTCAATGGACAACGAGGTTTTGAAGGTTCAAGTGTACATCTTCCAACATTCCCTTTTTGTGTTCTTAAAGGTCGTTGCCAAATAATTGATTTATAAAGTTTGTGAAACAGATCACTGTTTTCATCAATGCCTTGCACTTTACAAATTAATTTCAATTCTTCTTCGACATCTGTTCTTAAATTATAACGGTTACGAATTCTTTTATTATATTTTTCTTGAACCAGGTGTAAAGCACCACCCAAGGTCGTTTTTTCTTCTGCAATAATTGATTGAATTTCATTTGCACCCACTGTTTCTTTTTCTGTGCTGCCTTTTAAAATAGTTTCCGATTCTGCTTCGTCTCTTCCTCTGAAACCACGTCTTTGAACCATATGATAAAAAGCTCTTCCAAGCGCATAAGTATCGTCCAGCTTTTTTTCAGCCGCTTCTTTTCTGAGTTCGTAGGGGTTTTTGTATTCAGATTTTCCATCAACTATAAAATCAAGTCTTAACCATTTAAGAAATAATTCACTTTGCGGATAGACTCGCTCTTTTCCCTTTTCATATTTTCTCCAGCCATCTAACTCTTCAATCGAAAGAGGGCAAAGTTTTGGTTCATTTAATATTAACGTTTCTAACAATTCCCACTTTCTATATTTTTTTGCTTGGTAGTTTCTTCTTTTGCTTCTACTTTCAGTTCTTTTTTGAACGAGTGGAACTTCTTTCCCTTGATCCTCTCCGACACCTTTTTCAAAAGTCAAAACTCCTTTATTAATTATTTGATTATCGGGTAAATTTAATTCACGTATTGACCAACCAATTGAATTTGTTCCAAGGTCGAGTCCCAGTACCTTTTTCATAATTCCCTCAAATATTTTTTTATTAATACTTGTGTAAATGCTTTTAAAATTCTAAATTTAGTATGAAATCTTACCACAATAAGGCTATAAGCCGAAGAATTATTCTTAAGCCCTGCGTACCCCGTGGGGCTCTTTTGTTGTGAAAACATTTACAGCAGTCCCGCAGAAATGCGGGATTGTTTTTTTAAATCTATAAAAATCTGCCGATAAAACGAAGTTAGACATTTAATATTTAAATGATTTTTCTTTTACTATCATCATTTCCTTTGCCCCTTGAATCATTTCCCTTAAATTTGTTCGCCTGATTTTTTTATTAACTACCAACCGGACTTAATTGCTAAAATTTTCTGTCGCAGCAAAAGATAAAGACTCTAAAGCAAGGGCAGGTTTCTTTACTACTGATCACGGGACTGTGGAGACACCCGCTTTTATGCCTGTTGGTACACAGGGAACTGTAAAAGCTGTTAATCAGAATTTTCTCGAGCACGATATTAAAGCTCGGATTGTTCTTTCAAATACTTATCATTTATACTTAAGACCAGGAACTGAAATACTCGAAAAAGCCGGTGGACTTCATAAATTTATGAACTGGCAGAAACCAATTTTAACAGACAGCGGCGGTTACCAGGTTTATAGTCTTTCTAATCTCAGGAAATTAAAAGAAGATGGTGTTGAGTTCAGATCGCATCTTGA
Organism: uncultured Ignavibacteriaceae bacterium; assembly: GCA_964639955.1. Classification (GTDB taxonomy): domain Bacteria; phylum Bacteroidota; class Ignavibacteria; order Ignavibacteriales; family Ignavibacteriaceae; genus IGN2. The sequence goes on from CAZXGJ010000027.1 coordinate 41,040, forward strand.
CGGCTCATCACATTTTTTTTCATCCGAAAAAGTAATTCAGATTCAACGAAGTATTGGTTCGGATATTATGATGGTGCTGGATGAGTGTACTCCGTATCCATGTGATTATGATTATGCGAAAAAGTCAACCGAACTTACAAGCAAATGGGCAGTATTAAATAAAGAAGCATTCGATAATACGAAACCATTTTATGGCTACAATCAGTTTTTGTTTGGAATAATTCAGGGAAGCACGTATAAAGACCTGAGAGAAATATCAGCGAACGATTTAAGAAAACTTGATTTTGATGGTTATGCAATCGGAGGTCTCGCAGTTGGTGAACCGGCAGAAGTAATGTATGATATAACTGATTTCACTACTGATTTTATGTCTGAAGAAAAGCCGAGATATCTGATGGGAGTCGGACGTCCTGAAAATATTCTCGAATCAATTGCGCGCGGCATTGATATGTTTGATTGTGTTATGCCTACAAGAAATGCAAGACACGCAGTTCTTTTCACAAGTGAGGGCGCGATAACATTAACAAACAATAAATTTAAAGATGATTTTGAAAGCGTTGATCAGAATTGCGATTGCTATACTTGTAAAAACTATTCAAGAGCTTACTTAAGGCATCTGTTTAATGCGGGAGAATTGTTAGCTTTGGAACTGGCAAGTATTCACAATTTACATTTTTATATTTTACTTATGAGTGAAGCACGACAAAGAATACTTGACGGTTCATTTACTGAATGGAAGAACAAAACAATAGAAAAAATATCAATCAAAAATAATCCCCGTGAAAACGGGATGGAGGAATAGTGTATCAATTATTTGCAATGGCTCCGCAGGGCGGAGAAGGCGGCGGCGGATTAGTCAGCACACTGATAATGTTCGGCGCAATATTTTTAATTTTTTATTTTATGATAATCAGACCTCAGCAGAAGCGGGCGAAAGAAAGAGACAAGATGCTTTCGAATCTCGAAAAGGGTGATAAAGTTGTAACCAACGGTGGAATTCACGGAGTAATCGCCGGGCTAGAAGAAAAAACTGCTTTACTTCAGATCAGTGAAAATGTTAAAATTAAAATTGAACGTTCTGCAATTACTACAGTACTTGCTAAGAAGAGTGAATAAATTTAAGATTGCATGGATGCATGGTTGCATGCATTCATGCAATCATGCTTTTGTAAAATAGGACACCGTTAATTTATCTAAAATGACCTGGTGATTACTATTTTCACAACTTTGTACTGCATCTCAAAATTTCAACTGCCAAAAATAAATACCGATTTCCTGATCAGCCATCTTTTCGAAAATTTCATTATTTTTCTTTACAGTTTTCAATATAAAATTTATTGGAGAGTCAGGAATGGCTAATTTGATCCGGTTTGGTTTATTTATAATATTTTTTCCGCTTATTCTGTCTGCACAGCAAAAAGTTTATATCGCATATATCGAAGG
>CAZXGJ010000028.1:0-42228 GCA_964639955.1 uncultured Ignavibacteriaceae bacterium
TGAATACTATTTCTCTTGTTACTCGTTTATCTAAATCTGTGGTCAGCCAGTATATTGACTTATTACCGGCTGACTTGTAACTTTGTTTTACCCTTCCTTGGGTATCATTTGATACTATTTAGCCAGAAGCATTTTTCTGGTTTGTTTGAACTGTGATGTTTCAAGCGTATAGAAGTAAGCACCGCTTGTCAATCCGGAAGCATCAAAATTAATGCTATGTTGCCCGGCTTCCTTAAATTCATTAACCAGTAGTTCTACTTCCTGACCAAGCATATTGTAAACAGCTATTTTCACGAATCCTGCTTCAGCTATGCTGAAGTTAATGTTTGTTGCCGGGTTAAATGGATTCGGGTAATTCTGTTCAAGAGAATATATTGCGGGTGCAACAACTTCAACTTCAATTGCATCGTTGTAGCTGGTTGTTCCGTTAAAATCAATTTGCTTCAACCTGTAAAAATAAATACCCTCCCGTACATTTACGTCTGTAAACGTATATCTACGCTCTTCGGTAGTAGACCCTGCACCACTCACAAAACCAACGGTCTCGTAATTTGAATCCAAGATTCTTCTTTCAACTTCAAATCCTAGGTTATTTATCTCGGTCGCAGTTGTCCAATTTAGTAAAACATTATTACCGGTTACAGACGCAGTAAATGAAATTAATTCGACAGGAATTGGATCATCGGCAGTAAGCCTGGGAATAGAAAAATTGCCCTGTGACCCTGAGTTAGCAGTATAACCGCTTCCCCAGCAGGCACTGAAAAGTGTGCCATAACCTGTAGTTGAAGTTGTTAAGGCATCAAGACTTCTTGAGGTTGTAGTTCCGGTTTGGCGAATCTCTATCAGTAAATTGCCACCAGTATACAAGTATAAACTATCAAACAAAATCTCCGGACCCCAGTTGTTAGGTGATCCTCCAAATGTATAGGAATTTGCCGTTATCACCATGCTGCCAGACCGAACAAGTTTCTGGGGACCAACAACATTTGCAGAAAAATCTGTTAAGCTACGATTTGCAGGGTCAACGCTTCCACTCAAACGTATATCGTGGTTAGTTACTGTTTCATCACTGCTTGGCCAGTTGGCTGTTGCACTTGTAGGAAGCCGCCAGCTAATAGCCTGAATTTCTTTACCAACGAGAGGAGTAAGCAGGCTCTCGTGAATAAGAAGTTGGTAGGTACGCGGTGTGTTTGCAAATTGACTCAGGAATGTTCCATTTCCCGGTACACTTGTGTAATCCGGTGGAACAACGTGATATATAATAGCTTCCTGCGCCAGAATGTTGAAAGTTAAAATAGAAAGCACGATTAGAAATAAAGTAAAAGTTTTCATAAGCCCTCCTGTTATTTATTATTATTACTTCAAAACAAACTTACTCAACAAATTATTAACGTTCAATATTGCAAATAAAATTTTATCTGAAACTTTGTTATGGGGAATTTAAAAATTGAAAAAACCGCAATCCTCTAAAAATTAAGATTGCGGTTTTTAATAAAGATTATTTTATCCTGAAAAGCCGGACGCGTAACGACAACAATAAATTAAACATCATAATATAAGCTAAATTCAAACGGATGCGGCTGCAATGCCATCGGCTTTATTTCTTTTTCAATCTTGTACTTTATCCACGTTTCAATTACATCCTCAGTAAACACATCGCCTTTTAATAAATACTCATGATCATTTGCAAGAGCTTTTATTGCCTCATTAAGCGAACCGGGAGTGGATGGAACGTTCTGCAATTCTTCAGGGGGCATATCGTAAATGTCTTTATCCAATGGTTCACCGGGATCAATTCTGTTTACAATTCCATCCAGACCAGCCATCATCATTGCCGAAAAAGCAAGATATGGATTAGCAGAAGGATCGGGACATCTGAACTCAACTCTTTTAGCTTTAGGATTAGTTGAATACATCGGAATTCTAACTGCAGCACTCCTGTTCCGCTGCGAATAAGCAAGATTCACGGGTGCTTCAAAACCGGGGACCAATCTCTTGTAAGAGTTAGTAGTTGGATTAGCAAAAGCACATAACGAAGCGGCGTGTTTCAGCAGACCACCAATAAAATAAAGTGCATCGTCGCTTAAGCCGGCATAACCCGGACCGGCAAAAAGTGGTTTTCCTTTTTTCCATAAACTTGTATGAACATGCATTCCACTTCCATTATCCCCCTGAATTGGCTTGGGCATATATGTAACTGTCTTGTTCCTCTTCTTAGCTGTGTTTTTAACTATGTATTTAAATAAAAGCAACTGATCAGCAGCTTTTACCAATGGTGCAAAACGCAAATCAATTTCGCATTGCCCTCCGCTTGCAACCTCATGATGCTGAGCTTCAACATCAACTCCGCAATCCATCAGCTTCATTACCATTTCATTTCTTAAATCGTTTAGTGCATCACTTGGGGGAACAGGAAAGTATCCTTCTTTATATCTTGGTTTGTAACCAAGGTTAGGATTTTCTTCTCTTCCTGTATTCCATCTTCCTTCAACTGAATCAACAGTGTAAAAACATCCGTTTGGTTTTGAGTCAAACCTTACATCGTCAAACACAAAAAATTCTGCTTCCGGTCCGTAATAAACTGTATCGGCAATGCCTGTTGATTTAAGATAGGCTTCAGCCTTCTGCGCTATGTTTCTCGGGCAGCGGGAATATTTTTCTTTAGTTGCCGGCTCATAGACATCGCAGATTAAGCTTGCTGTCGGCGCATCAATAAACGGATCGAGAAAAAGCGTTTTCGGGTCAGGGATTATCAGCATATCGCTTTCGTTTATGGCTTTCCATCCTCTGATTGATGAACCATCAAATCCGAAACCATCAACAAAAGAATCCGTATTAAACTGGGTAACAGGAACAGTGAAGTGCTGCCATTGCCCGGGAAAGTCCATAAACTTTAAATCAATGAATTTAATTTTTTGTGTTTTGATAAAGCTTAGAACTTTATCAATTTCTGTTTGTGTTTTTGCCATAGTTTTTCCTTTTATTTTTATTAGATATTTATTTCTGTTGTTTCCTTAATTGCGGAAAGTACATAAGTAGTTTTGGTGCTTGTTATACCGGGCCAGGTTTGGATTTCACTTAAAAGTTTTTCAAGAGCTCCGGTATTTTTAACACAAACTTTAAGCAAATGTGAACCCTCACCTAAGACTGAATAACATTCTAGAATGTTCGGATGCTTTTCAACGTGCTTTATTAAATCCTTATAGTGCTTTGAGGAGTCCATCATCACAAGTATGAATGCAAGAATATCATAGCCGAACATCTGCCTGTTTAACTTTGCATAGTATCCTTCGATAATACGGTTGTCTTCAAGCTTTTTTAATCTCTCACTTGCAGACGGAACAGAAAGACCTACCAGTTCAGCCAGTTCATTTCTTTTGGTTCTGCCATTCTGCTGGAGTGTTCTCAGGATTTTTCGATCAATATCATCTAACATACTTTCCTTATTTATTTAAGTTATTACTAAATAATGGTTTCGAATTTAAGGTAATACAATAAATATTCCAAATATATTTTGGGTATTTTTAATAATATCCTGCTCTTGTATCTGAACCGGAATGAGAAAATGTATTATTTTTTTAAGCCGAAGGGTGTGTAAGCAATGCCGGATTTTTTTACTTCCTCAAAAAGCTTAAGATTTTCCGGGCGTCTTTCCTGAAGTTTATGATAGAGATGATACTGTACTGCGGCGAGATTAACTGACTTTATATTAACACCGAGCATTTCCAATCTTAATTGAAGGTCTGAATCCTCCCCTATAGATGGATACACATATCGTTCATCGAAGCCATTAACTTTATAAATATCTTCTTTAAATAATGAAAAATTGCAGCCGAGTATTCCTCGCATTTTTCGGTTAAAAACTTTCAAAATAAATTTATTCGTGGTATAGAATCCTTTTTCAACATCTACGGATTCGCCGAATAATCCATCGAATATCAATTTAAAATATTTTTTCTCAAGAAATCCGTTTCTCACATTTTTTTCAGTGAGCTGATCGGTAATTCTTTGGGAGAGGTTTACTCTGCGCCCGGTAAGCAACACATTTTTTTGAGCAAACTTAAGATGCCCATCTACAAATCCCCGATGGGGAACACAATCGGCATCAATAAAAATTAAATAATCTGATTTTGATTCTCCGATTGCTTTGTTAAGAATTTTATTTTTTCTAAATCCTTTATCATCCTGCCAAGTATGTTTTATTGGAAATGAATAATTTGAGGATAGTTTTTGTATCTCCTCTATTATATCGTTGCCCGAACCATCATCGGCAATAATTAAATCAAAATTTTTAGTAGTTTGTCTTTCAAATCCGGCCAGAACAAGTTTTAAGTAATCCAGCCTGTTATAAAACGCGGTGATAACTGTAGCTTTAATCATCTGCGGAAAGATTCTCGCTAAGTTTCTTTCTTAAATTTCTTTTACTTTTCTTCCTGTCGTAAGCTTTAGGATTCTTTTCAACTTTAGGAGGTTTTTCAGGAAGTGGAATCCTTCTTTTTACCTTCTTTAGTTTGATTTTCATAAGGCCATCCCAAACCCTTCCCTAAGGGAAGAGCTATTAATTTATTATTTGTTCTCAGTTTCAATTTTCAATTTCAGTTTAATGGTTTAATTAATTTTAAACAAATCCTTAAGTCTCCACTTAGGGAGATTCAGAGGGTTGTTCCTAAAATATTGCATAAATAAACGGCGCAAGAGCAGAGCCCTGGGTGATTATAATTAACCCGCCAAGCAGTAAAAGTAAAATAAGAATGGGTGCAAGCCACCATTTTTTTCTGACCTTAAGAAAATCCCAAAGTTCGGATATTATTGAAATTTTTCCCATAAAATACCTGATTTCTTAATTACGAATTAAGTTCGCAATCTTTTATAACTGAAATTAACACTTCGGCTATGTGTTAGGATGCTGAAATGCCTTAAGCATAAATATTTAAAACTGTCTTTCGTAATCTATTGGTTTTTTATGAATAACAGAACGCTTCTCCCAGTATGTTTCTGCTGATATATTGTATTTCAGTTCAATAAACTTTTTACCGGTTATCTTTGCCATTAAAGCCAACGGGGTCAGGATAAGATAAAACAAAATTGTAAGAATAACCCGGGACATGACAAACCCGAGTACAATGGCCAATCCCATCCAGACTCTGTTTAGAGGTTTAAGAATTTGGGGAATAAAAAGTGCAGCTAATAGAAGTATGACCCCGATTATCAGAAAATAAATTGCAGAAGACTTTTCAAAATAAAACAGGGCAGCGGATATTGCTGCCAATGCTATTCCTAAAGTCAGGCCAAATTTTCTGAGATCTTTTTTAGCTTCTTTTATTAGTTGGAATTCTTCTTTAAGCACTTCTTAATCCAGGGTAAATTCTTTTTTCCAGTCAGTATTTTTTTCAACCGGTTTTTGATCTTCTTTTGCAAGCAGATAATTTCCAAGAACAAGGTAATCAATGTTTGTTCTCATAAAACATTTGTAAGCGTCTTCAGGAGTACAGACAATCGGTTCACCTCTTACATTGAAGGATGTATTAATTATCACTGCACAACCGGTATCTTTTTCAAATTGCTCAATAAGTTTATAGTAGCGCGGGTTTGTTACTTTATGCACTGTTTGAAGACGTGCTGAATAATCAACATGAGTAATTGCAGGTATATCTGAGCGAACAACATTTAACTTATCTATTCCCCAGAGTTTCTCTTCTTCTTCCGTCATAGGCCTTCTTCTTTCATTTACAACATCGGCAACCAGCAGCATATAAGGGCTTTCTTTGTCTATTTCAAAATACTCACCGACTTTTTCATAAAGAACTGATGGGGCAAAAGGTCTGAAACCCTCACGGAATTTGATTTTAATATTCATTAAAGCCTGCATTTTAGGTGAGCGGGCATCACCGATTATTGAACGAGCACCCAGAGCGCGGGGACCGAATTCCATCCTGCCGTCAAACCACCCGATAACTTTTTCTTCCGCAATCAGCTTAGAGACAATCTTTATCAATTCTTCCTCATCCAGCTTTTTTGCAACAAGATTGGATAACTTAATGAATGTTTGAATGTCATCATCACAGAATTCCGGACCGAGATAGGAACCAAATTGCATGTCAGTTTTTTCGTCTGCCACTCTTTGATTTCCGAAATAACAATACCAGCCAACCAGCGCTGCACCCAAAGCACCGCCGGCATCTCCAGCCGCAGGTTGTATCCAGATATTTTCAAAAGGTCCTTCCTTAAGCAGCCTTCCATTAGCTACACAGTTAAGCGCAACTCCGCCGGCAAGAGTAAGTTTTTTTAATCCGGTCTCCCTAAAGACATGACTTCCCATTTTTAAAACTATCTCTTCTGTTACTTCCTGAAGTGAACGTGCAAGATCCATATCTTTCTGTGTAAGCTTTGTTTCGGGAACTCTTGGTGGACCGCCGAAAAGTTTATTAAACTTTTCATTCGTCATCGTTAATCCCTGGCAGTAGTTAAAGTATTCCATATTCATCCTGAATGAACCGTCTTCTTTAACATTTATCAGATGATCATAAATTAATTTTTTATATTTCGGTTCACCATAAGGGGCCAGACCCATTACCTTATATTCACCGGAGTTCAATTTGAAGCCGGTGTAATAAGTAAATGCAGAATAAAGAAGACCGAGCGAATGAGGGAACTTAATATCAGCCCAAAGCTCAATTGAATTTTCTCTGCCAATGCCATAGCTGCTCGTTGTCCACTCACCTACTCCATCCATAGTTAAAATAGCTGCTTCATTAAACGGTGAAGGAAAGAATGCTGATGCGGCATGAGATTCGTGGTGTTCCGGGAAGATAATTTTACCTTCAAAACCAAGCTCCTTTCTTATCAAATCTTTCATCCATAATTTTTCTTTTATCCACAATGGCATCGCTTTGATGAAAGATTTAATTCCAGCCGGTGCAAAAGCGAGATAGGTTTCAAGCAGTCGTTCAAATTTTAGAAATGGCTTATCATAAAAAGCTATAAGATCGAGATCCGGGCTTTTTATTCCGGCATAATTCAGGCAAAAATTAATAGCATGTTTGGGAAAACGATGATCGTGTTTCTTTCTTGAAAATCGTTCTTCCTGCGCGGCTGCTAAAATAACCCCATCTTTTACAATACAGGCAGCGCTATCGTGGTAGTATGCAGATATGCCGAGTATATACATCGGTCAGGTTTCACTGAATGTTTTTAATTTTCTTTAAATATAATTCAACCCATGAACTGTTTGGAGAAAGAAGCGGAACTGCATTCATTTTGCCCCCAAATCCAAGATATCTTACTGCAAAACTGTTTATTCCGGTTACTTCAATGGAATTAAGATAATTAGTATTGATTTCGATGCCGTATTTAAGAGCAAGCTGAACAGTGTAATCATTCATTTTTGTATTCAGTTTATTCCCTATCAGCTCAGACCTGTAGTTATCTTTTACTTTTTCGAAAGGAACAAAGAGTGAATCATCCTGCCGCTTTTTATCTATAACCTGAAAAACTGAATAACCTTCTGGTAATTTTAACGGACCATAGATTTCACCAACCTCCATTCGGGAAGCGATTATACCCAGTTCACCTAATTTATTCACCGGGGATAAACCAAACTCACCGCCGCGCTGCTTTGTAAATTCCCTTTCGGTGTATTTTGATGCAAGCTTTTTAATATCAGCACCTTTGCCAAGCTCGCTCATTATATAATCAATCAGTTCCAGGCTGTCAGTTAACACTTCAACAATATTTAGCATAACAACCGGGTTATTTCGTTCATTAACCGCCTGAAAATATTTGTAAACCTCTTCGTCATTTACTGCCAGTGAATCGAAGAACTTATTCTGAAGCATTTGAAAAAGATAATTATCGTACCACATCTGAACCTGGTAACGCACCTCAGGCAGAAGATTGTAACCGCGTTTAAAACCCTCTTGTGCAAGCAATTCTTTCTCAATTGTTTGCCTCGCTTTTAGATCAAGTTGAGCACGTGTATTTGCAATGTTACAATCCGTCAGCTTAAAACCATCGAAGGCAATTATCCGGATGAACTCTTTCAATGAGAGAGGCTTTTCATCAAACAGAATAAAGGGCAGCTTAAGCGAATCTTCACCAAACATTTCTTCTATGTTGATCACTTCACCGGCCAGAAGAAAAACCGGATCGCCGTCTTTAATATTCTCATTTGCTTTCTTAAGGGGTAATATTGAGGAGATTTTTTGTGCAAGGCTTTCGAACAAAACCGGGTTCACATCTACTGATTTTCCGTGGAAAAAATTGCTGTAAAATTTTTCGAATATCTCTTTTTCTTTTCTTGCTTTAATAATTTTGACGGCAGTGTTTTCAGATTCTTCGATATCTCGGGCGGTGCTGAATAGCTGCTCTGTTTTATTTTTCAGTATAAAAATGTACCAGCCGTCAGGTGTAAGTATCGGTGAAGTATATTCACCTAAACCGAGAGCATATAAAGTGTCCTCAATTTGTTTATCCATCTGCCCATAAACTATTTCAACCGGCCCGGGCTGTTCCTTATATTCTGGGCTTTCGGCCAGAATTGTATCGAATGGAATTCCATCTTTCAACAGCTTAAAAAGATTTCTTATTTCTTCTTCATCTTCCGAAAATAAATAATTTACTTTTAAGGTTGTTTTGTTTTTTTCAATGGCATCGAGCAGTTCTTCATTTGTAATTTCAATTTTATCAAGGATTTCTCTTTTATACAGTTCATCCAGGGCAAACATTTTCTCAAATGCATTTTTGGAAAATTTCATAACTTCGGTTGTATCCAGGCCATTTGCTGCGGCTTCAAGTGCCCACAATTTTTCTGCGATTAAAGTATAAAGGAAATTGGTTTTTTCAGACTCAGTATTTTTTTTGTTATGTTTATTTACGGCAGGCGTAAGTTCATATCTTTCCAGAAACTCGCTTCCTGAAATAACCTTGTCGCCTACTCTTGCAATTCCACGGTCGTAACTTATAGTCTGAGCAATAATGTTTCCGTGCGCTAATATTATTGTAAATATTAAACACGAAATTAATGACGATTTCATTCTTACTTATTAAATGTAATTTAGCCAAAGATGCTTCTAAACTTAATAATTTAACTGTTCTTATTAAACGATAATCAACCATTGGCAGTGCTGTAATTTGCCTGATAAAAACTTTCTAAGCAATTCAATTCTTCCTAAATTTCTTAAGTGCTTTTACAGATTATCAATAAAAAACTAAATGAAGAAACATAAGAATAAACCTCTCCGGCAAACGGAAGCCAAACCAGCCCCAAAATGGTTTTACCTGGTGTTAACCGGATTGCCGGTAATCTTTTTTGTTCTGCTGGAATTGATACTTCGCCTTACAGGCTACGGACTCGATTACACTCAATTCAAACCAATCTCCAATTATTATCCGGATAAGCTTTTTCTTAATCCCGACTTGCCGTATAAATATTTTTACAATATTGATAAAGCTCCTTCGCCATTGCCCGATGGATTTGACAAAGTTAAAAAAGCGAATGCATTCAGAGTATTTGTATTAGGGGAAAGTAGTGCTGCTGGCTGGCCTTATGTACCGAATGCATCCTTTTCACGTTTTATAAAAAGAAGATTAGAGCTTCTTTATCCCGAAAACACAATTGAAGTTATTAACCTTGGCATCTCCGCTATCAATTCTTACACATTAAGAGATTTTGTTCCCGGCGTTATCGAACAGCAGCCGGATTTGATTCTCATTTACACCGGACATAATGAGTACTACGGTGCTCTGGGTGTAGGTTCAACTTCTTCAATGGGTTCGAACAGATTTTTAACAAATCTTTATATCTCTTTAAAGAGCTTTAAAACGACAAAACTCCTGCAGGATATAATTTCAGGACTATATGGTTTAATCAGCGGTGATCAATCGATTAAAGGAAATGAATCGGGGGAAACACTGATGTCGCGAATGATCGGTGAGCAGTCGATTCCTTTAAATTCAGAGCTGTACTTTGCCGGCATCAGTCAGTTCGAAGGAAATATGAACGATATACTTAAGATGCTCTCTGATGCAAATGTACCGGTAATAATAGGAACACTTACTTCCAACACTCTCGATCAGAAACCATTTGTCTCAGTTAAAGCAAATTCACTTCCTTCTGCGGATTCCATCTTTAATCTTGCAAAGGAAAAATTAACTCTTGGAGAAAGGAATGCCGCAGATTCACTCTTTCTTTATGCAAAGGAGCTTGATGCTCTGCGTTTCAGGGCACCTGGTGCAATTAACAAAGTAATTACAGAACTTGGCAGAAAATACAGTCTGCCGGTTGCAAATATTGATTCGGTTTTTCGTAAAGAAAGCCCGAATAACATTGTAGGCTACAATCTTACTGTTGATCACCTGCATCCTACAATTGAAGGTTACCGTATAATGGGAGAAACTTTTTTCAACAAAATGGAAGAACATAAATTTTTACCGAATGGGAGGAAAATTGATTTCTTTAGATCAATTGTAGACAGCATCCTTACAGCAAATTTTCCTTTTACAAAGATTGATTCAACACTTGCTGAAATGCAGATAGCAAGATTAACAGGCAATTTTCCTTTCGTACCAAGAGGAACACCTAATGTAAAAATGCAGGCATTCAAATTTGAAAATTTTGCAGACAGTCTTTGTCTTAAAGTTATAAGAGAAGAAATAAAATGGGAGATTGCTCACAGTGAAATGGCTGAATGGTATTTTAATAGAGGGAACTACAACGCATTCATTAAAGAAATTGATGTGGTAATACAGGAGAGACCCTATTTCGATCAACCGTACGAATATCTTATTAACAAACTGACATCTGTAAATTTAGCCGAACTTGCATTACCATACATAAAAAAACTACACAAATTTAAACCATGTTACCTGACTTACAAGTGGCTCGGGCAGATTTATCTGCACAGAGAAAATGCGTCTCTTGCATTGAATTATCTCCTCAAAGCAGTTGAGTTTTCTGAAGCCGACTATCAAACCTGGTACAACCTTTCCGGTGCTTACTACCTTAACAACAAAATTCGCGAAGCAATCTTTTCAATTGAAAAAAGCCTCGCTCTTAACCCTGACAATCCCAAAGCAAAAAACTTTTATACTCAACTGAAAACCTTAAAATAAAAAAGCCCCGAACCCGGCATTTGCCGGGCGGGGCTAAAAGCCAACACAGGTTTGCAAACCTGTGTTGCGTAATACTTCTTATTTAATAAGCATCATCTTCTTTGTTGCTGAAGAGGTTCCGTTAGTTAAAGTGTAGAAATAGATACCGCTTGAAAGCTGGCTTGCATCAAGTGTAACTTCATACACTCCGGTATTCTGTTCCTGGTTTACCAAAACCATTACTTCCTCACCAACAAGATTATAAATCTTCAGATTTACAAAACCAGGATCGGTGATTGAGTAACGTATTGTAGTTGAAGGGTTGAAAGGATTCGGATAATTCTGCTCAAGACTGAATTGCTCTGGAATCATATCCTCCAGGAATTCAACCTTAACGAATACGCCGAATACGTTATCAAGAACTATATCCGGACCGTCAATCAACAAGAAACTGTGGTTTACACCAAAACCGCCTTCATTATCGAGCGGACTGGAGCCACCGTTAATTGTATCGGCACCCGGGTACATCATAGCAAATTTGTACTCGAATACACCTCCGCTTTGTGTACCACCGGGCAGAAATACTGTCCTTGTCCAGATATTATTGCCAGCATCGGTTAACAACTTCATTACTCCGGCAGTTGTATCATCAGGGCACCAGCATCCTGTGCTCCAGTTACCAAGGAAGTCAGCACCGCCTCTCATTCCAACAAACTCAAGATCTGCGGGATTGATGTGCTGCCCGTTGTAACGGTTTACAGGGTCACTCATATCAACATTGAATGTAACGTTGATATCGTTCTGCAGAGTGTCGAACAGAGGATATATCCTCGGGACTATAGTCGGCAGAGTAATAACGGATCCATCCGGCTGATAGATATGCCATCTGTCTGACCCGGTTTCCCAACCGCCGTTGGAGAACCTTGCATCAGGGAAAGCTTTGAATTTCCATTTGGTAGAATCGCCTTCACCCAAAGTAGCAGGACCTGATGTGACTGTAAGAGTGGTTGTAAATATTCCGGGGTTGAAAGGATCCTGTGTCATTCTCCTGTTACCAATAACATTCTTGCCGAGCTGATCCCAGTCAAGACCCATAACCAGCAACGAATCCTGATTCGGATCGAAAGCACCACCGCTACCAATACCTAGAATACCGCTAATATCTGCTGTGAATTCTAATGTATTGGTTACTTCAGTAGGAATGAAGTAGCTGCTGTCATTATTAAACCAATAAACGGGGAGAACCTGAGGACCTGAAGCAGCAAGAGTAAATGACCTGTTTGGAGATCCTTCCCAGCCATCGGGAGAAATTACGAATTTAAATTCATAATTTGTTCCTGCCAGAGAGGACGGAATATTTGCCGATACATTGTAAATTGTATCATTATCATTATCCGTCATCGCGAAAAAGTCTCCCTGCCAGTTACCGCCAGGGTCGCCAGCATCTGCCTGGAAGCTGCCTCGTACTACAAGCACATCGGTCATCGGGTCAAAGTTACCCTTATAAACCTGGGCACCCATATCGCACCTGAATACTACTTCAGTATTCTGTGCAAAGAGTATTGTGCTTGTGATGACGAGGAAAAATGTAAAGAAGAATTTTTTCATTTAGCACCTCATGATTAGTTGATTGTTTTACTTTTATTCTCAGAGACCAACAGAAACAGAAAAACGTGAGATCTCATCAAAAATTCCAAAGTCGGTATAACTGTAATCAATTTTAGCAAAGAATCCACCAAAGTCATACTGTAAACCCACACCGGCGGTTAACCCTTCCTGAGCAGCTTCCTTAAATAATGAAGTATAACCAACCCTCAGAGAAATGATCCTGTTCCACATTAATTCTGTGCCGACATTGCCATAAGTTGTCTGGTTATTCGGAACGAGCGCATCTGCGGCTAAAACCCACCTCCATTCATCGGAATAAAACACATCGTATCCCATACCAACGGAAAATTGAAGCGGCAGCGGCCACGATTCAGTTGCTAGTTTAGATGAAATATTGGAGTTATTTCCTGCATTTGCCGGATCAACATCTGCCGGAAGCAGTAAATCGTCGCCATCCAGTTTCATTTCCGTTCCAAAATTAGATATATTCATGCCCAGTCGCAAACCCTCCAGAGGGGTAAAAAACAGTAACCCCACATCCAATGCCCATGCTGTTGCCGATTCGTTCCAGATGGTTTGGCTTATATATTTTGCAGTCAATCCTATCGAAAACCTGTCGGTTAAGTTCCGTGCATAAGAAAGGGAAATGGAAAGATCCTGTGCTTTCCAGAATTCACCGGTGCCATCCTGGGCAAGGTGGTTTGTTATCTCCTCCTGCCCATAGTCAAGCTGATTAATAGCCAGCGAAACTGCATTATTTTCATCCATTTTAAAAACCAGCCCTATCCAGTTCAAATCAGTATTAACCAGCCACTCGGCATGTGCAATGGCGAGTTCGGTTCTGGGTGCCCGTGATAAACCACCGGGATTCCAGAAGGCACTTGTAGCGTCATCCGAAACTGCTACAAATGCGCCTCCCATTCCCGTTGCCCTGGGACCAACCGGTATAGTAAGAAAGTTGGCGGCAGTTGTCCCAACCTTCGTTTGTGAATACATTGCTGCGGAAAAAATCAACAGCGCAAATAATGTTAAAATATTTTTCATTTTAAACTCCGCGTTAAGTGCTGTTTAATATTCTATTTGATAATTGCGATTTTTCCGGTTTTCTTATCGCTTATCCCTTCAACTTCAACCACATAGAAATAAACACCGTATGCAAGATCTAATCCTTCCTTGGTTCTAACATCCCAGGTTACCGTACCGCTTTCAAGATTTCCATCATGTTCAAGAGAACGAATGTGATTACCGCTGGAAGAATAAATATGAATCTTACTCTTCGGCGGCACATGAATAAAGTTAATTATTCTTTCTCCTCTTCCTCTTACGTTTGGAGGCAATGGCTGTTCAAAAACATTGGTTACTACATAAGGATTAGGAACAACTTTTATCTTGTTCAACTGTTCGCGTGCATCATTCACACTATAAGAGGATTTTGATGTTGAGAAGACAAATTCATCCTTGGATGAAAGAGGTTTAAAAATGCTTATGTAAAGCGTATCGCCGCCTTTCGGTACGTTTGAAGAGCTGTCACCAATCATTACAATCTTCCAGGTTACTTTATCGGCAGTCGGATTTGCAAGTGTAAGTTGATCAAGAAATGATAAAGTATCGCGCCGGAAATTACTGGATTCGGTAAAAGCAAATGGTATTCTTACGGGTGCAATGCTTTTGTCAGTAATATCATAAATCTGGAAGTTAACCAGTTTAGCCGGAGGAGCTCCCGAACCAAAAATTTGCGTAAGCTTATCCGAAGAATCTTCATAGGCATCTTTAAATGGTATTGCATAATCACTTGGCTGCTTTATTCCGTAGATTCCGGCGGAAGGGAATTCAAAACGGGATACCTGGTATTCGAGATTATTCTCATCATATACACTCCAACGGCTTTCTCTGCTATTTACTTTAATGCTATCAAGACTTTGATAGCTGGTATCAATCGAAAGTCTGACGCCGTTAAATACATCACCATTCGTCGGGTCCATTTTAGCATCCCGGATAATATAGATTCCACTGGCGGAGTTCTTTACCGAGTAAGCATAGGCGATGTTTACTCCGTCCAAAAGTGAATCACTGAATTCCACCTTGTAAGTAGAATCTTGTATTTTAAAAGGATCAATCGCTTCGAAATACGGAACAGTAGTAGAGAAACCACTAACTCTTTCCAATTTCTCACCTGTAGGCGGCGGTACATAACCGGCAACAGGCGCACCGGGAATAACATAAGCTGTATTTATATCGGTAGAAACTCTGCCGAGAGCATCTTTGGAAATAAACCGTGTATTTTCTGAGGGGAAAATATCCTTTGCTGCATCACCTCTGTCGTAGGCAACCAAAGCATAATAATAAGTTCGTCCGTTAACAACATCGTTATCAACAAAAAAGTTTTGAATTCCTGTATCGTCACCAAGATAAAAAGGAGCGCCGTTAGTAAGTTCAATTAATTCACTGGATGCCGGGAAATATCCTGTTAATCCATTATCGAGATCCGTTTGCAGAATAGGTTCGTAGAAAACTTTCTGACCGGAACCATCGGTAATCTTCAATGCATCGGTAAAATCAGGGTCTGTTCCCTTGTAAATTTTATAGCCTTCAAAATCCTGTACTTTCAAGGTCGGATCGAGAGAGTTCTCTGCAACCCTATCCCAATACAATGTAACTTTTCCATCTCCGGGTACAGCAGTTAAGGTTGGCTTCTCAGGCGGTTTGGGGAAGTTATAGTTTGCATCGTAAATAGTTTGTGCTATTCTCTTGGTTTTTAATACCCGGTTGAAATTATCGCCGAAGCCAAGTGCCAGTGAAAATCTTTCTGTTTTACCGGAGAGCAGCGGGAAGTAACCTGCACCATACATAAAATCGCCATCTTCTCCGCGTATTGCAACGTTGTTAACAATCGAATTGGGCACGTCAAAAAATCCGGGCGTTAATCTGCGCCACATATCGATGTCATCGCTCATGGTTATATCGCCGGCGGGAACAAAATACTGAAAGCTGGTTAAACCGATCTGGTCGGATTCATTAACATCTGTCTGATCGAAGTTAGGTTCACCCGGTCCATCCACACCTCCGGCAGTAGGCATACCATCGCCTTCACCCCTGTCAAAAGTATTCGGCTGCCCGTCAGCACCAACATCGTCAAACTCTGCATCCCAGTCGCCATCATTATCAATTTCATCATCTCTTGCCTCATCAATCATCGGATCATTCATTCCAAGATTACTGATGTAATCAACATATTGAACAGGGTTAAGTGTATCTATTAGTGTAGTTCCGGTTTGTGTTTTCTTTAACTGCCGGTAATGAACCTGATAATTTTCATCAATTAAACCGTCGAGGTCATTATCAATTCCATCTCTCGAATTTTTGAAAACGTCACCGGTTTGTGTGTTAATGTTGCCTTCAACCACCTGTGTAATTCCCGGTTCGAGGAAGAAAGGAACGCCAAGGGAATAAACAGTAACGGTATCATTCGGAACGGTAAAAACAGTTCTTTCAAAAGTGTCTTCCTCTGAAATCAAAATAACCTTATCGCCTGCCTGGATTGTACGCGGTGAAAAATCTGGCTCTTCAAAATAAGGTGCATTAAGAGTAAAGTTTGCATTGTCTCCATCATTGTCTATACCATCGAAGGCATTGCCCGGGGACTCGAGGAAAGCGTAAAAAATGTAACCAACTGCAGAAGGTTCAGGAAGCCATTTAGGATTTGCCGCCGGAGAAATGTAGTTATCGAAATCCCAGGTGTAAGTGATAGATTCTCTTACATTAAAGAACGATGCATCATCATTCCATTCGGGAGTTTCCACACCTACATAAGTGCCTACTAAGGCACCAAAGACAGCCTGACCATAAGAAGAGGTTCCATCATTTTTAATATTGTATAACCAAAATACAACATCCTGTGCCAGAAAATTAGACCACTGCAATCCTCTAACTGAAAACTGAAGAGCTGCACCCCTTCTAAGAATATCCATTGAATCCGGGAGGAAATTAAATTTTTGATACCACTCGAGATCAGGATGATCATCCATCCAGAAGTAGCTTTCCTGGTCGGCATTTAATTGTGCCCTTCCAAAAAACCCGTTCCAGTCTACCGTGGGGGTTATATCAACGCCATCCTTAATAATTGGTGGACCCGAATAAGTCCAGGTTGGAAAATCAGGCCATTGCGGGGGCCAGGTTTCGGGTAGATGGCTCATTGCAACACCTTTACCAATTTCATTAAGTGTAGGATCGGCAAAGCCGGGTATTGGTTCGAATCCGTAACCATTTTCACCGCCGCCCGGACGGTCAACAGGAGTAATGACAACAGAATAAATGGTATCATTAATTCCATCATAAATTCGTTTGGAAGGATCGTTCGGAAAATTAGGATCCTGAATTCCATAATCTTTTACAGGAAGCCTTATACCAACAAGCGGCGAAACATCACCAACGTATCCGTTAGCATCAAATTTCCAGGCGCCCCTTGGCCCTTCATTTCCCGGCTGGGCAATTACTCCGTAATTTGAAAAAACTGTTCTTACCTGGTTGCCTCTGTGTATACCGACTTTTCTGAATGTGCTGGTTCCTCTTTCAGTCACTCTTTGCTGGGGGAACATTTCATTAAATGTAACTATAAAAGCAAGAATTGCGGCTAAAAAAAGTTTTGAATATTTCATTTTATGTTTCCGTTTAATAATTCAATTTCATAATTCATTAAAAGAAAATTGAAGCGCCGAATTCTATTCTTCTTGGCTCAGAGTAGAATGTCGGGTTCCTGTAATACTCTGTGAGTGAATTGACTAACTCGTCGGGATTGGAATCGTTACGTCTCAGAAATTCGTCTATGGTATAATCTGCTGTTCCGCTGTCGTTATAAACATTAACTTCATTTCGGATATCGAACAGATTAAATACCCTTGCAAAAATTCCAAGCCTGATGGTGCCAATCATAAAATCTTTCCAGGCTCTCAGATCCATATTGAAAGAAGAAGGTTTGAGAGCACTGTTTGTAAGCAGCGAGGAAGTATTAAGACCGAAGGAAGGTGTATACGGAAATCCGCTGCCGTACTGCCCGATAATGCTGAAACCCCAAAGGTCTTCACCGGAATAAGTAAATGTAAAGTTAAGCGTATGTGTCTGATCCCAGTCTAAAGGCACTAATTTAATTTCGGGCTGCTGACCGCCGGCAATCTGGTTTCGTGTGGCTGCCGGATCGGATGCATTACCCTTAGCCTGCATAAAAGTATAATCAATTGTACCCGACCAGTTGTTTGAAAGCCGCTTTGTAACAGAAAGTACAACCCCGAGAACAAATCCAAAGTCGCTGTTATTATACTGGCTGTAGGAAGATGTTCCGCCGAAAATTCTTATTTCGTCAGCACGAGTTCCGGCAAGATTTCTTATATCTCTGAAAAAGATTGTTGCATCGGTGGTAATATCATCAGTAAAAGCCTGCTGAAGACCAACCTCACCGCTGATTGTCTCTTGCGGCTTTAGGTTTGGATTGCCTGCAATACCAAGGTTTTGAGTTCCGGGACCGAATTTATATTCGGGATTGGCATAAAGATATTCGAAGTTGGGAATCTGAAAAAAATGACCGTAAGAAAAATGAAATACGCCTCTTTCAGTTATAGGAAAAGCTACACCAAGTCTGGGGCTTATCTGAATATTATCCTCAGGATCTTTATACCAGGGTTCGCCGAATGCATTTGAAGCCAGTCTTTGCTCATAAGTTTTATTCACGTTTGCTGGATTTCTCGGTCTGTATATGTCGGGGTCAGTAGGATCATTAAGTAATAAACCATCGGTCTTAAAATAGTCGGCCCTGACGCCAATATTAATAATCATCTCATCAAGTTCTATTTTATCCTGGATATAAGCGGAGAGTTCGATCGGTTCACGGGTATACCTGTCTACTCCCAGGTTGTAAACTGAATCTTTCGCATCCGGGATGAATCTTTTAACAAACGGGTTTCCGGTTGTTTCAGGATCCTGCGCTGATAAATCCTGCTGGAAATATAAGTTTTCAAAATAAAGCCTGTGGGAATTTGCTTCAATTCCAAACTTTACAAGGTTTATCTGATCGAGCTGAGATGTAAAATCGAGCTTGCCGCCGTATGTGTTGGTGTTCCTGTAAAAGTGAGAACTTTGCGTACCGCCGGTTCTAAAGCTTGGAACTTCCTGCGGCTCCTGCCCGAGCAGCTTATCATGCGTCCATCCCGGATCGTTAACATCGTCATAAACATATTGTTTATAAAATTTAAAGAAGTAACTGAAATTAGCCTGGTAAAAAGTGGTGGGGCTGAGTGTGTGTGTGATACCCAAAATATTTGTAATTCCGCGCCGGAATCTTTTAAAGTCGCCATCAGGATTATAGCTGAAGGAATGGTCGTAGTCTCTGTACTCAACATCGTCAATCAGGTAATTAAGATTAACTTTGAATCCCTGGAAAGGTTTGAAAGTCAATTTCCCCTGAGCATAAATTTTTTCATTCCAGTTCATTGAAACATAAGAACCATCCCCTTTTGTACTATCTTGCAACGAATAGATATATCGTTGATCAACGGGGTATTCGGGCCCAAGGTTAACGGTTATATTCCAGGGTTTATAATTCCGCTGTCCGTTGAGCCAGCCTCCAAAATAAACATACCTGCCGTAAACATAAAAGTTTAACATGCCGGGAACTATCGGACCGCTTAAGCTTCCCTCAAAATTTCTGATCGCAACAGGGTTAACATCTTCAATTCCACGGAATATTGAATCGGAATAAGTGCTGATATAATCTCCGATGTAAGAAGTAATGTTTCCTTTGAATTCATCGTCGCCATCCTTGGTAGCGATATTAACATAACCGGAAAGTGCCTTACCGTACTCTGCATTAAAGGCACCGCTAACAAACTGGAGTTCTTCAATTGAGTTAGTATTAACATCAACTACAGTTGAGCCATCATAAACATCGGTAACAGGTACACCGTCTATTGCATAAACAACTTCACCGCTTCTGCCTCCTCTAACATTACCGCCTACAAAACCTGCTTTAAGTTGCAGCGCTTCCTGGAATTCAGTAACAGGCAGAACACTAATTTCATCAGAGGTGATTATTGCCGTGCTCGATGTAAGATCCTTTGTAACCAGCGGCTTTGTTGCTATCACCACTACCTCTTCCTGCAGCTCAACGCTTGTTTCCACTAATTCAAAGTTAATTTCAGAAGTAAGGTCGATGGATACCTGAACATTCTGAACAGTAACAGGATTATAACCAATAGCAGAGGCTCTGATGTTATATGTGCCCGGCCGAACTCCGATAATAAAAAATACACCGTCTATATCCGTAGCAGCACCCTGTGTTGTTCCTTCAATCAACACATTTACAAACGGCAGCCCCTCGCCGGTTGCGGCGTCTGAAACAGTTCCGGTTATTTTACCGGTTTGTGCTATTACTGAAAACGACATTGATGAAATAAGTATTGCGGCAAGAAAAAAGAGTAGAAGTCTTCTCATAAAAACCTCCGGAGAGTAAAAATTAAGTATAATTTATAGCTTCTGAACCACACAGTTATTTAAGCTGATTGAAAAGTCTGAATAATTTTCTGCAAAGGTACTTACTTAGTTATTCAATTAAAAGTTTACAAATGCCCAATGTTGAAATTAATATCTGGATGGAAATATTTAAAATTTAAGACTTAAAAATGAAATATCGGAAATCCCCGGAATGGGACTTCAGCACTAAATACGCATCGAAAAAATACAAAAGGAATTAAAGGTAATTTCTGTTTTATTCGATTAGGAAATCAAATCAGCAGTTGAAGTTCCATTAGTTAAGCCCGCACAAGCCAGAAGAACATCCTCCCGAATAATTACCTTCGGGTATTGAGCAATTACCTGATGCACAGCTTCCCGCTGAAAAATCAGAACCGGAAGAAACTGCTGCACTAAAAGTTGAAAATAATTTTTTACTATTTGAAGAATGGCATTCCGGGCAGGTTACGTTTGCCATATTATCTGAAGACTTGTGGAGAACTTCAAACTTATTGTTACACTTCAAGCATTTGTATTCATATAAGGGCATTATTTTCCTCAGATTAGTAATTAATATATTAGCTGATTAACCGGGCTTACCACATTCCGCATTTAATCCCGTAACCCGAGAAAGTCCAATAATCTTTTATGGGCATCATCGGGTAATTCCACATTATATCTCCTATAACAATCTATAGTAATTTCTACAGATTTGAAGTAATTCTGACATTCAGGACAATTATCCAGATGCTGCTTAATCTCTCTGCATTTCTCGGTATTCAATTCAGAGCCAAGATTTTCACAGATGTGCTGCATAACATCCTGGCAGGTTATTTTTCTGCTATCATTCATTTACTGAATGCCTCACTAAGTTCCTTGCGTAAAAAAGCCCGTGCCCGGTGCAGGCGTGATTTAAGTGCAGGGACGGATAATTCCGTAATCTGAGCTGCTTCTTCTGTAGATAGCCCTTCAACATCCCGCAGAAGAAAGACCATCCGGTACTCCGGAGATAATTTTTCGATAGCATTGTCTAAAATTTTTTTCAACTCTTCGTTCTCAGCATTTTTATATGGAATCGAACTCCAGTCTGCAGTAAATTTTTCACCATACAGGTTATCTTCATCATCTAAAGAAACATAAGAACGGCTCTTTAATTTGCGGGCCAACATCAGACAGTGATTCGAGACTATTCTGTAAAGCCAGGTTGATAGTTTGGAATTCTGATCGAACTGGTGAATTGATTTTACCATGCTGTAGAAAGTTTCCTGCATAATCTGTTCGGCTTTGTTTTTATCCCTGCAAATTTTAAAGGAAAAATTATAAATGGTCTGTTCATACCTTTTAACAATTTCTGCCAGCGCACTCCTGTCGCCCTGTTTAGCATTCTCGATAAGTAGTTTTTCTTCCATGCGTTTGATGTTTTCGTTCAAAATGGGATTCAAAGATACCTGTTTTTCTTCAAATATGGCAGTAAGAAAAAGTTAAGTGTGGCCTAATTTTTGATTTTTATAGATAAATTAGTTGTTACAAATAAGGATGTTTAATATCAGCATCAGATTGAATTTAGCAGGTTATGCCTCAAATAAAAATCCCCAAAGAGTTCACACAGAATAAATTATTTTCGGGTTTGCCGAATACGTTCCCGGCAAGCATCTTCAATCCCAAATCATTAATAACAAAGAGGGAAGGAGATATTATTTATAAAACGGGTGACGAAAGCTCTTCTGTCTATCTTCTTCTTAAAGGAGAAGTTAGAGTTAAATATTCATCAAATAATTATGTAAGCAATAAAAAATTCAATGACTTTTTCGGCGAAAAAGAAATTGTTGACGATACACGCCGCATATCATCAGCAGTTGCCTTCACGAATGTTATTTATTACCAGATGGATACCGGTACTCTAAGGAAATTAATTTCAAAAAATCAGCAAGTTAAAAACAATATTGCCAGCCTCGGTGAATTAGAACTCCCCGAGATAAGCAAAGATTTGCCGCAAAAATTCAGTTTGGTAGAGAAAGTCAAACCAATAAGCTTCAGGGCTTCACCCGAGTTAGGCAATGCCTGGGAAAAAGAAAATAACAAAGAGTCTGTTAAGCCTTCAGTAATTACAAGTAACCTTTTTGAACAAAAAATTTCCGAAGCCGGAAATAGTAATTTGGAAAATTTTATAAACCCTGCGGATATCTCCCGAGAACTTAAAGAGGAGTTGCTCGATGATCCGGCTGAGTTTAAAGATTGGCAGTTTGAATCAAATTTACGGGCAGAGGATAATAAAGTTAAAGATGCTGATCAGCACTTATTAATTAATTCAGAATCTTTCGATAAGAAATCCAATAAGAAGGCAGAGGATGAAGAGAAAAAGGAAACTCCTAAGCAAACTGATGAGAATGGTATTAACCGGGAAATTGTAAGGAAGGTTTTTGCCTGCATTGAAGTAATTTACAACAGTATAGGTATAACAGATTTAATTGAAAAGTCTTCAAAAGCACTAAAAGAACTCACCGGCTCGGAAAGCTGCGAACTGATTTTGGTTGACGAAAAATTTTCTGTTTTAAAGCGGATAAACACAAAAGAGAAGCCTTACAAAGAAGAACATTTCCAGCTACTGGATGGGCTTACAGGCGCCTGTGCTTTACAGAAAAAAATACTGAACTTTGAACGACCTACAGAAGACTCACGCTTTAACTCAAAATTAGATCAGCCGGGTCCTGCAAGACTTAAGCGAATACTATATTTCCCTGTTATAAGCGAAGCCGGTGAAAGTGTGGCGGTTATTCAGTTAGCAAGAGAAAATAAAAAATTTACTGAGCTGGATATTGCTTACCTAAATATGCTCGCTAAACAATTGCTTAGCGCTATCGAAAGAGCCTACAGGCTCGATGCTTTTCTGAATGAAGAAAGGCAGAAAGCCAATAAAAATACAAAGGAATTGCTGCTTGCCGAAATAAAAGATCCGATTAATATCATAAACAATTACGCAAATATCCTCAGCGAAAAAAAATTGCCTGAAGAAATTGATGAAGTAATCAGAATGCTACAAAAGCAGGCAAATTCTATTGAAGACATTACGGATTCAGTTCTTAGCTCCTGTTTCCTGCAGCTTAAAGCTGATTTAAGGAACATTCATTTCAACGAATTCATTGAAGATATTCTTGAACTTCTTTCAGAGTACTGCCAGGCACGTGGTGTTACTCTTTTTAAAAAAATAGGTGCAGGTGCACTTGTAAGTATAGACCGGGGTAAATTTTATTCTGCCGTTTACCAGATTATTAAATATTCCTGCAGCGATGCAAAGCAAAACGGGAAAATTTATTTAAGCACTGAGTTAAAAGATGATTTCATTATTACTACCATTGAAGGTGAAGGCAGGGGTTTGCTTGCAAATTTGAATGCAGAACCTTCAAAAGAATCCCCAGGTACTGAAGATTACTTGCAGTCATTTACAGGACTGCCCCTGGCAAAAAAAATTATCCTTGCGCATAACGGGCAAATCGAATTTAAAAGCATAAAGGGTAAAGGAACTACTTTCACAATCTCCATTCCGATAAGCAATACTTCCTTAAATTAGAATAGTTTATTCTATTCTGTTTCAGGATATGCCTTATAACTTAATAACAATACTGGGTCCAACCGCAACCGGTAAGACAAATTTAGCCGCCAGGTTAGCCGCTGAACTTAACGGAGAAATTATTTCAGCAGATTCAAGGCAGGTTTACAAAAGAATGGATATTGGTACAGGTAAAGATCTGTCTGAACTAACAATGCGGAAAGTCGATTATCATCTTATTGATATTTGCGAACCCTCAGAAGAATACAATCTGTTCAGCTTCACGCAGGATTTCAAAAAGGCATTTAGTAAGATTTCAGAAAAGCATAAGCTCCCGATGCTCGTTGGAGGCACGGGTTTATATATCAGCTCTGTTTTGCAAAACTATGACCTGCCGCCTTTAATAATGGAAAAAAATAATTATCAAAATCTGAATGCATTAGAAATTGATGAACTAGGAAAACTACTGCTTTCTTTTAAACCCAATGTTCATAACAAAACCGATTTAACCAGCAAGGAAAGAATAATAAAAGCCATAATGATTGAACAATCACGGGCAAAATACAAAGCCGGTAAATTGAATCTGAGTTCATTGAATATAGGGATTAATCCGGGGCGGGATAAAATAAAAAAAAATATAACCGAAAGACTTAAATCGAGACTTAGTTCGGGAATGATTGAGGAGGTTAAAAATCTTTTAGAGAGCGGAATTTCTGCCAAACGGCTTAAAGCTTTCGGGCTTGAATACAAATTTGTCTGCCAATACATTACAGGTGAATTGAACTATAACGATATGTTTCAGAAGCTTAACAGTGCAATCCATAATTTTGCAAAACGCCAGATGACCTGGTTCAGGAAAATGGAAAATGAAAACACTAAAATAAACTGGTTCACAGGCAGCGATTACAACGAAATTCTTAGATTTATCTCGAAAGAATTAAATAAGTTTGAAACAGATTCCTGAAAATATTGCTTCGTACCTGAGGGATTTTTCTTCAGATAAATGGAGTATTGAGCTATGCGATGACAGGTTATTTGATAATGTAATTGTCATCCCGGCTATTGCTGAATCTGAAAACATTAAAGAGCTGCTTGTTTGTCTTTCCGGAAACGACAATTCTTACCTGGAAAAAACTCTTGTTCTTTTTGTAATAAATAATCCTAAATCTTCTCCGGAACCTGTAAAGGAAGATAATAAAAGAAGCATCGGTTTTTTGAGAAATTTGATTTACAAAACTTCTGATGCTAATTACAAAACAATAACCGATTCGGGAATGCATATCGGATTAATTGATGCTTCTTCTGATGAAAAAGCAACTGATGATAAATCGGGCGGGGTTGGGCTGGCACGGAAAATCGGGATGGACCTTGCTCTTACTGTCTTCAATTACAACTCGCCGGCTAAAAAAATAATTATTTCGCTCGATGCGGATTGCAAAGTTGAAAAGAATTACTTATCAGTTATTACAGAAGCATTTAACAATCAGAATCTCTCAGCCGCAACGGTTGAATTTGCTCATGATATTCCCTGCTCAAACTCAGCTGCTCATAATACACTTGCCGGTTTCAAATCAATTATTTATTATGAATCCTATTTAAGATATTACGTCTTAGGCCATCACTATGCTCATTCACCTTTTGCATATCACACAATCGGCTCAACAATTGCCTGCGATCATCAGGCTTACATAAAAGCAGGCGGTATGAATAAGCTGAAAGCTGCTGAAGATTTTTATTTTCTTCAGAAGCTCGCAAAAGTTTTTAACATCCATAAAATAAACGGAACAGTTGTTAAGCCGTCAGCTCGGGAATCGTGGCGTGTACCTTTCGGAACCGGGAAAAGTATGCTAAAGTTTCGCTTGACTGAGAACGATTATAATCTATATAATCCGGATATTTTCCGGATTATAAAAGACTGGCTTGAATTGTTCAGTTCGGATTCTGCTCAAAACACAGAAGAGATTTTAAGTTATTCCGGATCAATTCATCCTGAATTATATAATTTTCTTTTGTCTAAAAAATTTCCTTTGATGTGGGAAAAGATTCTAAAAAGCAGCCGTACGGAAAAACAGCTTATCTACCAGAGAAAAAACTGGTTTGATGCATTTGCTACACTCAAGCTTATTCATCATTTGAGAGACACGGCTTTTCCTAACATCAATTTTGCAGATGCTGTTTACAAGCTTCTTGATATGCTGTATACTGAAAGTAAAATAGATTTTAAGCAGGCAGATCCGATGCTGGCACCGGCTAAAAATAATAATGCAAATGATGACGCAGCACTGATGCATAAATATCTTCAGGAACTAAGAGAAGCAGAACGCTGGTATACGGATAATATTTCCATCTCAGCTTCTGTTGAATTCACCGGCAACAATAAAAATTAATTATTTTGCAATTGTTACAATGATAATAAAAGCAGAGCAAAACGAAATTCAGAATTACTTAAAAGATGCTTCAAACACTTACGGCTATTGCAATGCCGTGTACTTCCCCGAAAGCATTGAAGAGTTGCACTCACTTTTAGCCAATACGGCTGATAAAAAAACGGCTGTTACTGTCTGTGGAAACAGGACGGGCCTCTCCGGTGCAGCAGTTCCACTTGGTGGAATAGTAATATCAACAGAAAAACTTAGCAGGATTCTTGAAACAAACGAGAAAGAAAAATATATAACCGTCGAACCGGGAGTTTTGCTTTCTGATTTGTTAAAAGAGTTAAAAGCATACAATTTATACTACCCGCCCGATCCGACAGAACTGAATTGTTTTATTGGCGGAATAGTTGCCACAAATGCATCCGGTGCAAAATCATTTAAGTACGGTGCGACCAGGAATTTTGTTTTAAGTCTTGAGATTCTTTTATCAACCGGTGAAATGATAACCATCAACCGCAACGAGATTTTTGCAATTGATAACCGTCTGAGTCTTAAAACAAATACCGGAAGAATAATCGAGCTCAATCTGCCCGAGCTCAGTATGCCTGCTGTAAAAAACGCCGCCGGTTTTTTCTGTAAAAAGAATATGGATGCAATTGATTTATTCATCAGTTCGGAAGGGACACTTGGAATTTTTACCCGTATTAAACTGGCTTTGCTTGAATACCCGGCAAGAATTTTCTCCGTTGTTATATTCTTCGAAACTGAAGAAAGTGCATTATATTTTTTAACGGAGGCAAGAGAAAAATCTTATTCTTCAGAAAATGAGAAGTCAATAAATAAAATTGATGCAACAGCTTTAGAATTCTTTGATAAAAATTCACTCTGGTTTTTAAGAGAAGATTATAAACGGGTTCCTCCAAACGCCGGAGCGGCTGTCTGGCTTGAGCAGGAAACTACAAAGGAAAATGAAGATGCAATTTCTGATTTATGGTTTAAGCTAATTGAAAAACACAATGGCAACCTGAATGATTCCTGGATTGCAGTTTCAGAGAAAGACAGAATTGAGATCGGGAGATTCCGGCACAGCATCTCGGCAAAAGTAAATGAATTCATTGCACTCCATAATTTCAGGAAGCTCGGGACAGATATTGCCGTCCCTCATCCTGAATTATTAAGTTTCTACATTTATCTGAAAAATGAGGTTGAAAAGGAAAAGCTGGATTATGTGGTATACGGACATTTCGGCGACTCTCACATTCACCTGAATTTGCTTCCAAAGAATGACAATGAATTTACACGGGCAAAAAAGCTTTACAGAAAGTTTTGTCTTGATGCAATAAAGATTGGTGGAACATTTTCAGCCGAGCATGGTGTTGGGAAAAACAAAACTGAATACCTGATTGAGATGTACGGCAAAGAAGCAGTTGAAAAGATGAGGGAGATTAAAAGAAAATTGGATCCTGAAATGATTCTGGGTAGAGGTAATATTTTTAGCAAGGCATAAATTGCAAATTAATTACCAAGTGCTTCTTGTATTTTTCCCAGCAGCGTTTTCCTGTTAAACGGTTTTGAAATGTAGTGAGAGCATCCGCTGTTCAGAATTTTCTTCTCATCTTCCCTGAAAGCGTTCCCCGTAACAGCAATAATAGGCACTTTCCTGTAAGGGGCAATCCTCTTTATTTCCTTCGCAAGCTCCAATCCGCCAAGCCCTTTGCACAGGTTTATATCCATCAGGATGGCGGCAAATCTGGTTTTTTTAATCTTAGTTATCGCTTCAGATGAGTCTGCAGCAGAATCGACATTAAAGTTCCCTTTGAGGAACATCGAAACAACTTCCCTGCTTAACTTATCATCCTCGACATAAAGCAACCGAGGCAGCTCGGGCTCTTTCCCTTGCAACATTTCTCTCCTTCTAAGAAAAACTTTTAACTAATTCCGGGTAAAGACTGAGCCGTCTTTTGTATCCTTTAATGAAATCCCAAGCTCAGAAAGTTTATCCCGGATTTCATCTGCAAGTGCGTAATTTTTTTCCTTTTTGGCTCTCAGCCTGATTGCAATAAGAAGCTCAATCAATTTATTCTCAAGCAGTTCATCAGGTCTGTCTTCCGTCAATTTTTCCTTTACTATTCCCAAAACATTTCCTGCAGTTTGGGTTAGAAAATTATTAATCTTTTTGTAAAAGTCAACCTTTATATTGTTATTCTCTGCAAAAGCCTTATTTGCTTCTTTAATAAAATCGAAAATTACGGCAATCGCCTGCGGGGTGTTAAAATCATCATCCATCACTTTGGCGAAATTCGTTTCAAAATAATTGAAATCCAGACCCGGTTCAATACCGCTGGATACGTTTTTCCGTATTCCGATTTCAATTGTATCCTGCAGATTCTTAATCTTCTCCAGTCCTTTTTCTGCTGCACCCAGCAATTCATCAGTAAAATCGAGAGGACCCCGGTAATGCGCCTGCAGGAAAAACAATCTTAGTGCTTCGGGAGAAAATTTATCGAGCACTTCACGTGCTGTAAAAAAATTACCCAGCGATTTAGACATTTTTTCCTTATTTATATTCAGAAAACCGAAATGAATCCAGTATTTGACAAAGGGCTTTCCGTTGGCAGCTTCGCTTTGAGCAATTTCATTTTCATGATGAGGAAATATCAAGTCGCTGCCTCCGGCGTGAATATCAAAAGTTTCTCCGAGGTGTTTACAGCTCATCGCAGAGCACTCGATGTGCCAGCCCGGTCTTCCTTTCCCCCAGGGGCTTTCCCAGTACGGTTCACCCTCTTTAGCTTTTTTCCAGAGCGCAAAATCGAGTGGCTGCAGTTTGTTCTCATTTATCTCAACCCTTGCACCGGCTTCCAGTTCATCAATATTTTTTCCGCTTAACTTTCCATACCCGCTAAACTTTTTAACATCATAAAAAACATTTCCATCTGTATTATAGGCATAACCTTTTTGAACCAATGATTCTATCAGCCCGATAATATCACTTATATGCTCGGTTGCCTTTGGGTATAGCGAAGCATCCCTGATTTTAAGCTTACCAATATCTTCATAAAATGCCCTGGTGTACTTTTCGGCAACTTCGCTGAATGAAACATTTTCTTCACCGGATTTCCTGATTATCTTATCATCAATATCAGTTATATTCATTATGAATTTTACATTATAACCTTTGTATTCAAGGTATCTCCTAATTACATCTGCCATAACAAAGGTTCTTGCGTTGCCAATGTGGAAGAAGTCATAGACAGTCGGTCCGCAGATGTACATTTTTACATCCGGCGGGTTGAGAGGGATAAAATCCTCAGTTTTTTTTGTAAGTGTGTTATAAAACCTAATCATCAGAATATTATCTTAAATAATAAAGAATTACTCAATGCTGCAAATATAAGCAAATAGGCACAGGGTTTTCAGAACGAGGGTTTTTTCAATTCTTTAATTAATAAATTCATATCAGCAGGTAAATCTGAATTAAAAAACATTAACCTTTTTTCTGCGGGATGAACAAATCCAAGAGTTTTGGCGTGCAGCGCCTGTCTCGGCATTATTTCCAGAAGATTTTGAACTCTGTTTTTAATGTTAGGCAAATTTGTTCCGTACCTGATTTGTCTGCCGCCGTAGGTCGGGTCACCAAATACCGGCTTGCCCAGACTGGAGAGGTGCACACGGATTTGATGAGTTCTGCCTGTTTTTAATTTCACCTTAAGGTATGAAGTGAATTCGAATTCTTCAATAACTTCGAACAAAGTTAAAGATGGTTTTCCCCTTGAATTGCTCGTGCTGAATTTCTTTCTGTCTTTCGGGCTGCGGGTGATGTTAGCCTCAATTTCACCGGCCTGGGTTTCAAAATTTCCCCAGCAGATAGTATGGTATTCTCTTTCAATCGTTCTCCTGAAAAATTGCTTCGCAATTTCTGAGTGTGTAAAATCATCTTTTGCTACAACTAATAAACCGCTTGTATCTTTATCGAGCCGGTGAATTATACCCGGTCTTCCAGGCTGGTTCACATCACTTAATTTGGAAGTGTGATGAAGCAAAGCATTTACCAAAGTTCCTGTATAATTTCCGTAGGCAGGATGAGTAACCATACCAGCGGGCTTATTAACAATAATCAGATACTCATCTTCAAAAATAATTTCGAGGGGAATATTTTCAGATTCAATATCTTCAGGTCTGGGTGTTATTGGATGAACAGCTTCTATAATATCATTCGGTCTTACTTTATAATTTGCTTTTTCAATTTTTCCATTTACAGTAACAAGTTTTGCTTCAATAAGTTTTTGGATTTTTGAGCGGGTAGCGTTTTCTATTGCGTGGGTAAGAAACTGGTCAAGTCTTTCTTTCTTTTTCCCTGCCGTAACTTTAAACCGGAAATGTTTTTCCTTTATCAGCTTGCTCATTATTAAAATCATCGCTCTTGTTCATCAATCCGGGATCAGAGGCAGATACGCCAGATAGGCTTAACTCCCCGCTGCTTACTGAGGCAGGTAATACCTGGCCTTTTTGTTGTTCAGTCTCTTGAACATCTTTACCGTGCTTGTAAAAAAACATCAGTATCAGAACACCTGTTGAAACGGCAGCATCGGCTATATTGAAAATAGGCCAGCGTTCATAACTTCTTCCGAGAATTGTAAAATTGAAAAAATCGAAATCAAAAAAATCAACTACCTTACCATAAAACAGAGGTGCATAATCGAAAATAATTCCATAAAACATTCTGTCTATCAGGTTTCCAACAGCACCGCCAAGAATAAGAGCAATTGCCAACCTGAGACTGAATGATTTACTACGGATTATATACAAATAAAAGAGAAGCCCGATGCTGGCAACGAGCGAAAACAATGATATCCACAGCTTGAAATTCGAGCCGGGATCGAAGCCAAAAGCCATTCCGGGATTTTCTGTAAAAGTGATCTTGAAAAACTCCCCCAAAACCGGTATCGATTCTCCGAGGTACATTCCTGTTACTTTAATACCAAGTGAAGGGATATCAAAACCTTTTATGCAAAATTTGGTTGCCTGGTCTAAGAGGATAACCGCAACAGCGATTAAAAACATTTTAATAAAATTTTTCAATACTCAACAAATATTACTGGAAGACAAAGGGTAATTAAATATAAAGAAAGCAGAAACCTCAGGTAAATAAATATTAACTAAACCTGCAGTCAAAGCTGCTTATTTTTTCTCCTGTCTCTGCTTAATTGGCAAGCAGTGCTGGCTGTGCGGAACCGCTTCAAGTCTTTCTTTCGGAATAAGCGGGCAAGTCTCGCACAAGTTCTGCGGCTGCTCAATACATTCGACACAAATTCCATAAGTGCCGGCTTCTATACGCTTAAGCGCATCCTCAAGGTATCCAAGAAATTTATTTTCGCGCTGCGCATAAAGAAAAGTTTTTTCCCTCTCCATTGCATCAGTCCCCTGCTCAGCCATATGAAGCGAATAGGGAGAGTTTTCATTAATGTATTCTCCGGTTGTGGGATCCAACATTTGCTCTCTCAAATTCTGAAGCTGCTCAATGATTTCATCTCTCTTCTCAAGTATAATCGTCTTAAAATGTTCAAGTTCCTTTTTACTGTAGCCTTTAATTTTTTTAATCGCCTTCTCACGCGATTCTACGGTCGATTCTATTTCTGAGATAGGTGATGCAGCCTTTTTACCGGTCGGATGCTTTTTTAACACAACTGCCGGCTTAACAGGTTTTTTAATTGCCGGTTTTTTAACGGTAACTTTTTTCACTGCTGTTTTTTTCTTTGTAGTTTTTACTGCGGATTTCTTCTTTGCAGAAGCCTTCAGAACTTTTTTAACACTCGTTTTTTTGGATTTCAAAGTTTTTTTTCCTGATTGTTTTTTAGTTGATTTCTTTGCCATTTCTAATTACTCCTGTTTTAAACTACTGATCTTTTCAATTTGAATTCTACAATTATGTTCCCCGATTTTCCAGTCTTTTATAAAACCCCCGTTAAGTCTTTCGCCGTTAAGAAGCTTATCAGCCAGCGTTTCAGCAGAAATATAATTTGTAAATATCTCAATTGCCTTAGTTAGCTTATCGGTACCATTAAATATAATTTTAATTTTATCTGTTACCTCAAAACCTGCTTCCTTTCTCATATTCTGCACCCTGTTAACAAACTCACGGGCTAAGCCTTCAGCAATTAGATCTTCAGTAAGATTTGCATCCACGGCAACTGTTATTCCACCGTCGGTCTCAACAATCCAGCCGCTTATTTCTTCACTAACTATTTCAATATCTTCGGCTGATAAATCTAACTTCTCACCAGCTATATCGAGAGCAATTACTTTTGCTTTTTCGATTTCAGCAATTTCTGCCGCAGTCATATATTTAACTCTGTCAGCCACCTGTTTTACC
The DNA here is from genome assembly GCA_964639955.1 of uncultured Ignavibacteriaceae bacterium. Taxonomy (GTDB): domain Bacteria; phylum Bacteroidota; class Ignavibacteria; order Ignavibacteriales; family Ignavibacteriaceae; genus IGN2. The sequence goes on from CAZXGJ010000028.1 coordinate 32,486, forward strand.
TTTGAACCGAATTTGGGACCGATTGACTTGAAATTAGGTCTGGCCGATTTATTTACTACCGCAGATTCATCTTCTGCAATTTCCAGCTTCTTTATATTAACTTCTTCCAGTATAACCTCTTTCATCAGAAGTATCGAATCTTTTCGTTCTTTATCGGCAATGACCATTATTTTACCGAGCGGTTGCCTTACTTTTAAATTTGCTTTTGCCCTTATAGCACGTGCAAGATAAACAACCTGCTGGGCTGCTTCCATCTTTAATTCAAGTGCAGTATCTCTTATTCCTTTTTGAGGAAATTCAGCCAGATGAACCGATTCATACTTTTCTCTCCGGGTTACCGTATTTAGGTTTTGATAAATTTCTTCAGAAATGAAAGGCGCAAACGGCGCACTCAATTTGCATACTGCTATCAGGCACTCGTAAAGAGTTTGGTAAGCTGCAAGTTTATTTTCGTTCATTTCCGATTTCCAGAACCTTCTCCTGCAGCGCCTTACATACCAGTTGGAAAGATGATCAATTGTAAATTCTGAAACTGCTCTTGCCGCTTTCGTAACATCATAATCGTCCATAAATTTCTCATAGCTTGCAATAAGAGAATTAAGCCTTGAAAGAATCCACCTGTCAATTTCATCTCTTTTTTCAAGCGCAACCAAAGGTTTATCGAAATTGAAATTATCTATATCAGCATAAAGAGCAAAGAACTGATAAGTATTAATTAATGTACCAAAGAATTTCCGCTGAACTTCCAACAACCCTTCCTCATCAAAAAGAGTCGGGCGCCAGGGCGGACTATTGACAACCAAATACCATCTTGTTGCATCAGCGCCATATTTTTCAAACAGCACAAACGGATCTACAGTATTGCCTCTGGATTTTGACATCTTCATTCCATTCTTATCAAGGATGAGCTCGTTTACTATCAGATTTTTGTAAGCAACTTTATCGAAAAGCATAGTAGCAATGGCATGCAATGTATAAAACCAGCCGCGTGTCTGGTCAATGCCTTCACAAATAAAATCAGCCGGAAAGGCATTTTTTTCAAACCATTCTTTATTTTCAAAAGGATAATGAAACTGAGCAAAAGGCATCGAGCCGGAATCGAACCATGCATCAATTACTTCCGGAGTTCTTTTGTATAGTTTGCCATTTTTTTCGAACATTACTCTGTCAACAAAAGGTTTATGCAGGTCGACATTTTCAATTTCGCTCACCGGGACTCTTTTACCGTTCTCTTCAATAAAGCCCTTCTTAAGTTCCTCAATGCTTCCAACAGCAAACATATCGCCGTCATCATTTAACCAAATTGGCAGAGGGGTTGCCCAGAACCTGTCGCGGGATAAAGCCCAGTCTTTATTTTCTTCCAGCCAGTTGCCGAATCTTCCTGCACCAACTTCAGGCGGCTGCCAGTTAATTGTTTTATTGAGTTCAACCATCCTCTTTGCAACCGAAGTAGTTTTGATAAACCAGGATTCACGGGCGTAGTAAATTACCGGTACATCAAGATTGCGCCAGCTGAAAGGATAAGTGTGTACAATGGTTTCTTTTTTATAAAGCTTGCTATCGCTTTTTAGCTTCATAATAATTTCAGAATCAGCATCTTTAACAAACTGTCCTGCAAAATCGGTTACCTCTGCAGTAAATTTACCAGCCATATCTACCGGCTGTACCATAGGTAGGTTGTATTTTTTAGAAAGATCGTAATCGTCTGCTCCAAATGCTGGTGCAATGTGCACTATGCCCGAACCATCTTCAGTGCTTACAAACTCGGCAGGACAAACAAAGAAAGCTTTTTTACCCGCCCGGGCAGTAAGCTGATCAACTTTTACATAAGGAAGAAGCTGTTCGTATTCAATTCCTTCAAGTTCGCTGCCTTTGAGTTCTTCCAGTATTTCGTAATCACCCTCCAGAACAGAGAGCCGTTGCTTCGCGAGTATAATCTTCTTTTCTTTGTTAAATACTTTAACATAGATAACATCAGGACCAACGGCAAGGGCTACATTTGAGATTAATGTCCATGGAGTTGTAGTCCATACAAGAAAATATTCTTCTTTATTTTTTAATTTGAAGAGAGTGTAGACCGAAGGATCTTTGGTTTCCCTGTAACCGAGCGCAAGTTCGTGCGATGAAAGTACTGTTTCAGATTTTGGATCTTGCGGAACAATTTTATAATCTTTGTATATCAGTCCTTTATCGAATAAAGTTTTTAACGCCCACCAAACTGATTCAACGTAATCATTCTCTAAAGTTATATAGGCAGATTTCAGATTAATCCAGTAGCCCATTCGTTCGGTCATTTCATCCCATAAGTCGAGGTACTTAAACACGGAATCGCGGCAAGCCTGGTTATACTTATCAATACCGAATAACGGAACTTCACTTTTATTTTTTATTCCGAGAGTTTTTTCAACTTCAATTTCAACCGGTAAGCCGTGAGTATCCCAGCCGGCTTTCCTTTCAACGCGGAAACCTTTCATGGTTTTATACCGGCAGACAATATCCTTCAGGGTTCTTGAGATAACATGATGAATACCGGGCTTGCCGTTTGCGGTAGGAGGTCCTTCGTAAAAAGTAAAAGGATTATCCTTCGAACGGCTTTCAACGCTTTTTTCAAATATCCTGTTTTCCTTCCAGAACTTCAGTATATTCTTTTCAATTTCGGGGTAACCGATTTTGTCTATTTCCTGTTTATACATCGCTGAAAAGCAATTTTTGTTTTATAATTCTTCGTATCTTTTTAATAGTTCTCTTTCAGTTTGAATGAATTCCCGGAGTTCCTTTTCGATTCTCTCCTTCTTAAGTAAAATATTTTTTGCAGAAAGCTCTGCTTCCTGCACTATTTTATCAGCTCTGAGATCTGCTTCCTTTAAAAGCAGCTCAGCTTCTTTTTTAGAATCGGCAGAAGTTGCTTCAAGAACTTTAACTTTTTCTCTCAGAATAGCTGCTTGTTTTTCTCCACTTAAAATTTCCTGTATTGCCATTCCAAAAATACCCATAGAACCGAGTGTAATATTTCTCAAGCTGTAAAGAATCAGGTTTTCTGCAAGAACTTCGGCAGTTCCGAAATACTCGTTAAAGAAAATAATCATTGCGATGCTTAAAACGGTAACCGAAATAATAACCGAAAAAACTGTTTTACCCCCAAGCTGCCAGCCCAGTGTACGGTTTATATACCAGCCGCAGGCAAAACATAAAACAGAGAGCACAAACCACACTGCAAAATTCTGATCGCCGAAGTGAAACAATTCCGTGTTCAGAAAATTTGATGCGAACATCAGTATACCAAGCAGAACAGGTATGCTGTACTGGGTAATTGCTTTCTTTATCATTTTATTCTCTTTATTAATTCTTTCATAATCAAAGTCATCCTGGGTTCTGCTTCCATTGCTGCAGCGATAATTTCATCAACGTTTACTGGTTTTAAGAAATCGGGAAAACATTCATCGGTAACAATACTAATACCCATTACCTTCATACCCATGTGATTAGCAACTATGTTCTCCGGAATTGTAGACATTCCCACTACATCCGCTCCTGTGGCTCTTAAAAACCTGTACTCGGCTTTTGTTTCAAGGTTTGGTCCCGGCACTGCAACATAAACTCCCTTTTGAACTTTAATTTTATTCTCCAATACAACCTGTTCCGCAAGTTCTATAAGGTTTTTGCTGTATGGTTCACTCATATCAGGAAATCTTGGACCGAGCGCATCTTCATTCTTTCCGATAAGCGGGTTATCTCCGAGAAGATTGATGTGATCGGTCATAATCATAACATCACCACGCCTGTAATCCGGGTTCATCCCGCCGCAGGCATTTGAAACGAGTAAAGTTTCCACGCCAAGGAATTTCATCACACGAACAGGGTAAGTTATCTGCTGCATTGTGTAGCCTTCGTAATAATGAAATCTGCCCTGCATTGCAACTACATTTTTGCCGTTAACAGTACCGAAGATTAACCTGCCATGATGCGACTCAACAGTTGAAACCGGGAAATGCGGTAAATTCTCGTACTCAATTTCGTGCTTAACATCTATTTCTTTTACCAGCCCGCCCAAACCGGTTCCGAGAATAATCCCGATAGGATAATTTTCAACCGTGTAATTTCTAATTACCGATAATGTTTCATTTATTTTTGAAATAAGGTCGCTCATTTCTATAAAAGTTTTTCTACAATATCATTTACATCTATATCAACTTTATCGGATGCATTCTGTTTTTTGGATTTTACAGGCTCTTCTCCTGCATCTCTTACTTTTCCTTCCAGCAAATTTGATTGAGAGTTTACTATGGCTTTCAGCCGTGCAATAATCAAATCCTTTTCCTCCCTTAGAGTCATCACGGCATTGCGTATTTCGTTAGCACTTTCCTTTGCATTTTCAATCAGCTGCGAAGCTTTAATTTCTGCTTCCTTTATCATAAGGCTGGTTTGTTTCTTTGTTGATTCGAGTGCTTTTGCTGAGGACTCCTGAGCTTTAATTAATGTATCCTGCAGGTTCTTTTCAATCTTCTGGAAGTCAGCCACCTTCTCTCTTAAATTCTCAACTTCAGTTTTCAGCTCTTCATTTTCCCTGAGAAGATTCTCAACTTCTACGGATAATTTATCGAGAAATGCCTGAACTTCTTCAGTGTTGAAGCCACGCATCGATTTGGAGAATTCCTGCTTCTTTATTAAAAGAGGTGTAAGTTTCATAACTGTCTCCAGTCTTTGGAATAATCTCTTTGACCAAAGATAGCCGAGCCGATTCTCAGCATAGTCGAACCTTCTTCTATAGCAATTTCAAAGTCATCTGTCATACCCATCGATAATTCCCTGAGGTCAAATCCTTGATTGTTTAATTTGTCTTTCAATGTACGTAATTCGTTAAAACTTTTCCTGATTTTCTTTTCATCTTTTGTAAACGGCGCCATCGTCATCAAGCCGATAAGCTTTAAGCCTGCCTGCCCGGAGCAGTAATTTGCAAGCTCAGTTAAATATCTTTCTCCATCCACACCCGATTTCGTCTGTTCGCCGGCTGTTTTAACTTCAATTAAAATATTCTGAATCTTGTTCAGCTTAAGCGCTTGCCTGTTTATCTCCTCAGCGATCTGCACAGAATCCACGGAGTGAATATATTTTGCTGCTTTAACTGCATACTTCGCTTTATTTTTCTGTAAAGTTCCTATAAAATGCCACGTCACTTTATTACCGATGATTTCAAATTTATCGCGCAGTTCCTGGGCTTTATTTTCACCAAAATCTGTAATTCCCAGCTTATTTGCTTCATTAATTGAACTGATGCCAAAGAACTTTGAAACGGCGATAAGCTTAATCTCCTGCGGGTCCCGATTGCAGGCGGTACATTTGTTTAATATCCTGTCCCGGAGGCTCTGCAGATTCGCGGCAATCATACTAAAATTAAGGTTGTGAATGTATATTATTCAGCATCAAAAAGCAATAAAATGCACATTTTAAAATTGGCGTTACTTTCTAAACACAGAAAATTAACCAAAGGAAATCTTGCTGCAATACATATGAAAAGAAACAGTCCAATTGTAATTTAATCACAAGTTATGAGGTTAGAATTTTGTAATTTTAAGCGTGAAATTCGAAAAAATTTGGAGAGAAAAATGGAAATTAATTTTATTGATGAACTGAAAAAGAAAGCTTCAAAGCTTAAAAAGACAATTATCCTGCCGGAATCCCACGATGAAAGAGTCCTGAAAGCAGCAGAGAAATTAACTAAAGAAAAAATCGCTTCTGTTATTACTCTGGGAGACGAAGACAGAATTTACAGCGATGCAAAAAAGCTGGATGTAGATTTAACCGGCGTTAGAATTATTAACCAGAATACATCCGCTAAGTTGAGCGACTTTACAAATATTTTTTATAACCTTCGTAAGCATAAAGGAATTACAATTGAAGAAGCAAGAAACACTCTTCAGCGCGATCTTTTCTTTGCTGCAATGATGGTAAAAGAAAATATGGCTGACGGAAGTGTCGCAGGCTCAGCTTCCGCAACTGCTGATGTAATGCGGGCGGGAATTCAATGCATCGGAATGCCGGAAGGTATTTCAATTGTATCAAGCTTTTTCCTGATGCTTTTTCCGGATAAAAATTATTCTTTTGCTGATTGCGCAGTTGTCCCCGATCCCGATGAAAAGCAACTTGCAGATATTGCTATCTCAACGGCAGACAATCATAGAAAGCTTACCGGTGAAGAACCTCTCGTTGCAATGCTTTCATTCTCAACAAAAGGTAGTGCAAAGCACGAAGCAGTTGATAAGGTTTTAAATGCAGCCGATATTATCAGGAAGAAAAGACCGGATATAAATGTTGATGGCGAAATGCAGTTCGATGCTGCCGTAATTGAATCAATCGGAAAGAAGAAAGCACCGGGCAGCAGTGTAGCCGGCAAAGCAAATGTTCTGATCTTCCCCGATTTGAATTCAGGAAATATCGGTTACAAAATTGCTCAGCGCTGGGGCAAAGCCGAGGCAGTCGGACCAATGGTTCAGGGATTGAGAAAGCCATTCTTCGACCTCAGCCGCGGCTGCAGTGTGGATGATATTGTAAACACAGCGGCAATTGCTGTTTTGATGAGTTAACAAATCCCTTAACGAAATAAGGAACGACGTTTTTATTTGTCTAAATTGGTTTATTTTTCTAAGTTCAACCGGGGAGTTGAAAGTTTTTCATTTAATATCATTCAAAAGAAATTATGAAATATAAAATAAACCTAAAAAGAGACGAAGAAGGTTATTCTGTGTGGGTACCTGGTCTTCCGGGATGCAGGTCACAAGGTCAGACTGAGGAAGAAGCTCTGGAAAATATAAAGGATGCCATTCAGGAATATCTGCAAACAGTTGAGGAATTAAGCAAAGATAAAGAATCCCGTTATGTAGAAATAGAATAACGTATGCCTAAACTGCCCGGTATAAATCATCAGCGAGCCGTGAAAGTTTTTGAGAAAACAGGATTCAGAATTGCGAGACAGGGTAAGCATATAACAATGACAGATGGAAAACATATTATCACCATTCCAAGTGCTAATCCAATTAATGCATTTACATTGGGAGGAATAATAAAAGATGCAGGACTCACGATCGATGAATTTAAAGAACTCTTGTGATGTTATATTCCGGTAAACAGAAAGCGGGTATTTAGTGTTACTTCGGGCTGATAAATATTTTGTTTTGTTAATTCTTCTTGCAGGATCATTTAAATTACATTCCCAACCTTTTAGTTCATACGATATGGAAAATAAAAAATCTGACAGTATAAATGATATCATAGTTTTCGATACTGAAGGAAATCAGGTCAATCTTTCCGATTACAACGGAAAAGTTTTACTGATTGTAAACGTTGCAAGCGAGTGCGGCTACACTCCACAGTACACAGGTTTGCAGGAAATTTATGAAAAATACAATCCACTGGGTTTTGAAATACTCGCCTTCCCCTGCAACGATTTTGGCGGACAGGAGCCCGGGACAAATGAACAGATTAAGAATTTCTGCTCAAAAAATTACGGGGTTACATTTAAGCTTTTCGATAAAATAAAAATTCTCGGTGAAAACAAATCACCTCTTTATGAACGGCTTACAAACAACAGCGTTACGGAGAAAGGCGATGTTAAATGGAACTTCGAGAAGTTTCTGATTTCAAAGGATGGAAAAATTGTTGCACGTTTCCATACTAAAGTCGGACCAAACAGCGATGAAATTATTTCGGCGATTGAGAGAAACCTGAAAAATTAAATCGACCGATATCTAAAAGTAAAGCCGGAGTGTTAACTCCGGCTTTGAATTTAAAGTGCAATGTAACCTTAAAAGTTTTTACCGGTATTTATTTGAGAAGGACGAATTTCTTCGTACTTACAAAATTACCGGATGTAAGGGTATAAACATAAATTCCACTCGGCAAGTCAGTAGCATTAAATTCAACTTTATAAGAACCAGCCGATTGAAGCTCATTAACTATAGTCGCCACTTCAATACCCAAGATATCAAAAACTTTTAAAGTTACTAACTCGCTCTTCGGAATCGAGTAAGAGATTGTCGTAGCAGAATTAAAGGGATTCGGATAGCTTTGTTCCAAAGCGTAAGCTGAAACATCAAATCTTTTATTGGTAATAGAAGTAATATTCGGGTAGTAAATTAAACAATTTGCTGTCGGTAGCATCCATATCCCATCATACGTAAAACCACCAATGCTAATTACTCTTCCATCGTGCAGTAAATGGATAGTAGATCCGTACTTTTGAAAAGGTAACGTACTTAAATACATTGATGAAAATGTTCCGGGATTGAATATTTCCCATGATGCAGGAGAAATCACACCACCTGCAAGTAAAACTAAGCTATCTGCCAAAAGAACAGATGTGTGAGAATGATGAGGAAAAGATGTAACGCCGGTAATTTCCCATTTCTCCGTAACCGGGTCAAATAACTCACAAGTAAATATGAAAAGACTGTCCAAGTTTCCACCACCAGTTAATAACACTCTTCCATTTGGTAGTAATACTGCACTATGCCATCCTCTTTCTATTAACAATGAGTCAGTTAAAAACCACTTACCAGTTAATGGATTAAAAACTTCACATTGTGCAATTGATCCTAATGAATTATTCCCACCAGAAATAAGCAACCTGCCGTCGTTCAAGATTGTAGCGGTGTGTCCTTTTCTTTCAATAGCTAATGAATCTATAATTGTCCATTCTTCCAGAGTGGGGTCAAATATTTCGCAGGTTTTTAGGGTATAAATCCCGGGGGATTCGTTTCAATATCCACTCCCCCAACTACTATTACATCTCCATTTTCAAGAACGCTTGCTGTGAAACCCCAGTCTCTCCAGTAGTTAAGTGAGTCAGTAATTTCCCAAGTCGAATTAACCGGGTCGTAAATTTCACAGGAATACTGATTGTAACCACTAATAACCAAGATGCGACCATCTTTAAGTAAAACCATTTTCTGGTTCCCCCTCTGATAATGCATCGAGTCTGTGAGATTCCAAATATTTAGAGAAACATTATATATTTCTGCGCTCTTATAGGGTGGAAGTTCATCACCTCCAGTAGCAAGTATCATATTATTTGAGAAGATCGAAGTGCTGAAATTGAATCGTCGGACATCCATCGAATCTATAATTTCCCAATGCCCATATTGCTGCGCAATTAAACAACTTGAAATTACAATCTTGCAAAGCAATAGTTTACTTATAAATTGCGTTATTGTTGAGACACTCATTTTAGAATCACGACCTTTTTTGAATCCATAAATCTTCCATTTTGGAGATACAAAAAATAAACACCGGAAACCAAATCAAAACCATTCAACATAATAGAATGATATCCCGCTTGCATATCTTCATTTACAATTGTTTTAACCTCCTTACCAATAACATCATATAATGTTATTGTTACCGTACCATTTTCTCTTACAAAATAATTTAATGTTGTTGATGGATTGAACGGATTAGGATAAACACATTCGATATAACTTTCTTTCGGCGTTATCTCTTGTTGAGATCGGCTTAATTTCCTTAAAATGCTTCCGCTCATCCATTCCTGGTTTGAAGGTAGTGATTCATCTCCATCAAGGAATGCAGAGATGTAGTAATAAATTTCGTACTGCTCTAGTATTGCGCTAGTCTGCTCATCTACCCAGCTTGTAACCGGGAAAGGATTTGGTGGAGGTGTCCAGGCGCTGATTGTAGCTATTGTATCGGTTCAGCGGAAAATGGAATTTCGGATTAATTAAGTAAGGTAGATT
>CAZXGJ010000029.1:0-5780 GCA_964639955.1 uncultured Ignavibacteriaceae bacterium
CCAGTTGACTTGTAACTTTGTTTTACCCTTCCTTGGGTATCATTTGATACTATTTTAATAAAATCATTTTCTTCACGTCGTTAAATCTATTGCGACCTGAAAGACTCGTTGCTTCGATTGTGTAAAAATAAACTCCCGATGCATAATTGAAAGCATTGAACACTGATTCGTGAATCCCGGCAGGCATTTCTGTATTCACAAGTTCTACTACTCTTTCCCCGAGAATATTAAAAACAGTTATTTTAATCCTGCTTGCTTCAGGTAATGAATACTGAATGCGGGTGGAGGGATTAAACGGATTCGGATAATTCTGAGATACAGAATACTTATCCGGAATAATCAGTTCTTCTTCCTCCGTCTCTGTCAGGGGTTCATAAGATAAAACAAAAATCTTTCCCGATGTGCCTGGCAGGGTCACTTCGTAATTCTTCAATTGGGAGCCTACCACAAGATATGATTTATTATTTAGTACATCATTCAGATAAAATGTTTCAGTTGAATCAAATGCAAGTAATTCGATAGGAACCTGCAGATTAGCGATTACCTGAGCGCTGCCAAAATTAAAAGCAGTAATAACATTATTATTTTTTTCAGTCCGTAAGAAACTGTAAACCGATTGAGATTCGGTATTAGGAACCCTTATATAATCTCCCGAATGAATTGCAGGATTATTATTTCTTATTGCTGTTAGCTTCTTGTAATATGCTCTTAAATTATTCGGATCATTCCAATTTATAATTCCCCTGAAAGTCATCTCACCAACTTCCTGCCCTGCATAAAGCATCGGGACTCCAGGTGAACTGAAAAGTATTGCTGCTGCGAGCTTAGTTGCACCCAATCCATAAATTTCAATAAATCTCTGCTCATCATGATTTTCAAGAAATCTGAACGGGCGGGCGTGCTGTGGAAACTGGGGATCATAGTAATATTCAACCGCAGCGTTAAGTGAATCTATGCTGCCGCTTCCGCTGAAAATACTTTTGAGATTTCCGTACCAATTCCAATCGTATGCTGCATCGAATTTTTTATCGAAATACCTGCTGAATCTTGAATCGGCTTCGGCAAGTAAAAAGATATCCGGCTTCATTGCTTTCAGATTTCTTCTGAATCTTTGCCAGTATGCCGGTCCTGAAGTCCTTAAATCATTAATTGCCCATGCAACATCGCACCTGTAACCGTCAATCTCAAAATTCTGAATCCAGTATTTAGCCATTTCAACCAGGTAATTTCTAGTACTCTCTTCTTCAAAATTAATTGAAGGAAGATCTACCCAGGTAAACAAATAAATGTAGTTGTTATTGCTATCCCACATATAGAATGGATAATAGGGAGAATATTGTTTATAAACATTTGCATCCTTCATAAAAGAATGGAGTACCGAAGTATGTTGAATTACGTGATCCATTACTATTTTTATTCCATTCTGATGAGCGCCTTCAACAAGATTTTCGAATTCAGCTTTCGTTCCGTAATCTTCCAGAAGATTATAATAGTCTGTTATAGCGTAACCGGGATTATCAGGACCGATATTGTTCGTGGTTGGATGAATGGGTAAAAACCATATAGTATTTATTCCAAGTTCTTTCAGATTGGGAAGTCTTGCAGTTACATCATTGAAGGTTCCTGCATTGCTGAAAGATTTAACAAAAACTGAATATACTATTTGAGTATCTGCCCATTGGGGATGCCAGACTGTAAAATCCGGGGTATAAACATTTGATTCATCTATTACCACAACATTTCTCGCCCATCCTGTATAGCCTGATGCGGATGTAACCTTGCAGGTAAAGTAATATTCACCTGTCGTTGCAGGTGCATTGAAAGAAGCTGATGGTGTGCTGTACCCGCTCAGGTTTACAACTTCGGGATTGCCGGGATCCTGTTCCCATAAAAATGTTAGTGGTTCACCACCCGGATCGTAGCTGCTGTCGGCATGCATTGTAACAAAATTTCCGTTGATGTTATTATAAATTTTTACCTGAGGCAGGTGATTAACTATCCGGTAGTAAATTATCGATGAGCTGGTGCTTACAAGATTTACATTATAGAGCATAGTTGCATAGATTCTGTTCGAACCTTCTGCCAAAGGAATTTGAAAATGAAATAGTTGATCACTGCCTAAAAGTATTGTATACTGTTCATCATTAACATGAAGAGTAATTTCTGTGCCTGGAGAATTATCCGCAAAACCGGTGATTGCAACTGAATCTGAAAAGAGATCACCGCCGGTTGTATACAGAGAAATTTCAGGGGCGTTCCCCAGCAAAGGGTTAATCTGTGATGGTAACACATCAAATGATCCTCTCTCATCACTTCCAATAACAGCAAATCGCGGCCCGCCAATACCAGATGAAGTGATAAAATTATTAATAATCCGTTCCTGAAGAGCATTATCTATTTCAAATGTTGCATCATAAATGTTAGGATTTTCAGGGAAATCATAACCGCCCAAAGCGGAATTTACTTTAATAGTACCATTCTGGTCTTTGAAGAAGCTGTATACCCCAAAGTGCCATTCATTCCTGTAAGATCCCATCACGCTTTCCAAAAGAGATAGCGGAAGTGTAAATGAGATTTCACCCGCTGAAATATTTGTTGAATCGATGGTAAAAGGATAAGCTGCCTGCATCGGAATTCTTGAAATATAAACATTGTTCTCTGCAGCAGGATTGAAAAAGTAAGAGTTTCTTGGAGCTAGTGTAAAATAAACACCTGTGTTATTCCACTCAGGAATTTTCATTGATGTATTATCCGGCGCCAAAACATATTCTCCGTTTAGCGAATTCACAATGTAAAAACCTAATCTCGTATGGACAGCAATATTCTTCATTTTGAGTGTAAACTTTAATGAATCCAGAGTTTGTACAGCATGAATTTTCAGTTCATCAATATCTGCCGATCCGGGCGGGATATCCTGTCTGTATAAATATGACCCCGGACCTTTATCATCGCTTTCACTATCAACAAAATAAAATCCTTCGCCGACGGGATAAACTCCGAAAACAAATTTTACCGGTTCTGCAGGATTACCATGAATGTCAGCCCCGAAAAATTCCAGAAGGTGTTTCCCGATAGGTGGATCAGCTATTTCTGCTTTGACTTCCCAGCCGGTTCCGCTCTGAGTTATTATAGGATTTATAGAGATCCCGTTAAGTTTAATCGCAATAGAAGAAGTATCAATTCCAACCAATGTATCATTTTTAAATATCGTACTGGAAAAAATTAAACTTGACTGAGGATACGAAAAAACCTGACCACTTTGGGTATTAAATCCGGCAAAATAAGGATAGCCCTCCAGTCTTTTAATAACGTAGGTCCGGTAATTATTTGATAACGATGGATTATCAGGATCGTTGATGTACAAACCGCTGTTTATAACAAATGTATATTCATTAAGTTCATTTACACCCAGGTTTGTTGTGAATTTATAAACACCGTCTGAATCCGGATCTTCCATTGGCGAAGAACCCCACGAATTAAAATCACCTTTTGCATCAACCCTTGTAATGGCAAAGGGATAATCAAAACCTGGACTTTTTGAATCAAACATAAATGTGTATTTACCTACATTGTAAAAGCTCGAAAGTGTAAAGGTTGTGGTTAGTTGTGCAGAATCACCACCGGTGTTAAACACTTTAAGGAAAGCAGTATGTTCTGAATAGGTCATTCCGCTTGGAGGGATGTAAGTAAACATACGCGTTGCAGAATTATAATAACTTACAGCATTCGGTACTTCAACCCCATCAATTTTAAAGACAAATTTAGTTAAATCTAATTGTGAGCTATTTGCAAAAGAGATATTTGCCATAATAGTTGGCAAGTCAGTATAAACGGTTGTTCCGGTCTTAGGAAGAAAATAATAAATCATCGGGTCTTTAACAGTAATAATGGAATTATTAAAAGGTCCTCCACTGTTTGGATTAAGCGGATCAGTAAAATATCCGGTTACTCCCGTTTGCCCTACAGTATCAGTATAAGTAACGAATTTATACTCGTATCCGTATTGCAATAAATCCAGTGTAACATACCACCAATCGGGTTCTCTCTCGTGCATCCTGTAAACCCCGCCAAGCCAGTTATTGAAAGAACCATTAATTCCCACACCCGAATCGGTAGAGGCTAATTCATGGTTAAAGCGGAATTCAACCTTTACAGCATTTGGGTCGCCGGGAACAACCTGAGCAAATAACACTGAATTGAATAAAAGCAATAATGTAATTATTACTGATGAAAGCATTTGTGATTTCATAATGAACCTCACGGAAAAATTTTAATGTCTAAAATATGGCAAACTTTATTAATTCATCAAAGAAAGAGTTGTGTGCTGTAAAAAGAAAAGTGGTATAAGGCAGCCGAAGTTTCGCAAGAAACTGCTTAATTAATTCCCGAAGTTTTTCTCTCCATTGATATGCTTAAAACGCAGTGAATCGACAATTTCACCATTAGAATCAACAATACCACTATGGCATCCACCACAAGCAGATAGTTGAGCGGGAATGTGCCCTTCGGGAGGAAGATTATGGCAGGAACCGCATTCTGCCTGGCTACCATCAACCTGATTCCAAACAACCGAAAGATTTTTTCCTGTCATTTTATCACCTGTATAAGCAAACTGATTTGAAGATGAATCTTTCAGGAATTCCCAGTTGCCATGACAATAAGTTTCTGAACAGGTAGCTGTACCGTGGTTATAAGTTGAATTGCTTCCGAGATTATTTACCGCAACATCACTAAAAATTATTTCCGCAGGTAAATCAGAATCAATATGTCCCTGATCATCATATGAATTTGGAACCTGATGACAGGTAAAACAAGTAATCTCTTTGCCACGATCATTTTCATAAAGATGAATTACATGAGCGCCAACACCAGTTGAATCAGTGCTGTTATTATTTTTTGTATCCTCCGGAGGAGCTATTCTATCAGGATTTTCAAAATCTCCATGGCAGGTATTACATGCTTCAGGTCCGTCTGGCTGCGAATGACATGTTAAACAGCTCGAACCTGTAATTCCACCGCTATAATCTGATGCATGACACTGTTTACAATTATTCAAATCCCACATCAATTCTCTTACCACCATCCCATGAAAATTTGAAGATGTTGTATCAAGAATTCCTTTTTTATGAACCTGTACATCAGGTATCGATGTAATATTATCGTTCAATTCACTGCAGGAAGCAATCAACAAAACTGAGAACAGCAAGCAACTATATTTTAATATAAGTTTCAGCATAAATATTTTATGTAAAAAATTAAAATCCATGACAATAATTACAAAAACCACTGGCTTTAGAGGAATTAGGATCGGCACTTGTATGACAATTATAGCAGACCGAAGCCTCACTTTCATGCCAATCGCCCTTTTCATCTCTCATAAAATTTGATATATGTGTTTTAGGATTCGTTCCCTTTATGCCATCGCTATCCAGATGACAGGTGATGCAGGTTGGATCAGCTCCCTGAACATCGTGGCAGGAAACACAACTTTCAATTTCCCGCCGTGCAAGAATGGCATGTTCACCGCCGCCTGTACCAACCCCAATAGTCTTAAAACCGGGAAGCAGATGTGATGAAGGCAGAATTCCGGATAATGCAAAATCGCGATTCTCAGCTTGATGACAGTTAGCACAAAACGTTTCTATCTGATGACAGGTCTGGCATTCATTTGATTTACCTTTAGCATCAATACCATGCGAGTAACGGTAATTGAGGTCGCCATGAACCTTCAATAAAATTTGCCGGGCAGAACCATCGATAGTATTATCTGGCATGTAGGG
>CAZXGJ010000029.1:5880-8064 GCA_964639955.1 uncultured Ignavibacteriaceae bacterium
CCTTCAATAAAATTTGCCGGGCAGAACCATCGATAGTATTATCTGGCATGTAGGGCTGATAGAAATCATCGGGCAGGTTAGTCTCTGTAATTACATTTGTTGCTACGTGACATTCCTGACAAGTATTTTTATCGTGACACATCATACAGTTGGCATCTTTTTCGCGGGCTAAAAATTTGTGTGCTCTCGTATAATCTGCACTATGATGATTTTGCGGGATCAAGTTAAAAGTTATTTTATGGCAAGACTCACAAGCATTGGATGCAATTTTAGTTTCGTTATGGCAGGCTGCACAGTTTTCCATTGGTGGTATAAGTCCGGCACTTTCAAAGCTGTAATTCACTTTATTCAGACCTGAATGGCAGCTTTCACATTCTAATTCCAGATCGTAATGAAATTTATGATTAAAGAGCAGAGATGAAGATTTTTGAATTAAAGGTTCGTAGTTATCGTTTATATGACAGGTTTTACATTCGTTTTCATCATCCACATCATGGCAATCGGCACAATTCTCGTGCTTTGGCAGCAGCCGGTCGTTCAAAGAAATACTTCCTGCCACAGTTGAATGACAATCTTCGCAACCTGTTAAATCATAATGTAAAGAATGAGAAAAATTTATCAGATCATCATTATTGCCGCTCATTTGGTTAGCTTGCGGTAAAAATGCGGTAAAAGCAATTAGCAGAACTGCTGCTAAGGCTATATTTATATAAATAATTTTTATCATCAATTATTCATTCAAAAATGGTATTGAACCAGTAATTAAATTTGAAGAGAAGTCTCCAGTCATTTTTATATATTTTATTATTCAGATACTGTCCCTGAACGTCGAAAGAAAGAACTCTCACAGGTCTGTAATTTAGACCGGCTAAAAGCGAGATAAGCTCGTTAAGTGGTTCATTTTCTGATAATCGGTAACGAGTAAAAGAAAATCCAAAAGATGGTGTTAATAATCCTTCCAAAATACTTTGAGCACCATAAACAGATATTGCATTCATCTCACCGGCATAACCGAAAGTCTTTCTGCCGGTTATGGAACCCCAGGGAGAGGAAATACCAAGCGTAAGCCGTTGCGAGGTTTCTTCTTTGTAAGAGACGTTTGCAAATTTTCCGATAAGAGTATATTTATCTGCAATTAAATAATCCGCTCCGCCTTCGATCTCCCAAGTATTTCCGTAATCAAAAACCGAAAAGATGGAATTATACCTGATCTTTGGCTGCCTGTAATTATAATAAAAGGTTAAGTCAAGATTATCAACCTCTTCATATCTTCCGCTTAATTCAAATCTCGATGTAGCTTCAAAGTTCATATCGTAATCATATCTGCTGTTAACAAAAAAAACATCTTTCATATCATAGGATACTTCACCGGAGATAAATTTGTATTGATTAGATTTATTTTCAATAAGCACTTCTATTGGATTTAAATTTTCATCCAGGCGTTGTGCCGTGTAAGGTGTACTTTTAAAATTCTTATCAACATATTTTAGTGCGAATCTCCAATCCTGTAATGCAAGTATGGTAAGTTCTCCGCCCAGAATATAATTGTCACCCCAGTTGTCTATTATCTCTAATTTTTGGTACGCCGGAACATTACCACCGTAATATGCTGTAAGATTAAATCCGTTGTAATCTAATCCTAATGTGCCGCCATCAAATAAACCTCCGGCAATGCTGTTAAAGAGAGGCTGCCTTCCTAATTTTAAGTTAACCACATTCCAAATATTTCTTATATCGGCATACAGATTGTAAACGCGCAGTCTCGGGTCATAAACCAGATTTTCTGCAAGATCGCTTTCAAGATTAAGATATGTACGAATCCAAAAATTATTTTTTCCGAAATTGAGATTTAACATTTGAAATGTTCGCAGGTGAGTTTTTGAAGAACCGAGGGTATCAATTCTCTCAAAAGTGTATAGAGAACTAGAAAACCTTCCATTCATACTTTGCGGGAATAAAAAAGATGAATAGGAAATGATGCAGATAAAAAACAGTAAAAATCTATTCATCAGGTTTTCGAAGTTTTTTAATTAAAAATTTTATTAAGCTATTGACCTGTATTGTCTGGAACAGGATGTTTGATCTTCTCCCACATCTCTTCAAAAATAAAATCAACATAAGTAGGGCTCTCAGCATTATGGCAGCCGATGCAAAATTCTTCCGCGTTTTGGAAAATAATTAAAC
>CAZXGJ010000029.1:8164-41719 GCA_964639955.1 uncultured Ignavibacteriaceae bacterium
TCAGCATTATGGCAGCCGATGCAAAATTCTTCCGCGTTTTGGAAAATAATTAAACCGTTTTTAACGGCTTCTTCCCTGTTTTCCATCACACTTTTACTTTTATAATCTGCGCCTGCTCCATGGCAAGTCTCGCACTGAACGCCGTCTTCAATTTTAAATTTCTTTCCTAACAATGATGGATCGACATTGTAACCAGAAACATGACATTTCAGACATTCGGGAGATTCAAAAGCTGCAGACTCAAGGTTTTTTTCTTTTGCAATCTGGTCTGCTTTTTCAGTTTTCAAAGTTAAAAATGCCTGAGCGTGCTTACTGTTTTGCCAAATTGATAATTGATTACCTTGTTTATCAGATTTATGACACATACCGCAAGATTCTACACCAATAAAACCGTGCCCGTTTTGTGCGAATGATACGCAGACTGAAATAAAAAATACCGGAATTAATGTTCTTAAAAGCATGTTCCCTCCCATTTTTTTTTAATCTTGAATCAAATATAAAAATCTTGTATTAGAATAAAAAAGGGAGAGTTCTATCTTTTGAAATTGGCTGAACTCTCCCCTTTATAAGGAGGCAGTAATAATTATTTGATGAGGATCATTTTCTTAACATCAACAAATGCCTTTGCTTCAAGCCTGTAAAAATATACTCCAGTGGTAATTGATTGCGCAAACCATTTTGCACTATAATTGCCGGCAGAAAGGTATTCATCCACAAGAGTAGCAACTTTATTTCCCAAAGCATCATAAATAATCAGCTTAACATTTCCGGGTTCAGGTATTGCAAATTTAATTTCAGTTGCGGGATTAAACGGATTTGGAAAATTCTGGCTTAAACTATAAGCCGTTGGAATTCCAGTTTCAAGCTCAACATCGGCAGGATCGAAGTAAAATATTGCATCCTGAAGAAGTTTGTGGACCAATTTCGTGTTGTGAATTCCAAAGCTACCTTCAGCGAGAACCGACTCGTAGTTATATAACGCAGCATTATACTGAAAACCTAAATTCTGACCGTGGGATAACGATGAATCGCGCTGCAGCAGCTCGGATTTAAGCACTTCCATTAAACTATCGGTTATGTGCTGTGCAAATTCATAATTGAACTGCAACTCAGTATTTGAGGTATCGACACCCGGAGATGTATAATAATTTTCTCCATGACAACCGGCATCAGCACAAGCTATCACCCGCGGGAAGAAAGTATGCCCGGTAGCTTCACCAAAAGCTCCCGTTCCTTCCATATTAACATGGCAATTGATACATCTTTCTGTAGCAACAAATGTATGCGGCGAATTTTCATAAGTTTCACCCGGGTACTGATAACCAAAATTTTGGGTACCGCTTAAGCATTCTGATGTTGAATGATGCGGTTCCTGATAAACATCTACCGGTTCAGTACCTACTGTATGGCAAACGTCGCAAATAACCTGCGAACCGGAAACGGGCAGCCTTAGTTGACCAGGATACTGACTACTGTGCGGATCATGGCAGGCAACACAGGTTATATTAACCAGATCGCCGTCTGGCTGAAACGTTAATGGGTCATAATTCGGATCTTCCAGATAAGCTATAAAATCTTGCGCATGATGGCACCTGTAACACTCTCCCCTCTGCGACCTGTCAGTCCAATTCGGAATAAAGCTAGGGAATTCATCGTGCTTTGATGCTTCCCATTCAGCATAAGTAGGATGGTGGGAACCCTGATGACATACTCCGCAATTTTCCGCTGAATAATCGGGAACATTTACAGTGCTATTCCAGTGGTCACCAGAAAGAACTCTCGCATCGGTACCCAAAGGGCCATGGCAAACTTCGCATCCAACGTTTTTAACTCTTGCAAAATTTGTTGGGTCAGTAACTGTAAAACCATTGCCGGCAACCGAATCAACATACTCATCAGCGCCATAGTTTACTACTGTAATATCCCATCCGGTATTATGACATGGAAGGCAGGAATAGCCATAGTAAGGGAGCGTCAAGGAGTCGTGGGCAACCGAATGTTTCGTAGTAATCCAATCATTATAAACCGGCGAACCAATGCCGGAAGAGTGATGACAGGAAGCACAGGAAGTATTTTGAGGATCTGATGGTGTACCAGTCCCCAGATAATAATTTTGGCTGAAGGTGGATACAGAGCTCAGAATTATTAAGCTGAAACAGACAGTAATTTTTTTTAGCATTGTTGAACCTCTTATTGTTTGGAATTTTGAATTATTAACAAATAATCAGACCACAAAAAACTTCACTTTTTTGGAAAAATTGCTTATTCTCACTCTTACATTTAAGAAAATAGTTGCTAAATATATCAATATTGAGAAATGATAACTGTTAATGAAGGAAGATAAATAACTGTGAGAAAGTATTCAAATCTGTTAATACTTACTCCTGAACAACTAGTTAAGCCTTCAATGTTAAAATATGACGGGAAATAAAATTTGGAGAACAAATCTTTATATTAGAATAGTTATAGTTTTAATTATTTTCAACTAAATAATAAAATTGGATTAATAATGAGCTTGAAATATTTACTTTGGTTCGTATCTTTACTGTTAAGCAGACTGCTCTATTCCCAGCAGGATGAACAGCACGTATGGAAAATGGTGGAAGCATCTAATGGAACGAAATTCTGGTACGATGCCGCTAAACTTGATACAATGCAAAGCGATAAATTTAATATCTGGATTCTGGAAACACATCGTCCACCGAAAACAATTGAGGACATTGAGGGCGAAATTTACAGATCGAAGACACTGTACTGCATTAACTTAACAACCGTAAAATATGGTATTCTTAAAATACAATATTTCGATGCGAATAATACTGAGCTTCAGAGATTTGACTACGATAATCCACCTCCACCGGAAAACATTAAATATACATACCCGATTACCGAAGATTCTATCTTATACTATCTGATAACTGAATTGTACGGTCCTAAAGATGAGAAAAAGCGGTAAAACTGATA
The DNA here is from genome assembly GCA_964639955.1 of uncultured Ignavibacteriaceae bacterium. GTDB lineage: Bacteria > Bacteroidota > Ignavibacteria > Ignavibacteriales > Ignavibacteriaceae > IGN2. The sequence continues at coordinate 11,129 of CAZXGJ010000029.1, forward strand.
ATATAAATTCAACCAGTATAATTCTTAATAAAATTTCTATAATTAGCAAAAATCTGGCCGGGTAAATCAGGTAAGCACCTGAGTATGAAGGGCAATTTCTTCAAGTATTCCCGAGACTTTAAGACAGCTTGGGATGCTGCCGCTAAAAACATTTGCTTTACCTTTAATATGAACTTCAAAGGTTTTATCCCTTGCTTCTTCAAAGCTACAGCCCGTGGCTTTTATTAGTTGTGAAATTACTTCTTCGAAAGTATGCCAGTCATCATTGAAAAGAATAACCCTGCTTTCGACACCAACAGTGGTTTCCTTTTCTTCGGTAATTGTAACGCCGGGTAATTCTTTTACTGGAAAATCCATGCACCGAAAATAATTATTCAACAAATAATTTTAAAGAAAAGTAGAAACAGATATTCAAAATTAATTGATTTAAATTGCTTTTATAGCCCTTGGACTATATATTTTGAGGGCAAATTAAAGTAATAAACGGAGGATTAATGAAGATAGCAGTATGTGTAAGCAGTGTACCCGATACTGCGACACGTATCAAAATAAATCCTGATGGTAAATCGATAGAATCTGCAGGTGTAAGTTTTATTATAAACCCATATGATGAATATGCTATCGAAGAAGCATTAAAAACAAAGGAAAAACTGGGTCAGGGAGAAGTAATTGTTCTAACCTTAGGTAACGAAAATAGTAAAGAAACGATAAGAAAAGCTCTTGCAATGGGAGCTGACAGCGGAGTTCTTCTGAAGGATGAGCAGCCGGGAGATTCCATAAGTGTAGCAAAAGCACTTGCAGATGAGATTAAAAATATTGGGGCGGAACTGGTATTTATGGGAAAGCAATCAGTGGATTACGATAATTCAATTACCGGTCAGTTAACGGCCGAATTACTTGGCTATAATTGTGTGTCGGTTGTCGTTAAGTTTGAATTAACAGATCGGCAGGTAATTGCTGAACGTGAAATTGAAGGTGGACGTGAAGTAGTTCAAACCAGCCTGCCCGTGGTAGTAACCTGCCAGAAAGGTCTAAACGAACCACGTTATGCATCACTGAAAGGAATAATGGCGGCAAAGAAAAAGACAATTACAGAGAAAGCTGCAGCTAAAGTTCCTGCTTCCGTTGAAATAATAAGGATGTATCTACCGCCGCCTAAACAGTCCGGCAGGATAATCGGAACCGATGTATCAGCCGTTTCCGAGCTTGTTAAATTACTTAAAGAAGAAGCGAAAGTTATTTAGAGGAATTTTCTGTTATGGCAAAAAAAATACTTGCAGTTCTAGAGCAAAGAGAAGGAAAATTAAAACGGTCTGCATTTGAGGTATGCAGCCTTTCATCAAAATTAGCATCACAGATGAGCATCAGCGCTGAAGCCTTAGTAGTTGGGAATGAAATCAACAATCTGCCAGAGATTTCAAAGTACGGTATAAAGACAGCTACTCACCTTAAAAGCGATCAATTAGCAAACTATTCATCTTCAGCCTATTCTGAAGCGATAAGCAAATTTGTAATTGAATCCGGTGCAGATTTATTAATCTTTTCAAACACATCTATGGGTAAAGATCTTGCCCCTAGGGTTAGCATTAAGCTTGATGCCGGCTGTTTGATGGATTGCATAAAAATAGAATCAGCATCAAACGAGATAATTGCAACAAGACCAATTTATGCGGGCAAAGCATTGATTGATGTTAAGCTGATAAGTGATAAAAAAGTTATAAGCATAAGGCCAAATGTATTTAAAGCTTCACCATCAGAAAATTCCGGAGATTTATCGATAAATGAAAAGCCAATAGGTTCACCAAACCTTAGCTCAAAAGTTGTTGAATTTAAAAAAGCAGAAGGTAAACTTGATGTTGCTGAAGCTGATATTATTGTTTCGGGCGGCAGAGGAATAAAAGGCCCGGAGAATTATCATCTGATTGAAAAACTTGCAGAGGCTTTCGGAGGAGCGGTTGGTGCTTCCAGAGCTGTTGTTGATGCCGGCTGGAGACCTCACAGGGAACAGGTTGGTCAAACCGGCAAAACTGTTTCACCAACTTTATATGTTGCATGCGGAATTTCGGGGGCTATACAGCACCTTGCAGGTATGTCATCATCAAAATATATTGTAGCAATAAATAAAGATAAAGATGCACCTATCTTTAATATTGCTGATTACGGAATAGTCGGTGATTTGTTCGAAATTCTTCCGGCTTTAATTGAAGAAGTAAAAAAGGTCAGACAAACATAACAGGATATTTTTTTGCAGAAAATTCAATGTGAAATACTTGGTTTATCATCGAGTCCTTCTACCGGCGGCGCATATGCCATTTTGCTGAAGGAGATTGACGGGAATAAAAGATTACCGATAATTATCGGTGCATTTGAAGCACAAGCAATTGCACTTGAAATTGAAGGAATAAAACCTCCACGACCATTAACTCATGACTTGCTTAAGCAATTGACTGATAACCTTGGTGCCTCGGTAATTGAAGTTATTGTTGACGAACTTAGAGAAAATACATTTTATGCAAAAATAATTCTGGAAGTCTCCGGGTTTACGCAGGAAATTGATGCAAGACCGAGCGATGCTATTGCTCTTGCGGTTCGCGCACAGGCTCCTATTTACGTTTCTGCTGCCGTTCTTCAGGCAGCGGCTTTTGTTCCATCGGAAGAAAGCGATGAAACCGGCATATCAAATATTGCACCTTTGTCGGGTAAAAATAAAAAGCCTGTAACCAAAGAAACAAAATTGGCATCGCTGCAAAATAAGCTACGCGAGGCTATAGAAAATGAAGAATATGAACGTGCGGCAAAGATAAGGGATGAGATAAAAAGTTTAACGAGTGAAAATTAGTCGAATATCTGCTTCCCTATTTTACAATCCAAACATCTTTCTTTTACACAATAATTCCTAAAAAGTTCAATCATTCCCTGGTAACATATACTTCTGTCTTTAGAGCGACCTAAATTCAAAACATCATTTACCTGGTTTACTACCTGATTAGAAGTTTTTTGATTATAATTGATGTACAACTCCTTGACTCTTTTCACCTCATCATTCTGCGAAAATATTTCAAAGTAAATTACCAACACCGGCAGCAGCACATTAATAATTATCTCATCGGCACGTGCAACCCCGATAAAATAGTTCAGCTTTTCTTTTGAAGGTCTGTCAAAAACAAAATGATCCAGCCAGAAATCTTCTGCCTCAATTACCAGCAGGTTCCTTAACTTTAATGTCTGATCCTTAGGGAAACCATCGTATTCAAAAATAGCAAGAATATCATTAAATAAATTTTCATTTAATAATTTGTCAATCAGCCTTGCACCGCCGGCTATCCTGATGGTTGGAAAATTTTGCGGACGCAGCTTGAAAAAGTGCCACTGTTCCTGTTTGAAGCTTAGCCCATCGTACTTATGCTTTATACTGTTCCATAATTCAGTTAATTTTCTTACATAATCGGCAGATCTTTCATCGTCAAAGGATATCTTATCTGGCAGTAATCCTCCTACATTAAGAAGAATGCTTTCCAGGATCTCAATAAAATTACTTTCATCCTTGAACTGCTGCAGAAAGCTAATATTAACCGCCCTGGATAGTTTTAGCATCATATCTTTATTTTTGGAATAGCCCAGCGCTTCGAAAATCGATTCATACACAATCTGCTGCCAGATCGAGACATCAGAAAAATCCTTTGGTTTGAACTTCCGGTTCATGAAATCTTCACCGAAATCATAGCGTACAACCGGCTCCCTGATGTTCATCTCCCTTAAATAAATCATTTGCTTGATTCTCTCAAGAGTCCTCCGGGATTTATTTTGAAAACGTTCTATGCCTAGATCAACCAGAAAATTTATTTTTGTCTTACCTGGTATCGAAGAATTCCTGCCTGTGCAGGGCATATAATAAGATCGGTTCTGCTGTTCAAGGCTAACGGCTTCATGCAAAGTTTTACCTATATCCTCATCAATGAATTTTAAGAGATTAATAGAATTGATTTTCCTGTTATCTTTTGTATAAACGAACGGCTGGATTTTTTCATCTGAAATAGAAATATGAAGAATAACTTTATTATATTTTTTATCGAAGTAATGACCGTGAGATTTCCAATCGGAATATTTTGCATCAATTTCTATATCACCAAGGTAGGTGATATTTCCAAATTTAACTCTTGCATTTAAAAAGTCCGGTCCGGCTAAGTCTTTATTCTGAATTCCGGGATCAACTATCTCAATTACCTGGCCATCAGAAGTAACAGGATTTTTCCTGAATTTACTGTCTTTCCATATCTCGTAAACTATGGTTTCCTTTATTTTCATATCGTAATAATTGAAGAATAAACTGCATTATGAATATAAGTTAACATAAAATCTTTTTCAGGAGTAATAAACGAATAATTCAATACCTCGAATGTAAATTATTTCCGGTGAAATAGATAATGCCGGTTGCAGATTTTGCTTATTTACTGCTTGCTTTCAGGATTTCGTTAAGTGAAGATAATTCACTCCCGGCGGCAGAAGCAAAATTTTCATTCTTACTTTTGTAAAGAATTCCCCTGCTAACATTTATCAGGAAAAGTTTATCGCGTGATGAAAATAATATTTTACATAAATCTTTAAGATTTCCACCCTGAGCACCGATACCGGGGATTAAAAGCGGAAGTGCATTTATTAAATCAAGATTTTCAGATAGTTCTTCTAAATTGGTAGCTCCGAAAACAATTCCGCAATTAGAGTTTTCATTCCATTCTTTTATCTTTTTAATAATATGCTGATAGAGTTTAGCCCCGTCATTAAGCTTAAGCTTCTGAAAATCCGATGAACCGGGATTTGAAGTAAGTGCCAGTATAAAATTTAACTTATCTGAATAATGTAAAAAAGGTTCAAGCGAATCTTTGCCCATAAGGGGATTAAGAGTTGCGGCATCAAAATTAAGTTGATTGAAAACCGATTCGGCATACAAGCGGGAAGTGTTTCCGATATCTCCTCTTTTGCCGTCAGCAATAATGAGAACATCAGCGGGAATTGAAGCCAGGGTAAGCTCAAGAGTTTTCTGATATTGAAGTATATTACTTTCATAAAACGCAAGGTTAATCTTGTAAGCGGCAGCCAGGTTTTTTGTTGCCTCTATAATCTGCTTGTTAAACTCAAGTATGGGATTTTCCGTACTCTTCAGGTGAACAGGAATTTTAGAAATTTCGGTATCAAGCCCTACACAAATATATTTACCATCAGAATTTGCATTTTCCAGCTTCTCTATTGCTTTCATAAAATTAACTCAAGTATAGTTTTTGCGAGTGCGATAAATATTTTCAACAATTCCAAGCATAAACATATTAACCAGCAGCGAACTGCCTCCATAGCTTAGAAACGGTAAAGGAATTCCAATAACCGGCAAAATACCAACAACCATTCCCAGGTTAATCAGGAAGTGAATGAAATACACGGATAAAATTCCAACCGAAACCAGGCTGAGAAATTCGTCTTTAGAACTGAACGCTATTTTTAAAACCCTTAAGAATAATATCAGAAACATCGATAAGATTATAATACTTCCAATAAAACCAAATTCTTCGCCGATTACACAAAATGCAAAATCTGTCCACTGTTCCGGAATAAATTGCAGCTGTGTCTGATGCCCTTGTAGAAATCCTTTTCCTGTTAAACCACCCGAACCTATGGCGACTTTTGCCTGAATAATGTTGTAACCGGAACCAAGAGGGTCAGTCATAGGATCTATGAAGGTTTGAATTCTTTTTTGTTGATGAGGGCTGAGAATACTATAAATATAATCTGCAAAAAAACCGCCTGCAAGGTTCAAAGCAAAAATTGAAGCACTGAAGAATAAATCCTTCTTAAAGATTACCAGGAAAGCAATAACTATACTTAACCCAACAATAAAATAAACAAATCCGAATATGGCCGAAATTGCTATAAATACCGGAGATAAAATCACGAAAAGCGAGAACAGGCTAATCCCCTTCCAGAATACCAGAACTAATATCACACCGATGAATACAAGGGAAGTACCAACATCCGGTTCGATTAAAATTAAAGCCATTGGCAGCAGACCAATTAAGGCAGCAGCTATTATATCTTTGAATGAATCAATATCAGAATTATTTCTGCTTAAGTAACGTGCAATAGCTAAAATTGTCATAATTTTTGCAAGTTCTGATGGCTGAAAACCTAACGGACCAATAATTATCCAGCTTTTTGAGCCTGAGATTTGTTTACCAATTATTAAAACCGCCAGAAGCAGAAATACGGAGAGTAAATAACCAGGGATTGCAATCGACTTAAATGTATTTGTGGGCAGAGAGTAGGTAACAAAGAAAATAACCAAAGCAATTACGGCCCAAACAACTTGTTTAATAAAATTGGCATGTGCAGCAGGATTGTTAACAGTTGAACTGTAAATAGCCAGAAGTCCAAAACAAAATAAAACGGAGACTGAAAGCAGCAATCCGAAATCGAATTTATCTTTTAGGTTATAATCAATCCGCATAAAATATTAATTAATTGAGTTTCGCTATTTTGTTATCGGGCATATTACTGTTTTCATTTAAACCTCGTAAGTAAGTTTCAATTACTTTTTTTGCAATTGGTGCGGCGTGAGTTCCGCCAAACCCTACATTTTCTACAATTACAGCAAGTGCTATTTTAGGATTATCAAACGGTGCAAACGCAACAAACCACGCATGGTCATTGCCGTGAGGATTTTGCGCAGTACCCGTTTTACCGGAAATCTCTATATCCGGAAGTTTTATATGGGTAGCTGTTCCGCTTCCGTTTACCACGAGAAACATTCCTTCTTTTACAATTTTAAAAACTGATTTATCGATTTGAGTATTTATGGGTGAAAAATCAAAAGGAACAAGTTTATTTTTATTTTTATCGAGATAACCCTTAACAAGATGCGGAGTAAATGACGTACCATTGTTTGCTATGAGAGCAACAAATTGAGCCAACTGGATCGGAGTAACGCTTACTTCTCCCTGCCCGATACCAAGGCTTGCCATTATGCTCTTAGGCCAGTTCTCACCGTACTTTTTTATATAATAATTTTCATCAGGAATGAAACCCGGAACCTCTTCTGAGATATCTATCTGTGTTTTTTTGCTGAAGCCAAATTTATCAGCATAATTTTTCCATCTCTCCAACCCAATCTTATAAATTAACCTGTAAAAAAAAGTATTGCAGGATTTCTCGATTGCACGAATAATATTTACTGGGCCATGAGATCCATGACACTTAAAGAATCTGCCGTAAGTAAATCCTCCGCCGCAAAAAGTTGTATATGATAAATCTACCAACCCAAGATCGAGTGCAGCAATAGCTGAGAGCAATTTGAAAGTTGAACCCGGCGGATTAACAGACATTGTAACCCTGTTAAACAGAGGTTTTGAGGGGTCGCTGTAAAGATCGCTAATGAATTCTTTGGGTGTAATGAATGAAAATTCAGAGAGGTCATATTCCGGGGCACTTACAAATGCAATTATTTCACCGGTTGAAGGTTCAATAGCAACGAGTGCGCCACGTTTATTTAAAAATTCGGCCTCGGCAACCCGCTGAGTTTCAGCATCTAAACCCAGAACCAAATCGCGTCCGTTTACCGGCAATATATCCGATGCGCCATTGTTAAAACTTCCAATCTCTTTTCGCCTGGAATTAACGAGTATATATTCATAACCTTTTTTTCCGCGCAGAAATTTTTCATAGGTTTTTTCAATGCCATTATGACCAACATAATCACCCTGTTTATAAATATCTTTATTGGCGGCAAGCTGTTCGGCAGTAATTTCTTTTGTGTACCCGAACGAATGTGCTGCATTTATTCCTGCCGGATAATTTCTGTGAAGTTCTACAATGTAATCCACGCCGGGCAGATGTTCAGAATTTTCTTCAAGCCAGGATATAGCGCCGAAATCAACATCTCTTTTCACTTTGAGAGGAAGATATTTAGAATAAAGCCTGTTTTTGTAAAAGAAATTTCTTAAATAACCGCCTTCTTCGTCAATTGCCGCTTCAATAATGCTGTTTAACATTGTATCATAATCGGCAGGTGTTATAACGAGGGTGTATGTTGGTGAATTGCTTACAAGCAGATTAAAGTTCCTGTCATAAAATGATCCCCTGAATGCATCCAGCTCAATACTCTTAACACTATTATCGGAAGATTTCATTTCGTATTCTTCCCTGCTTACAATCTGCATCTGGAATAATCTGAATGCCAGCACACTGAGACTTGAAATAATTATAAAATAAATAATTGCATTCCGTCTGTTGGAACCAAAAAATTCCGATTTCAAGTATAGCTCCTTCTGTGAGGTACGAATACTGCCAACAGGCTGATTGCTGAAGAATAAATTGAAGGCAGTAAACTATGGTTGAAAAGCACCGAAATAAAATTCATATTAAAATCTATAATTGAAAAGAAAGAAAATATAAATGAGTTTACTATTCCACACAGAAATACCGCAATAGAGAAAGCATAAGTATAAAGATATTTTTCTCTTTTTGCTTCAGTTGAAAAATATCCAGCAGTAAACCCCGTTACTGTCTTGGCAAGCATACTGCTTCCGATGAGGCTGCCGGTGATCAGATCGAAAGCTAACCCGTAAAAAGCTCCCAGCATTGTTCCGAACAATTGTCCGTATGAAATAGAAAAGTAAACCAGTGTAATCAGAAGAAGATCTGGCCCGATTCCTTCTATTGCAATTAAAGGTATTATGGTGAGCTGTATAATCATCAAAGGAATAAGCACAAAAACCGGGATCAGATATTTTATTTTCATTGCCTGTTAAGAAAATTCAATTCTAGTTCTTTCTTTTTTACGCTTTGGATCATCTTCAGGATAAAAACATATTCTACACTTATAATATCAGCAAAAGGTGCAACGATTATTCTGTTAAGCAGACCGGTTCTTTCTACTTCTATTTCTATTACTGATCCAACCGGAATTGGAACAGGAAAAATGGAGCTGATTTCAGATGTAACAATCCTATCACCTTTTTCATAATCATACGTACCGGGAACATTAATAATTACAAGTTTTTCACCATCCCATTTCATTATTCCGTCTATACGGCTTCTTTCATTTTTAACAGTTAACGTTAAATCAATATTTTTCAGGGTTCTTGCAATTGCAAAGTCCTCCGCAGCAGAAACAATCAAACCTACCAATCCCTTGTGATTGATTAAGGGCATACCGGGTTTAATTCCGTTTTTAGAACCTTTGTTAATTGTGATTGTGCTTTGAATCTGGGAAATAGTTCTCGAAACAACAATTGCTGGTTCAAGTGGTAATGCTGAACTGTCTTTGAAGGCTGCAAGTTCAGTCAGTTCGGGATTGAGAATTCCGTTTTCCCTTAATGAACTTATCTGCATCATCAGTTCGGCATTAATTTTACGTAGTTCTTCATTTTCTTTTTTAATCTGAGTGGTATTAAATAAATCGTAGACAATAGTTGTAACGGTAGCAAATCCCCCGAATGCAACTGCCCTTACTTTCTGCACTTGTGGATTATTATTTTGTGTTAGCAGAATGAGGCATAGAATTACAAGAATTACCAGAACTACATACTCTTTGAAATTATCCCAGACATATGAAAAGAGTTTAAACATTAATATCTTCTGTTTCGGAACAGCACTTTTGAATATTCATTCAAATCTTCGATTACTTTTCCCGCACCGCGAACCACTGCAGTAAGCGGATCGTCGGCAACATGAACAGGCAGATTAGTTTCCATTCTAATCCTTTCATCAAGTCCTTTCAGCAAAGCACCACCGCCCGTTAACATTACTCCTCTGTCAAGAATATCGGCTGATAATTCGGGAGGTGTTCTTTCAAGCGTTTGCCTTACTGTATCGACAATCTGAACAATGGATTCATTTAGTGCTTCACGGATTTCAACCGAGCTTACTTCGGTAGTTTTCGGTATGCCACCGACCAGGTCTCTGCCTTTAACCTGAATAGTAATTTCTTCCTTTAACGGCACTGCAGAACCGACTTCGCATTTTATTGCCTCTGCCGTTCGTTCACCGATAAGAATGTTATGGTTTCTTTTAAAGAACTGCATTATTGCATAGTTCATCTCGTCGCCTGCAATACGGATAGATTCTTCGTTTACAATTCCTGAAAGAGCAATTACGGCTATTTCTGTAGTTCCACCTCCGATATCAATAATCATGCTGCCGACTGGTGCTGCAACGTCAATTCCAATGCCGATTGCGGCAGACATGGGCTCGGCAATCAGATGTACTTCCTTGGCACCTGCATGCTCTGCACTATCTCTAACTGCCCTTTTTTCAACTTCTGTAACTCCACTTGGTACTGCAACTACCACTCGTCTGCTGGTTATAGCTCCTGCTTTCACTTTTTTAATAAATGCTCTTATCATTCCTTCGGCAATTTCAAAATCTGCAATTACACCATCACGCATTGGGCGCGTTACTTTAATCTCCTTGTGTTCCCTGCCCTGCATTTCCTTTGCTTTATTACCAAGAGCAATTATTCGTTTAGTGCTTTTATCAAATGCTACGATAGACGGCTCGTTTAATACAATTCCTTTACCTTTAACATAAATAAGCGTGTTAGCTGTTCCCAGGTCTATAGCAATGTCGGTTGAAAAAATGTCAAGTATGCCCATATCTCCTCTTAATGTTTAAAGTGCCGTATTCCGGTGAATACCATTGAAATATTATTTTTATTTGCAGCATCAATAACTTCCTGGTCACGCACTGATCCGCCCGGCTGAATAACCGAAACTGCGCCGCATTTTACAATTTCAATCAGTCCGTCGGCAAAAGGAAAAAATGCATCCGAAGCCGCCACAGACCCGTTTAATTCCAGGCGATGTTCAGCTGCTTTAATTTTTGCAATCTTTACAGAATCAATTCTTGACATTTGCCCAGCACCAACACCTAAAGCAGCTTTATCTTTGCAAAATACTATTGCGTTGGATTTTGTGTGTTTAGCCAATTTCCAGGCAAACTTCAAATCTTCAAGTTCTTTATCCGATGGTTTTTTATCTGTAACGAATTTCAGGTTTTCATTAATCAAATCCATCCGGTCATAATCCTGCAAAATAATTCCTCCGGGAATAGATTTATATTGGACTTCCTGGTTAATAACAGATTTTTCCTGCCTGATGATTCTCCGGTCTTTCTTCTTCTTTAAAATTTGAAGGGCATCATCTGAAAATTCAGGCGCACAGATTACTTCTAAAAATATTTCATTCAGCTTTTCCGCTAAACTATGATCTACCCTGTTTGCAAAAGCCACAATTCCACCAAATGCAGAAACAGGATCGCATCTCAGTGCTTTAATATAAGCATCAAATGAATCTGAACCGATAGCTGCACCGGCTGGATTACTGTGCTTGATAATTACTGAAGAATTTTCTCCTAATTCTTCAGTCAGTTCAACTGCCGCAATTAAATCCAGGATATTATTGTAAGAAAGCTCTTTGCCGTGCAGCAGCCGGAAGTGATCAAAAAAATTTCCGAAGACCAAAGCTTTCTGATGAGGATTCTCCCCGTAACGTAAACCACTGTTCAACGGATAACTCAGCCTGATGTGTGTTTTTGAAAATCCGAATTTATTTTCCAATACGTTTGCAATATGAACATCATAATCTGCGGTAATTGAGAATGCTTCAATAGCTAATTTCATTCTTGTTTCTTCTGAGATACAACCGTTACTTAGTTCCTGAAGAAACGGTTGATATTGAACGGGATCGGTAAGTACTGAAACGAACCGGTAATTTTTTGCAGCTGCCCTGATTAAACCCGGACCTCCAATATCAATATTTTCAATTAATTCATCGAGTGATGCAAGAGAATTTGAAGAAACTTTTTTAAATGGATAAAGGTTTACACAAACGATATCAATAGGGAAAATTCCGTTTTCTTCTGCTTCAGTCAAATCCCGGGAATTATCAGGGCGCATCAGTATTCCACCGCTGATTTTGGGATGAATTGTTTTTACTCTCCCTCCAAAAATTTCGGGGAACCCGGTTAAGTCACTAACATCACGAACAATTATCCCTGCAGATTCAAGGGTTCTGGCAGTGTTACCGGTGGCAATAATATTATATCCGAAATCGGAGAGTGCCCGTGCAAATTGAGTAATGCCGGTTTTATCCGAAACGCTTAACAGTGCTGTTTTAGTCAACGCAACAACCACAAAAAAGTATTTAAGAAAAAAAGCTAATTAATAATCCGAACTCTTAGTCCATCAACAAAAACTTTACCAAGTGCAAACTTTTCAACCACATCCGGCAATAGTTCGTGTTCAATCTTCAAAATGCGTCCGGCAATTTCTTCAGGTGAGCTGCAATCCGAAATTTCTACACATCTTTGCGCAATTATTTTACCTGTGTCGTAAGATTCATCCACAAAATGTACACTGGCACCGGATACCTGAACCGATGAATTGTAAACAGCCTGGTGGATATACATTCCGTACATTCCCGGTCCGCCAAAAGAAGGAAGAAGGGCTGGGTGAATATTAATTATTTTATGCCTGAAAGACCTGATAAACTCAGCAGGGATTAATTTCAGATACCCCGCAAGCACAATTAAATCGGTTTCGTTTTTTAATAAAAGATTCCTCACCTCTTGATAACTTAAAAAACCTTCCTTCGTACCAACACTGTAAACCGGTATAGAATAACTCTTTGCTATTTCAAAAGCCGGACAATCTGATTTATTACTAACAACAGCTTTAACCTCTATTAAATTCTGCAGCTTAGGTGAACTTAATAATGCTTTTAAATTAGATCCCCGGCCTGATACAAATACCGCGAGTGAAAACACGTTCTTATAAAAATAATTTTGCCAAAGCTAACTAAACAACAAAAAATAATCAAATTTCCTTTGGATACTTCCGTTAGTTGCTTAGCTGATAGAGCAAAGCATTTAAACGGTCGGTCAGTTTATTTTCGAACAAGAATCCCTTGTAATTAGATGCATATTTAATAAACAGCTTTGCATCTTCTGATTTTTTAAGCTCTCTGCTTGCGAGTGCAGCATTATAACAGGCAAAAGCTTTCACACGGGTGTCACAGTTTTCAAAACTTAAAAGGCTTACAGCATATTCCAGAGACTGCCTGAATTTTCCAAGATGATAGTTTGCTTCACTTATATACAGCATAAGTTCAGCTCTAACAGAATCGGATAATACAACCTTGTTCAAAGTTTCGAGAGAATCGATGGCATTTCTGAATTTCCCGGAATCAAGCAAATTTCTATAACGGATTAATTTCAGCTCAATCGCATCGGGTAAATCTTCAAGGTACTTTTCACTCATAATTTTTGCGTATACATCTTCATCAAGATCCAGATTACCCTGATCTGCCTGCTCAAAATATTTTATTGCTTCTTTTATCTCACCGAGGAACATATAGCATAAACCCAGTCGTAAAGCTGTGATTCCCCTCAGATGATCGTCGAGGGATCTTTCCAGGAATAACTTATAAAAAGTCTCTGCAGAATCAAAATCATTTTTTATATAAAATACATCTCCGAGAGCCATAAGAGAATAATTTTTAAGCTGAATAAATATTGAATCATCTGACCTGGCAACGAATTCATAATTCTTAATTGCAGATTTCAGATCGTATTTTTTCACCTGCAGGTTACCCAGTGAATATCTGAATAAAAGGTTTCGCGGATACTTTGCACAAAGAGATTTAAGATACTTTTCAGATTCTATGAAGTTAAGAAAGAATTCTGCATATATCTGTGACAGAAAAAACTGAGCATCTACTTTAGAGAATTTTCCTTTATTATAGGCAAGTTTAAGATAATCCAGCCCTGCTTTCCTATCGCCGCCGATTCCTGTAAGATCTAATGCCCACTGCCAGGAACGTGGTGCCTGCGAAATTGCAAAATTGTACAATCCAAGACACATATATGAATCGTAGTAAAGGCTGTCAATATCTAAAGATTTTTCATTAAAGAATTGAAAAGTCTTTATTGCCCATAAAGCGCTCAGGTAATCTTCGCCGCGAGTATAAGCTGCTGCACGCTGATAATAGACAGAGTTGCAGATGTAATAACTGAAAATATCAGATGAATCTTTTTCGATTATGTTTTCAAATTTGACTAACGCTGTATCGGTATAAGCAAAGAATTTATTACGCCATTCCTCATTCCTGTTATCGAGGTAATACCAGAGGAACTTAATGGATTTATAATAATATCCTGCGGGATGATCCGGATTTAACCGGATAAAATCATTAAAAGCTTTATCCGAGGATTCAAAATTAAAATTATAAAGAAAGTTAAGCCCGCTATTAATTTTATTTAATGATTTTACCTGCCCGTGCAGGTTTTCAGAGGCAGTTAAAAGTAAGAAAACTGAAATCAGAACCGTATAAATTTTAATTCTTCTGGAAGGGCACAGCATTATTTTTAATTGTTCGAAGTTTTATTAATCCGCATTAGTTAATCCGGGTTATTTGTATCTTTGGAATATTCAATTGCAGCCCTGACAAATTCCCTGAAAAGCGGATGAGCATTGGTGGCACGCGATTTAAGCTCCGGGTGAAACTGGCAGGCAACAAACCATCTTTTATCTGGCAGCTCAATCATTTCAACCAGTTCCCTGTCGGGTGATAAGCCGCTTAATACCAGGCCGTTATCAACGAGCTTTCTTCTGAATTTGTTATTGACTTCATAACGGTGCCTGTGTCTTTCGAAAATATAATTTTTCTTGTATGCCTGGTAAGCTTTGGTATTGTCTTCAATGCTACAGGGATAAGCTCCCAACCTCATAGTTGCGCCTTTTTCTTTTACATCTTTCTGGTTCGGCATAAGATCGATTACATTGTATTTCGTATTTCGAAACTCGGAACTGTTTGCATTTCTAAGACCGCAAACATTCCGGGCAAATTCTACAACAGCACATTGCAGACCAAGACAAATCCCGAAAAACGGAATATCATTTTCCCTGGCAAATCTTACAGCTTTAATTTTTCCTTCAATTCCTCTTTCTCCAAAACCACCGGGCACTAATACGCCGCTTACACCGCTGAGCAAATCTTTAAGGTCTCGCTCTTCGCATTCTTCCGCATTAACGGCTCTTACTTTTACTTTAACCTGATTTTCTGCACCAGCATGTATAAAAGCTTCCATAATGCTTTTATACGCATCGAGATGAGTTATATACTTTCCGCAAACTGCAATTTCAATTTCATTAACAGGGTTTCTTATACCTTCAACAAAGACATTCCATTCATCAAGTTTGATCTTTCTATCAGGAAGATGCAGCCTGCTGCAAACGAGCGAATCCATTTTTTCCTTCTGAAATACTAGCGGAACTTCATAGATTGACGGAACATCGTAAGCAGAAATAACTGCTTTTGAATCAACATTGCAGAACAGTGCTATTTTCTCTCTTATCTCTTTGGAAAGCCTTTTTTCAGAGCGGCAAATGAGCACGTCGGGTTGTATACCAAGCTCGAGAAGATTTTTTACGCTGTGCTGTGTCGGCTTAGTTTTTACTTCTCCAGCAGAAGCAATGTACGGAACAAGCGTAACATGAATGCACATAGAATTTGCCCTGCCGTATTCGAGCATATGCTGACGAATCGCCTCTATAAACGGAAGACTTTCAATATCGCCAACAGTTCCGCCGATTTCGGTTATAATAACTTCGTAATCGCCTAACTCGCTTAATCTTTTTAATCTTCTTTTTATTTCATCGGTAATGTGAGGAATTACCTGGACCGTTGCACCAAGATAGTCTCCTCTTCTTTCTTTAGTAATTACTTCGTAGTATATCTGCCCCGTGGTAGTATTATTTGCTTTAGACATGCTTACGTCTAAAAATCTTTCATAATGACCAAGATCTAAATCAGTTTCAGCTCCGTCATCAGTTACATAAACCTCGCCATGCTGAAAAGGGCTCATCGTACCGGGGTCCACATTTATATAAGGGTCAAATTTCTGGATAGTAACACTAAAACCACGCTGTTTTAGAAGCAGGCCGAGAGAGGAGGCAGTAATTCCTTTTCCAAGAGAGGAAACAACACCTCCGGTAATAAATAAAAATTTAACTTTTTTACTGCGCGCCATTTAATTTTTTTTTGCCTTCAAATATAGAGCACGGACTATTTATTAGCAATCTAACAAAACTATTTACTCAATTTAATTTTGCGTTGAAATTCTTACTTAAAAATCCTCAGAGAAAAAAATATTTGGCAAATGTCTGGTTTTTTACTATTCTTATGTGAAAGGATTCTGTTAATTGCAACCTCAGATTAAAATAAGCGCAATTTTCCCTGTTACGGCTAAACGACTGTATGACGCCTGGCTAAGCAGCTCACTGCATTCCGGGTTTACCGGAAGCAAAGCCCTGATAGATGGAAGAATAGGCGGTAAATTTACAGCCGGAAACGGATATATTTCCGGTATAAATCTTGTACTTCAGCCATATGGAAGAATAGTGCAGGCATGGCGGACTACAGATTTCCATGAATCCTTTCCTGATTCAAGACTTGAAATTCTTTTTGAAAAACATAATAACGGAACAAAAGTAACTTTCATTCACTCACAAATTCCCCCCGGCGATGAAAAGAAGTATGAAAAAGGCTGGAAAACTTTTTACTTCAAACCGATGAAGCAGTATTTTCAGAAGAAAAAAAGATAGAACCAATTACAACTTTGCCCATTTTTTTTATCACTTGATACTCATCAACATCATCAGTTATTTTTACTTTAAACTTTACGAATATTTATTCTATCTAAAATTTTAATTACCGTTAATATCATAATTATTACTTGTTAAGCTTCCGTTCAACCTTCGCTTTGAGATTAATTTTAATAGCATTAATTGCTGCTAACGTTTTTGTTGACCAATACATAAATGCCCAGGACACAACCGGTAGTCTTGCATTTAAAAATAAACGATCTACTCAGACATCGCCATACTTCTACCGACCAGAGCTTGCTTACCAGATTTGGCAGAAATTTAAGCTCACACAAGAAGCCAACGCAGGCGATGTTTTGGCTCAGCACGAGCTCGGTCTTCGCTATTTATTAGGAGAAGGGATTCCTGCCGATACGGCAGAGGCAGTTTACTGGATAAAAAAGGCTGCCGAAAAAAATCTGACTTCCGCAAAATACAATTATGCTATTATGCTCATAAACGGAATCGGAGTAGACTGGAACCCGTTTTTAGCTTTCAAGTATTTTAAAAGTGCTGCAGAGGATGGAATGGTGCAGGCTCAGTATGTAGTTGGCGTATTGTATACCGATAATCTTACAGTTGCACGCGATTGGAATAGTGCTTACTACTGGATTAAAGAATCAGCCAATGGAGATTACGAGCCGGCTAAAGAAATTCTATCCCAGCTTGAATCAAGAATATCTAAACCGGAAGTGGATTCATTATTTGTTGAAGGAAAAACCGGAAACAATATCAAACCTGTAAGCGATCCTGATGAAAATCTCACTTCCTCGCTAGGACTCGTATTTATCGATTTCGATGCTCTGACTGATTCTATGGTTGAAATAACAGACAGCATGTTGATAGCTGATTTAGAAATCAGCGGAGCAGATAGCTTAATAAGAGAACTCAAATCGGATTCACTAAAGACTCTGGACGCCTTTATTACTGCCCGGAGATTGGATATTGTTTTTAAACTTGCAGAAAATGGCAGCCCGGAAGCGCAGACATTACTCGGAAGATTATACGAAAAAGGTATCTACTTCAGGAAAGATTTGCTTGAGGCATCTGTTTTTTACTACAGGGCGCTTCGCAACGATTCCCCGAAAGCAGCTCATTTGTTTTGGAAACTTTCTCAGTCAATTGAGTTCCTCAATCTTGTTCAATCAGAAACTGATAAGGGCAACCCCGCTGCACAGTTTGTTTGGTATGGTTTAACGTCCTTAGGATTTGACCACCGGATTGTTATTGACGATGCTTTGAAGCTTCTGGATAAATCAGCAAACAACTACTACCTGCCTGCAATGATAGAAGCCGGGCTGAATTATTACACCGGGCGTTATCAACCTACCAACATAGAGCAGGGAATAAGAATTTGGGAAACAGCCGCCGGACTTGGAAGCAAGGAAGCCGGGATAAGACTGGCTGCATCCCGTTTATTTGATTCGCTCATCGAAACAGAAAGACAAAACGATTTTAAACTTGTTTCAGCTGCAGCAGCAGAAGGCTCACTATTTGCAATGGTATCTATTGGTCTTTGCTACGAGCATGGAACAGGTACAACAAAATATTTACCTGAAGCTGTAAATTACTTAAAGCTCGCAGCGCAGCGAGGCAGCCAGTTTGCCTACGAAGAATTACAGAGAATTTTTAATGCTAAAAGACCTGATGATAGAGAATTCATTTTGAAGAATTAGTTTGGATTTATATTGTAGTTAATTGATAAAAACTCACTTGACGCATAATTAAAATTGAACCGGGATAATCAATACAATTTCAGGAAAAAAGCAGCTTACATTTCGCTGACTACAGGAATAGGGATGTTTGTTGTAAAAGTTGGTGCTTATCTTATCACCGGTTCGGCTGCAATTTTTTCCGATGCTGCAGAGTCGGTCGTTCACATTGCAGCAACAGTAATGGCACTGTTCAGCATAATAATAAGTGCAAAACCAGCAGATGATTCTCATCTTTACGGTCACGGTAATGTTGAGTATTTCTCAGCTGGCATCGAGGGATTTCTGATTGTTCTTGCAGCTGGAATTATTATTTATGAAGCAGTTAAAGATTTAATCGGAGTTTCTGAGCTGCACTCATTAAATACCGGTGTTATTTTAATAGGCGGAGCCGGCTTTATTAACTTTATACTTGGATATTACCTGATAAGAACAGGCAAATTAACCAACTCAATTACTCTTACTGCGGATGGTAAACACGTATTAACAGATGCAGCAACAAGCATAGGAGTAATTATCGGAATAATTCTAGTGATTATAACCGATTTAAAATTTATTGATCCGCTTGTTGCAATTATTATCGCTCTTAATATTATCTTTACCGGTTACAAATTAGTAAGAGAATCTATTGGCGGACTGATGCTGGAAACCGATCCTGCAGTGCTTAAAAAACTTTCCGGGCTGCTGGTTTCAATTAAGCTGGATTACTGGATAGATCTGCATGAGCTTCGTTACTGGCGATCAGGCGAAAGAACTTTTATCGATTTTCATCTGATACTCCCCTATTATTTCACAATCGAGCAATCGCACAAAGAAGAAAAACGAATTGATGAAGCACTTGAAACGGATTTTCCCGGTTCACAAATAAAAATTCATTTCGATTACTGTAACTCCGACCTCTGCAAATTCTGTAGCTACGCCAAATGCGAAGTCCGGAAAGATGTTAAGAAAATTAATTTTGACTGGAATGTTGAAAAGTTAGCCGGCAGAGCGATATATAAAACATAATATAATCCGTTCGGCAGGCAGTAATTAATGTGATGCCAAATTTTTAATTCTTTCAACATCGGGGAAAACAATATTAGCTTAAAGTAAATATCCGAATATATACGTTAACGCAATAAACAGAAGCATCAACCCGAGCATTAATTTAAGCCACTTTACTTCAAAAAAGCGTTGCAATTTGGCACCGAAATACACACCAATTAATCCACCAATTCCAAATAATGCGCCTAATGCCCAATCTGGTGAAACAGTCATCGATGATGTTTCGTAAAATGGAGCAATTAACTGGTAAAACAAAACTCCGGCAATTGAAGTAATGAACGTCCCTGTTAACGTAGATCCGGCTATTGCATAGACAGGAAGCCTGTAAATAGCAACAAGAAACGGGGAGATAATTGCTCCGCCGCCAATACCGTATATTCCGCCAACCAGACCTACTATTAATGAAAGAAAAAATATCCCGGCATTATTACACATATAAACTTCATCCTGAAATTCAAACCCGTATCTTTTTAAAGTAATGCTTATTGTTCTGGCTTTCCAATACCGGGCGGATGAGTTGATATTGTTTAACGATTCGTTCTTGGATGTTTCTTTTTTCGTCATTTCGATAAACATACGGAAAGCAACATAAAGAAGCACAAAACCGGCAAATAATTTAAAGAGTTTGGGATCGGGAAAATATTCCAGACGTATAAAGCCACCAGCAATTATTCCCGGCAAAGTTCCTGCTACAATTACAGCAGTAAGCGGCAGCAGCAATCTGCCCTCACGGAAATAACGGTATACTCCCGAAGGGATTGCTACAATGTTATAGACAAGATTAGTTGGACTAACCGCGGGGCTTGTAAATCCTAAAACACTAACCTGGAACGGAAGCAGTATAAACGCTCCTGAGACTCCAACCATTGAGGTGAATAGAGAAATTATAAAAGAAACAAGCGGTGGAAGCCAGACAGGCACATCAACACCTGATACAGGAAAATAAATTTCGGGCATATCCAAAATTACTAAATGTAAACTTCACCGGATACTATTCTATCAGGGCTCTTTATGGTTAAGTAAAACTATTGAGAGATGAATTGATTCGTTGATTTATATCACAATCATCAGCAGAACTTAACTGTGCCCTTAGTTTTTAGTGTTCATTTAATTAGTTTTGTTAATGAATAACCATGATTTTTTCTTCAGGTAATCAGGTTTTTAAAGAAACAGCTTTAAAGGGGTAATCCGGTATAATACTAACTTCAATACCTCAGCAAGGTAAAAATAATTTCAGATTAAAAATCTCAGAGCAACAAATGCAAAAAAATATCTTTTCCATTCTTAAAACTATTTTCATTTTACAAATACTAAATCTGCTTTTTTCTATCACGGGTTTTGCACAGGAAAAAATTTACACGCTGGAAGAGGCAATCGAAACTGCGCTCGGCAATAACCGGGATATAAATATTTCCAGGCTTAATGTTGAAAAATCGCGTGCGGCAGTAAGAGAAGCATTCGGGTATGCTTTGCCCAGCCTTGATTTTAACGCCGACTTTTCTCACTTTCTGAAGAAACCCAAAATGCCTTTCCCGGATTTTCAAGCTTTACTTACAAATGCAACCTACAATATTCTGTTTGAAGAAAATGTAATACCGAGAGATGAGAGTAAATTCGTACCCGTAGAAACGCAGTTGCAGTCGTTTTCGCTGAGTAATTCATACTCCACATCTTTAACTTTAACACAGGTATTATTCAGCTCGGCAGTATTTGAAGGAATAGGTGCATCACAAACCTATTACGATCTTGCCAGAGCTGAATTGAATAATACGGTTTCAAAAACCGTTCTGTCTGTTCAGAAAGCTTTTTATGGTGTACTGCTAGCAAAAGAAGTAGTTAATATTACAAACGCAAGCTTTGCAAACGCACAGGAAAATTTTAAAAATGTTAATGCATTATACAATCAGGGAATGGTATCGGAATTTGATATGCTTCAGGCTGAAGTTCAGGTTGAAAATATCAGGCCGGTTTTGCTCAATATGGAAAATATGCTGCTTACCGCAAAAGACGCCTTCAAAATCTCAATTGGTGTCGATCAGGCTGAAAATATTGATGTGCTGGGCGAAATTAAACTGGACTCTATTGATATCAGTAATGAAGATGAGCTTATACAGGAAGCCCTCGAATCAAATTTTAACCTGAAAAGCCTTGAGCTGAAAAAGCAGGTTGATGAAGCTTTTATTCAGCTTGACGTTTCTGAGTACTGGCCAACACTTGCGGCATTTGGCAATTATACTTATGCCGGTTCTTCCGATGAGTGGGATTTCCAGAATTATTCTTATTCAACAATAGGATTAACCTTATCCATCAATCTCTGGCAGGGTAACCGCACAAAAAATTCGGTTGAGCAATCAACTTTAAGCTTAAAGCAGACGGAGGAGCAGCTTCTGCAGTTGAAGGATTTTACCATACTGGAAGTGAAATCCAAAATACAGGAGCTAAGAAGAGTGCAATCACTTCTTGAAGTTCAGGAAAGAACTGTAAAAATAGCCGAGAGGGCTTATAACATCGCTAAAGTAAGATACAAAGAAGGTGCAGGAAGCCAGCTTGAATTGCAGAACGCTGACCAAGACCTAAGACAGGCAAGGCTGAATAAAGTAACTGCAATTCATTCTTACCTGGTTACCAAATACGAGCTCGATCAGCTTCTTGGCAGAACTACTGCTGAATACTTTAGTACCTTTAACAATGATAATAATTAAAAATTATTTTACCTTTTAGAGGAGAACCAACTAAATATGAAAAAGTTT
Organism: uncultured Ignavibacteriaceae bacterium; assembly: GCA_964639955.1. Lineage (GTDB taxonomy): Bacteria > Bacteroidota > Ignavibacteria > Ignavibacteriales > Ignavibacteriaceae > IGN2. Next base: position 33,322 of record CAZXGJ010000029.1, read on the forward strand.
TTTGCGGCTCATTTAAAGATATTAGCATTTTCTGGATATGCTGCTTCAATTTTATTGCTGCTATCCTGTGGAGATAATCCCGGTGATAAAACTGATGTCAACACGGAGTATACCGATACAATCTCTGTTAAGGCAGAAAAAGTTCAGCTTCGTGAATTAAATTTTGTAAAGACCTTCAGCGGAACGCTTGAGGGAGAAGAACAGGCAAATATTGTTTCCAAAATTCCTGAACGAATAACAGCTGTAAAAGTTAAGGTAGATAACTATGTTAAAGCAGGCACAGTTTTATTCGAACTTGACAAAGGCGGAGCTTCTTCTCAGTTCTATCAAACGCAGGCAGTGTTTCTTAATGCAGAAAAAGATCTGCAGCGAATGAAAAATTTATTTAACGAAGGCGCAGTTTCAAAGCAGGCACTGGACCAGGTACAAACAGGATACGATGTTGCCAAAGCAAATTTTGAAGCAGCTAAAAGCACGGTTGAAATTACTTCGCCTTTATCAGGGTTTGTTACTGCAATAAATGTCAACATCGGAGATATAGCTAACCCGGCAATTGTACTGGCAACAGTTTCAAACATTCGCAAAATGAAAGCAAAGTTCAATATCGGCGAAAGTGATGTCCAGAATTTATATGTTGGTCAGCCGGTTGAAATTTATTCTGAACTGAATCCCGGGCTACTTATGCCAGGTAAAATAACCCAGATTTCAAAATCTGCCGATATTCAATCGAGAACATTTGAAGTTAAAGCAGTATTCAGCAACACAAAGGATAGCTGGTTTAAGCCCGGAATGTTCTGCCGCACAAATGTGAATCTAAAAACAAAAAATGCTTCACTAACCGTTCCTGCAGCCGCAGTTATGAATAATAATAACATGAAAGGTGTTTTTGTTGTTATCAATAATAAAGCTGCATTCAAAGAAATAAAAGAAGGTATGAGTGACGGCAAATTTGTTGAGATTCTTTCTGGCGTAAATGAAAATGATATGGTAGTTACACTCGGTATGAATAAGCTTAAAGAAGGTACAGTTGTTTTGCTTAATAATAATTAACTAAAAATTTTTTTTATTACTAGAAAACCGGAATAAAAAATGAAATTAGCTGATGTATCAATCCGACGGCCAGTTTTTGCTACAATGATGATTATGTCGCTTGTTGTTCTGGGATTGTTTTCATTTATGAAATTAAATGTTGACCTTTACCCCGATGTTGATATCCCTTATGTTATAATTACAACAGTTTTACCCGGTGCCGGACCGGAACAGATTGAGACTGATGTAACCAAAATAATTGAAGATGCCGTAAACCCTGTTGAAGGGGTGGACTTCATCCAATCTATCTCACAGGAGAATGTATCTATTGTTGTTATTGCCTTTAAGCTTGAAATTAACGGAAAAGTTGCTGCGCAGGATGTACGGGAAAAAATTGCGGCAATAAGAAGTGAACTTCCGGAAAATATTGAAGACCCCGTAATTCAGCGGTACGACCCTGCAAGCTTTCCAATTATGTCCCTCACTGTTTCGGGGGATATGTCGGATAAAGATATAACAACATTTACAAAAAATGTTGTAAAGAAAAGATTGGAAAACATCCCCGGTGTTGGATCGGTTGATTTGGTCGGCGGTGCCGAAAGAGAAATCCAGATAGAGGTTGATGCTGCGAGATTGAATGCTTACAACATTTCGATACAGGATGTAATTATGAATGTTGGTGCTCAGAATGTTGAGATCCCCGGTGGTAATGTTACCGAGGGTCCCAGGCAGCTTTTGGTAAGAACTATGGGCAAATATAAAAATGTGGAAGACTTTAAAAAGGTTATTGTTGCAACTCCAAAGGGCAAGTCCGTTTATCTTTCTGATGTTGCCGATGTGATTGATGGTGTAGAAGAACAGACAAGCTTAACCAGACTAAACGGTAAAACTGCTGTCGGCCTTAATATAATCAAACAGAGCGGAAGCAATACCGTGCAGGTGGCAAAAGAAGTAAACAGGCAGCTTGATAAAATAAGAAAAGAAATTCCTGAAGGCGTATCGATTAATGTTGCTAAAGACAACAGCATTTTTATCCGCGATTCTATTAACGATGTACTTTTTGATATTTTTTACGGCGGCTTGCTTGCAGTTCTTGTTATTTATCTTTTCCTGGCAAATTTCAGAGCTACGATAATCAGTGCACTTGCTCTACCTACTTCTATAATTGCCAGCTTCATTATTATGTACGCGCTCGGCTTCACTTTGAACATGATGTCTTTGCTTGCACTATCGCTTGCGGTGGGGTTATTGATAGATGATGCAATTGTGGTCATCGAAAATATTTACAGGCACATGGCACAGGGCGAAACCCCTATTGAAGCAGCCAAATCGGCTTCAGAGGAAATAGGGCTGGCAGTAATGGCAACTACATTTACTATCGTTGCAGTGTTTGTACCGGTTGCATTTATGCCGGGCATTGTCGGGAGATTTTTCTATCAATTCGGAATTACAATTTCGGTTGCTGTGCTTGTTTCGCTTTTTGTTGCATTCACGCTTACACCAATGCTGTCTTCCAAATGGCTGCGAAGAGAAGACGAAGCCTTGTCAAAGGAAGGAAACATTCTTAATAAAATATTGTACTACTTCAACCACTTCTTTGAATTGATGAATGAAAAGTACAGAACTGCATTGAGTTGGGCGCTTACTCACCGGAAGACAGTAGTATTTGGTTCGATTGCAGTTTTTGTAATCAGCTTCTTTATTATGGGAATTCTCGGTTCACAGTTTTTCCCCGATACCGACCAGAGTGAGTTTAATATTACTGTAAATGCTGCACCGGGCAGCTCGCTTGAACAAACTTCATCAATTTGCTCACAGCTCGAAGAAGAACTTCGCCGGTTCCCTGAAGTAACAACTGTGCTGACCACAATCGGTTCAGGAAATAACCCGGTTACCAATGCTAACATTTTAGTTAAACTTGTTCCCAAGCACGAAAGAAAAAAATCCGATAAGCAGATTATGGATGAACTTCGCAAGTCAACCAGGCTAATACCGGGTGCTGAATTCAGCTACCTTGTTCAGGGCGGACCCGGCGGCAACGATAAACCGGTTACTATGAGTATTCGCGGAGAGGATATAAACAAGCTGAAAGAAATTGCTGAAAAAGTTGAAGCCATTGTTAAATCAACGCCCGGTACAGTTGATGTTGAAAACAGTCTGCAACTATCAAAACCTGAACTCAGAATTTCTATAGACAGGGAGAAAGCATCAGACCTCGCTGTTAATCCTTTCCTCATTGCTTCGTCTGTAAGATCTATGGTTGATGGCTATGTTGCAACCCGGTTTCAGGAAGGCGATGAACAGATTGATGTAAGAGTCCGTTTGAAGAAAGAATTCAGAACCAATATGAATGACCTGCTTAATCTTACAGTAAAAAGCAATAAGAAAATTTATGGGGCGGATTTTCTCGTTCCTTTAAGCGACATTGCAACAATTGAACAATCCTCAGGACCTTCCGAAATAAACAGGTACGCACGCCAGAAAGAAATACGTGTGGATGCAAATCTCTCGAACCGGTTATTAGGTGACGTGCTGCGCGATATCACCAATCAGACCTCGCAGCTTACTCTTGAGCCGGGTTATTCGGTAAGCGTTATCGGTGAGGGTGAAATGCAGGAAGAAGCGTTCGGGAATATCATCCTTACTTTAATGCTGGCAGTAATTTTTGTTTACATAGTACTTGCTGCCCAGTTCGATAGTTTCGTTCACCCCTTTTCTATCATGCTTGCACTGCCTATGTCTATCATCGGTGCGGTTCTCTTTCTCCTGATATTCGGCAGCTCTGTGTCAGTTATCTCTCTTATTGGTATAATTATGCTGATGGGGCTGGTAACCAAGAACGGGATTCTTCTTGTTGATTACACGAACGTTTTAAGAGAAAGAGGTCTTTCTAGATTTGATGCTTTGCTCAAAGCAGGCCCTACCAGGCTGCGCCCGATTCTGATGACAACCTTCGCAATGATTTTCGGAATGGTTCCCGTTGCATTCGCTCTCGGCGAAGGTTCCGAATTCAGATCTCCGATGGGTCAGGCAGTAATAGGCGGACTTATCACCTCAACATTACTAACATTATTTATCGTACCGGTGGTTTATTCTATTCTGGATGATCTCGGCTCAAAAAAAATATTCGGATTTATAAGAAAATTTATTCCGGGCAACAATAAAAAAATTTCTCAGTCTGCTGCTGAAAAGGGGTATGCAAAATGAAACTAACATTTTTAGTCTATCACGATATTCTTGACGACAGAGTATCAAAGGCATTGAATGAGCTTAGTATAGATTACTTTACTGAATGGGAAGGTGTTAAAGGCAAAGGTCATCAATCAGATGCACATCTGGGTAACCGTCCTTTTCCCGGTTATAACAATGTAAGAATGATTGCCTTCGTTGATGAATCCTTTCTGTCCCAACTAATTGATAAGATTGAAGCCCTCAACAAAATTGTTGAAAGAGATGACGATAAGATAAGATTGTTCCAGGTTCCGCTTGAAAGGATAGTGTAATTATTTTATTTGTTACACTCGTAAGTCCGTTACAATACTTGTAGACGCAGATTTCCCGTCGGTCTCGTAAGGCCAGCGGGGTCTTACGGATACGTCTACGAAATGGAATCAGAAACACAAGCTGAAGAGATTGTTGTATAACTATTTCAGTTGATCCTCTACGAGGATCTGTTTTTACTTTATTTATCCCTGTATTACAAAAATTGAACATCTATGATGTTCCTTATTAGTTTTTGACCTCGTAGTCGTTAGACTCCGGCAGAGTCTACCGGACTCTGACGAGAGCTCAGATTATTGTAAAGAAATAAATCCAAAACAGAATTAATCCTCGTAGAGGATTTACAAATTTTAGTTCTGTAATTTTGCAATAGAGCCTGAAGCTTGCGACTACCTGAAATGAATTAGTTCTCAGACACTTCCGCATTGTAACTTCCTGATTGACTACCAATGAAACAGCGAATTAATTTTCTCTCCAATTCCAAAAATACCAAAAGCTTCCCAGCCAACAGCAACAATACCCACACTCAAATAGCCGATTGCAATCACTCCGACTGCAAGATAACCAACAGCAACGGCAGAAACAGAAACCAGGCCGATCCCAAAAGCGCAAACTGACAGCACACCAATACCGGCAATACTTATTGTTGCAAAACCAATACCCAACAACCCGATAGAAAAAAATCCTTTTGCATTAAATATCCCGATTGCAATAAAACCGGATGCATCAGTTCCGACGGCAAGAATACCTTTTGCTTTCCTCATTTTACCCCCCGGAGTATCCTGCCCCAGGTTTACAGATAAAAGAGGCAGACCAAATAACCTGTGCGGTGATTCATAAAAATAATTGAGAGTTAAAATTGAAGAAGCAAATGAACGCAGTTTGTTGTAAACTTTTATTATAAAAGAATCTTTAGGTGCAGCTTCATTTTGCTTAGGATTGTTTTTGTCTTCCATCAAAAAAATTCCCTGTTTATGGTAATAATTTTTTTCAGTTATAGTCTGGCTGTTTAACTTTTAATGCTATTTTGTTTTGATAAAACTATTGAAGCAAGCGTCATTACCATAGAAAAAGTTTCTATCATTTGTCGTCCTGATCATAAATAATTTTAAAATCTCCGAAAGCCATATGATCGGAAAAATTCCAGTCGTCTCCGTCATCAGCTTCAATCCTTAAAATTTTACCTGTGCCTAAGTTTAAATTAACCCCACGGCACTCCTTCCCTATCAATTCATTTCCATAGAGTAATTCATTATCGACAAAAATTCTATATCTCATTTTCCTGTTGGAACTGGCAAGACCACCTCCTTCGCAATAACCGGCTGTACCTAAAAGCCGTCCTCCTTCATTCGGAATAAGAAATTCAGCGTAAGCGACTTTTCCTCCACCTTTAGGATGAATTACAATCCCCTTTCTGAATTTTTTTCCGCAAATCACTATTTCATTAGTCCAGTAAGGTTTATCTATTCCGATTCCTCCATGAATATTTTCTGTCCTCATTAATTGCAAATCAGAAATGTAAACCATTTTACCGGAAAAAGTATTTAAAAGATTGAGCAGCTCAGCAGTCCGGTTCCCCGTAAGATATGACAGATATGTTAATTCTTTTCCGGAAAGTAAATTTACATTTTCAATCTGAGTATGTTTGGGATACATTAATCTTAATTGTGCGTCTCTGAATTGAAGCCATTCCTGTTGGGAAGTTTTAAGATTTTCAATGAAAACTGTATCCGATAGCTTCGCTGCAATAAGCTCCTGATAAACTTCATTAAGCTCCTGTTCGCAATTATTAAAGTAAGCACGATCTTCTTCCAGGGTCTGGGCAAAATTTAAAGTTATGAACAGAACAGAAATAAGAAGCAGTATTATTGTTTTCATCCGGCATATCTCCCTAATTTTTAATTTGAATTTTGAAAAGCTTCTGAAGATAAGTCTTTACGATAAGCTGAGTAGAGATTATCAATAAAATTTCTTCCTGAAATTTCTAATGCTTTTTAGCACTTCTACCCGCTTATAATTTTACGCATTATTGCCTCCATAATTTTCAGACAGTTACAAAAAACACTAATTTATACTGATTAACTTACTTACTATTGATGAATTATTATTCAGCAAAAAAGCTTCAACCGTGTAATCACCTTCAGGAAGATCGTTGTAATTGTCATCCGTTAATAATAATGTAAACTCATATAATTTTAATTCACCGCTTCTTAGTGTTAATGATGTAAGAACCTGCAAACATACATCAGGATACTGCAGTACTATAATACTTCCGCTCTTAATCTTTATTCCAAATTGACAACTGGTTGAAAAATTAAAGCTGATAGTTTTAGGAGAAGTATTTATTACAATCAAAGTTCCTTTAAGTGTATCTCCCTGGTTAAATGAAGACTTTTCAAGCCGGAGGTTCAGGATTACATTTTGATCTTCTTCCAGCAAATCACAACGGGTTAACAGAAATGAAATTAAAATAAAAATGAATAAAACTATTTTGGATTTCATAATATTCACCCTTGTTGTAATTGCGTTGCTGTTAAGCGGCGCCCCAGCTTGCCCGCCGGAGTTTTTAACGTAGGCGGGAACAAGACCGCCGAACAATACCAACAAATTTTTATTTATAAAAACATTTATTTAACAGAACTAATTTACAAAGCAACTTTACACGGAACTACAAAGCCAATAATTAATAAAATGCCAAATGCGAAAACGGCGTCCGCCTTGATTGGCTGGTTTTAAAGCGTCTTTACTTTTTGTTATTTGCTTTTAACGAGTCAAGGAATAATTCATAATTTCTCTTCCAAGAATATTTCAACTTTTGTTTATACATAACAATTGCAGAAACAAGAGAAATAAGGAATACAATAACATTTAAAATTCGATATAGACAGAAATTATTATTATTATCTGCACAAAAAAAACTAAAGATAAGAGAGAACAACAATGCGATGAATGCTATAGACATAAAATAATGGAAGAATCCAGTTTGTACTTCTGTCTTAAATTTTACATCAGGTGAAACAGTATAATAAAATTTAAAAAACTCGTTTTCATAAAACCTTTTGCTTTCTGATTCTGGTTTTACAAGATCATTATTCTTCTCAATCATATTTGAAGGTAATGTCTCATATAATCGCTTAAACCATCTTGGAATATCTAATGAATAAAAAAGACCTCCAATAATTACGGATACAATAACGAAAATAATCCACCCATCAACCGATTCTAAAAAAGGTGAATTATTATCATAAAAAGGTTGAATTAAGCTCTTAAGCATTATAGTAGTATAAAAACCGGGGAGTAAAATTCTTAACACTTCATAAAGCGAAAATGCGGATGTTAGATTATTCATTGACGGGTCTCCTTAAAGGGGCAGAAATCAAATGGCAAATTATTCCTCAATGCTTTCAAATGCTGATGAAAATGAGCATAAATCACAATAGTTTTCGTCCCCTCATATTTTTTAAACCATTCATATGAACCAAGATTTACGTCTGCAATAAGTGCTTTAGCATATTGTTCTTTTTCATAATTGTTTTTAGAATCTAGAGAAGATAGGGCTTTTTTATATTCCATATCTTCCGATGGGATTATATGACAAGTACAATTATATAAATGAAATATTATTCTACCCAAAACTTCACAAAATTCAATATCTGTAATTTCTTCCTCAACTAACTGATCATAATAAAAATTGATAGTATCTGGTGGATAGATGTTTTGCGTACCTTGGACAGATGGAAAATCCTTTTGTATTTCCGAAAGAACTTTTAAATATGACTCATACAATTGTTTATTTAACATAATTTACCAAGCTTTATAACGACGTGTTATGTTAAAACACAACGCCGTGTTTATAATTATTTAAAGA
>CAZXGJ010000030.1:0-41273 GCA_964639955.1 uncultured Ignavibacteriaceae bacterium
TAAGTAGTAGCGGATTAAACAACCCTTATGTGCACTGCTTATTTTTTAATTCTGCCGGATATCTTTTTGCGGGTACCGGTATTGGTTTGTGCAGAAGTGTTGAACCCGTAATTACTTCTGTTGATGATTCATTTTCAGAAGCTCCGCAATCATTCTTACTCTTTCAGAACTACCCCAACCCATTTAACCCAGGCACAAAGATCCGTTGGCAGTCGCCAGTTGGCAGTCATCAAGTTCTTAAAATCTTTGATGTCCTTGGCAATGAAGTAGAAACACTTGTAAATGAATACAAAGGCGCAGGTCGATATGAAGTTGAATTCAACATAGCTCAGGTTTCCAGATCTGAGATAGCAAGCGGAATTTATTTTTGTCAGCTGAAAGCAGGTTCATTCGTTGAAACTAAAAAGATGATATTACTAAGATAACCGGACGTTAGAATTTGCAGACAGTGATTAATAAAAGCCCCGTACGATTCGGGGCTTTTTAAACATCCACATCATCCACAAACATTACCATAATTCCAGCGATTATCATCGAAGCACTACCCAGCACCAGAGCATAAATTGCTTCGCCGTTGAAAATGTTTCTGACAAAAAATCCAAGTATGCTGGCTGCTGTAATTTGCGGGATGACGATGAAGAAATTAAAAATTCCCATGTAAACTCCCATCTTTTCAGCAGGCAGTGAACCGGTTAGTATTGCATAAGGCATTGCAAGAATTGAAGCCCAGGCAAGTCCTATTCCCAATTCGGAAACTAAAAGAAGATTTGGATCTTTTATAAAATAGAATGATGCAAGTCCTAATCCACCGGCAACAAGACTTATCAGATGAACAGTTTTTCTGCCTGTAAGTTTAGCCAGCCAGACAAGAACAAAAGCCATTACTGCAGCAAAACCATTATAAACAGCCATCAAAACTCCAACCCAATCGGCTCCTTTGTTATACAATTCAGTTGTCGGATCAGTTGTGCCATAAATAAAATGCGTAACTGCAGGAGTTGTGTAAATCCACATTGCAAAGAGTGCAAACCACGAAAAAAACTGAACAACTGCAAGCTGCTTCATTGTTTTGGGCATGTTATAAAGGTCGTTCAGTACAACAACAAAACCGTTTTCAGTTTTGTTATTTTTTACAAGATAACCTGCAATGATTTGTAAAATTCCAAAAGCAGCACCTCCAGCAAACAGAACGTATAAACCATAATCGATTTCAGTAATACTGATTGTTATCAGAATTGTAATTATAACTCCTAACAACAACCATATTAGACCATCTTTAATAAATTTCGAGGAAGTAACCAGAATTCTGTTTTGACTTTTGACTTTTGACTTTTGACTTTCAGCGTCAGAGAATTTCTTCAGCTCTTCAGGAGAATATTCCTTTGTGCTGAACACAGTCCAGGCAACTGCAAGGAAAAACACAATAGCTCCGATATAGAAAGAAAATTTAACTGATTCGGGAATCTCTCCTTCCGGAGCGGTGTTTGAGATACCAAACCAGTTCGTCATCATATATGGAAGAGCCGAAGCTATAACCGCACCTGTTCCGATAAAAAAGCTTTGCATAGCAAAACCTGCTGTCCTTTGCTCTGATGAAAGCATGTCTCCAACGAATGCTCTGAAAGGTTCCATCGAGATATTTATTGAAGCATCCATTATCCAAAGCATACCTGCAGCAATCCAGAGAGTAGGCGAGTTCGGCATTAAAATTATTGCAGCAAAAGCCAGAATTGCTCCAACCAAAAAATATGGTCTTCTTCTTCCTAATTTATTCCAGGTTTTATCGCTCATATGGCCGATTATCGGTTGAACAATCAATCCTGTTACAGGAGCGGCAATCCACAGAATCGGGATGTTATCTATGCTGGCTCCCAAAGTTTCGAAGATTCTGCTTACATTTGCATTTTGTAAAGCGAAACCAAATTGAATACCGAGAAATCCGAAGCTCATGTTCCAGATTTGCCAGAAGGAAAGACGGGGTTTTTTCATTTAAAGATTCCTGAAGACTAAGTTATAGCAGTTCAACTATTAGATTTGAGTGCAATAATATGAAATTAGGAGATATAATAAAACAAGTAGAAGAACAACCCTACTCTGCCTTCTTTTATACTCCGCCCGTTTATCCTAAAAGTTTCTCTGTGGTATTTTCAAATCCTGTTGAAATTATTTCCGTTGAAAATAAAGATGACTTACAGCTTGCTATCAGATTTTTAAATAAAAATTTTCGCAGGGGTATGAGTGGCTATTGCCTTGTAAATTATGAAGCCGGTTATCTTTTTGAACCAAGACTTGAAGCGCTGCTCAGCAGAGATGGCAAGAAGTTAATCCAGATTTTTTTCTTTGATAAAAAAGGGGTGAAGAAAATAAAATCATCAAAAATAGATTTTGAGCAGCAGAACGAAAAGGATTATCAGATATCGGATTTCAGGCTCACAGCTTCCGAAAAAAAATATTACAGCGACATAAGAAAAATTAAAAAATATATTAAGGCAGGTGACACTTATCAGGTGAATTATACAATAAAAGCAAATTTCAGGTTCACCGGCAGCTTAACTTCATTCTTCAGCAAATTGCTATTCAATCAATCTGCACGTTATTCTGCTTTCATCAATAACAAAGATTCTTTAATTATATCTCTCTCACCTGAACTCTTCTTCAGGCTCGAAGGGCGAAAAGTAATCTCGATGCCAATGAAGGGAACTGCCGGAAGAGGAGTTGACGAAAAGGAAGACTTACTGCGCCGATCGGAACTTGCAACCGGGGAAAAAAACAAAGCTGAAAACGTTATGATTGTTGATTTGATACGGAACGACTTAGGTAAAATCTGTAAATACGGTTCGGTTAAAGTTCCATCGCTTTTCAGTGTTGAAAAATATGAGTCGCTATTCCAGCTTGTTAGTACCGTACGCGGCAAACTGAAAAAAAATTGTGCTTTGAGCAGCATCATATCGAACATGTTTCCCTGCGGTTCAGTAACTGGTGCACCGAAGATAAGAACTATGGAAATAATTAAGGAAATTGAAAAAAAAGACAGAGGTATTTACACCGGTTCAATCGGACTGATGCTTGATAAAATGGCCACCTTTAATGTTGCTATAAGAACTCTTACGATTGATGCTAAAACTAAAAAGGGGCTTATGGGCATTGGTTCCGGCATTGTGTGGGACAGCATCCCGGAAAAAGAATGGAATGAAACTTTACTTAAAAGCAGCTTCCTTAATAGTCCGACTGAGTATTTCCACTTATTTGATACAATGCTGGTTGACTCCGGTAAAATTATTTTTTTTGAAGAGCATATTGCAAGACTGAAGCTGGCGGCAGAATTTTTTCTCTTCTTTTTCAATGAAAAAAAACTTATAAGAAGGATAAGCAAAGCAGTTCTTCAGCTTGACTCAACGAAAAAATATAAGCTCAAAGTACTTCTTGATAAATGGGGAAATACCAGAATCAACACGTTTCCTGTTGAAGAAGTTTATGAAAGAAGCAGCATAATTATCTCGGCACAAACTGTCAATTCACGTAACACATTTCAGTACTTCAAGACAACAAACCGGGAACTTTATGATTCTGAATATTCAAAATTTTCTAATTCAGGTTTCTTTGATGTAATATTTATAAACGAAAAAGGAGAGATAACAGAAGGCTGTATTTCTAATATCTTTATCAGGATGAAAGGAACATGGGTAACACCACCGGTAAGCGCAGGGATTTTACCCGGGATTTACAGAAATTTTCTGCTCAAGACTCAGCCTGGCACAATAGAAGCTTCCGTTTCAATTAAGGATCTTGCAGAAGCTGAAGATGTGAAAATGGTTAATTCAGTAAGGGGTGAAATTAAAATTGAACGAGTATATTTTAACCAGCATGAATTTTTACAGATTAATCAATCGTAATTATCTGTTAAAGTTTTTTAGAATGAATTTTAATATTTTTCTACATAATCATTTAGTTAATTTTTAATATCGGGCTTAGCCGCTTGGATTTTACCTCCGGAAGAAAAAATGATCATCTGCGCCTCTGTATTAATGAGGATGTTGGCTTTAAGGAAAAGACTGCCGGATTTGAACAATATGATTTCCTGCATTATGCTGTAACTGAAGTAGATATCAGACAAATTAACTTTGCATCAACATTTCTCGGCAAGAAAATAAATTTTCCTTTTCTTATTTCCTGTATGACGGGCGGAACTGAAGAGACCGGTAACATAAATGCTCTGCTGGCTTCAGCAGCCGAAGAGTTGAAAATCCCTGTTGGTGCAGGCAGTCAGAGAGCGATGCTGGAAGACGAAATTCATGCAGGCAGTTTCAGAATTATCAGAAATAATGCACCAACTGTTCCCGTTTTAAGCAATATTGGTGCTGCTGAAGTTGTTAAATATAAATCTCCGGCTAAATTCAGAAAACTGATCGAAGAGCTGGAGGCGGATGCGCTGGTAATTCATATTAATCCTTTGCAGGAATTAATTCAGCCTGAAGGAACACCTTATTTTAAAGATTTACTTAAGAGCATAGAGAAGCTGGTTAGTTCGCTTGATGTGCCGGTTATTGTGAAGGAAGTTGGTTCGGGCATATCGTACAGGGCAGCAAAAAAATTACTTGATGCCGGTGTTTGGGGAATTGATGTTGCAGGTGCCGGTGGGACAAGCTGGGCTGGTGTAGAAATTCTAAGAAAGAATTCCACTGCTGAAAATTATTTTTGGGATTGGGGGCTGCCTGCTTCATACTGTATAAAGGAAGTATCTTTACTTAAAAAGAAATACAGATTTACTTTGATCGGAAGCGGGGGAATAAACAACGGGATTGATGCAGCAAAAGCTTTTGCTCTTGGTGCAGATATAGTTGCATCTGCCAGACCCGTGCTTAAAGAGTTAAGCAAAAACGGAATCAGCGGAGTAAAGAATTTAGTAATAAAATGGTTTGAAGATATAAGTAAAATTATGTTTTTAACTGGCAGTAAAAACCTGAAGCAGTTGCGTGGAGATAAAATTATAAGAAAGGAATTATTTTACAGGTGAAAGTTGATTTTGAAAAATTCTCCGTCTTATATAAAAATGAGAAATCAAAAATTGATTCCATATTAACGAAAGCATTAAGGGGGCGTAAACCAAAATCATTATATGAACCCGGCTCATACATTCTTCACAGCGAGGGAAAGCGGCTCAGACCGTTGCTCGTTTTACTTTCGGCAAAAGCAGTAGGAGGAAAATTTACGCAGGTTTATAATGCTGCCGCTGCTGTAGAAATGCTGCATAATTTTACTCTTGTGCACGATGATATTATGGATAATGCCGATATTAGAAGGGGAAGGCTTACACTTCACAAAAAATACGATAAAAATACTGCGATTTTAGTTGGCGATAGTTTGCTGTCGGTTGCATACGAATATCTGCTCAGGGATTGCAACGGTAATGCAAAGCTTGTTTTGAGGGCTTTTACCAAAGGATTGGTTGATGTTTGCGAAGGTCAAAGTATGGATACCGATTATGAACGAAGAAGGAATGTAACCATTAAAGATTATATACTGATGATAACAAAAAAAACTGCTGCTATGGCCGAAATGTGCTGCCGGATTGGTGCTGCAATTGGCGGCGGCAGCGCCAGGCAAATAAAAGCTTTAAGTAGTTATGGTAAGAACCTGGGGATCGCATTCCAGATACAGGATGATTTACTTGACATAAGTGCTGTTGAAAAAGAATTTGGTAAAACAATCGGAGGTGACCTTATCGAAGGGAAAAAAACTTATCTCTTTATAAAAGCACTAAGCAAAGCTTCGGGTAAAGACAAAGTTGATCTGCTTAAGGTTATAAGAAATAAAGGTATAAAAAAGAACCTGGTGAATAAGTATAAACTTCTTTACAATAAGCTTGGAATAATTGATGACGCAAGACAGGAGATTAAATACTATACTAACAAAGCATTAAAATCGTTAAGTATATTTTCTGAAGAAGATAAAATAATATTTTACTGGCTTGCAGAATCACTTTTAAAAAGAACAAGGTAATGATAGAACGTGTTGTTAAAATAACGAACAAAGCAGGATTGCATACACGTCCTGCAGCTACAATTGTAAAAATGGCCGCCCGGTATAAATGTGATTTCTTCATCTCGCGGGATGGCTTAAACATCAATGGCAAAAGTATTATTGGAGTTATGACTCTTGCCGCAGAAGAAGGAGCAGAACTTTTGCTCACTTTTAACGGTGAGGACGAACAGGCTGCTGCAGATGAAATTGTAAATTTTTTTCAAAGAGGATTTGACGAACTTTGAAATCTTTCCAGGAAATATATCGTAAGTCTGAAAATAAGATTGCAGGAATAGCCGCTGCCCCCGGTATAGTTATAGGTGAAGCCTATTTATTTACAAAAGAAAAGCTCGAAATTAATAAAGGCGATATTGAGGAAATTGATAAAGCGATTACAGATTTGCAAGAAGCACTTTCCAAATCAAAAAAAGAATTAAACAAAGTTTTTAATATTGCCCGCGAAAAAATGGATGCTGTACGTGCAGCTATTTTTGAAGCACAATTAATGATACTAGATGACCCGGTATTAATTGATACAATTATTGAAAGAATTAAAACTGAGAAGAAGCAGCCCGAATATATTGTTGATGACGAAATATCAAAATACCAGAGCAGGATGATTTTATCTCACGAATCCTATATGAAGGAAAGAGCGCTTGATATTGAAGATATTAAACAGCGTATTATCCGTAATCTTCAAAAGAAAAGATGGGAATCAAAAATTACACACAATGTTGTAGTGGTAAGTGAAAGCCTTACTCCCGCCGATACTATTCTTCTGTCTAGAAACAAAGTTCTCGCATTCATTACTGACCGCGGCGGGCTAACCTCGCACGCAGCTATTATTTCACGGTCGTTAAATATTCCGGCGGTAGTCGGTACCCATAATGCAACAGCTAAAATTAAAGACGGCGAAAGAATAATTGTTGATGGATTTTACGGATATATTTTAACCAGTCCAACCCTTGAACAAATTGAATTTTTTACCCGGAAGCACGAAAGACTGCTTGCGCTGCAGAAAGATCTGGAAGAATTAAAAGATGAACCTGCAGTAACCAAAGACGGAAAGGAAATCAGGCTTTTTGCAAACGTTGATGTAACCGGTGAGATTGATGTGGTTGTAACAAGCGGTGCCAAAGGTATCGGCTTGTACAGATCCGAGCAGATATTAAATGAAACCGGTGAATTTCCTACCGAAGAGGAACAGACAATTATCTATACAAAACTTGCTTCCAGAATTTACCCGAATTCAATTACTATAAGAGTTTTTGATATCGGCGGCGATAAGTTCAGGTTCCTCGATTACCAGGAACCGAATCCCTTTCTCGGTTTGAGGGGAATAAGACTCCTTCTCGAAAATCCGGCTTTGATGAAAACACAGATCAGAGCTATACTAAAAGCAAGTGTTAATAAGAACATTAAAATTATGCTTCCTATGGTTTCGTGTCTCGATGAAATAAGAAAATCTAAAAAAATTATTGAACAGTGCAGGAATGAATTAAAAACAGAAAAAATTTACTTTGATGAGGACATTCAATTAGGAATTATGGTAGAAGTTCCGTCGGCTGCGGTAATGACAAAAGATTTTGCTGCAGAAGTTGATTTCCTGAGCATAGGAACCAATGATCTTATTCAATACCTTATGGCAGTTGATAGAGGTAACGACCTTGTTTCGGATCTTTACCAGGAATTCAGCCCGGTGGTTATCCGTACGCTGAAATACATTGTTGAAGATGCAAAAAAATCTAAAAAGCCGGTTAGTATTTGCGGTGAAATGGCGGCCGATACGCTTGCTATGCCCTTGCTGATAGGTTTAGGCCTGGAAAGCTTAAGTATCTCTGCATCAACTATTCCTTATGCAAAAAGAATAATTAGAAACTGCGATTTTAGAAAAGCAAAAAAAATGGCTGACAGGTGTTTAAAATATTCTGATGAAGTGCAGATTGAAAATGAAATTCAAAAATTCTTTGCCGATAATAAGATTATCCGCACAAGGCAAATAATTTAAGCGTGAGTAATGAACATGTTTGTAAATAAATTTGATAATCAAAACCAGTTTGAGATCTTAAAAAATACTTACCAGCAGGTTGAAGAAGCATGGAATAATAAAATTAACCTTACTGGCTTAAAGCGGAAAAAAATATCTGCAGTATTAGTTTGCGGTCTTGGCGGTTCTGCTATAAGCGGCGATCTGTTAAATGATTTTCTTTCAGACAGAATTAAAGTTCCGCTTATTGTTAACAGAGGATACAATCTTCCCTCATTTATAAATAAAAACTGGCTGATTATCATCTCATCTTACTCAGGAAATACTGAAGAAACCATTTCATGCTTCAGGCAGGCTTTAAATTTAAAAGCTTCAGTAATCTCTGTTTCATCAGGTGGAAAAGTTGAACGACTTTCTGAAAAAAATCTAATTCCGCATATCAAATTGAGAGCAGGGTTTCAACCGCGTTATGCATTAGGGATGAGCTTTTTCACACTGCTTAAAATTTTTCAGGAGCTTAAACTTATTTCTATAAAGGACAGCACAGTAAAACTCGTAATAAAACTGTGGAAAGCGAATGGTTTGGCGTACTCCCGCGGGGATAATTTTGCATTGGATTTTGCAAAGAAATTAATCGGTTTTATCCCTGTGATTTATTCATCCGAAAGTTTCAGCTCTGCCGGTTACCGCTTTAAATGCCAGTTAAATGAAAACTCAAAAGTGCATGCTTTTCATCATATAATCCCGGAAATGAATCATAACGAAATCATTGGCTGGGAAACACAAAAAGAAAAACTTTTCAATGCCAAAGTTATATTTCTCATTGATAGCAGCTATCATCCTCAGATTAAAAAGCGTTATTCAATTCTGAAAGAATTAATTTCATCTAAAGGTACAGAAGTTCTTGAGCTTAAAATCACAGGGAAAAGTAAACAATTACGAATTATGGATTTGATTTATTTATGTGACTGGATAAGCTTTTACCTGGCTGTTTTACGTGGTTTCAATCCATCCGAAATAGACTTTATCAACGAGATAAAAAAGCGGCTTGCTTAATGCCGGCTTATTAATGATGTTGCCGGCAATTAAATTTGAATTAATTTCTGGTTATGCTTTATTTTATCTTAAGCCCGGCAAAATTTTTAACTCTCATTTTTTTGTGCGCCTTCTTTTTTACTGACCTGAACCTGGCCCAGTTTTACTATTTTGGAAGGAATAAAATCCAGTACAAGGAATTTGACTGGAAAATTCTTCGCACAGAACATTTCGATATTTATTATTACGATGATATGGGTGGTATTGCAGAAATTGGTGCTGCTTACGCTGAGGAAGTCTACGATGAGCTTAAAGTAAAGATGAATCACATGGTAACAAGGAGAGTTCCTCTTATCTTTTATAACACCACAATTGATTTTCAGCAAACCAATACTACACCCGGGCTTATTCCTGAAGGCGTAGGTGGATTCTTTGAATTTTTAAAGGGAAGAGTTGTGCTTCCTTCGAATGGATCGCTGTACGATTTCAGGCACGTAATACGGCATGAGCTGGTACACGTATTTATGACAAACAAAATTTACAGGGTATTAAAAGATCACCGCATTCCGACAAACCGTATGCCTCCTTTATGGTTTATTGAAGGGCTGGCTGAATTTTATTCAACCGAATGGGATGCTCAGGCTGAAATGCTTTTGCGTGATGCAGTAATTAATAATTATTTTGTCGGTCTCGCAGATATGGACAGGATTTACGGCTCATTCCTGATGTACAAAGAAGGGCAGAGTTTTCTTGAATTTGCCGCTGAAATGTACGGTGAGGAAAAAATAGAACTACTGCTTGATAATTTCTGGATGTATTCGACTTTCAGGGAAGTTATTGAATTCACATTTAAGAAATCATTTGAACAGATTGATAGTGAATGGTTTTACCATCTGAGGAAAAAATATTTCCCCCTGATGGAATCAAGGTATCCGGCAGAGTTTGGTTCGGATAAAATCACAGAAGATGGATTTAATTTTTCACCAATTTACTATGAATCAAGCGGAAAAAGATATTTAATTTATGCAGCCAACCGGGATGGATATTCTTCATTATATAAAATTGAAATTAATTCCGCCAATCAGCCTGCTGGTTCCCCGGAACTTATACTTCGCGGTGAGCAGACCGAGGAGTTCGAAGCATTTCATCTTTTCAACTCTTCAATAGATGTTAGCAAGGATGGCTTAATTGTTTTTGTTACAAAAAAAGGCGGCTCGGATGCAATTCATTTTTTTTCTTTATCTGAAAACAAGCTTGTTAAAACTTTACAGCAAAGTGAGTTCGTTTTCATTTCTTCTCCTTCATTTTCTGATAACGGTAACAGGATTACTTTCAGTGCTGTTGACAGGAAAGGATTTAGTGACATTTATATTTATGATTTGCTGAACGATGAAGTGCTGAGAATAACAAATGACTATTATGATGATAAAGATCCTTCTTTCGGAATAAATGATGAGCAGATAATTTTCTCTTCAGACAGAACCGGAGGCAGGTTCGAAAAAAAATATAACCTCTTCCGCTATGATATGGAGTCCGGTTCAATCGATTATATAACTTTTCTCAGTGCTAATAATTACGATCCCGTTTTATCTCCTGACAAAAACAAACTTCTGTTTATATCAGAACTGGATGGAGTGAGAAATTTATACGAGCTGAATGTCATCAATCGAGAATTTGCAAAAAGTTTCCGGAAAGTTTCGGATTTTATTTCATCTGTATATGATCCTGCCTATATCGATTCAGCAAACATTACATTCTCAGGTTTTGAAAATTTATCTTTTAATCTGTTTGTTTTACCGGTCGACCGGCAACATGAAGATTCATCCTTATTTTTAGATATGCAAATTGATCTTGCGCCGGAAAGATGGACAGCAGAAGTACTTAATCTGCCTTCTGAAAGAAAAAACGTTGAATACGAAAAAGAATATTCGCTTGACTTTGCCCAGAGTGTTGTTACAACCGATCCCGTATTTGGTACAAGGGGTGGTGGTATTCTTTCCATAAGCGATTTACTTGGTGACGACAGGTACTCGTTTCTTATTTATAACAGTGCATCCGTGCAAAGTGAAATTCTTAATAGTTTCAATGTTGTATTGCAAAGAGTAAACATCGCCGGAAGAGTTAATTATGGTTACGGTATTTTCCATTTAAGCGGCAGGGCATACGATTATACCGACCCCGACGAATTTTTTTATGAAAGAAGTTTCGGAGGCTCCTTTCTACTTAGCTACCCGATATCTAAATTTCAAAGGCTGGAATCAACGGTTACTATTCGGAATTCAAACAAGGAAGTAATTCCCGGCCTAGTTGAAAGAAAAGCCCTGCTTTTCACAAATACTCTTGGCTGGGTTATGGATAATTCCATCTGGGGTCCCACCGGACCAATCGATGGTATTCGTGCTTTGGTCTTGCTCGGTTATACAAGTGATATTAAATACAGCAATGTAAACTACTTTTCTGTTATTGCCGATTACAGGTACTATTACAGGTTCGGATTAACTACTGTGCTTGCATTCAGAGCAGCAGCTTTCTACAACCAGGGTAAAGAAGCGCGCAGATATTTTATAGGCGGCAGCTGGGATTTAAGAGGCTGGCCAAGATTCGGAATCAGAGGTGAAAAAATCTGGCTGACATCACTCGAGTTTCGCTTCCCGATCATCGAACAAATTGCAATCAGGTTTCCGTTTCTTTCTCTTGGTTTCTGGGGAATAAGAGGAGCGGTTTTTTATGACATGGGAAGTGCCTGGAATGATGAGTATATAAGTACATTGGGCTCGGTCGGATTTGGTTTCAGAATGAATCTTTTTGGTGTTCTTACTCTGCGTTACGATATAGGCAAAAAAATTGAAGATAATTTTTCAAGATTTCAGGATGGATTGTTTTACCAGTTCTTTTTCGGATGGGATTTTTAACTAAAAAAATATTTTTATTTGCTTCAATACTGGTGCTTGCAGGCTGCGCCCGATCAGTAATCAAGTATACGGCAAAAACTGACGACCAAACATACCAGATGTTTGGCAAGCTACCCTCAAGGGATTTTTATGTACCTGCAGAACTATCCGATTCATTAATTATCAAATGGGAATCAGAAATGTACGGCAGCTTTCCGGGCTCCTCGGTTTCAATATATGAAGATTTGGTATTCATCAACGATCTTTCGGGCAGAATATTCTGTTACAACATTGAAACCGGAAAGCAAATCGGTAAACTAAAATACAGCAGCGGGGCTGTTTATTCTGCACCGGTCCCGTTCAGGAACCTGGTGGTATTTCCGGTTACGCAGGAAAAAGATAATTACACTGAACTGGTATTTTATAACTACCAGGCCGGCAAAGAGGCAGAGTTGATTGAAATTCCGGGGCGGGTTCTTACCAACTTACTTACAATTGATAATGATATTCTTTTTACTACCGAAGACGGAGCTGCATGCAGGTATAACAATCTTGGCAAGAAAATCTGGGAAACTCAAACCTATGTAACTACGCTTTGCAATCCGGCGCTGAGCAGCAATCTTTTTGTGTTTGGAAATATCAATGGGGAAATAATAGCGTTAAATAGTAAAACCGGCGATTCAGTTTATGTTAAAAAAATTGGCGGAATTTTTTCCGGAGGTTTTACAATAAAGGATAGCATTGTTTATTGTGGAAATGAGAACGGATTTTTATATGCGCTAAGGTTAAATGACGGCGAAATGATATGGAAGTTCGATACGGGTGCAAGATTAATAATGACGCCGGCAGCTGATAATAAAAATGTTTTTATCGGTAACCTCGGCGGCTGGTTCTTTTCAATCGACAAAATATCGGGAAAAGAAAACTGGAAGACTCGTTTTAACGGATTGCTGAATTCAACTCCTCTGGTTTCAAATAACCTGGTGGTTTTACCTGATGTTTTTTTTGCTTTTCACTTAATAAATAAAAACGATGGTAAAATTCTTAAGACAATTAAGCTGGAAGGAAGAGCAAAACTCTCACCCGTTTACTTCCGGAATTTACTTTTTATAGGTTTTGATGATGGAATTTTAAGAGCTTATGAGTTTGTGGATTAAAACAATTTTTCTCCAGCAGCTTTTTATTTTTTCTTATGCTTTGCTTGCTCAGGACTGTAGAGAAGTTCTGCATATTACTTCTGATATTGAAGAAGTAAGTATTTTTATCAACGATAGTCTTGCCGGAAGAGGAAAAATTTTTAATACGGAAATTGAACCGGGCGTCTACTCAATAAATGCCGTCGAAAGCTCCGCAAGGTGGAACGCAAAATCTTTTACCGATACTATAAATATCTATGAGTGTTCTGAAATAAAATTAAGCTTTTTTTTCCGGGATGAAATTCTACTCAACACTGATCCTCAAAATGTAAGTGTCTTTAAAGGAGATTCTTTAATAGGTTTTACTCCAATGCATATCAATTCCGATTTCGGAAAATTACTTCTCAGCAAAACTGATTATCTTAACAGAGAAATTACCGCCGCCGACCTAACGTCCAACAAAAAAATAAAGCTTGATTTTACAGGTGAAGTAAAAAAAGAAAATTTCTATGAATCAACATTATTTAAGATACTGGCAGGTACTGCGGTAGCTCTCGGTGTTGCAACCGCTTACTTTAAGCTTGAAGCCGATAAGCGGTTCGATGAATATAAGATAACCGGTGACCCCGAACTGCTTGATCAAACCAACCAGCTTGATTTAATCAGTGCTGTTGCTTTTGTTGCTCTGCAGATTGATTTCGGGATGATTTTTTATTTTTTCCTTTCTGATTAATTCCCTCTATTTTTCTTAATTTAACCGGTAAACTGATAGAATTATTTTTTTAATGATTACTATTCTTGAAGCTATAAATCTTTCAACAGACTTTCTTCAGAAAAAGGGTATTTCTTCACCGCGTATTAATGCAGAATTGCTCCTCGCTTCAGTTCTTGGATGTAAAAGGCTGGATTTATATTTATCTTTCGACCGGCCTCTAACACCGGATGAACTGAAAAATTACCGGAATGTAATTAAAAGAAGAAGCAATTTTGAGCCCTTGCAATACATAACCGGTTCTGTTGAGTTTTATGGTTTGGATTTTCTTGTTACACCTGAAGTGCTTATTCCCAGACCCGAAACTGAATTTCTGGTTGAAGCTGTAATAAATAATACCAGGAACATTAATAATCCGGTTATTCTTGATGTTGGTTGTGGCAGCGGAATAATAGGAATTACCCTGGCAATTTATTTACCCGGCTCAAAAGTTTTTTGTACGGATATTAGCAACGACGCACTCAGCATAGCTTCTGCTAATGCCGGCAGGCATAAAATCACTCCTCAAATAACTTTTTTACAGCACAATATTATTTCTGAAGATATTAAATTTACTTCCGGGCTAGATGTGGTAGTATCTAATCCGCCTTATGTATCTAAAAATGATTACGATACTTTGCAAAAAGAAATAAAAGATTTTGAACCCCGCTATGCAGTTACAGATGAATCCGACGGTTACAGGTTTTTTAATATAATTGTCAACAAAGTATTTGGAATAATGAACAAGGGAGGCAGTATTTTTTTTGAAGTTGGCTATGGTCAGGCTGGAAATGTAAAAAATATTTTGCTTGCCGGCGGATTTGGCAGCATTAATATGTTAAAAGATTATCAGAATATTTACAGGGTTATTTACGGAGTGAAATTATGAAAGCGGTGGTGCAGCGCGTAAGTTCGGCTTCAGTGAAGGTACCCGAACAGAACTACTTCGCACAGATTGGCAAAGGGCTGGTCATTCTGCTGGGTATTAAAACCGGTGACGGCGAGCATGATGCAAACTTTGTAGCAGATAAGTGTTCATCCCTTAGGATTTTTTCCCGCAAGGATGCATTTGAAGAAGATGAAGACGACAAAATGAATATATCCGTAAAAGATATCGGCGGCGATGTGCTGGTAATTTCGCAGTTTACTCTGTATGGCCAAACAGCAAAAGGCAACAGACCTGATTTTACCGAGGCTGCAAAACCCGATCTTGCTATTCCGCTTTATGAAAAATTTATAGAACGACTTAAAGCGAATCTGGGTGAATCTAAAGTTAAAACCGGAATTTTCGGAGCTATGATGGATGTTCAGCTAATTAACTATGGTCCTGTAACTGTAATTGTTGAATCAAAAAGCCAAACGGGAATTTAATCCGGATTACCATGAATCACATTCTTATGGTATTTCTTGATGGTGTTGGAATTGGAAAAAAAGATTTTGAATTCAATCCTTTCTTCAAATATGGTTTCCTCGCGTTCGAAAAAATTTTTGGAAATATTCCATCACTTGATAACCCAGTAATAATTAAAGATAACTTTTATCTCTTTCCGGCTGATGCAAACCTTGGCGTTGATGGTTTGCCGCAAAGCGGCACAGGGCAGGTATCTTTGTTTTGTGGGATTAATGCAGCCAAAATTGCTGGTAAGCACTATGGTCCTCATCCTTTTTCAACAACTATCTCCGTTCTAAAAGAGCAAAATATTTTAATTTATTTCCGGAATAAACACAGCAGCTATTTTGCCAATGCTTATCCAAAATTATTTTTCGATTATTTGAAATCGGGCAGAACCAGATTAAGCGTTACTACACTTACTTGCAAGCTGCACGGCATAAGGCTTAACAGGGTAACTGAAGTAAAAAGCGGGAAAGCAATTACAGCAGAATTAACCAATGAAAGATGGAATGCACGGCTGGGTTATCATCTGCCGGTTATCAAACCGAAATCTGCGGCGAGAAGATTATTAAGAATTGCCCGCAGATATAAATTTACTCTTTTTGAATATTACCTGAGCGATCACATTGGTCATTTAAGATTAGCAAAGGATTTTGAAAAAATATTTACAGAGATGGATGAATTTTTATTCACTTTAATGAGTGAAGCAGACCGAAATAATATGACACTGATAATTTGCTCTGATCATGGAAATCTTGAAGACCTCTCTACCAAAACTCACACCAGGAATCCTTCCCTTACAATTACCGCCGGCAGAAATGCCGAAAAACTTTTTGCCGAAATAAAAGATATTACCCAGATAAAGCAAGCAATAATAAAGCATTGTGTATGAAAGATTATCCGGCAATAAAAGTTGCGGTATGCTTTGCAACGGGAATCCTTTCACAGAAATTTTTTTCTGTTTCCTTTGAAATAATAATCATAGCTTTTATTTTTATTTCTCTCACGATGTTGCCTGCAATAAAAAGGTTAATACGCTGGAAGACAGAATTTTTTGTTTCTGTTTTAACCTTTGTTATGATTGTATTCATTGGTAATATTATAATGCAGCCAGATCCCGCAAAACAAAAAAATCCATTTGAAAAAATTTACAGACTTAAAGACGCGGAACTGACCGGCACTATCAGCAAAATAGATTTAAGACGAAAAACAGAACTCGCTTTTTATACTATAACAGATTCAATCTTTACAAATGAGTTCAGAGTAAAAGAAAATCTGAAGTTTCTTTGCCGGTTCAAGGGTCCCGATGAAAGCATCCGGACACTTTACGAAAGACTAAAGCCGGGGAACAAGATTAAGCTAAAAGGTATTTATTACAGGGGAAGGGAAGAAAGGAATCCCGGCGAGTTCGATTACGATGCTTATCTTCGTTCTCAGGGAATTACCGGTATATTCCTTGTTGATACCATCAGCAATGTTCAGATTTTTTCCGGCAAATACTTTTTCTTCAGCAACATAATTCATCAGGTAAGAAAAGCAATTGATGAACAGATAAGAAAATATCATACTCCGCAGACTGCTTCATTGCTTCGTGGACTGCTGCTTGCAGACAGAAGAGAAATTGATTATGAAACCAGGACTGATTTTATTAATGCCGGAGTTATTCACGTGCTGGCAGTGTCCGGTCTGCACGTTGGCTATATTGTTCTTATTTTTTTCCTTTTCCTGGGTAGATGTAATCTACTGCTAAGATCTGGAATAACTGTAGCAGGTTTGATTTGTTTTATGCTTTTAACCGGTGTTCCTGCATCGGTTTTCAGAGCAACATTAATGGCTGTAATACTAATTGCAGCTTTTTTGCTTAACCGCAGTACAAACCTTATCAATTCTATTGCTATTGCTGCATTAATAATTCTCTGCGTCAGTCCTGAAGAAATTTACAACCCGGGGTTTCAACTTTCTTTTTCGGCGGTACTTTCAATAGCAATTATTTACCCGGTTATTGAAAAATTTATTTTAAAGATCGGAATTAAAAACAAGCTTCTTAAATCATTTTTACTTTTTATCGGAGTGTCTTTAAGTGCACAGGTTGGAACCGTACCTTTTACGCTACTTTACTTCAACAAAATTTCTACTGTTGCACTTCTAACAAATTTATTGGTAATACCTGCAATTGGAATTATAATCGGTGTTGCAGTATTCGCGCTGATACTTTCGGTCATTTTACCTTTTCTGGCAGTTTACTATGGTGCTGCAAATGATCTTTTCAGTTCTATAATTTTAAGTGTTATCAGTTTCAGCGGAAGAACGGATTTTTCACACATAGTAATCAACCAGTATTCTATTATAGATTTAATAGTGTTTTACATTCTTGCAGCTTGCCTGTTTATATTCTTTAAAAAAATTAAAAGGTTTGTTCCTGGCTTAATTTTTATCATGGTGATTTTCGGAAATATTATTCTGCTTTCATCACTCGATGACGAAGAACTGATGCCTGATGGTGTCCTTAGCGTTTTTATGCTGGATATCGGGCAGGGGGATTCTTTTCTGATAAAATTTCCTGATGGAAAAACCGCCCTGATTGATGCCGGTAACACAACTATTTATTTTGATAACGGTGAACGAGTGGTATTACCGCTTTTAAACTACCTTGGTATTAAAAAAATTGATTACGCTTTTGTCTCACATATTGATTCAGATCATTACGCCGGTTTTGTGTCTCTTATCCTTGATGGAAAAATTAACCAGGTTTTTAAACCCTCTGTAGATACAACTTTAAGCAAGGATATTAGGTTCGAAAAATTTCTTAAAGATTTTAATGTACCTGTAAATTATTACAGACAGGAAAAATTGCAGATTGATGGTGTGAATTTATACATATTAAACTTTGGAAAATTAATAGATTCAAAGGAACTTACAACTAATGACAGGAGTGGTGTAATTAAAATAGTTTACGGTAAGAATTCGCTTCTTTTTACGGGAGATATCGGGAGGTTTGCTGAACTTGAATATGCCGGAAAATACAGGAATTTTCTGGATTCGGATGTTCTGAAAGTTGCACACCACGGAAGTCAAACCAGTTCATCAGGCGAATTTCTTGAATTCGTAACACCTGGTATGAGCTTGATAAGTGCAGGGATAAATAATAATTTTGGTCATCCCTCTGAGGAAGTTTTAATCAGGCTGGCTGATTTTAATTCAACTATACTACGGTCAGATTTACAGAAAGCAATTCTATTAAGGTCAGATGGTAATAAAATAAAAGTTGTTCAATGGAGCGATCGTTAAAAAACAAACCAGAAAAGGAAGCAATAATGAAAAAAAATAAACCGGTAATTGGAGTTATTATGGGCAGCGATTCGGATATGCCGATAATGGAAGATGCATTAAAAGTATTAAACGATTTTAAAATCCCTTATGAAGTGAAAATACTTTCAGCTCACCGCACTCCCGAACAGCATGCTGAATATTCTAAAACTGCATATAAAAGAGGGCTAAGAGTAATTATAGCCGCTGCAGGAGGTGCAGCACATCTGCCCGGGGTAACGGCTGCGCATACAACTCTGCCGGTAATAGGTGTTCCGATTAAGGGTAAAGTACTTGATGGAATCGATTCATTATTATCTATAGTTCAAATGCCTCCCGGGGTGCCGGTTGCCACTGTTGCAATAAACGGGGCTAAAAATGCAGCATTGCTCGCTTTGCAAATATTATCGATTAATGATGATGTAATCCTCTACAAATTAAATGATTACAAAAAAAAAATGGAGCTGGAATCTCTTTCAAAGAATGATAATATAAATTTTTAACAGATCTTTTCTATACTTATTTCTGATTCTCATATCGTATTCTGCTAATTTCAGAATTCTTTCATGTAATTCTTACCGCACCACTTGAATTAAACATAAAAAATATTTAATGTTGTTCTGAAGAATTCTCAGGGCAATTAATTTTTCAACAATAATTATTCTAAAACAATGTTTCTGTTCCGGGGAAAATCAGAAATTCATCTCTCTTATAATCCATACTATTACTATAACTAATCGGAGGTTATGTTTATGAAAAATCTTTTCAAAATTTTTGCTGTTCTCTTTGTCTTTCTGGGGTGCATAACAATGAACGCACAGCAGTTATCATCGTTAGCTGATATAAGCCCAAACCATGCACCCAAAGATCCCAATCGGAATATTGAGGCGATGTGGGATGTTTTATTGAATTTTGATATATCCGCTTTAAATACTGCTGCCGGTAATGCCGGTGCAGAATGGAACGGAACATATTTCTATTCAACCCGCTGGGCAACAAACCTTATCCACGAATATAATTCTACGGGAACCGCCTTAATAAGAGAATTTTCGGTTCCGGGCGTTTCAGGTTTGAGAGATCTCGCCTGGGATGGTACTTATATGTATGGTGGCAACGCGGGTAACACTATTTACCAGATGGATTTTGCAACAAATACTTTGGTTGGCACTATTCCATCTCCGGTTGGCGTAAGGCATATTGCTTATGACGTAGCTAATGATGCTTTTTGGGTAGGAAACTGGGGCGATCCACCCACTCTGGTAAGTCGTTCGGGAACTGTTTTGGCAACAATAAATACCGGTTTATCAAGCCAATACGGTTCTGCTTATGATAACATCAGTCCTGGCGGTCCTTTTCTTTGGGTATTTGATCAAGGAAACGGCGGTGGTTTTCCACAATTAATCCATCAGTTTCATATTCCAACGGGAACTGCTACAGGTGTTACTCACGATGTAATGACAGACGTTGGTGTCGGTGCTTCTTCGGCAATTGCGGGAGGATTGTTCTCAATGTGTGACTGGCAATCTGGTACTTTCACTTTAGGTGGTCTCTTGCAGGGAGGATTTCCTACTCCACCCGATAACGACAGGATTTTTGTTTACGAAATTACAACTTGCGGACCACCTTGT
Organism: uncultured Ignavibacteriaceae bacterium; assembly: GCA_964639955.1. GTDB lineage: Bacteria > Bacteroidota > Ignavibacteria > Ignavibacteriales > Ignavibacteriaceae > IGN2. The sequence continues at coordinate 20,149 of CAZXGJ010000030.1, forward strand.
CCGGTTGATCCGCCAACAAATCCAAATCCACCTAACGGTACAACAGGAGTTGCAATTAACCCGGGTAGTATTTCCTGGACTAACGGAAACGGTACGATTTATACCGATGTTTACTTTGGTCCTTCCGGAAATATGCAGCAGGTTTATTCCGGAGCTGCAATAAATACATGGAACTATAGCTGGTTGACTTATAATACCACCTATAGCTGGCGTATTGTTGCAAGAAACGATACTTGTGGTGTTAACGGACCAACCTGGACGTTTGTAACCCAACAAGATCCTAATCTTATTGTTGCATTTTATGAACCATTCAACGATTTGAATTGCTGGACTTGGATCGGGCCACTTGGCAATAACTGGGCTTTAGCATCTACGGCTAATGCAGGCGGTGCGGCTCCGGAACTCGAGCTTTACTGGTCGCCTCAGTTTGTTGGATTATCAAGGTTGCTTTCTTGCAATATCAATTCTTCTAATGCATACTCCAACCACGTGCAGCTTAAACACTACCTGGATTTTTATACTTCTCCGGCACCCGAAATGGGATTGGCTGTTACTTATGATGGCGGTACCACGAGCAACGTTTTATGGTCGTTTACCCCAACCGGAAGTGTTGGTCCTGAAGTAATTGATTTGAATTTCACTCCGGTAAATTCAACATTCCAATTAATATTGTATCACAATGGTGATTCGTACAATATTAACTGGTGGGATATTGATGATATAATTGTTGAATACGTAATACCGGTTGAGCTTAGTTCCTTTACAGCGCTGGTTTATGATAATGACGTTGAACTGAACTGGATTACAGCTACCGAGACTAACAACCAGGGATTCGAAATCGAAAGAAAGCTGGATGGCGATTTTGAAAAAATTGCGTTCGTTGAGGGATTTGGAACTTCAGCTGCATCGCAGTATTATAGTTATACTGATAAAGGTTTGAAACCTGGTATCTACACTTACAGGTTAAGACAGATTGACTTCGATGGTCAATTTAAATATTCTGATCCGGTTGAAGTTGAGGTTTTGGCACCGAAGGAATTTTCCTTAGGTCAAAACTATCCGAATCCGTTTAACCCGTCCACAAAGGTTGATTTCAATCTTGCAGATGATGCCAGCGTAAGCCTTAAAGTTTTCGACGTGATCGGACAGGAAGTATTAAATGTTATCAGTTCTGTACTACCGGCGGGTGTGCACACTGTCAGCATCGACGCTTCAGGATTGAACAGCGGTGTATACTTCTACAAGCTGGAAGCTGAAGGTGTTAACGGAACGAAATTTGTTGACGTCAAAAAGATGATCTTAACCAAATAAGTAAGTACTTATCAGCTTTTTTAAGCCGGCTGTTTAACAAGCCGGCTTTTTTTATTGAAATGCTTGAAAAATTGAATAAAATTTACTAATGTTAATTGTGTGAAATTCTGTTTGGTTTGAATATTAGGTTCTGAGGGCAATGATCTAACCTTTGAATATTAATTCATAATTAACTATATGCATCAATCAAACAATGGAGGTACTTATATGAAAAATCTCTTCCTCTCTCTTTTTCTTTTAACATCTTTTCTTGCTTTTGCACAAGATGCAGTTCGCGATGTTGAAACGAACATCATTCCAAATGTAGTTGTAAGGGAAAAGACAGATTTTGTTCCTGATTATTTTCCCGGTGATGCTGCCACACTGCTCTTTAACAACGGGCCGGCTTATAACGTTGCCGGAGGTGGCGCTGGTGGTGCTAACTTAAGCTTACTGGAAAGCACAACTCTTGGTATGAATACGCTGGGATTCGGGCATCAGTTTTCACTTGGTTACAGGATGGCTGATGAATTTACTGTTCCTTCCGGTGAAACATGGACTATAGATTCTCTCATCTTCTATGCATATCAAACAAATAGCACGCTTGTTTCAACAATAACAGGTGTCTATTTCCAGATTTGGAACGGCGATCCATCTGTAGGCGGTAGCGCAGTTATTTATGGTGATTTAACAACAAACAGGTTAGCTAACACTTACTGGTCTGGTATCTACCGCGCTTCCGAAACCACACCTACTTCCACTTCAAGACCTATAATGAGAGATGTATGTTCAGCACCTGGATTAGTGTTAACTGAAGGCACATACTGGATAGACTGGACAACAAATGGCAGCTTATCATCCGGTCCCTGGGCACCACCAATTGCAATATTAGGACAAGCTGCAACTGGTAATGCCTTGCAGTATATAACTTCCTGGGCTCCGGCATTAGACGGAGGTACAGGAGCCGCTCCGCAGGGTATGCCATTCGAAGTTTGGGGAACAGCTACCGGCAGCACGATGGGTGTTATGCTTGTTCAGGATAACACAACTGGTACCGATTCGGTTGAAGCGTGGCTAAATTTATGCGGAACAACTTATACCAGGGTTACTTATACAACTGCTATTGGAATGCCAACCAGTGATTGGTTAAATAATTATGATGCAGTATTGTGGATAGGAACTACATCAACAGGAGCTGAAGCAGATTCCTGTACGGCTTATTTGGCTCACGGTGGTAACTTGCTTGCAATGGATAACGATGAAGGTTACTTTGTTGGAACTACTCCATTATTCCAGAATTATCTCATGTCTTTATACCAGACAGATGCTGGCTCCGATGGAGTAATAACAGGGTTGGATATGATGGCAGGATTATCGCAGGACATAAGTTCTGATCCTTATCCCGATGATGTTCTTCCTAACACAGGTCCTTATGGTACAGGTGTTCCCATCTTTCTATCAACAGTAACAGGTAATACATACGCTGGAATGCGTGGGCCCGGCGGATTTTTCCGCTCGCAATTACTCTGCTGGGATCCTCAATACGGTGCCGACCGTGCCACGAATATTGCTATAATCTGCAGATCTGTTGATTGGTTAGTTGATGGTATTGTGCCGGTTGAGTTAACATCATTCAGTTCCTCTGTAACCGGAACTGATGTTACTCTTAGCTGGATAACGGCGACCGAAATTAACAACCTGGGTTTTGAAGTTGAAAGAAACTCAGGTAACGGATTTGTTAAAATCGGGTTTGTTCCGGGTTTTGGAACTACTACCGAAACCAGAACCTATAATTTCACCGATGCCGGATTGAAGGAAGGTGTTTACTCGTACAGATTAAAACAAATAGATTATAGCGGAATCTCAGAATATTCGCAGATTGTTGAAGTTGAAATTATTGTTCCGGATGTTTTTGCACTTGAGCAGAATTATCCTAACCCGTTTAACCCGGGTACAACAATTTCTTACAGCCTTGCTGCTGATTCCAAAGTCTTGTTAACTGTTTTCAATCTTTTAGGAGAAGAGGTTGCAACGTTAGTAAATGGTAATGTTGCTGCCGGCAGCCATACAATTGAATTCAGTGCAGATAATCTGAACAGCGGAGTATACTTCTACAGAATAGACGCACAGGGAGTAAACGGAAGCAACTTCACTTCAGTTAAGAAAATGATATTAAATAAATAAACCATAATAAGATTAGTTAGAAGCCGGCTTTGATAAAAGTCGGCTTTTAACTTTCTCTTTTAGTTTTTTCAAATATGATATCATTTAAAATGTTCATTAATAATAAAATCATTAGAGGGCAAAAAAATCAAATTGAAGCCCCGGATCCAAAAAAGAAAGGAGGTGCAGAAGTATTAATTTATTTTTTAATTAACTATTCAGACAATTAATTGGTCTGGTTTTTTTTTAATTTTCTTCACAGGAGGTTTTTCTATGAAATTTAGAACCATTTTCTTGTTGCTGTCATTAATAATTACCTTCATCGCTTATAATATTTACGCTCAACCTTTCAATCACGAATATGATCCGAATTTTATACCTTCGGTGATTGAGCCTGGACACGGTGGAACTGTTATCGATGGAAACGGTGACTGGTTTACATATACAAGCTTACCGGGTGGAACTTCAACATCAGGTGCCGCTAATGCATATTTAAACGGTAAAGTATATCATTTTGGCGGTAGCCCGGGACCTTCTGCCAATTATCTGGAGTGGAACGAAGCCACTAATACCTGGACGTCTTTAGGAACGATGCCTGGAGGCGGTCGGTATTATATGAGTGCAGAGACTGTGGCAGGAAAAATTTACATCATTGGCGGTTCGCTCACCTGGCCTACTCCATCTGGTCTGGTTGAGATTTTTGACGGTACAACCTGGACAACCGGAGCTGCGATGCCAACTCCTGCACATGATATTGCAACTGCAGTTTATATGGATCGTTATATTTACGTTATCGGCGGAATGACAGGAGGCTGGTCGGGTCATATAGATGCAGTTCAGGTTTATGACACACAAACCAATACCTGGGCCGCTGCAACTAATTTTCCCATGATGGCAAGCTGCATGTCAGGCGGTTGTGTTGGTAACATCATTGTTGTTGCCGCACCGTATAACGGGACATCCTCGAATGCAATTTATGAAGGGTTGATAAATGTTTCCAATCCGACTCAAATAACCTGGACATTATCGGCCAGCACCTTAAGGGATGCGCGCTATCGTATTGGCGGCGGTGTAGCAGGTGATATTTATTCAAATAATATAGCATTTTTCGTCGGTGGCCAATCACCTTACAGTAACCAGGCTTGCGGTTATGATCCCGTAACAGATACATATATTCAGTATCCTGATAAACCTACTCCTTTAGGCAACATTGGCAATTTTGTTCCAGGTACAAACAGGATGTATGTCATGGGTGGTTATGATGGCACTTATAACGTGGCTTGCGAAGGTATGGAATATACAATGATTCCCATTCCTGTTGAGCTGACGTCATTTACTGCATCGGTAATTGAAAATAATGTAACCTTAGTATGGCAGACTGCAACTGAGGTTAACAACAGTGGCTTTGCGGTAGAAAGAAAGTCTGTTAATTCTGAATACAGCCAGATAGGCTTTGTTCCCGGTCATGGTACAACTACTGAAATAATGAACTACACATTTACTGATAACAGTCTTCCGACGGGCTCTTACAGTTACAGGCTGAAACAAATTGACTATGACGGAACATACGAGTATTCCGATGCCGTAGATGTCGAAGTAATTGCACCCGAGAAATTCTCTTTGGCGCAAAACTATCCAAATCCATTCAATCCAAGCACTACAATCAATTACAGTTTAGCTGCTGATTCAAGGGTTGTGTTAACGGTATTCAATCTTTTAAGTGAAGAGGTTGCAACGTTAGTAAATGGTAATGTTGCTGCCGGCAGCCATACAATTGAATTCAGTGCAGATAATCTGAACAGCGGAGTATACTTCTACAGAATAGACGCACAGGGAGTAAACGGAAGCAACTTTACTTCAGTTAAGAAAATGATATTTAGCAAATAGTTTTCATCAACATTATTTGCTAATTATATTTGTTAAGCTGCTCTGACCTCTTGTCAGGGCAGCTTTTCTTTTAAAATGAATTATTTTGTATTTAATAAAATATTTTTATATTCCCACAGGTTTATAGAATTTTTACTAATTCACTCATCAATTAACCAATACGAGGAGGCTTTATGGCCAGAATCTTTTCAGTTCTTTTCGTCCTAGTTTTTTCAGCGTTCTTATTTGCTCAGGATCTGCCGGTAGTTTCAGGCAAGGGTACACCGGAAATTCCAAACAGTCCTGATGTTATCCTTTATGAGCAAATGAGCGGTGCAGGTACAAACAGTCTTACTTCGCAGAATTTTGAAGCTTCGTTTGATATTTACGATAGCTTCTGTGCAGACGATTTTGTAGTAACAGGCGGTCCGTGGGAAATCCAGTCTGTTGAGAACCTGGGTGTATATTATAATGGTACCGGCCCTGCTACTTCTGTAAATGTTTGGTTTTACTCCAATAGTGGTACACTTCCGGGATCTCAGGTAGCAGCTTATTTGAACGTTGTTCCTACCAGCGGATTGGCAACCGGTTCCTTTACCATTCCAATTTCACCGGCATTGCAGTTACCAAATGGTGCTTACTGGGTTTGCATACAGGCAAATATGGATTTTGGTGTTGGTGGTCAGTATGGTTGGACCGAGCATAACCAATTTAATAACCCATCTGCATTCCAGAACCCGGGTGGTGGATTTGGTACCGGTTGCGCAACCTGGCAGCCTCGTGTAGCTACCTGCCTTGTTGGAGCTGCTCCTTATTATGATATGGCATTTCGTCTTAACGGAGTAATTGTTCCGGTTGAGTTAACTTCATTCACGGCAATTGCTGGTAATGGCAGTGTTGAACTGAACTGGATTACCGCAACAGAAACCAACAACCAGGGATTCGAAGTTCAGAGGAACTCAGGCAATGGCTTTGAAGCTATTGCTTTTGTAAATGGTCACGGAACAACAACCGAATCACAGGTTTATACTTATGTTGATCAGGATGTTAATGTTGGTCAGTACAGCTACAGGCTGAAACAGGTAGATTTTGACGGTTCATTTGAGTATTCAAAGGTAGTAGAAGCAGAAGTACTTCCGCCGGCAGAATTCTCACTTGCACAAAACTACCCGAACCCGTTCAACCCGAGCACCCAGATTGATTTCAGTCTTGCTGTAGATTCAAAAGTTACATTAACAGTTTACAGCCTGCTTGGAGAAGCAGTTGCAACAATAGTAAACAACAGCTATGCAGCAGGAACACACACGGTTAATTTCGATGCAGCAGGTTTAAACAGCGGTGTATACTTCTACAGGATAGATGCAGAAGGAATCAATGGTGAGAACTTTACTCAAGTAAGAAAGATGATGCTGACGAAATAATTACATAATTTAACCAATTTAATATTTTCAAAGCTGTCTTGTATAAAACAGGACAGCTTTTCTTTTTTATTGAATTATTTTTCGTTTAATAAAAAATTTTTATATTCCCTCAGGTTTATAGAATTTTTACTAATTCACTCATCAATTCACTATTACTAGGAGGCTTTATGGCCAGAATCTTTTCTGTATTTTTTGCTGTTCTTTTTTCGTTATCTCTGTTTGCCCAATCATCTCTGCTTGAATATGGAAACCCTAATGTTTCAGGAACATCAACTATTCACGAACCGATGGCACCAATTGTTTACCTGAGCCAGGTACCTAACCAGGGAAATGGTTACTTTGCTGACTCCAGTTATAATGGAACATCGCAGCAATCAATTGCCGATAACTTTAACGTCACTGTTGCCGGTCCCTCATACGGTATTACAGAAATTAAGTTTTGGGGCGGATATTACCCTCAAAATATTCCCAATGCGACCGATGATTTCACTTTGCTGATTCATACAGATGCGGCGGGATCACCCGGTTCAGTTATATGGGCGAGGTATAATCTGCAGGCAACCACCAGGGTAACTACAGGTGTTGTATTATTTGGTGTAGATGAGTACTTGTTTACATTCGATTTCAGTGCTACTCCCATAGTGCTTCCAAGCACCGGAGCTTACTGGATTGAAATATATAATAACAGCACTGCTTCCGATGCGTTCTTCTGGGAGACAGGAAACCTTGATGCTATTCATGGACTTGCAAATTCTGCTTGGGCTACTACAACACCTGGTGCAACCTGGAATATTCAGAGCGACAATCTGGCAATTGAAATCAATGGTGATGATAATATTCCGGTTGAGCTTTCAAGCTTTACAGCTGCGAGTAACGGTACCCAAGTGCTGTTAAACTGGATCACTGCAACAGAAACCAACAACCAGGGATTCGAAGTTCAGAGGAACTCAGGCAATGGCTTTGAAGCTATTGCTTTTGTAAATGGTCACGGAACAACAACCGAATCACAGGTTTATACTTATGTTGATCAGGATGTTAATGTTGGTCAGTACAGCTACAGGCTGAAACAGGTAGATTTTGACGGTTCATTTGAGTATTCAAAGGTAGTAGAAGCAGAAGTACTTCCGCCGGCAGAATTCTCACTTGCACAAAACTACCCGAACCCGTTCAACCCGAGCACCCAGATTGATTTCAGTCTTGCTGTAGATTCAAAAGTTACATTAACAGTTTACAGCCTGCTTGGAGAAGCAGTTGCAACAATAGTAAACAACAGCTATGCAGCAGGAACACACACGGTTAATTTCGATGCAGCAGGTTTAAACAGCGGTGTATACTTCTACAGGATAGATGCAGAAGGAATCAATGGTGAGAACTTTACTCAAGTAAGAAAGATGATGCTTACAAAATAATTCTTTTTTCATAATTAAACATTTAAGCCGGTTCTTTTCGGAGGACCGGCTTTTTTATTCTTTCGGGTAATAAACCATTCATTGTTGGTTTCTGATAGATTTAATAATTTGCTTCAGTTATTATTAACAATTCAGGATTTATAAATGAAAAGAATTATTCCTTTACTTGCTCTTCTCTTTTTAATAAGCTGCAGCAGTAAGAAATCTGATAAGGAATTTATGGATGAAGCGAATTCAAACCTGGATCAGAATAAAATTCCTGAAGCTGTAATGGCACTTGAAGAATTAATTGATACCCACGCGGACAGTGAACTGGCACCAGAGGCACTCTCAAAGCTTGCTTCAGTTTATCAAAACAGGTTACTGAAAAACATCCCTGATAAAGAATCGCTTGAAAAAGCGGCTAATCTTTTCAGGAAAATATATGATGATTATCCTGAAAGCAGTTATGCGCCAACCGGTTTATTTATGGCAGGATTTGTATTGGCTAATGAATTAAAATACTATGACAGGGCAACAGAAACCTATAATCTTTTTATTGAAAAGTTCCCGAATCATCAACTGGTTGCTTCTGCAAAAGAAGAAGTTGAAAATATGGGTTTGAGTCCTGAAGAGATTTTACAAAAAAATCTTTCCAAACAGAAATAATGCAGCAAGTTTCAAAAAACTATAAAAATTTTCTCGATCCATCTTTCATATCAAAATTAAACTCTCTCGAATTAAGAGCCAGATTAGTTGTTGAAGGTTTTATAGTTGGACTTCACAAGAGTCCGTATCATGGTTTTAGCGTTGAGTTTTCTGAACATCGTGCTTATATGCAGGGTGATAATCTAAAAGATGTTGATTGGAAGGTATTCGGAAAGACAGAAAAATATTTTATAAAGCAATATGAAGAAGAAACCAATCTTAGAAGTTATATTTTTCTGGATACGAGCAACTCAATGGCTTATACTTCCGGGAATAATGTTTCCAAACTTGAATACTCTCTGACATTGGCAGCCGCTCTCAGTTATTTAATGATTCATCAGCAAGATGCAGTTGGTTTGACTCTTTACTCAGAGAAGATTAATAAGTTTCTTCCTCCTAAATCTTCGCGTGCTTATCTTCAGGAGATATTAAAAAATCTTGCAAATGTAAATGCTTCAGAGAAAACAAACACTGCTGAAAGCTTAAGTGAAGCTGCAGAAAAAATTAAACGAAAAGGTTTAGTAATTATTATATCAGATTTATTTGATGAGATAAATTCTGTTTTAAAAGCTTTGAAACATTTCAGTTATAAAAAGAACGAGGTGATTGTATTTCAAGTACTTGACCCGATGGAAAAAACATTTTCATTCGGCAAAGATGCAATCTTCAAAGATTTGGAAACGGGGGATGAGCTCACTACCCAGCCATACCAAATACAAAAAGCATATCGCGAAGCAATGTCTGAATTTACAAACAGGATAAAAAAGGAATGTCTGAATTCAAATATTGATTATAACCTGCTTGACACCTCTGATTCCTACGATAAAGCACTTTTCCGATATATTCAGAAGCGTGAAAAGCTTTATTGATTACAAGATTACAAAATTGAAGGATTGCAAAATTATCTCCTTCATTTTATTCTGATTTATAAGTTCAGAGTCATAAGAAAAAATGCTTTAACCTTTTCAGTTTTTTCTTTAATAATATATTTTCTTAAATATTTTTTGAAATTAGATATTTGAGTTATTATGCCCACGGCTTTATCGTAACTAATTCTAAATTGATCTTTAGAAATGTAATTCAAGTCAAAAGCAACATAGAGCATTGATCTGACTTCTCCTGCTGAACCTTTAGAGTATCCCAAGAATTTTATGAATTCTCTGTTATTATCGCGTTCATATCCCTCGGAGATATTGTTCATAATAGAAACTGCAGCCCTTTGAATCTGATCTTTTAATCCAAAATCTTTGCTGAAATTATTTAAAGAAGTTAATTCATAAATTGATTTAACAAATACTCTGGCATCCTGCCAAACTTGTAAATCTTCAAATGCTTTCACTTTCATTTTTTGCCTCCCAAAAGTTTATAAATAAATTTTACTAAATAATCTTATAAATCTTGTAATCATGTAATTTTGCAATAATCTAATCTTATAATGCTGTAATTTTGCAATATACCATCGAGTATTCATCCTGAAATAGAATTCAGATACTTTTCTGAAAGTGATTTAGCCTCTGCCTCTGACTTCGCCTCAACAATTATTCGTATTATCGGTTCTGTATTCGACTTTCTGAAATGCACCCAGTGATCATCAAAATCTATTCTTAATCCATCTTCAATGTTAATTTTTTCTTTGGAGAATTTTTCAACCAATTTTTGAATTAATTCGTCAGGATTCTTGCTCACTTCAATTTTCATTTTAGAGATATAATACTGAGGCAGTTCTACTTTCATAGAGGATAAAGGTTTTCCGTAATCTGTTAAATGTTGAAGTGTTAGTGCGATACCAACTAAAGCATCTCTTCCATAATGTAATTCAGGGAAAATCACACCACCGCTTCCTTCACCGCCGATAACAGCATTTACCTCTTTCATTTTCTTCACAACATTTGCTTCACCAACTGCAGAACGAAAAACAAGACAACCAAATTTCTTAGCGATATCATCAACAGCTCTGGTTGTAGATAGGTTTACGACAACATTTCCTTTTTTTCGAGACAGTACGAATTGAACAACCTGTACAATTGTATTTTCTTCACTGAATGGTTCACATTTATCTGTAATCAAGACTAATCTGTCAACATCAGGATCTACGACAATTCCAAGATCAGCCTTAACTTCTTTTACTCTTTTCAATGTCTCAGTAAGATTTTCAGGAAGAGGTTCAGGAGTTCGGGGGAAGATTCCAGTTTTTTCGCAGTTCATTTCAAAAACTTCACAGCCAAACTCCCTTAAGAACCCGGGCAAAACATAAGCACCGGCACCATTGACACAATCCAATAAAACTTTGAATCGCTTTTTTCTGATCTCTTCAACATAAATAATTCCCAGATCGAATATTGCATCAACGTGATTTTGAATACCTTTCGGGTATTCTGTCCACTTGCCAACTTTATCCCAGGATTTATATTTTGGTTTATCATTCTGTAAAAACTTTTGCATCTGATTGTATTCTTCAGGAGAAAGAAACTGACCGGTTCCATTTAATAGTTTAAGTGCATTCCACTCATTTGGATTGTGGCTTGCTGAAATAGCAATGCCGCCCTGTGCTTTTAATTTTTTTACATTGAATTGAACAGTTGGAGTAGGGCAGATACCGATATCGATTACATCAATTCCTTTTGCAAGTAATGTCCCTGTAGTAATCTGATTAACCATTTCGCCTGTAATTCTTGCGTCTCTTCCAACTACTACTTTTCCCGTTCCAATAAAATCTGCATAAGCATTTGTGTATTTAATGATAGTTTCCGGCTCTAATCCATCGCCGATTATTCCTCGAATTCCTGAAATGCTTGACATTAAAGTAGGCATTTAATTTCCTTCTCTGAGTTTAAAAATCTTCTTTAGATTGTGCAAAGATAAATATTTGGTAATTGAATATTTGGGTTTAATTTTAGTCAGTTATGAATAAAAATTCTGCCCGGATAAAAGAAGAAATAAATACAATCAACAAATTATTGGTAGCCTATTTTAAAATTCCGTCAAGACCAAAGAAGCTTCCAAATCCAATTGATGCTTTGATCGCCACAATCCTATCGCAAAATACAAATGATCGGAATTCATATCAGGCTTACCAAAATCTAAAGGAGAAATATAAATCAATTGATGAATTAGCTAATGCCCCGAGAAGTGAAATTGAAAAAGTTATAAGAGTTGCCGGACTTGGAAAGCAAAAGTCAGCTTCGATAAAAAGTTTTCTAATAACATTAAAAAAGAAAAATGGAAAACTGAATCTTCAACACATACGGAAAATGTCTGACGATGAAATACTTGATGAACTAACTTCAATAAAAGGAATCGGAGTTAAGACAGCAAGCTGTGTTCTTTTATTTTCTTTGGATAGAAATGTTTGTCCGGTTGATACTCACGTCCACAGAACACTAAACAGAATTGGATTGGTTAAAACAAATACACCTGATAAAACTTTTGAGCATATAAAGAATGAATTACCTGATGGAATTGCGCACCAGTTTCATACAAATCTGATAAAGCTCGGCAGAGAAATTTGTAAGCCGGCAAAACCGAATTGTTCAATTTGTCCTTTGCTTCAGATATGTAATTTTAAAAAAAAGAATTTTGAAATACCACAGATAGCAAAAAATAATAGTTTCCTTTTACTTGATTCGATTTGAATTTTAACAGAATATCGGATTTTTAAGAATTATAATTCTTCTTATCTTTGCTTTGCTATAAAGCGTATTTCAATTAAATTTGAATCAAATTTTCACTTCTATAAAAAATAACAGGAGTTTATAAATGGCAGAACAATTAGGACTACTTGGTTACGATTACGTTGAATTCTACGTTGGCTCAGCAAAAATGTGGGCTTACTGGCACGCTAAAGCAATGGGGATGAAAATTGTTGGTTATCTTGGTCCTGAAACTGGTGTGAAAGGTAAAGTTTCATACTATCTTGAACAAAATAATCTTCGTATTGTTATTACATCTGCAATTAATCCGAGTCAATACCAGATTCATCAATTTGTTGAAAGACATGGTGATGGAGTAAAGAGATGGTCATTGAAAGTTAAAGACGTAAAGAAAGCGTTTGACGGAGCAATAAAGAATGGAGCCATTCCTGCCTGGGAACCTGTCAGAACTGAAAACGAAAATGGGTATGTGGAAGAAGCGGCACTAAAATTGTACGATGACGCAGAAATTGTTTTAGTTAATCGTGATAATTATAAAGGAATATTTAAACCTGGCTATGGAAAACCGCTTCAAAAAATTGAGATAGTTGCTGAAGAAACAGGATTGCAGGCGATTGATCATATTGTTGGCAATGTAAGAACTAATGAAATGGATCTTTGGGTAAATTATTTAAATAAGAGTCTTAACTTCGAAACATTTATTGATTTTGGTCCTGGCGATATTTCAACTCAATATTCTGCTTTATTATCAAAAGTTGTTCGTTCAACTGAAGGACCAGCAATTAAAAATCCTATCAACGAACCTTATGAAGGATTGAAAAAATCTCAGATTGAAGAGTACATTGATGAATATCTCGGTTCGGGAATTCAGCACGTTGCTGTTATTACAAACGATATTATCAAAACAATAGCAGCAATGAGAAAAAACGGAATGGAATTTCTTTCAGTGCCCGATACTTATTATGATACGTTGAAAGAAAGAGGATTTGAGGTTACGGAAGATATTAATGAACTTAAAAAATATGGAATACTCTGTGACATTGAAGGCAAAGGTTATCTACTGCAGCTATTTACGAAACCAATCGGAGACAGACCAACATTCTTCTATGAAATAATCCAGAGAAGAAAAGGTGCACAAGGTTTTGGACAGGGTAATTTCCAGGCTTTGTTCGAATCAATCGAAAGGGATCAAGCGCTGCGCGGAAGTTTAGATAAAAATAAATAAATATTTCATCATGCAATCATGCAAGCTTACGATGATTAATAATTACAGAATTGCATGGGTGTATGTATGTATGAGTGCATAGTTATTAAATCAGTAATTATTTAGGAGGTTTTGAATGCCATTTTATGTTAAAGTCGGAAAAGTTCCACCGAAAAGACACATTACATTTTATAAAGATGATGGTAAATCTTTGTATCGTGAAGAGTTGTTCAGCACAAAAGGATTCTCAGGGATTTATTCCAACAAGTATCATCTTTATATGCCCCCTGAAGTTGAAAAGATTAGCGAAGTTGCAATTGATACTTCTGCAAACGATTGGAATAATGCTCCGGTTGAATATTATCATTTTATTACTGATAAGAAAAAAACTAATGGAAACATTCTTACTTCAAGAAATGAATTTCTTAAAAATGATCATTGTGTGATTTCAACAGCAAATGTTTCAGAGGATACAGAATATTTTTACCGAAACAGTCAGATGCATGAAATGCTATTCGTTCACCATGGCAGCGGATTTTTACTTTCAGAATACGGCAAAATAAAATTTGAAGAGTGGGACTATCTTATAATTCCTAAAGGAACAACTTACCAGATTAAATTTGATGATTATAAGAACAACAAACTATTGATTGTTGAGTCATCAACACCTTATGAAATTCCAAGACATTTTAGAAATGAGTATGGACAACTCACAGAGGACGCACCGTACTATGAAAGAGATTTTCGCGTTCCTGAGTTTATGGAACCAATAGACAAACACGGTGATTTCAGATTATGGCTGAAAGTTCGTAACAGAATGTTTGAGTTCAAGCTCCCGCATCATCCTTTTGATGTTGTTGGCTGGGATGGATTTCTTTATCCGTACGCTTTTAATATAAAAGAGTATGCACCGAAAGTTGGCAAGATTCATCTGCCGCCGCCGGTTCATTTAGCATTTGTTACTGAAAATTTTGTAGTATGTAATTTTGTTCCGAGACTTTATGATTTCCATCCGCAGGCAATTCCTGCTCCTTACTATCATTCAAATGTGGATAGCGATGAAGTTCTTTATTATGTTCATGGAGATTTTATGTCCCGAACAGGCGTTCAGGAAGGATCAATTACATTACATCCGATGGGAATACCACACGGACCTCAGCCCGGAAAAACTGAAGCATCAATTGGCAAAAAAGAAACTGAAGAATATGCAGTTATGATTGATACTTTCCAGCCTTTGCACGTTACGAAGAATGTTAAAGAAACAATGGTTGATGAGTATTCACAGTCTTGGCTACAAAAAAAATAGAATAATGAAATAGAAAGATTACTTAAAGATGAAACTAGTTTCCTACACAACCAAGAAAAAAGACAGACTCGGACTATATGTTGACGGTAAAATTTATAATCTTCAGGAATGTGCAGCCGGATTAGGCATTGAATTACCAAATCGAATGAGGAGATTCTTGAGAGGCGGTGAAGAAATGATGAATCAGGCTCGGCAAGTTGAGCAGGCTATTAAGGAAGGGAAGATAACTTCATTTGTTGATGATCCGAATTTAAAACTACTGGCTCCTGTTCCTAATCCTACTTCGTGCAGAGATGGATATGCATTTCGTCAGCACGTTCAAACTGCAAGAAGAAATAGGGGAGTCGAAATGATTCCTGAATTCGATCAATATCCAGTTTTTTATTTCACCAATCACAATGCAATATTTGGTGAAGGTGAAATCAGAGTTGAGGATGATCATCTTCGACAATTAGATTTTGAACTTGAAGCCGCAATTGTGATAGGAAAAGAAGGAAAAAATATTTCTTCATCAGAAGCAGACAATTATATCGCTGGTTATATGATTATGAATGACTTCTCTGCACGTGTTCTCCAAATGGAAGAGATGAAATTAAATCTCGGTCCGGCAAAAGGTAAAGATTTTGCAACATCAATCGGTCCCTGGCTTGTTACTCCTGATGAACTTGAACGATTTAAGATTGAAACTGAATTCGGAAATAAATATGACCTCAGAATGACAGCAAAACACAATGGTAGGCAAATATCAGACGGCAACATGAAAGATATGAATTGGACTTTTGCCGAAATAATTGAAAGAGCTTCTTACGGTGTTCGATTACTTCCCGGTGATGTTATCGGTTCAGGAACTGTTGGAACCGGCTGCTATCTCGAGCTAAATGGCACTTGGGCAATCGAAGCAAAAGAAAAGGGAAAAGATTTCAAACCAATCTGGCTTCAGGATGGCGATGAAATTGAACTTGAAATTACCGGGCTTGGTGTTCTTAAAAATACAATCAGAAAATCAAAGAAGAGCAGATCTATTCTTGCAAAAAAGAAAAAATTATCTTAATGCTTCACTACGAACCTAAAGACTTATCCGTAACAGAAGTTCATCGATTACTGCTTGGTGGTGTTGCACCAAGACCAATCGCACTTGTTTCGACAATTTCGAATGACGGAATAAATAACCTTTCACCGTTTTCTTTCTTCAATGCCTTTGGTGCGAATCCTCCGATAGTTGCTTTTTCTCCATCACGTCGTGGGAGAGATGCAACACTAAAAGATACTTACAACAATCTGATTGAAACTAAAGAATGTGTAATTCAGGTTGTAACTCATGCAATGGTTGAACAGGTTAGTCTGGCATCAGCAGAGTATCCACCTGAAATTGATGAGTTTCTTAAATCCGGATTAACAGCAATTAATTCTGATATCGTTAAACCAAAGCGTGTAAAAGAATCACCATTCCAGATGGAATGCAAATTATTAGAGATGAGAAGTTTTGGTGAAGGCGGAGCTTCGGCGAACATTGCAATATGTGAAGTTTTGAAGTTTCATGTAGCTGAAGACATTTTTACAAATGGAATTATCGATCCAATTAAAATTGATTTGGTTGCAAGAATGTCTGGTGATTTTTATTCGCGTGCGAGTTCAGAAGTATTTGTAGTTCAAAAACCTATCGGCAGGAAATGTATCGGTTACGATCAAATACCTTTGCATATCAGACAATCTGAAATTTATTCTGCTAATGATCTCGGAAAGTTCGGAAATTCTGAATCTATTCCTTCAGATAGTGAAGTAGAAGAGTTTATAAGAAAAATAAAAGTAGAAAGATTGGAACATTATGAATCCGGGTATGAAGCATTTTTAAGATATCAAAGATTAAATGATTACAGATGTATGTTGAAAGTTGCATTGGAAATTGAGCAAAACAAAAAAAGAAATATCGAGCTATCAGTCAAATCAGCGCTTCAAAATAATGATATGGATTTTGCGTGGAAAGCAGCTCTGTTTGCAAAAAGTATTTAATTGTTTTTTTAACTTTAAATTTATTTTAACTCACCTTGTAAGTGAGTTTTTTATTATATGAGAAAAGCCAAACCACTTTGGATACCAACAGAAGAGCGAATTAGAAATTCAAACTTTACGAAGTATTATGAATTTCTTCGTAAAGAGTATGGACTGACATTCTCAAAATATTCAGAGTTGCATAATTGGTCTGTAACAGAAATCGAAACCTTCTGGGAATCAATTTGGAAATTTAGTCGAATTCTTCACTCCAAACCATATAAAATAATTCTTGATAAAAGAGTTATGCCAGGCGCTAACTGGTTTGAAGGCACAAAGCTAAACTTTGCGGAAAATCTGTTAAGATTACGGGATGATCACCCGGCTATAATCAGCAGTAGAGAAGACAAACCCGATGTGGTGTTGACTTATAGTGAACTTTATGAACTTGTTGAAGCTTTTCAAGCAGGACTCAAACAACTAGGTGTAAGTAAGGGAGACAGAGTAGCTGGATTTGTTACGAATATTCCGGAAACCATCATTGCGATGCTTGCAACTACAAGTCTTGGTGCAGTTTGGACTTCGTGCTCCCCGGATTTTGGTATTCAAGGTGTGATTGATCGGTTTGGACAGGTCAAACCAAAAATTCTTTTCGCGATAGAAGAGTATCAATACAACGGTAAACAGATTGACTGCAGAGAAAAGATTGAAGAAATAGTCCAGCGGATTCCTGAAATTGAAAGTGTGGTTTGGATACCTTTTTATCAACAATTAAGTGGTGAACTATTAAACAAGAAAAAAACTAATATTCATATTACTAAGTATTTAAAATTTAATGAGTTATTACTTAACACATCGAATCAATTAGAGTTTGAGCAATTGTCGTTTAATCATCCTGTTTATATAATGTATTCTTCAGGCACAACCGGACTGCCAAAGTGCATGGTTCATGGTGCTGGCGGAACTTTGCTTCAGCATTATAAAGAACATATTTTGCACACGGATCTTAAAAGTGAAGACGTAATTACTTACTATACAACCTGTGGTTGGATGATGTGGAATTGGCTGGTTAGTTCTCTTCAGGTGGGAGCAACATTGTATTTGTATGATGGAAATCCCGTTTATCCTAATTCAGAAATTCTCTGGGAGAAAATTGAGGAGAATAAGATTACCGTGTTCGGCACTTCACCAAAATATCTTTCAATATTTCAGAAGAATGAATTTTTCCCAAAGGAAAAGTATAATCTCAGTTCATTAAGAGCAATCCTTTCTACTGGTTCACCTCTTCCTGAGGAAATATTTAATTGGGTTTACAAAAATGTCAAATCTGATTTGCAACTTTCATCTATATCTGGTGGAACGGACATTATTTCATGTTTTATGCTTGGTAATTCAATTCTTCCAGTTTATTCTGGAGAGATACAATGTAAAGGATTGGGAATGAAAGTAGAAGCTTTTAATGAAAAGGGTGAATCAGTCATTGGTGAAAAAGGAGAATTAGTTTGTTCTGAACCTTTCCCTTCAATGCCGGTTTATTTCTGGGATGATGAAACAGGAGAAAAATATCGTAAAGCATACTTCGATAAATATGTGGGAATCTGGACTCACGGTGATTACATAAAAATAACTGAGAACGGTGGAATAATAGTTTATGGCAGATCAGATGCTACATTAAATCCTGGCGGAGTTCGAATTGGAACAGCTGAAATATATCGGATAGTTGAAGAGATGGATGAGATAAATGACAGCATCGTAGTCGGGAGAAAGTTTAAC
Organism: uncultured Ignavibacteriaceae bacterium; assembly: GCA_964639955.1. GTDB lineage: Bacteria > Bacteroidota > Ignavibacteria > Ignavibacteriales > Ignavibacteriaceae > IGN2. The sequence continues at coordinate 38,907 of CAZXGJ010000030.1, forward strand.
GGAGATGAAAAAATAGTGCTCTTTGTTGTTTTGAAAGAAAATATCAAACTCAATCAACAGCTTATTGAAAAAATAAAATCAGAACTCAGATTAAAAGCTACACCGAGGCACGTTCCTGCAGAAATATTTGAAGTGAGGGAAATACCCAGAACAATCAGCGGTAAAAAAGTTGAGATTGCAGTTGCAAAGATTCTGAACGGTGAGGCAGTTGAGAACAAAGATGCATTAGCAAATCCTCATTCTCTCGATCAATTTTATCAATTCAAATAATCTTAAACATAAAGTGCCCTTCCGAAATCTCTTCTGTGCTTTAATGTGATTTCATGTTCCTCACCGAGATATTTAAATATTGCAATGCAGGCTTTTCGTGCACCATCGTTATCATAGTTTCTGTCTGATCGAATCACATCAATAAACTTTGTGAGTGCTGTATTAAAATCTTTTCTCCTGATATCTTCAATCGCAGAAAGATATTCTTCTTTTGCATCCGAATCCGGAAAAGAATTTTTATCACGGTTTAATAATTCTGCCAGAGTACTTATTGCCTCAGCGAGTTCAATATTGTTCGGATTACCATCAACATTTTGTGCTAAACGCAAAGCCTCCTTCTGATTTTCAAATAAGAGTATTTTAGCGAGAAGAACTTTTACTTCACTATTATTTATATCGCCTTTATAAACATCTTCAAGAATTACTTTTGCATCAGCAGCATTACCTCTGTCCAATAAGATTTTTGCGTGCTCAATTTGTTCAGCGAATTTACCAGGGATAGATTTCTTTAACCATTCTTTAATCGCTGATTCCGGAAGTGCACCGGTGAATTCATTGATCACTTCACCATTTCTGAAAAGTTTTACATTCGGAATTCCGCGAACACCATACTGCATCGCGATTTCCTGGTTTTTGTCAGTATCCACTTTTACAAGTGCCCATTCATCTTTATTCTCATCAGCGAGTTTCTCAATGATTGGTCCGAGCATCCTGCATGGAGCGCACCACTCAGCCCAGAAATCAACAAGAATAGGTTTGTCGTAACTTTTTTCAATTACCTCTTTTTGGAAATTTTTTACTTCGTAGTTCATTCGTATAAGGTTTAAAGTTTTTTTGATGGATTTGATGAATTTTATAGCGATAGGATTCAGTCAGTTAATAACACAAAAATAATAATCAATATATTTCAGTCTAAAAAATAAATTTTGAATTGGATCGGGTTAAAACAAACATAACGGCATTCATCCTATCCGGTGGAAAAAGCAGCCGGATAGGGAGAAAAAAATCCTTCCTGGAAATTGATGGCAAAACTTTAATACAACGACTGGTTGAACTTCTCGATTCAATATTCACTGAAGTTGTGATCAGTTCAAATGATTCTGAATTGTATGAATTTCTTGGAAAGAAAATCATTAGTGATATTTTTCCGGGAAGAGGTCCGCTTTCCGGAATTCATTCAGCCTTGAGTTTTACTTCGTCGGAAAAGAATTTTATAGTTAGCTGCGATATGCCTTTCATCTCATCGGAACTCATCAAATACATAATAAATTTCAAATCAAATGCTGAAGTAATTCTGCCACGTTACGAAGAGAAGATACAGCAATTATGCGGCGTCTATTCAAAATCTGTTTTACCTGTTGTTGAGAATTTACTTGTTGTGAGTGAAAAACAGAAAAGCATATTAAAAGGCAGTGTGTTTGAATTGTTAGAAAGAGTAACTACTGAATTTATTCCTGTTGATCAACTGAGTTTCTATCAGCAAAATCTGTTTATGAACTTAAACACTTCCGAAGATTATCTTCTTGCTAAAAATATTTTAGAACAAAAATGAAACCCGCAATCCGAAATTTGTTTTTAATATTAATTTCGTTGGTCGCTGTATATTTTGCAGCAATATTTCTTACTGAGCGAGTGTTGGTTAAAAATAAATTTAATGGATGCATTGATTGTCACGGAGAAATGGAAGGATTCGAGACAGCACACTCACCAGAAAAAATCGGATGTGAATCCTGTCATCTTGGAAACGCATTTACATCGAACAAAGACTTTGCTCACAAAGGATTGATATTAATTCCGGGGAATTTAACTGATGCAGAAAAAACTTGCGGAGCTGTTGGATGCCACCCGGGAATTCCGCAAAGAATTAATAGTTCATTAATGAATACAATGAGCGGAGTAATTTCTGTTAATCGTTTTGCTTTTGATGAACTTGAAAAACCAGAGGGATTATTTCGTGTAAAAGATCTGACACAATCAAATGCTGATAATCATAACAGGAATCTTTGTGCGTCCTGTCATCTCGGAAATGAAAAAACTGAACCAGGTCCAATTACAGAATTATCCCGTGGCGGTGGATGTAATGCTTGTCATTTGAAT
>CAZXGJ010000031.1:0-40583 GCA_964639955.1 uncultured Ignavibacteriaceae bacterium
CTGTTTTTACATTAAACAAATTTAGGAAATTCCATTTCCTTCTGAAGCATTACATAAGAACTTTAAATACAACAGGCAGGGATTTACAAATAAATAACAGCACCGATTATTACAACCTTTACGTAAATTCCTTCAACAGCACAAGCTTACCTTATACCTTCAATCTTTCTGAGAGTTTATCCGGGGGCTTAAGTAAAACCGATGCGTTGGCTATATTCAAAGGCAGAGAAGGTGTGGTTACAAAAGACAGTACAGACTTTTATTTTGCAATCGGCGATATTACTCTAAACGGAGAGGTTGTGGATTTCATTGAACTGCCCGACACGGTTTTGATAAACAGTCTGCAAACAATGAATGAATACCTTATTTCCGAACCATTTAGCGCAACAAGCAGCTCATCGCTGACTTACGGAGTTCAGTACGGAATAATTGATTCCGCTGCATCAGTGGCTGCCCTAATTGATGGAAGCGAAATTAATTTTAAAGTAGAATTAATTGATAACCAGTCAGGTGAGGTGCTCGGTGTATTTGACAAAATTACTTTCTCCTCTGAGAACATACTTCAGTATAATAACATCGGTTACTAGGTTGATTTGACAGGCATCGGAAACAGAACCCTGGTATTCAAACTTGTAGTTGCCTCTACTGCCGATTGTGATTATTCTATCTCAAACAGATTTTCTGATTCGGAAACTTTGAACAAGAGCGGATACAAACAGGTGAGCCACAAAGGAAATTTGCCGGTAACAGCATATTCTTTGGAGAAGAACTACCCGAATCCTTTTAATCAAAGCACAATTATAAAATATCAAATTCCACAACGTGGTAATGTCTTGCTGAAGGTTTTCGATATTCTCGGCAGCGAAGTATCAACACTAGTTGATGAATTTCAGAATGAAGGAAGATTTGAAGTGAATTTCAACGCATCGAATCTTGCAAGCGGGGTTTACGTCTATCGGTTACAGACGAATGAATTTGTTGATGTGAAGAAGATGGTATTACTCAGATGACCCTTATCAGATATGCCAGATTTTCGATCCGCCTTTGGCGGACTGGCATATCTATCATAATCACAACTAATAAAGACCCTTTATTTCACCTGTATCCGTACGCAGCCACAAAACCAGAGAAGAAGTATCACCGTAAAAGTTTACAACCCAGTCTGCTGTGTTGCTGACATTTATACTGTCTAAAGATTTACTCGGCAGCAGAAACATATCAATTTTAGAATCCGAATTACTTGTTCTGAAAGTTTTTACATCGTTTCTGAGCAGCATTTTTTCCAGCACCTGCGGACTGTCGTCGTAGTTTGCAGAGGCATCAATGTGAACAGATGCGAGCTTGCCGAAAATCTCTTCCATTATATTTCTTGCTTCGGTATCCTTTATAAGTGGAAGCATACTGCTGAAATTAATCGGCGATTTTGCCGGGGAAGATTTATAAACCGGCACATAAAACTCATTCGATTGTTTTGAATCGGATTGAACGACATATACGAAAGCATTTTCCGTGGGTTTTTGAAGGTCGCACTGCCCTTCGGAGTTAACATTCCATCCGTAAATAGCTGCAAGCTGTGCATCGGCAGCAAAGTCGCTCTGGGCTTTGTTAAGCACTTCACCTAGTCGTGTCTTTGCAGTTATTACCGAATCACCAAGTTCACTTACCAGGTCTTCGACCTTGCAGGAACTAAGCATAAAGAACATGATCAGAATTGACGAAGCGATTATCTTTTGCATTTTATGTTTCTCCAGTATTTGACAATGTATATCCCCGCTTTAAGCTGCAAATTTCATGCCCGGGAATATTTAAAAAAATAAATACTATTTACTTATAAATCCTTTTCCGCAGAATCTTTACCTGTAAAAATGCCAAGAGTAAAGACAAGATTAAATGTAATTAGTGAGTGCGAATTGTAACAGGAAATGATACGCAATTATTAAACTAGCTGAATAAACTATTTTCTTACTTTTGTTTCGGACTGAGTGCGTTTTCATTCTATCAAGTTGTTTTTAATTGCGTACATTGTGATTTCAGAACGGCTGTTAAGACCAGTTTTTTCATAAATCCTGGATTGATAGGTGCTTACAGTTTTAACACTCAAGAACAATTCTTCAGCAATATTCGAAATGGTCTTTCCGCTCGCAATCATTTTAAACACCTCAAATTCGCGGTCGGATAATTTTTCGTGGAGCAGTTTAACCGATGAAGCATCGTAGCTGCCGGCTAACTTTTCGGCAAGTGATCGTGAGACATACTTATGCCCTTCAAGTATTCTTTGGATTGCTGTAACAAGCTCTTCGGGGGCAGTATCTTTGGTTATATATCCTGCTGCACCGGCCTTTAGAGCACGCAGTGCGTATTGCTCTTCAGGATGTATGCTAAGAACAAGCACAGGGATATTCTGCTTAAAAGTTTTTATCTCCTTTAAAACTTCCAGCCCGTTTTTGCCCGGCATTGAAACGTCAAGAATAACAACAGAATAATCAGCCTTCCGCAATTTGTCTAACAGCTCGTCTCCGTTGCCGGCTTCATCTATCCGGCTTATTCCGGGTAACCTTTCCAGTATCTGGATTAAACCTCTTCTTACAATCGCATGGTCATCGGTAACAATTATTTTCATAAAATAAACCGGATGCTTAAAGATTAATTTTTTTAACTTGTTTATTTAAGAATAATAAATCTATCCCTTGGTAACAAATATCCAATTAAATAACTATTTAGTGATTTGACAATTACCGGTTTAATTTTATAATGGCATCCTGTCGCGAAGCGGGATCATAACTTTAACTGTAGTGCCCTCACCGTGGATGCCTGAAATATTGAGCTCTCCCCGTAAAATGTTTACCCTTTCTCTCATCCCAATAATCCCGAGAGACTTCGGATTATTCAATTGACTATCTGAAATACCTTTCCCATTATCTTTAACTTCCAGTACAAGTTCCTTATCTGAAGATGTAAGATTGATGTTAACAAAATTTGCCCCTGAGTGCCGTGCAATGTTCGTAAGAGTTTCCTGAAAGATTCTGAACACGGCAATTGAAGTTTCATCATCAATAACATTAGTTCCACCCTGAAGCTGAATGCTGCATTTTATTTTAGTCCTGTTCTGAAATTCTTCTGCCTGCCATTCAATTGCAGGGATCAAACCAAGGTCATCAAGAATTCCCGGCCTAAGCTCTGTGGCTATTTTCTTAACCGTATGGATAGAAGAATTCACTAGTTCGAGCATTTTATTGATTATTAAATCCAACTCATTTTTTTTAATATCTTTGAGAAGATATAAAGAAGAAATATCCATCTTTAGTGCTGTCAGAACCTGCCCAAGGTCGTCGTGAATTTCGCGGGCAACTGCTGCTCTTTCCTCTTCTCTTACCATTTGCAGCCTTTCAGCAAGGTTTCTAAGCCGTGTATGAGAATCCCTTATTCTTTTCTCAGCAGTTTTCAGCGGAGTGATATCGCGCGCACTGCTTACCACGCTAACAACCTTCCCTTCCCGGAGTACTGGTCCTACTAGTACCTGGTAAAATAATTCCTCACCTTCGGCGGTATAATAAAGAGCATTATAAGTATCTGTTTTTAGGGTATTAAGAACATGCTCAAAGCATTTTCTGGCACTATCACGGTAATCCGGGGGTAGAATATCATACGCACTTTTACCGATAAGCTCTTCTTTTTTCAAACCGGGTGCTGTTCTATTAATAAATTGTATTTTCCCTTCGGTATCTACCAGAGTTATTATGTCCGGCGAGTTTTCGGTTAACGATCTCCATTTAGCTTCCGATTTTCGTAATTCTTCTTCAGCCTTTTTTCTTTCTGTAATATTTGTTAATGCGCCTACAATAGCTACCGATTTGCCATTTATAACTACGGGCGTCTCGTGAGCTTCGACCCAGATAACAGATCCGTCTTTACATTTCAGCTCAAGTTCATAAGGCGGTTGCGCTTTTCCGGTTTCCAATGCCCGCTGCGTTGCTTCATACCCCTTTATATTTACAGGATTGTCAGTGATGAATTCCGTCCATTTAACTAAAGCTTCTTTGGGCTCGTAGCCAAGTAATGACTTTACCTGCGGGCTTAGGTAGGTTAACACGTGTTCCGGTGTATGAGAGTAAAATAAATTTGTACTGTGCTCAATAATATTACGAAGCTTTTCTTCGCTTTTACGAAGAGCTTCTTCCACACGTTTGCGTTCAGTAATATCACGTAAAATAGCAGTAAATAATCTCCTGCCCGATACATTAACTCTTGAAATCATAACCTCGACAGGAAATGTTTCTCCATTGGCACGAAGCCCGGAAAGCTCGGTTAAATTTCCCATTACACGTGCCGTAGAACCTGTTTCTCCGAAATGATGAACGTGCTGTTCGTGTGCCGTACGATAATTTTCAGGAATCAGCATTCCGAGTTGCTTGCCAATTATTTCCCCAGCCCGGTATCCAAACACTTTTTCTGCTGCAGCATTGAACATTATGATACGCTGGTCATCATCAACAGTAATTATTGCATCTGTTGCTGTGTTAATGATACCTTCCAGCCTGGCTTCACTATCGCGCAAGGCAGCTTCGGCTTTTTTTCGTTCGGTAATATCAGTAACAATGCCAAGTATCGCCGGTCCGGTACCATATGTTACAAGCTTGGTATTTATTATGGTTTCAATTTTTTCTCCCCCTTTTGTTCTAATAGCATACTCAACGGGCACCACTTCTTTACCCTGCATATGCAGCTTAAAATTTTCCATCAGGGGCTTAATATATTCGGGGTCTATCAATACTCTGAAATCAAAATCGGGCGAATAGAATTCCTCTTTGGTGTAACCTGTTATCTCTTCGCACAGTTTATTTGCATATACTACTCTTCCATTTTGATTAATAAAAATCATATTGGGTGACTGTTCCGCCAGAAGTCTGAATTTATCTTCAGATTCTTTTTTTTCTGTAATGTCAGCTTTTGTAGCAATAAAATGTGTTATTTCTCCTTTACTGTTAAGCACCGGGCCGATAGTTGCTGATTCCCAATACAACTGGTTATTCTTTTTTTTGTTTAGAAATTCTCCCTGCCAGATCTGGCCTCCTGTAATAGTATCCCACATTTCCTTATAAAATTCAGCATTGTGGTAGCCTGATTTTAGTATGGAAGTTTTTTTCCCAATTACCTCCTCGTGGTTGTATCCGGTTAATTCCGAAAAAAACGGATTAACATATTCGATTTCCCCGTCAACGTTTGTTATTATTATTGAGATGGGACTGTTTTCAACTATCTGGTGATATTTTTGCTTTTCATCACTAATATTCCTCAATTGCCCATGAATTGATTCGTACCTGGCAAGCTGCTTTTTCAGATACTCAATTTCTTCGATCAATTCTGTTCTGGTTTTCTTCATCTTAATAGTTAATAAAATATTAGTAATAAAATTTACTGCTAATTTATAATGCGGCGGCCGTAATTGCAGAAACAATTTAAAAAATATTATGGTATCTTAAAAAACCACCCACCCCGGTGGAAGGGACAGCTATAAGGAGGCTTGCCAGTAGTAATCGCTTTATTAGCTATGGGATGGGTGGAAAACCGGTAAAATTAAATTTTGCTTATAATCATTACTCCCAAATAACTCTTTAATTACGAATCAATCACTTTAATTAGTGGTATATAATCAACCAAACGATATACAAAAAATTTAATGCTGTTTTTAAAATACCCGGTTCCGACTTATGTTTATTAATTGCCGGTAATCAGTACTGCAATAATTTGATTATCAGACACCGAATACTTTTTTGCAAGAAAAATTCTTAAAAGGATTAAAACTCCCCCAGTATTTTAACCCATTTAAAATTATGCTGCCCGAAAATTTATTCAAATTTGATTGTGCAGAGAATAAGAAGAATTCTGAAAACCGTGTAGGCGAAATTCTTACAAGGTTAGATTTTAATTTATCTTGGTTCCCAATCCACGCCATCACAGGGAACGTAATCCTCAGTAGGGTGTTTATCGTACTTCATACAAAGCACGGCTGAAGCATCAAAATGTTTACAGCTTGAGCATAGAGAAGATGAAATAACCTTTTTGTTTCTCTCCTCGAACCATCTGTAGCCGGTCATTGCAGGATGAATGATCAAAACGTAAATAGCCGCAAAACTTATTAAAAGCCACAATTGAAAATCTGTGTGAGCCTTCAAAATCCACAGGCAGGGAATTGCAATCGCAGTTCTTATTATAGTCCAGAATACTATTTCGCCCATAGGGGCCGATATTAATTATAAAAAATTACGGTTAAAATTAACTAAAAATAATGCCAACTAAATAACTGAAAAAAGATTCGAAAAGAAATTAAAATGACTAAAGTTAAAGAAATGTCTGAACTTGTAATTTTTACATTAATATGTTATACTACAGTTAGTGGAATTAAAGATTTTTACACTGAATAACTAAATTGTTCTTTGTAAGAGGTTGAAATAAAATAAGATATAGTGAGCGCGGGTGGGCTCGAACCACCGACCCTCTGCTTAAAAGGCAGATGCTCTACCCCTGAGCTACGCGCCCTTAAAAGAAGTGCAAATATAACCAAGTGGATATTCTATTCCAAAAAACGACTTTTCTAAAACAATAACTTACTGGCGGAATATATGTCTCAGTTAAAAAACTCTAAAATTCTGGTTTGCGATGATGACGAAACTTTGTGTTACCTTCTTAAGGAACAGCTGCTTGAGGAAGGTTTTTCAGTTGACACCGTTTATGACGGAAAGTATGCAATTGAAGCCATTAAAAGATCTAATTATGATGTGCTGCTCTTAGACCTCAACATGAAGGAAATATCCGGTGAGGATGTTCTTAAATTTGTTAAAGACTACAACGCAACCATCCAGATAGTAATTCTTTCTGCACAAGGCGAAATGCGCAAAGCCATCGATTGCATCAAAGCAGGAGCTTACGATTTTATAACAAAGCCGTATGAGTTTGATGACTTACTAATAACTATCAGCCGGGCAGTTGAGCATAAAGAGCTTATAGTTAAGACAGAGTTATTAACAAAAGAGATCAGCAAAAAGGGTTCGGATACAATTGTAGGTAATAGTTCCCAATTAAGAAGAGTGCTGAACCTTGCCAACAAGGCCGCAATCTCCGATTCAAATATTTTAATTGAAGGCGAAACGGGAACGGGCAAGGAACTTCTTGCAGAATACATTCATAAACACTCGGCAAGAAAAGATAAGCCATTTGTGGTTATAAACTGTGCCTCCTTACCCGACCAATTAATTGAAAGCGAACTCTTCGGACATGAAAAGGGAGCCTTTACGGATGCCAAAAATACCAAGCAGGGATTAGTAGAGATTGCGCATGGCGGAACATTGTTCCTTGATGAAATCGGAGAGTTAAGCCTTGCGCTGCAGCCAAAACTATTAAGATTTTTAGAGAACGGCGAATACAGAAGAATTGGAGGAATTACAACCTTAACTTCCAACGTAAGAGTTATCGGGGCAACAAACCGAAATCTACTCGAAGAAGCTGACAATAAAAATTTCAGAAAAGATTTATTATTCCGGCTAAATGTTATTACCTTAACCATTCCCCCACTGCGGGAACGAAGAGACGATATCCTGCTGCTGGCCAATTATTTTATTAAGGAAAAATCTCCCATAAGAGCGCCGAAACACCTTTCGCCAAAAGCAGAAGAAATATTGTTTAATTATTCCTTTAACGGCAACATCAGGGAATTGGAGCATATAATTGAAAGGGCATTGATATTTGCTGAAAGTGAGATTATCCAGCCAGAGGATTTGAATTTGCCGCAATCTTTTCAGTTCCAGTCTAAAAAAATTTCCGAGCTTGACGGCACTGACGAAATCCTGAGCATGGAAGAGCTTGAGAGATGGCATATTAAAAAAGTACTGGATAAAAACAGGTGGGACCGAACCCAAACCGCAAATCAACTTGGCATAAGCCCGAAGACACTCTACACGAAGATTAAAAAGTATGAATTGAAACCTGTTTAAGTTTTAATGTCATCAAATAGAATAGCCAAATATTTACCACTCGATATTTTGGAGAACCAGTCTTCGTCGCTTGCAGTTGCAGATAATAATCAGAAAATAATTTGGTTCAATAACAGCTTTAAAACCGCCCTTAGAGCCAGAAGAATTATCGGGGTAAGCATCTCTAAATTATTCAACCTGCCTGAGGCAACATCAAGCAAAATATTAAACGGGAAGAAACATCAGCTCAGCAATATCCCTGACAAGCACACTTCTCTGATAATTACTCCTTTGCCGTTACAAAGTAAAACCGGGGGTAAATATTTTCTTGAAATAGTTCCGGCAGAACAAACTAAGGAAGATTCTAAGCAGTCGAAAATGGTTTCGCAAAATGATATGCAGGATGTATTTGCAAAACTGATAAAGGAAGCCTCTGTTGATGAATTGGCTGACGATATTTTGAAAAAATCTGTAACCTCAAGTGGCAGCGATATCGGTATTGTGGTTTTTTTTGATGACGGCTCCCCCGGCAACATTAAATTCTATGATATATATGAACATCTCCAGGAAAAAGCCAGCACGGAAAAAACCATAAGGTCTGACTTTAAATTTATTGTCAGGTGGCTGTTGCTAAACAAGCAGCAGCTTATTGCGCTTAATGATAAAAAGAACATCGGCTACAATCTTACCCAGTCATTGGCTTGCAATACTTTGCTAATTACTCCCTGCATCTTAAACGAAAAGCTTTTGGCAGTAATCATAACAGGTAAAAAGCAGGGAACCTATTCCGGCGAAGAAATAAATTATTGCGGTCAGTTTGCGTCAATACTCGCATTTGCTATTGTAAATATCCGCACAAGGGAATTGAATGCTGCTTTAGAAAGCCGCCTGCTGCAGGCACAGAAGCTCGAAACGATTGGCAAATTATCAAGTGGGATGGCCCACGATTTCAGCAATCTTCTTTCGAGTATTTTTGGCAGTGTAAACCTGCTTAGAAAAAGAGTTCAATTGACTGAAGGCACCGATAAGCTAATAGACAATATTGAAAACTGCTCTGTCAGAGCAAGAGATTTAACCAAAGGATTGCTTTCTTTTGGTAAACCCACTCCAAAGCGAAAGGAGCTTGTAAAACCTTACCAGCTGCTAAAGGAAATTTCAAAGGTTGTTGTTCAGACATTTCCCCGAAACATAAATTTCGCTGAGGACTTTGAAGACAATCTTACCGATATACTCGGTAACAGCACAGAAATTTATCAGATACTTCTTAATTTATGCGTTAACGCAAAAGAGGCAACCGAAGGCAAGGGAACTATTAAACTATCTGCAAAAAACGTTTCGATTGACAGAAAAAATTTATTACAGTTTCCGCTTTTAAAAGAGGGAAATTATGTATGCTTTTCCGTAAGCGATAACGGAAGTGGAATTGACGAAAAAAACCTGACCAAAATTTTTGATCCATACTTTTCAACCAAGTCTAAAGATACCGGTTCCGGTCTCGGGCTTTACGTTACGTACGGCATTGTTAAAGCGCACAAAGGCTATATAGATGTATCAAGCAAATTGAATGAGGGAACTACTTTCAACGTTTACATACCAACGTTCGAACCTCCGAAAGAAAAATTAAACGAAACTTCCGAAAAAATTATTATGCTCGCAGATGACGAACCAATGCTGAGCGATTTGCTCGCCGAGCTGCTGGAATCAAATGGGTATAATGTTATTAAAGTGGTTTCAGGAGAAGATGTAATGCTTGTGCTCACTGAAGAAATCAAGGTCGACCTTGTTATAATCGATTATAACATGCCCGGTAAAAATGGAATTGATACTATCAGAGAAATCAGAAACCGCAATTTAAATATCCCGATAATTTTATCTACAGGAAGCCTGAAATCAGAAGAAGAAGATAATTTGCCCGCCCTAAATATAAATGACCGTATAGAAAAGCCCTATGAATTTGAAACTATGTTATCAGCCATCCGTAAACTTATCTAATTATTTTCATCATCAACTTTTATCATCTTAATATTTTTGGTATAGGGAGTCATTACCGGTTCTTTAATTGCATTAAGCTGGTTAAGAACATCCGTAATTTCCTTCACGGCGGTATCAACATATTTCAGGCGGCTGAGGATTGATTCTTTTGAAATCTCATCTTTATTCAATTCTCTCTTGATTGCCGCTGAAGAGAGGCTAAGCAATGTTAACGGCTGTTTAATTTTGTGGTTTGCAGTTACTACCGTTGCAATAAAAGTATTACGCTTTTCTGCTTCAAGCAATTGATAGTTTGCCTCTGAAAGCTTTAATGCAGATTTAACCCGGGCTAACAGTTCTATTTTATTGAACGGTTTTTTAATATAATCAAATGCCCCGGCTTCCAATCCTTCTTTCGTATCCTCAGCGCCGGATTTTGCTGTTACAAGTATAATTGGTATATGTTTTGTTTTCTCATCGTTTACAAGAATTTTGCAAGCTTCTATACCGGTTATTCCCGGCATCATTATATCCATTAGTATCAGGTCAGGCATTTCAATTCGTGTTTTTTCAATGCCGGATTTTCCATCATAAGCCGTAATGATTTGGTAGCCTTCATTCTCCAATCTGTCTTGCAGCATAAATACATTTTCGGGTAAATCATCTATAACAAGAATTGTTTTCATTTCAACCTGCTTTAAGCTGCCCCAGCAGCTTTTCTATTTTAAAGGAAATTATTGTGGGATTTACCGGCTTTGGAATGTAATCAGCAAACCCATGATTTAAGATTACCTCCCTGTCATCTTTCATTGCCTTTGCAGTTACGGCATAAACGGGAAGTTCGTTCCATTTTTCATTTTCTTTTATTTTTTTGATTGTCTGGAATCCATCCATTTCGGGCATCATAATATCTAACAGAATAAGATCAGGAATTTCCTGTTCTAAATATTCAAGGCATTCTTTTCCATTATGAGCAAGATTGGTTTTACAACTGCATGCCTGCACAATTTCACTCAGAGTAAACAAGGTATCCGGGTCATCATCTACAATCAGCACATTTGCCACATATTCATTGGTGTTAGTCGGTTGCATTTCGGGTTTATTATTTTCCTTTCCGTTACTGTCTTTTTCTTTGCCGTTACCCGGTATGGCACTGAATTCAATTTCCTGCATTTTAATCCTGTCTCTTACAACTTTGAGCACATCGAGCGGATGACCTTTGGATTTTACGGCAATATTTTCAACAATATTATTGAGCGCTTTTCTTTCTTCATTGTTTAGGTCTTTTGCGGTGCTTATAAGTATGGGTATATGCTTGGTCTTGATGCTGGATTTTAACTTATATGACAAAGTAACACCATCTATCTTCGGCATCATCAGGTCAAGTATTATTAGATCCGGCTGCACTTCAGCAATTTTACTAAAAGCCAGTTCGCTGTCTTTAATAAATTCAATCCTTATTCCCTCGGTAGAAAATTCCTTTTTGAACTTTTCAAATTCGAGCTCGTCATCATCCACAAGTACAATTTTCTGAATTCTTTTATTAGCCAGGTTTTCGAGCCTGAGGAAAGCTGAGAGTAGTTTATCAGAGGAGATTGGTTTCACAAAGTATTCGAAAGCGCCCAAGCCATACCCGATGTTTTTATCACCAAGTATCGAGATAAGTATTACCGGTATATCTTTTGTGCGGGAGTCTTCCTTTAAGTCTTTTAGCACAGTCCAGCCATCTTTATTCGGAAGCATTACATCAAGTGTTATAGCAAAGGGCTGATTCTCCTGAGCCATCTTTATCCCCGATTCTCCGTCTTCAGCATAAATAACCTCGTATCCCCTGGAAATTAAATACTGCCCGATTGTGTATCTTATTTCCTCATCATCATCTATAACGAGAATCGGATTTTTTCTGTTTTTAATTAGCGCATCAACATTTACTTTGCTCCTAACTGAATGTAGGGGTCTGGTGGCTTGTTTTAGGGGGATAACAAATTTAAAGTTAGAACCCTTACCAACTTCACTCTCAACTGAAAGGTTTCCGCCTAACAACTCAGTAATTTTCCTGCAGATAGTTAACCCAAGCCCGGTGCCGCCGTATTTTCTTGTAGTAGAGCCATCTAGCTGTCTGAATTCTTCAAAAATTAATTTTTGATCTGACTCGGGAATTCCAATCCCTGTATCAATAACCTGAAAATCTAATTTTTGCTCGGAGACGGAGACTCTCAGAGTTACGCTTCCCTGATCAGTAAACTTAACAGCATTGCCGAGAAGATTTATCAAAACCTGGATTACCCTGCCGCGGTCTGTATTAACGATAATATGAGTATTGGTATCGCGGATAACATCAAAAATAATTTTTTTCTTTTGTGCCAGCGGAATAATTGAGTTTTCGGCTTCTTCTATCAGTTCTTCCAGAAGGACGTCCTCGTTCCTTATCTCCATTTTACCTGCTTCAATTTTAGAGAGGTCAAGAATATCATTAATTAATAACATCAGCCTTTTTCCGCTGCTGAGCACAACTTCAAGCCGCTCTCTGTTTTTACCATTGAGGTCTGCTTTTTCCAGAATAAGTTCTGTTAAGCCAAGTATGGAATTCATAGGAGTACGAAGCTCGTGAGACATACTTGCAAGAAACTGGGATTTGAGCTTGGTCGATTCTTCGGCTTTTTGCTTTTGAATTTCAAGTTCTTTTGCCTGTTCCTGAAGATCTTTATGAAGTTGAATAAGACTATCGTTCTGTTTTTTTATTTGTATGTTTTGTTTCTGATACTCTTCGTTCAATTTCTTTAACTCGGCCACAAAATCTTCAAGCTGTAAAAGTGACTTTGCATTGGTTAACCCGATGGCAAGCTGCTCTTTTATTTTATCAAGATAATCCTTTACCTCACTATCGGGCTTATCAACAGAGCCCAGTTCAAGTACGGCAATCGTTTTATTATTATATACTATAGGAAGAAGAAGAAGATATTTTATTTGCAGCTGCATCAGCCCGGTTGAAACTACAGGAAGCGGCTGGTCTGAAAAAAGTTCTAATGGTTCTTTTGCCGTAACTACCTTTTTATAAAAAGAAAATTTTTCGTTAAGACTGCCGGGCAAATCGTTTAATCCCTCAGAAAAGACAAGATTAAATTCGCCATCTTCAATTGAATAAAGTGCACCAACAAGAAATCCGCAGGATGAGATTATCTTCTTTAAGGCGGCCTCGGAAATTTCTTTTAGTGAGGGATTTTGATTTATAAGTGTAATAAAATCAGAATATTCGTTTTTTGCTTTTTCCTTCTTTTCAAGCTCGTCGAGCATTTTGTTAAATGCTAAACCCAGTTTGCCAAGTTCATCTTTGCTTTTAACGTTAATTCTGCTCTTAAAGTTACCCGAATAGGTTTCCTGTGTGGTATTGCTCAGGTCTGTAATCTGCTTTCTTAGTTTATCGGTAAATAGAAAAGTAAATATTAAAGAAAGAGCAACACCAACCAATCCGATTATGCCGAATATATCTTTTAATGTAGCTCTCAGTTCTGCAGCTTCTCTGATAGAACTGAATATCAAAAATGAAATATCGTTGTTAGAGTCCGTTGTATTAGGTTTATAAATTGTTGCAAGAATATCGTCCGACTCCGTTCCTTCAGTATACAGTTCGAAGTTTGGCTTATCTTTTAAATTATTGTAGGCTTGCGATAAAATATAAAGATGCTTTTGATTAGCTGACGGGTTTGAAAAATCGGAAGGTGAATTGTTCCAAACAACAGCAATTTCAGAATTAATTTCGCGTGCTATGCTGTTTAAAAGGTCGGTGGTTATAATTCTTCCAATGAAGTATTTTTTGCTGCTTCCTTCATTATGACTTAACTTTAATACAAAAGGGTTGTGCTCAAAAAACTCTTTCGGGGTGAAGCTTTCTCCGGGCAGATGGACGCGCTCACTAAAAGCAAAATTTAAGATCGTTGTTTGGTTATTGCCGGGTTCTTCAAAAATAAAATCGATATTACGGGTATTAAGTTTTTTTTTATGTAAAATTGCTGTAAAATCGTTATTGATTACAGATCTGAACTCATCTTCAAGTTCCATCAATTTGGCCTGGTAAGCGTAGATAAAGCTGTTTGCAGATCCAATTAAATGCTGCGACTGCTGGGCGGTAAGAACTTTATACATTGCGGAGTAAAATGCAAAAGCAGCGCTGCCGAGCACTAATACGACAATAACAAAATTAATTAAAATTATTCTGATGCTGATCCTCATTTACGGATCCTGTGCTAATTTTCTTTTTGAAGAACTTTTCTGATAGTGATTAATAATTCATCAAAATCGTATGGCTTGCTAATAAAATCAGACGCCCCCATCCTGGCGGATTCAATTGCGCTTTTTACATCTGCATATGCAGTTAATACAACTACTTTGGGGTGAGAATTTGGGTGAGACTCAAGGTCTTCTAAAACTTCAAAGCCGTCTTTGCCGGGCATTTTCAAATCGAGCAGTATCAAGTCTATATGACGGTTTTTTAAATATTCAAGTACCTGCTCGCCCCCTGTAAGATAGCTGGTATCGTAACCGATTTCACTCAGCTCTTCTTTTAAGATGGTGCAAAGGTTAATGTCATCATCAACAATAAGTATAGATTCCATGATGATTACATATCTTGTTCTGAAATATCATCGAATTTATGATATTTAATCTGACGATCTTGATTTTCTCTTTCTTTACCTAAAACATTTTCTCTTTCAGGGTTTTCAAATCTTTCGCGCAACGTTGGTACGAGCTCAGTTTTAAGCAGAATAACAAGTTCTTTTTTCCTAACCACAGTTTCGTCGCTGCCGGTTAAATATCGGATTCCGAATACCCACCACGGCAAGTCTTTCAAGAATGGAATTCCATTTCTGGTTACTGCTTCTTCATTTACAAATAACCCTCCAATAACGGTTTCTTCACCGTCGAGCATAAGCACCTGGGTGCTCGCATTGGTTTTCTTAATTTCCGTAGTTGTTTCAGTGGTAGAAAATGAGCTTCTCTCCACGGATATATTAAGTAGTATGTAATTGATACCATCTTCTTCATGAATATATGGTGTTACCTGAATTATTGTGCCTGTCGGGAAAAATTTCTCTATCGTGTTGCCGGCAAAGTCTCTTGTCCTTACAGAAAAATCAGAGCCTATTTGAATATTCCCCTGGTTGCGGTCTCTAACTACTATATTCGGGCTGGAAATAATCTCACCAATTCCTTCATCTTCAAAGAATTTGAATACTGCGGTTGCTTCACCGAAAAAGTTACCAACCTGAAAATCCGCACCAAGCCCTAATTTAAACTCGGGCTGTAATCCTGTTTGACTGCCTGAACCACCTTCACCACCTTCACCACCTTCACCGGTGCTGGCTTTTTCAGTTTCGGTTCTTAAGAGCCCGGCAATATCCACATCCTTTCCTGACAGCAGAAACTGCCAATCCATCCCTATCTTCTTTGCTTCCTGCACATCAAGCTCGAAGAATACAGCGGATATTTTAACCTCCCTTGTTGTTATCGGGGCATATGTCTCCGGTGTTTGCTCAAACTGAGGTCCTTCTTTTGAGCTTACTATTATCACATCTTCCTTGGTTTCGAATTCCATTCCTGCAAAGTTAACAATCATCAGAAGGGCCTTGTCGTATGGCATGTTTGTCACCTCAATTCCGATCGGTTCTGTCCGAACGACTGTTGAGACAACTCTTCTGCCGGAAACACTCTCACTAACTTTGCTGAGAAGCTCGATAGCCTGGTTAAAAGGAAGTGTTTCTGACATAGTTACCAGTTCATCCGGGTTCTGGTAAGTTTTGAATCTTCGCTCCCAGTACTGCTGCGGGAAAATCTGAAGAATCAGTAAGAGAGAAAAAATCGGGTAAACAATTAGTTTTTTCATTTTAGTACTCGCTTTTTACTTATTTTTTTCTAATTCAAGAGTTACTTTCTCAATTATTCCGCCTTTATTAAGGATGAAGCTTACATTGTTATTATCATAATCAATTTTAGTTAAGTAACCGAGATAAACCTGCTCACCTTCCCAAACCAGGTATGTATTTCCTTTAGTATCTGCAACAAAAGCCCCTTCGGGTATAAGGGCAAGAAGTTTCGCACCCTGAACATCCAGAAGTTCATCTACGTTAGGCGGAATTTCGTTTCTAATTAAAGGATAGAAAGCATCATAAATCGGACCGGCAGAAAGATTATTCTCAACGAAAGCAGCGGGTGCAAACCGGTTATCGCTGGAATGATACACCTGAACAAGCATTTCAAAACTGACCATAAAAAGGGGAATGCCGTCTTTGTCGGTTTTTATTAAGTTACCTAGGTTTAGCTGAGTGATTTTCTTAAGTTCCTTGCTCTGTTCAATGGCATATATCATCCGGTAAACATCATTAAAATATCCGCCGCCATTTACTCTGTATTGATGAACAAAAAATTCCTTATCGCGGATCTGGTCAAGATACTCAACATTAACCTGGGTGTACTCCGAGTAATCGACAACCAGGCTATTAATAAAATCAAAAAATTTAATTGAAGAAAGGTTTTGCGGAATATTAAACTTTCGGGCAGCGAGAATTGAGTCCAGCTGTTCTGACCTTTTCTGTAATGCACTATACCTTGCATTCAGTTCTGCCGGGTCATAAACATTAGCGTTTAACTCATCAAGTTTTTCCTGCCGTTCGGATATAGACCCCCGCTGAAAAACGAAGATATAGACTCCCCCGATAATTAAAATAATTATCAGTAAGGCAAGAAGACCGAGTGTACTTCGTATTTTTTTATTCATTTTGGTTCTTACGGTTTGATATATTAAAATTCAGATTAAACTTGTAAGCACTTCTTTCTCTTAATTCTTCATAGAGCATACTCTTCAGAACCGCATTATCAATTGAATATGCAAAATCAGTTAGTGAATTTCTGTAGAGGGCGTAGCCTTCGGCCAGGACATCGCTGCCTTCTGCTTTAGCTAATTTGGAAACCCATAAATTATTGCTCTTCCCGCAGAAGTCTGAGATTTGAGAAAGAACATCATTCCAAATACCTGTACCAACAGTTGCGGAGTCTAAAATCGCCTGGGTTTGATCAAAGCTGCTTATTTTTCCTTCAATTGAAGCAATCTTACTTAGTATTTCCTGATTTTGCCGCATCAAGATGGTTTTTTCGGTTATTTCCTTATCCATTTCGTTCATCTTCTTATTATTCTTGAGGATTTCCTGAGTAATGAAGAAGGCAACCGCAAACAGAATCGGAAGCATTGCATAACCATGCCAAGAGAATTGAAATACTTTTTGCTCTTCTTTAAGCCGCTTGGGTAGTAAATTTATCCCTTGATGTTCCTTATTTAGCTCGTCAAAGTAATCTGTGGCAATTGCAACGGGAATGCTAAAGGAAGAAAATTTTTCTTTTGTTTCATCATCAAGGCCCGATAAATCAAAGTCATCAAATTCCAGCCTGCTGACGTTCGCTTCGGGGAAGGTTCCATAAAAAGATAAAATTAAATTTTCAGAATCATCTTCGCCGCAAACAATTATGTTATCGAGTGATGAAATTCCTCCGTTTTCCATTTCAAGAAGTATTTTAGAGAAATATACATCGTAAGTATGAAGGTTTTGTGTTCCGATATCCAGGGTTGTTCCAATGTGTTTTAATCTGCGCCCCTGAAGAAATATAAGTTTGCTGTACTCTTTACCTATATAAACAATCAGGGAATGGTCGTCGGGGAAAAACTTTTTCCGTTTTGCAACATAGTAAGCCAGCGAAAGATCTGAGCTCTTTATTGTAGGAATTTTAAAGTTGCGCTTGCCTCGAAGCTGTGCAAGGGAATTAATAAGACTTACACAGCCAACTTCGCCAACAATAAATACTGATAACAATGCTTTGTCTGCCAGTTCGATGTAATCCAGGCTATCTTTTTCAACGCTGATGTTTTTAGAATCCAGAATTTCATTAATTATTTCCTGTTTCAGCTTAACAGGTTTTGCCGGCCTTGTGCCTTCGAAAAGATGATAATAAATAGCCGGTTCTGTAAGTGCGGGAATAAAAAGATGCTTACTAAGATTAAAATCTTTCAGAGTTGCATTAATTTCTGTGATACTGGAAGTATCCAAATCGCTTTTTATAGAACTTGTTTCTTCCAGACCCTCCATATCCAGAGCTTCTCCTTCAATTTTTACTCCAGAGACATCTGCTTCGAGCTCTCTGGAGGATTTAATGAGACTAACTGATGCTGTCTTGAGAACTTTGGGTTTAGCCCCTTCGTTTTCTTTACGAATTACAGCAAGCTTAGTATCATTTCCTTCGCAGTATATACATACTAATGGTTTCATTTTGCCGACAATAATTGATTGATTCTTGTTTTATTATTTGCGTATGTAACAGCAGTTTCGAGTGAGATGCGTTTTTGTTCATAGAGTCGTTTTAAATCCTGCTCCATCGTAATCATTCCCAGCTGTCCACCCTGATTGATCATCATATAAATTTCACCAAGATTATTATTCTTAATAGCCGCTTTAACGCTTGGTGTTACAACCAGTACCTCCTTAGCTAAAACTCTTTTCCCATCGAGGCTTGGTATAAGTTTTTGTGAAACTACCGATATAAGAACATCTGCAAGTCTGTTCCTTACTCTTTCCTGCTCAACAGGGTTAACCTCAGCAATAATTCTTTCTAACGATTCGATTGCTGAGGAAGTATGCAAAGTTGAAAAAACTTTGTGCCCGGTATCCGTAACCTCAAGTGCCGCCATTATTGTATCCGGGTCCCTCATTTCGCCTATAATTATTATGTCCGGATCCTGACGAAGTGATTGCACCACGCCCTCTTTAAATGAAAGAACATCGCGACCAACTTCTCTATGCTTGATAAGTGAAATATTGGAAGTGTGTACATATTCAATTGGTGCTGCGATAATAACCACGTGAGCGGGATCAAACTTATTATGATGATCTACTATAGAATCAAGAGTTGTTGATTTCCCGGATCCGGTTATACCAGTAATTAGAGTCAGACCAAATTTTATATAGTTATGGCTTAAATACTTTACCGCATTCGGATGAAATTCAAGAGTGGCAAATGGCCTTATAGAAGTGTTAATTGCCCGCATATTACATGTTAAGGTGTCCAAATCAAAATATGCATCTGCTCTGAATCTTACATTTATTTTTCTTCTTTCATAAAAGTATGTATAGCTGAAATCTAGGTTTCTGGTAGTTGAAATGTATTTTTTCTGATTAGAATTAAAAAGATTGGCTATGAGAAGCGCCGATTCATCCTCGGAAAACTGTGGGAGATCCTTAACTCTTTCCTTTTTACCATGAATTCTCATCCAAATGTACCCTTCGTTCCCATGTCCCCCTATTTCAATATCCGAAGCATCACGTTCAATCATAGAAGTAAGTATTTTATTAACGAACTTCCTTAAGTGCACCTTATCTTCATCAAGTAATTTTGAACTGTTTTCGAGAATGTAATTTACCCTGTCTGGACCGTAAAATGATTCCGGAATATTGCTAACAAATTCTGATAATATTCTTTTCTCTTCTGTTACAATCACAATAGTATTAGATTTCTGTTTTTAAATAATATAATTAGTTAAATGAATCATATTCTTTGTATCAACTATATAACCAATTTCATTAAACTCAAAGCTTTAAATAATTTTTATAATTATATATAATATATAAAATTATATCCTTGCATAAAATATGTCAGTACGATTAAAAATTAAATTGCATAAATATTTATTCTTCCATGGTCGATGATAAAACTTCCTCTAGAGATGTAGAACCATCTTTCACTTTTTCAAGACCTGAGTCCCTTAGACTAAGTGTACCATCTTTCTTAGCCTGCTTACGAATTGAATCTTCATCCACTTCTATTCCGGAACGAACAATAATATGTCTTATCTCCTTAGTAAAATAAAGTGCTTCGTGAATTGCCATCCTGCCCTTGTAGCCTGTACCGTTACAATGATCGCAGCCACCGGCACGGTAAATTTCAAGTTTTCTCCATTCGGCAATATTTAATCCGGCTGCACTCATTAAAGACTCATCAAAGTTTGAAACTCTTTTTTTGCATTTTTCACACAGCCTTCGAATCAACCTCTGTGCCACTATGAGATTAATTGCATAAGCAATTAAAAACGGTTCTATTCCCATTTTGTATAGCCTGGCCACTGCACTTGGGGCATCATTGGTATGTAAAGTTGAAAAGGTTAGATGACCTGTATTTGCCAGTTTAATTGCGGTCTCGGCGGTTTCCTTATCTCTCATCTCACCAACCAGCACTATATCCGGATCGTGGCGAAGAATAGATCTTATTGCCTGCTCAAACCCCATTTTATATCCTATCTTTAATTGCCTGGCACCTTCAATAACATATTCAACCGGGTCTTCAACCGTTAACACGTTTACCTCGGGATTAATAACCTGATATAGTGCCGCAACGAGTGTTGTACTTTTTCCACTACCTGTTGGTCCTGTTAAAATAATCATGCCCTGTGGCTGATTTATTGCTTTAATAAAATTTTGCTTTGCAATACCCATAAGACCCAGCTTGTCAAGATCTTTAATCACCTTTCGGTCATCAAGAATTCTTATTACAACACTTTCGAATTTGTTTTTTAATTCTGTGCCAACCATTGGTAAAACTGAAACCCTGAACCTTATTACGTACCCATCAATCTCTCTTTGAATGAAGCCATCCTGAGCCATTTCTCTTTCGAACCTATCCATACCTTTGCCCCTGTCTTTCACTACCGCCGCAACAGCTTCCGGCAAAGTGTTTTCCTGCACATGCCATAAATGAAGCGATCCATCAACCCTCATGTAAATTTCGGTTCTGTGGCCGGAACAAGGAATGAAATGAATATCGCTGGCTCCTTTTCTTACAGCTTCAACGAGTGCACCTTCAACAAGGTTTATCAGGGCGCTTTTATTTATTTCGGCGTCGAGTTCTTCTTCATCCAGTTCGCCTTCTTTATCTTCAACTCCTAAAAAATTTTCGTCTTCATTTTCAATTGCTTTGAGATAAACATTTTCCGGTGGAATAATTTTATCTATTATTTTTTCAAAGTCTTTCTTTTTAATGAAAATAACTTCGTATTTCTTGGCATTCAACCCGAAAGCAACTCGTGGAATGTGTCTGTCGGTTGGATCAATTGCTGCTATAATAAGTTTATCTTTTAACCGTTCATCGTACATAAAAGGAATAATCTTATATTTTAAGATCAGTTCCTTAACTTCATCAGTAGTCTCTTCAACCATTTTCTTGATAGAGTCCAGACGCTCCTGTGGAATTTCATAGGAGTCCATATCAAGTTCTCTGAATGCATAAAGAATGGCGACTTCCCTGAATATTTTATCGTGCTCGAAATTAAATTCTTCAACTAATATCTGGGCAAGATTGCGTTTAAGCTTGTGCTTATCATTCAGCTTGGCATTGATAGCTTTCTCAAGAGTAACTGCATCGATTATGCCTTTCTTAAAAAGCAGATAACCAATTTTATCAGTCATTTCAAGGTTAGTTTCAATCATGTTTAAATCATGTTCCGTTAATAATTAACACCTGGTGTTTTAGGGCGCACAGTAGCTGTTTCTGCCGATACCAATGTTAAGGCTATCATAATAACCATTATTATCATTGCAATAACAACCTGAATGATTTCTATAAGGTTTTTTAATCGATATACTGTTTCACTCTCGTAATAGTTGGCTAACTGAAGAGCTGTGTTTTTAATTGTTCCGGATTCTTCCCCGGAGTGTATCCTGGAAACTGCTGTTTCTGTAAAAACCCCCGATGCCTCAAATGCATCTGTAACACCAACGCCTTTCTTTAACATTAGAGGTATTGCAACGGATTTTATTCTTTCCTCAAAATATTTATTGCCGGTGGCTTCGGCAGCTATTCTAATTGGCTCTATGCTTTCAGCTGAGCCGTGGTAGAGAGTATAAAATACCCGGCAGAAAACTTCAATCAGGGTTTTATGAATAAGCGGTCCCAGAATAGGAATTTTTATTATATACTGATCAAACAGCAACCGCCCTTTCCTTGTTCTGGAGAATTGCCAGAGCGAAATTGGTGGCAGAAAAATCAGCATACCAATCAGTACAGGATTGCCGACTAGGAAATCACTGACATCCAAAGTAAATGCAGTCATCGGGGGAAGTTCTATACCAAAACGTACGAAAAGTTTTGCTGTTTCCGGAAAAATATATCCCACATAAAAAAGCACAGCAAGAAACAGAACAAATAAGGTAACCATCGGGGTTATCAGCGCACTTCTTAAATTTTTCCTGAACTCCTGCCGGCGTTCAAGGAACTTTGCTGTAGCTCTGTAGATTTCGGCCATATTACCGCTCTTTGATGCCAAACCAAGCATATAAGCAGTAAACTTACCAAAGACATGCTGATATTTTAGGAAGGTAGCTTCACTGTCTGCACCTTTCCTTAAATCATTGCTTATTTCTTTAAGTGTATTACGGAGAGTTGAGTTTTGGGTATCATTAATTAAAAGGGTTAGGATTTCTCCATAAGATAATTTTTGTTCGAGAAGTTCTGCGCTGATTTTTACAAACGTTACGATATCGGCATTTGGCGGTTTATGCTGAAAGTTTAAAAGCTTTTTGTTAACCGACAGAACTTTATATCCCAATCTGGCAAGAGCATCTTCAACTTCTTTCCTGCTAAATGCTTTTTGCTCACCCCTTATGGGTTTTTCTTTTCCCTTGCGGACGCGATAAACGTAAGTCGATTTTTTTTGAATATCGCTTAGCTTAAGTTTATTTTTTTCGGCAAGCCGCTGGATTTTTTTCTTTCCCTCTCCAACAGTGCTTGCATTAACGGTACCGGTTATTGTCTGCCCGTTTATTTTCTGGGCAGTAAATTTGAACTCAACCATTTTCCACTCTGATGTTTAAAACTCTTATGTTTATTCAAATATGGTTCCGAAATTTTTATGCGATTTATTAGCGATTTCAGTCTAAATCCCTCAGATTTATGAAGAAAATTTTAGGCGTGCTGTAAATGTTACTTTGATTTTGTGCGGATAAACAATTGGGGGGAGGGTGGGAAGGTTCTTCTTTTAAAAATAAAAAGGCTGATGTTTCCACCAGCCTTAAGTGCAAAGAGACATAATAAATTAATTGTCTACCGCAACTACAATTGTCGTTGGTCCAACGGTGCAAGTTGCCTGAACAGGATTTGAACCATCATCACCTATTTCTGTACCGGTACCAACTATACTTACTGTTTGAGCTGCTACTGTTTCTGCATAAGTTCCGTTAGCTGTTGAGTCTAAACCTGTCGGTATAACCCATCCGGTAAATGTGTTTCCGCCGCCACCCATTGAGGTAGGTTTCTTATAAAACTGCTGAGCCATAGCTCCCAGGTTGTTCAGATCTGATATAACACCATCTCTGTTTGCGTTAGTTGCATTGGCATTGAATAAGTTGATACCTACTACAACAGCAATACCTACTATGATAACACCAAGAACGATTAAGAGAAGTTGTTGCTGACCCATTTTTTCACTCCTTTATTTGTGTATATAAGTTAATTAAGTGTTTAAGTTTTTTAGTTTATAATAACCGAGTAATATTCGTTTGCTGAAACTATTGTTTGAACTTTTATCGAATCATTTCCGGTTACTACTTCAGTTCCCGTGCCAGTAATTATAACTTGCTGAGCAGTAACCTGGGCAAGGTAAGAACCATTTACAGTTTGCAACATGGAATTAGGAACCTGCCAGCCAAAAAAGGATTTTCCGCCTCCGCCCATCTCCCTGGGTTTTTTGTAATAGCTAATGGCAATTGAAGCTAAATTTGAGCACTCATTTATCAATATATCGCGCTTAGAATCTATTGCATTAGCTCTAAAAAGTTCTATTGAGACTGCGATAGCAATTCCCACTATTATAATTGCCAGCACAATCATAAGTAACTGTTGCTGTCCCAAATTCCTTTATCCTGTATTTTCTCTGTCGTTTTATAATAAAAAAATATGCCATATAGCAGCTTTTTACTTATAGATTGCAAACAGCATCATTCTTATTATGATATTTTATCGGGTAACTTTTACTTGTAACATTTGCATTGAAGATTATTATTTAAAAAAAATCATTATAATGAAACTATTTTCAGCTTACGAGATTATTTTTAGGCTGTTGTATCGTGCAAGGTGAAGATGCTGCGACGGAAATTTTTAATGAATTTAGCGGTTATGATAGTTTAAAAAATAATCGGTAAAAAGGAGAAGAAATTATTCAACACAAAAGGCGAACTATACTTTAACTGAGGAAATTTTTTCTTAAATACACTTATCCAAAGAAATTTTTACCTCGTTTTAGCGTTGTAAGTTGTACTTTATCACGGGCTGGCGTCATAGTTGTCAGCAGTAAAAGCAAAAGATATTTAGTTTTTTATGCTGATATGCAAATCTTTCAATTGTTCTTCACTTACTACAGAAGGTGATTCATCCATAAGTGAAAGTGCGCTGGCAGTTTTAGGAAAGGCAATTGTATCCCTTATCGATTCAATACCAGCAAATATCATCACCATCCTGTCAAATCCGAATGCAATGCCACCATGCGGCGGCGCACCGTATTTAAATGCATTCATTAGAAAACCGAATTTTTGCTGTGCTTCATCGTCTGTAATTCCCAGTGCTTTAAACATTCTTGCCTGAAGTTCAGAATTATGAATTCTAATGCTTCCTCCGGCAATTTCATTACCATTTAACACCAGGTCGTATGCCTGTGCTTTTATCTTGCCGGGATTTGATTCAAGTAAATCGATCTCTTCCAGCTTGGGAGAAGTGAACGGATGATGCATTGCATAAAATCTTTTAGTCTCTTTGTCCCATTCAAATAAAGGAAAATCAGTTACCCATAAAAGTGAGGGCGGTGTGGTTAGTTTTATAAGTTCCAATCTTTTGGCAATCTCAACTCTTAACAGCCCCAATTGAGTAAGTGTTGAATGTTTTTCTCCGGCTAAAATGAGTATCAAATCATTTGGCTTAGCATTCATAACGAACAGAAGATTCTTCTTCTCATCGTCGGTAAAAAATTTAACAGTTGGTGATTCAAGCCCTGTTTCCTGCACTTTAAACCAGACAAGACCCTTCGCTCCGACATCTTTTACAAAAATGCTCAAACCATCAATCTGGTTTCTGCTGAATGAAGCACATTGTTCAGCAACTATTCCGGCAACTATTCCTTTAGAATCAATGGCTTCTTTGAACACCTTAAACCCGGATCCGGAAAATATTTTATTAAGATTTTGAATTGGTATTCCGAACCGTAAATCCGGCTTGTCACTTCCATATTTCGAAATTGCTTCATCATAAGTAAGCCTTGTAATTGGCAAGGATGGTTCGATATCCCAGATCTGCACGAACAATTCTTTCATAAGACCTTCCACTACTTTAAATATCTCTTCCCTGTTAATAAACGACATCTCAACATCTATCTGTGTAAATTCGGGCTGACGGTCTGCTCTTAAATCTTCGTCACGGAAACATTTTACTATTTGGAAGTAACGGTCAAAACCGGATACCATCAGCAGCTGCTTATACTGCTGCGGTGATTGCGGCAGAGCATAGAATTTTCCTTTATGTATTCTGCTTGGAACCAGATAATCACGCGCACCTTCCGGGGTGCTTTTCATCAGAACCGGAGTTTCAATTTCCACGAAATTATTTTCATCGAAATATTTTCTAACCAGTTGATACATCCTGTGGCGAAGCAGTAAAACCTTTTGTAATACCGGTCTTCTTAAATCAAGGTACCTGTACTTTAATCTTAAATCTTCAAATGCCTCGGTATTATCTTTTATTGCAAATGGAGGAGTTTCTGCTTCGTTTAATATTATGAGCCTTTCTGCCAGAACATCTATTTCGCCGGTTACAAGTTCTTTGTTTATTGCATCTTCCGGTCTTAATCGTACTTTACCTTCAATTGAAATTACAAATTCATTCCTTAATTTCTTTGCCAGTTCGTATGCTAGCTTGTTAGAGGGTTCAAACGCAACCTGAGTTATTCCATAGCGATCTCTAAGCCAGATGAAGATTAAATTTCCTAGGTCTCTTCTCCTATCCACCCAGCCGTTTAAGACAACCTGCTCACCTTCATTTTTTACTCTAAGCTGTCCGCAGGTATGCGTGCGAATTTTAAAATTCATAATAATTTTGTTCTCCAATCTTCGATTATTGAGGGCGAAAATTAATCATTCCGTTAGGTGCAAACAAATCAGAACTCACGGTAATCTTTCTTTGGATTAGTGGGGTATTCAACTTCGAGCACGGACTTCACTACAAATTCATTTCTTTGTAAGTTTAAGTAATGAACACTGTAGAATTAATAAAAAAGAAGAGAGACGGTAAATCATTTATTGATTCGGAAATAAATTTTCTTATCAGTCAGTTTACCAACAGACATATCCCCGAATACCAATTTTCCGCCCTCCTGATGGCAATTTTGCTTAACGGAATGAATAAGCGTGAAACAGCCTCACTTACTGATGCGATGCTTAACAGCGGTAAGATTATAGACCTGTCGGCACTCAAAGGTTTTAAAGTGGATAAACATTCGACCGGTGGAGTGGGCGATAAGACCTCGCTGATCATTGCCCCAATTGCTGCTTCTGCAGGAGTTTATGTGCCGATGATATCGGGCAGAGGGCTTGGCCATACAGGTGGAACGCTTGACAAACTTGAGTCTATACCGGGCTTCAGAATGGATCTTGAGTTAAATGAATTCAAAAAAATATTAAAGAAATGCGGTGCTGTATTAATTGGGCAAACAAAAGATATTGTACCGGCAGATAAATTAATTTATTCTTTGAGAGATGTAACTGCTACAGTAGAATCGATACCACTTATTACTGCAAGCATTATGAGCAAGAAACTTGCTGAAAGTATTGATGGATTGGTTCTGGATATTAAGACCGGAAATGGTGCATTTATGCGAAATACAGGGGACGCACAAAAGCTTGCAAAAAGCCTGTTGGAAACAGCAAAGTCATTTAATAAAAAAGTAATAGCGTTCATAACCGATATGAATCAGCCACTCGGCAGCCATATCGGGAATTGGCTGGAAGTTTATGAATCTATTAAAGTATTAAAAGGGGATGTAAAGAACGATTTGTACACATTGAGTATCAAGCTTGCAGGTGCCATGCTGTTACTCGGGAAGAAAGTAAGGACTCTAAGAGATGGAGAAAAACTTGCAGAACAGCAAGTTACAAATGGAGAAGCTTTTAAAAAGTTTTTAGAAATAGTTGAACTTCAGGGCGGAAATGTACATTATATTATTAACCCCGGTAGGTATCCTAAATCAAAATATGTTAAAAAAGTTCGTTCGTTAAAAAAAGGATTTATTATCAAAATGGATACTTATAAAATAGGAATGGCTTCGCTGGAACTGGGTGCAGGCAGAAAAACGATTAACGATGATATAAACCATAAAGCAGGAATTATTTTCTGTAAAAAAATTGGTGACTTAGTTAATACCGGCGATACAATTTGCGAACTTCACTCTGACTCAAAAGAAATGCTGAGCAATGCAGAAGAAATACTTAGGAGTGCTGTTCAGTTTTCAAATGAAATGCCGGCGATACCCAAACTGATCAAAAAGATAATTTTATGATTATAAACTATCTACTTTTTACTTAACAGAATAAAGGAGGGAAACGTTATGCTGTTTCTGATTGCTTTAATTGCCGCTGTTGTTGCTTTCTTTGTTTATCGGAATGCAAGAAAAAGATTTCAAAAGTCTGAATCTGCTTTTGCACTTGCCGGATTTATAGTTGCATTGTTTATAGCAATAATGCAATGTTTTACTATAATTCCGGCCGGTCATACAGGAGTAATAGATTTCCTGGGATATGTAAGCGACAACACTCTTAAGCCCGGGGTTAACATAGTAAACCCCATGGCAAATGTAGAAAAGATGAGTATCAAAACTCAGGAAATAAAGGAGCTGATGAATGTTCCTTCGCAGGAAGGACTAAGTGTTGAACTTGAGATAAGTCTCCTGTTCAAGTTAAACTCAGAAAGAGCAAATGAGATTTACAAAACAGTCGGTCCAAACTATGTAGATATTATCCTCGTTCCGCAATTCAGATCGGTAGTAAGGGGTGTAACTGCAAGATACGAAGCGAAGGCATTATATACTGCCTCACGCGAAAAGCTTGCCGGTGAAATAGTAACTGAGCTTGATAAGCTGGTTGGTCCACGGGGAATTACAGTTGAACAGGCTCCACTCAGGCAAATAATCCTTCCACCCAGATTAACACAATCCATTGAAGAGAAGCTGCAAGCTGAACAAGAAAGTCAGAGAATGGCTTTTATTTTAAAGAAAGAAGAGCAGGAAGCCGACAGAAAAAGAATTGAAGCCAAAGGTATTGCCGATTTTCAGGACATAGTTTCTAGAGGAATAAGTGAACAATTATTAAAGTGGAAGGGTATAGAAGCAACCGAAAAGCTTGCAAATTCACAGAATTCTAAAGTTGTCATTATCGGTTCCCCGAAAGATGGGCTTCCGATAATACTTGGGTCTGACAAATAACCCCATACGGTCAGCTCTATTTACTTTGATCGGTTAACGACCGGTTTGTATTTTTGAACCTGTAAGTCAGAAAATCAAAAAATCTTATATGGTACAGGCAGTACATACTATTAATATATTACTTCCTTTATTCTACCTCATCACGCTGGCAGTATATTTCTACGATTTCATAAAGGGAGAAAAAAAGTTAGTAAACATCAAGAGAATCTTTCTCTTCATTACTCTTCTGCTTCATCTGGTTTATATAGTTTTAAGAACTGTAGCTTTTGATCATCCACCGATTACCAATATCTTCGAAATATTTACAATACTGGCTTTAACAATCAGCTTTTCATACTTTCTTGTTGAGCTTGCATCGGATATCCGCGGAACGGGACCATTCATCATTATTCTATCTTTCATTTTCCAGTTTATTTCTTCCGCCTTCATACAGGATTTGGTCGAGGTAAAAGAGGTACTCAGAAGTAATCTGCTGGGAATTCATGTTATAAGTGCATTGCTTGGTTACTCGGGATTTACAATATCGGCAGTTTACGGATTTCTGTACTTAATCCTCTATAAAGACATAAAGCTGAACAAGTTCGGGTTGATATTTAACCGCTTGCCAAACCTTGAAGTTCTGGAGAGATTGAGTTTATATTCTGCGATCATCGGGTTTATTGCATTAACAGTAGCAATCATTATCGGAATAATCTGGCTGCCTGTAGCTTTTCCAAGATTTTCATATTCAGATCCGAAACTCGTAGGGACGTCTCTTGTATGGCTTTTATATGCTGCCGGTATCATAAGTAAAATACTCGGAAATTGGAGAGGCAAAAAACTTGTTTTATTTTCAATTACAGGTTTTATGGCTGCCATTATCTCAACAATTCTCTCAAACTTTTTAGCACAAAGCTTCCATTCCTTTTATTAAGAGATTATGAATTTATTAGCGATTTCAATAAATCACAGAACCGCGCCAGTGGAATTGAGGGAATCTGTTTATCTGAAGGAAGACGAAATAGACAGGTTTATTACATTAGCAAAGGATAACTTCCTCAAAGAGGGCTTGGTGTTATCTACTTGTAATCGAACTGAAATTTTTGGCATACCTTCCGGTGCTGAACTCACCCATCAAAAACTCCGGGAATTTTTAATCGGGTTTAAGAATGCAAAAAACATAACCGGCGAACACTTTCAGAATTTCATTTCAAAAGATGCAGTAAAACATCTCTTCTCTGTTGCAACTGGTATTGATTCCCTACTCATAGGAGATAACCAGGTTTTTAAGCAGGTTAAAGAATCATTCCGGATAGCTGAGCAAGCAGAGTTTTCCGGTTACCTGATGCACCGGATTTTTGATTTCGCAATTCGTGCCGGCAAAAGGGCAATATCAGAGACCAAAATATGCGATGGCGCTGTAACTGTAAGCTATGCCGCAGTTCAACTAACAGAGAAAATATTTTCTAACCTGAGTAAAAAATCTGCACTTATAATTGGGGCCGGAGAAACCGGAGAAATTGCTGCAAAGCATCTTGCAGGTAAAGGAATCGGAAACATTGCGGTAACAAACAGAACCACAGAAAAAGCTGAAAGACTGGCAAACGAATTAAATGGTAAGGTTATTCAGTTCTCGCAATTCAAAGAGTTGATTTACAATTTTGATATTATTATAAGCGCAACCGCCTCACCTGATATTTTGATTACAAAAAATGATGTACAGAATGCTGTAAAGAAAAGAAACAATAATCCAATAGTATTAATGGATATTGCAGTTCCAAGAGACATTGATCCCGAATCAAAAAAAATTGATTATGTCTTCTATCATGATCTCGATTCTTTAAATGTAATTGTCGAACAAAATCTCGCAAAAAGGAGAAGCGAGATACCCAAAGTTGAAAAAATTATTGGAGAGGAACTGAACAATTTCTGGCAATGGTACAATTCGCTTCAGGCAGCACCGGTGATTAAAGACCTAAGAGATTTTTTTGAAGAAATAAGAAACGAAGAGGTGGAAAAAAATAAGAACAAATTTTCAACTGAAGACCGGGAAAAGCTTGACATAGTTACCAAACGAATCATTAATAAAATTCTTCACCACCCAACCACCGAACTGCGCAAAACAGATGAATCTCCATCGTTGATTGAGGCTGCAACCAGGATCGGGATAATAAGAGATTTGTTTGGGATAAATCCTGGAAATAAAACACAGAAAGATCAGGATTAACTATTGAAACAAAAAATAATAATCGGTTCTCGCGGGAGTGAGTTAGCATTATGGCAGGCTAATTTCGTTAAGAAAGAGCTTGAAAAGAAAAACAAAAACGTTTTAGTTGAGATAAAAATCATCAAAACGAAAGGTGATAAAATCCTTGATGTTGCACTCTCAAATATTGGTGATAAAAGCCTATTCACTAAAGAGCTTGAAAACGAACTCCTTAACGGCAGGATAGACCTTGCAGTCCATAGTCTTAAAGATTTACAAACACAAATCCCTAGAGGATTAAAACTAGCGGCAGTAACAAGCAGGCATTATGTTGAAGATGTTATAATTTCGCGCAAAAAAGGAACAACAATTTTTAACCTGCCTGAAAACGCAACTGTTGCTACCGGGTCTTTAAGAAGAAAATGCCAGCTTCTTCACTTAAGGCCAGATCTGAATATTGCAGAGTTAAGAGGCAATGTCCCTTCAAGAATAAAAAAATATATTGAACTCGGATGGGATGCAATTATTCTTGCAAGGGCAGGTGTCGAAAGGCTTAAACTAAATAAATATATTTCATCGGTTATAAATACAGACATAATGCTGCCCGCAGTCGGGCAGGGTGCACTAGGAATTGAAACCAGAACCGATAATAAATCCATAAACGAAATTGTAAGTTCACTCCATCACAAGGAAACATACACAGCTGTTTTGGCTGAGCGGGCGCTTTTAAAAACACTCCAGGGCGGATGCCAGGTCCCGATCGGTGCTTATGCAGAAGTAAAACAACAAGGTTTATTCCTGGATGCACTTGTTGGCTCACTTGACGGTAGCGTAATATTCCGTAAAAAAATACGCGGCAACGAAAACAAACCTGAAGAAACTGGTAAAAAGCTCGCAAAGCAATTGCTTAACGCCGGAGCCAAATCAATTTTAAATGAAATTTATAAATCAACGAGGGTATAATGAAAAAACATCTTTTAATTGCTTCAATCATTTTATTCCTGGCTTCTGCCGGCTCAATTCCTGTTTTATTTTTTTCATCCTGCAAGTGCTTAAGCTGCAGCAAAGAAGATGAAGCTGTAATACCGGTTGATGTGCTTGCAAAAGCAGATTCGTTCATAATTTCATCAACAGGCAAGGAGTTTTTTAGTAAATATATTACTGCCGATTTTTACTTAAGCAAACACACTCCTCCGTACTACGAAATGGCTTACCGGTTGTATATACCCGAAAAACCATACGTTAATTCTGTTATTAAATTTACCGTTGATTCTGTTGGTAATGTAATTAAGAACAGGGATATTGTGGGAATACCAGCATGCCGGTTCTTTCCTGAAGAATGTAATTTCAATATCGATGAACAGACGGCAAGAATAATTGCAAATGAGATGGGACTTAAAGACGGTATTAAAGAATGGCAGGCTGGTTTCCTGTGGGATTTTGAAAGGAAAAGATATGTCTGGAAAATACTTTCAACCCTGGATGAAATAGGAAGCGAAGAGAACTACAAAGCAACGGGGCAGGAAATAGTAATTGACCCGGCTAACGGTGAAGTGCTTGCATTGAACGATTGGAGAATAAATTAACAAACACTTGACCAATTTCTTAACGCTATTAGCTTAATTCAAATAAAAATGTTAAAAGAAAAGCGTGAAATAAAAAGAGAAAAGAAAAGAGAAAAAATCCTCGATGCTGCCGCGGAACTTTTCTCTGCCAGGCATTACCACGAAGTTATGATGGAAGATGTTGCCCGGTTAATTTCGGTTGCCAAAGGAACGGTTTATAATTACTTTACTTCCAAAGAGGAACTATACTTTACGATAATGCACACCGGTATGGAAAATCTTCTTTCACTCCTCAAGCAAAAAACTGAATCAGCACAAAACGTAATCGATTCCCTGCACGCTTTTGTAACTCATCTTTATTTGTATATGATGAAACAGAAGAAGTTTTTCCTCATCTACCGGAGAGAAACGCTTAATGGAAATAATACTTTTTGTGAAGAACTGCTTTTACTTGAAAAACAGATAAAGCAGCTGTTACTGAATATAATCTCTGCCGGTGAGAAAGAAGGAATTTTCAGGAAAGTTGATGAGCAATTTGCTATCAGCCTTATTTTCGGCAGCATTTACGGGGCCGTGCAAAGGGCAATTGACAAAAGCATCTCCGAAGAATCAGCCGTAAATAACAAAGAAGCTGTTTTCGAATTTATCCTGCACGGTATCTATTCGGGTTTTAATGATATTAAAGAGCTTCCTTTAAAAGGAAAAACAATTGTGATTACCAGAACAATTGAACAATCAAGGGAATCGGCAGCAGCGCTTGGCAGGCTTGGGGCAAATGTTATAATAATTCCTACCCTCGAAATAGTGCCTCCGGGTGATTGGAGTAAATTTGATGCTGTTCTCCTGCATCCCGAAAAAATTGATTTTATAATTTTTACATCGGTTCACGCAGTTCAAATGTTTTCTGAAAGATGCCGTGAAATAGGTGCTTTAATTAATTATAACCGCACGAAGGTTGTAGCGGTAGGCAACAAAACTTCAGTGTATTGCCATAAAAATAATATCAATGTAAATATCATCCCTCCAAAATTCAGCGCTGAGGGGGTTATCGAAGCCCTGTTAAAATACAACCTTAAAAATAAAGTTGTACTAATACCTCGTTCGGCAATTGGCCGAGACGAGTTGCCTCTGGGTCTTAAAAATCTCGGGGCAATTATAAAATCAGTACCCGTTTATAATGTCTCAATTCCATCCGGAGAGAGCATAAAGATTAACCTTCAGCAGCTGCAATCCTCCGGAGTGGATCTATTCATTTTCACAAGTCCGTCAACATTCGAAAATTTTCTACAGATAGCCGGCATAAAAAACCCCTATCAGTATTTTTTAAATTATGACGTTGCCGCAATTGGTCCTACTACTAAAGATGCCATCGAAGCAAAAAAAGTAAAAGTTACAATTCTTCCGGATGAATACACTATAAACGGGTTAATTAAAAAAATTGTTGAATATTATAGAAAAAACAAGGAGACGGTTTGAAACCTGATAACGATCTGATAACCAGAGCATGCAACAGATTACCAACACACCGAACACCAATCTGGATTATGCGCCAGGCTGGAAGGTACTTACCTGAATACAGGGCTATCCGTAAAAAGCATGATTTTTTAACCATGTGTAAAACCCCGGAGCTAGCTGCCGAAGTTACAATTCAACCTGTAGACATAATTGGAGTTGATGCTGCAATAATCTTTTCAGATATTCTCGTTATTCCCGAGGCAATGGGAATGCATCTTAAAATTTCTGAAGGAAGAGGTCCTGTTTTCTCCAATCCGATTAGCTCAAACCAGGATTTGAAGAAACTTAAAGTTCCTGACACCGGGAAAGATTTAAAATATGTTATGGATGCCATTTCATTAACCAAAAGAGAGCTGAATGGCAGAGTGCCTGTCATTGGATTTGCAGGTGCTCCCTGGACAATACTAACTTACATGATAGAAGGTCATGGCTCAAAATATTTTTCCAAAGTAAAAAAGATGATTTACGAAAACCCCGGGCTGGCACACGAATTACTCGAAAGGGTTACCGATGCAAGCGCTGATTATTTATCAGCACAAATTGAAGCGGGAGCCAATCTGGTGCAGATTTTTGATACCTGGGCAGGATTGCTTTCTCCGAGGGACTACCGTGTGTTTGCTTTAAGATATGTTCAACAGCTTATTTCAAAAATCAAAAGAAAAGATGAGCCGGTAATATATTTCCCCAAAGGCGTTCATTATCTTTTCCACGAACTTAAAGATTGCGGCGCTGATGTAATCAGCGTTGACTGGACACTCGAGCTTGAAAAAGTAAGAAGAAAAATCGGTGATAAACTAGCAATTCAGGGGAATCTCGATCCGACAGTTCTTTATGCAAATCCATCCTTTATAAAAAGAGAGGCAAGGAAAGTGCTCGAATCCTTCGGAAAAGGACACGGACATATTTTTAACCTCGGGCATGGTATTTTACCGGATGTTGATCCTGAGAATGTAAAAGTGCTGGTTAATTATGTGAAAGAGGAGAGCGGACAGTTTCATGCTTCAAATTAACAATGAACAATTTATAATTAACAATTGGAGAGATTGATTAGAAGTTTAGAAAATCCTGTAGTTAAAAAGAGTTTTTCTTTTGCTGTTAGAATTGTGAAATGCTACAATATCTTATTAAAAAAGATAACTATCTCCTTTTACTTTATAATCAATTGCTTGATTCAGGAACTTCAATCGGGGTTAACATTTCAGAATCTCCGGCGGCAGCAAGTAGGGCTGATTTCAGGAATAAGTTAAAAATGAGTTTAAAAGAAGCCTATGACGCTAAATTCTGATTGAAACTATTTTATCAGACAGAACTGTTGGCTAAAAAGGAATTTGAAAGTTTATTGAAAGATTGTTTGGAATTAATAAGATTGTTAACCTCTATTATTAAAAGCATTAAATTGAAAGCATAATTATTCATTGTTAATTTTTAATTGTTAATTTCCGAAACGGACATGTTCGAAGTAGATCTAAAAAAATTCAAGAAGTACGATAAACCGGGACCACGTTACACAAGCTACCCAACTGCGCCGCAATTCAGTGAGCAATTTACCCATGCAGATTTCGTTGATGAAATAGTAAAAACTAATTACGGAAAAAATCTTCCCGATCTTTCACTTTACTTTCATATTCCCTACTGCGACACACTTTGCTTTTTCTGCGGATGCAATATGCTTGTTACTCGCAACAGGGAAAGAATTGATGAATATATAAAATATGTTCAGAAAGAAATTGATTTGATGAGAACTTATTTGCTTCCCGATAGAAAGGTTGCACAACATCATTGGGGCGGCGGAACACCGACTCATCTGAAGCCGGAAGAAATTCATAAGCTTGCTTCATACATCAACCAGTCATTTGAGTTTATCAAGAATTCAGAAAATAGTTGCGAGATCGATCCGCGTGAACTTACGAAAGAACATCTTGAAGCTTTGAGAAGCAACGGCTTCAACAGAATTAGTATGGGCGTGCAGGATTTTAATGAGCAGGTTCAGAAAGCGGTGAACAGAATTCAGCCGGAAGACTTAACGCGAAAAGTTGTTAACTGGATAAGAGAGTTGAAATTCCAGAGCATTAATCTTGATCTTATTTATGGACTCCCCTTTCAAACCGTAAAATCATTTTCAGATACCGTTGAAAAAATAATTGATATTTCTCCTGACAGAATCGCTTTGTTCAACTATGCATATGTCCCGTGGATGAAAAAGCACATGGCTCTCATTCACGAAGAAGATTTGCCGAAGCCGGAAGAGAAGCTTGAAATATTAAAGATGAGTATTGAAAAATTCACAAGTGCAGGATATGAATTCATTGGGATGGATCACTTCGCAAAACCTGACGACGAGCTTACCATTGCAATGCGAGAGAAAAAACTTTACAGAAACTTCCAGGGATACAGCACAAATGCCGGTGCTGATCTTTATGCATTTGGTGTTACCTCCATTAGTCAGTTAAAAAATATTTACGCACAGAACTACAAAACAGAAAAAGAATACTACACTGCGCTCGATAATGAAACCATTCCAACCGCAAAAGGTTACAAACTAAATGACGACGACCATTTACGGCGAGAAGTGATAATGAGAATTATGTGCAACTTTGAACTGAACTTCAAATCAATCGAAGAGAAGTTTAAAATCAACTTTAAAGACTACTTCAAATGGGGATTGAGTAACTTAAAAGAATTTGAAGCCGATGAATTAATTGTAATGAACGAAGACGGCTTTAAAGTAAAAAATATGGGCAGACTTCTCATCCGCAATATTGCTATGAACTTTGATGGATATATTGAACGGAAGGAAGATAAAGTCAGGTATTCGAGGACGGTTTAGAAAATCCTGATTTGCACAACAGTGACGCATAAATTGTTATAAGAGGACAAGAACCTGTATTATACAAACAAACCAATAAAGCATTGATAGAATACACTCTTCCCGTAAATAATATCCAAATATTTCAAAAGAGTACAAGCCATATCTGCCAGATAAAAAAAATTACAAGTCTTATTGCTTGAAAAACTATAAGTGCGATAAAATGATTATCCGCAACCTCGAACACCCGCTTCGCTCAAATCTAACTCTGCGTTTCTTATTCTTTCCAATCTCATAGAGTTTGTTCTGAATTTCGGAATAAAGATAGATAGAAAATAACTTCTGAATATATACCACCAGAAACTTCTTTCAAGAAGAATTGGGTCTATGTTTTTTTCAATTTCCCTATGAGCATCCGGAACAATACTCCAGTGAAGCCCTGCTTTATGATGGTGAATTGTATGATAACCATTGTTAAAAAGCAAAAAGTTCAGAAACCCTGTAAAGTTTCTTGAATGATTCCATTCTGATTCTTCATTAGCATGAACGTGCTGAACATAATTGAATATTAAAACGCTGAACAGGGATACCTGCTGGGGTATAATTACAAATAGTAATGCTTTCTCCCAATCTATTACTAAAGCTGCGGCTATCCATAAAACAAGCACAACGTATTGCGAAATACTTATCCAGAATTTTTCTTTGTTGTTTGCTTTCATGTCTTTCAGATAATTGGCAATAGCTTTTTGCTGGTAATATCCGCTTATGGTCGGATATGAAACGAGTGTCAGAAAATTATTTTTTTCACTCACTCTGTAAGTAATGGAATCATCTCCTTCGCGATTGTTGAAACGATGATGATTTTTATTGTGAGTTGGTATCCATGCAAATATCGGAAAGCCGTAAAACACAGTCAGCCACCAATCAGTAAGTACGTTCATAAATTTAGATCGCCACATCGGCAGGTGATTGTGATTATGAGTCATTACTGCCACCGCAACGGACATAAACAGGAACCACGTGTAAATAAACGGATTAACACCAACCCAGATCCATTGTGTAACAAACAGAGCTGTGGTGATTATTATGTAAATAATACTCTTAACATCAGCATTATTTTTTAATTTCAAATTCATCTTTATTAATCTTTCATTTTTTAAAACAACTGAACTTCGGGAGCTGACAGGAGAAATGTAATTCGTCTGAACCCTAAAGCTATAATAATGATGATATTACTTAAATGAAAGATTGATGTTTGTGCAAAAGGAGGTTTTACAATTGTTTTACAAACAACAGATGATGATTTTTTAATTAATCACTCGGTCTATCTTTCATCGGGGCAGTGGTGAAGAAATCTTTATAAAACCTTTCGGTGTAGTTTTCCAGCATCTCTTCAACAACTTTATAATGCTTTGAGCGGATTACAAATCCGGCATGGTAAGGCTTGTCCAATCGCCAGACTATTTCAGGATCATTGTACGTGGATAGATTGGGCCATTCCTGCTTTGAAAGCGAGGTTATAATTCCGGCATAATAATCCTGCACTTCAGGATATTGATAATCGCTTTCACCTCTTAATATTTCAATCTTCGCCCACTCACGCCAGAGATTAATTCCTGAAGCTGCAAGAACAAGTTCAGACAAATTAGCTCCACCGACGCGGGCAGAAGTTTCAAGAAAATAAAACTTACCGTCTTTGTCCGATTCGATAAATTCCGTATGAGAAACTCCCCGCAGCATTCCAAGTGCTTTCATCAGCCTTTCATTTATTTCCAAAAGCTGCTGCTCTTTTTTGGTACCTCTTTCAATTGTTCTGCTGGTAAAAACTCTTCCTTCATGTGCAACTTCAAAAGGTGGTTTTCCGTATTGACTGGCAATTGCAAACCTTACTTCGTGCTCATAAATTATTGAATCAACGTGATAGATGTTGCCGGAAATAAATCTCTCCATCAAAAAGAAAGACTGCTCATCGCCGAGATGATTAATTCTGTTCCACATTTCTTCTTTGTTATGAACTTTTTTCAGTCCGTGCGCACCTGCAAGCATTCTTGGTTTAATCATATAAGGAAACGGAACTTTGTCAGCAAATTCATTTATTTCATCATGGTTCAGCACGTGAATAAATTCCGGAACGGGTATCTCCATTTCCTGTGCTCTCATTCTCATGGCAAGTTTATCGCGAAAATTTCTGGCAGTTGTATCTCCCATTCCCGGTACACGCAAGTGTTCTCTGAGTGCCGCAGCTCTTTCTACATCAAAATCATCAAGCGCAACAATGCGATCTATTTTTTCTTTTCGTGCGAGAAAACTTACACCATAGATAACATCGCGCATATTCCATTCTTTATTTTTATCGGGCATATAAAAAATTTCATCAATAGCGTCTTTGGGCCATTCAGCATTTTCAAGACTTTTTGATGTAAGAAGAAGAACCCGGCAGCCTTGTTCCTTACACTCGCGCATAAAGTCGTGACCTTTTTCGTAAGAGGAAACACAAAGTACGGTTATCGGTTTTTTAGTGCTCATAACTTTTTTCTTTAAATGTAAGATGATGCAATAATATTTATGGCAAGAATAAATCTAAAAGAGGAAAGAAGCAAATTTTATAACTGTACTGAACCAATCGATATAGTAAACGGATAGAAAAGTTTAAAACTCGTTCCCTGATTGGAGAATTCGATTGCCGGTGCAGGAAACTTAATACAATTTAGTGATTGCTTTAACCAGTTCCAGAAAGGAACACCGTCAGGCAGCAACTCAACAAGATTATAATCAATTCCTATTACAAAACGGCTGTAAATATCTGGAGTGTAATATCCATTAACTCCATATCCGAATCCTATATTCAGCCATTTCGGCCAGAAAGAATCTTCCTCGCCCCAGAATAAATTACGAACGTGAACTGATATCCAGGCTGTAGTAGAATTGTAATTATCTAAAAATGTTTGTGTTCTTGCTTTAGGTGGAACACCAATCATTGATGGAGGAGCATATTGCCATTTAGGTGAAAAATTCTGCAGAACAGGTACGTAGTGTTGTAGATAAAAGTAAGCTGCGCCCGCAACATCAGCAGCAAAATCACTTGTGCTGAAACCAGTGTTTTCTGCATATCCATCTTTAAATTCAACATAAGTCTGAGCCAGTAAGCCGACCAAAGAGCCAAGGAAAATACTTTTGTCCCAGCTAAAACCTGAAAAGACAAAGGCTTCGCGTGATAAGTAAGAAATAAAATAACCCCCCATAAAATGACCAAATTTATCGGCGAATAAAACATCATCCCAGTCATCATAAAAATAAAATGATCGTCCCTTTCCATCCCACCAGGCAGCGCTTTGATTTACATGTAAAGCTATTCCTGTAACAATAGCAACTGCTGTAACTGCGGAAGCCTGCAATGGTTTTATTTCAGTATAAAGATTTGGAAGGTCGCCGCTTAATGTAAATCTTTTTGACCCCGCATATTTAAATTCGCTCTCGTTAAAAGTTACTTTGCCAAAGTCGTTATAAATTATTTGATTACTGTGTGCAATATGATCATGAATATATGAGTCAAGCGTTAATCTATTCCAGCAAACTTTAGAGAAAGAATTATCAGAAGTGTTGTTGAAGCCACTAAACAAACTTAAAGTTTTATTATTTTGTTTTAACAAGTTGAAAGAAGTGCTCTTATAGTCAATATTAATTTCTGCAGAGCGGATAAAAGTATGCAAGAGAAACGGCGACTTAACTGTTTCAAACAATATATGAGAAATGTAAAGAGAATTATAAAACTTGAAGTCAACTTCTGAGATATAGTTGTTTAAGTCGCTGTAAGCAGTTACCTGATTAGGGGCAACAGCATCTGTTTTGTCCGGGGAGTAGTCTTCTTCAAAGTCAAATTTTGTTTTGCCGGATACTGTTGCCCAAAAAATTAAGCTCAGTATCAGCAAAATTTTCATTAAACAAGATCTGTTTCTTAGTTTAAGAAAAATTGACTTTATTAATTTTATTAAAATAAAATCCACTTGTCAAGACCGATGAATTAAAA
>CAZXGJ010000032.1:0-39990 GCA_964639955.1 uncultured Ignavibacteriaceae bacterium
ACCCGAAACATTTGATAATGAAGCTGAGAAGCTGACAAATGCAATCAAGTCTATCGAAGTGCCTGGTTTAAGTGATGGGAAAAATTCTTTTGTCAAAGAAGATCTCGATGAAGCATTCAATAAAATAATTTCATACATTGATTTTGAGAATGGCGGAACCAGAGGTGCCCCGAAATTTCCGATGCCGAGCATTCATCAGTTTCTGTTAACTTATCACTTTCATACAAAACATTCCAAAGCACTTGAGGCAGTTACTTCTACTCTTGATAAAATGGCTAACGGCGGAATCTATGATCACATTGGCGGAGGCTTTGCGAGATATTCAACAGATGACATCTGGAAAGTTCCTCACTTTGAAAAAATGCTTTATGATAACGGTCAGATTGTTAGTCTTTATTCGAATGCTTACAAAGTAACTGCCAATGAATTGTATAAAAATATTGTTTATGAAACACTTGATTTCATCGAAAGAGAAATGACCGATGAATCAGGTGGATTTTATTCTTCTCTCGATGCGGATTCTGAAGGTGAAGAAGGGAAATATTATGTTTGGACAAAAAAAGAAATTGACAGACTGCTCGGTGAAAAGTCAGAACTTTTCTGCGACTATTATTCTGTGATTTCAATTGGTAACTGGGAAGGAAAAAACATCTTGTTCATCTCTCAAACAAAAGAAGACTTACTCAACAAGTATCAAATAGAAGAAAAGATATTTGACCAAATTATCATTGAATCGAAGAAAGTACTTTTTGAAGAGAGAAACAAAAGAATCAGACCGGGGCTTGATGATAAAATCTTAACTTCGTGGAATGCATTGATGCTGAAAGGTTATGTTGATGCTTATTCAGCTTTTGGTGAAAAGAAATTTCTTGATGCTTCTGTGAGCAATGGTGAATTTATTTTGAACAAAATGATGAGTGAAGACGGAAGATTAAACAGAAACTACAAAAACGGAAGGTGCAATATCAACGCTTTCCTCGATGATTATGCATACACCATCGAAGCATTTATTTCATTATACGAAGCTACGTTTGATGAAAAGTGGATTTATTCGGCAAAGAAGTTAACTGATTATACCATT
This sequence comes from uncultured Ignavibacteriaceae bacterium, assembly GCA_964639955.1. Classification (GTDB taxonomy): domain Bacteria; phylum Bacteroidota; class Ignavibacteria; order Ignavibacteriales; family Ignavibacteriaceae; genus IGN2. Next base: position 1,082 of record CAZXGJ010000032.1, read on the forward strand.
CAACATTTCAAAGAAAAGAATTCTGATTTCTTTTTTTACACTTCCAATATAGATGAACCGCTGATTGCACGAAAAATAGATTTTTCGGATAACGTTACACCGGCATCAAATTCTTCGATGGTTATGGCATTATTTAAACTTTCACACTTTTTTTATTCAGAACAATATGAAGAGCTTGCATTAAACATGCTTAATTCAATAAAGCAATATGCTGTTACGAATTCAGCTTTTCATTCATACTGGCTGGCAACAGCACTAAATCTTGTTTTCCGATATTTTGAAGTCGGAATAATCGGAGATAATTATGAGTTAGAAAAAGAAAACATCTTCAAAATGTATTTACCCAACATGATCCTTTTCGGAGGAAGAGATAAGGGAACATTAGAAATACTGAAAGACCGGTATTTTCCCGATAAAACATTCTTCTATATTTGTGAAAACCGTATCTGCCGGCTGCCTGTTGAATTTATAGACGATGCTTTGAAGCAAATGACAGAATAAGCAAACAGGGGAAAAAATGAGTGTTTGACTTCCATCATTTTTATTTTTTTATTTAATCATAATAAAAAATTAGCTTGCATGAAACTTTGATACGAATAAAACCAAATTACATTTTTATTCCTCTCTTTGTAATAATTACTGCATCTGCGGCGTCTTATTTTGCAGATACTGGCAGAACCTGGTATAAAACTCTTAATCTTCCTGACTGGACACCTTCCGGTTCATTCATGGTTCTGGCTTGGACTATGATTTTTGTTTTAACTTCGCTATCAATTCTCATAATCTGGAACAAATATTCTTCAGTAAAAAATTTCCATTTCATCATAGCTCTTTTTGTTTTAAATGCAATTTTAAATGTAGGCTGGAATATTCTTTTCTTTGTCCATCAGCAATTAGGATTAGCTTTTTTTCAGGCAATACTTCTGATGATTAATTTAATTTTTCTCATACTTCTTATCCGGCGCTTTTCCCCCACTGCGGCGTATTTACTTCTGCCATATTCTGGCTGGGTGATGTTTGCTACCATTCTTACATTTAATGTCTGGATGATAAATTAGTATAAAATAAAAGGGCACGGAGAACCGTGCCCTTTAATTAATCATATTATGAAATTATTATTTAATTAAGATCATCTTCTTGACATCTGTAAATTCACTTCCGTTAATACCAGTAGCTTCAATCTTGTAGAAGTAAACACCGCTATTAATGCCTTCTGCATTAAAGTCGTATGTATGAACTCCCTGTGTCAGATCCTGATTTATCAAGGCAGCAACTTCCTGACCAAGAATGTCAAATACCTTCAGGCTGACTTTAGAATCAACAGCAAGTGAGAATGATATTTTTGTACTCGGGTTGAATGGATTCGGGTAGTTTTGTGCAAGCGCAAATTTATTCGGAGTAAGAATTTCAACTTCAACCACATCGGAATATTCAAAAGTTCCGTCGTAATCTATTTGTTTCAGTCTGTAGCTGTAAATTCCTGACGACAAACCGCCATCACTAAAGGAATAAGATTTAGGTTCGGTGGTAGTACCGAATCCGGGAACGAAGCCAATCTGGGTAAAATCAGAAGCAGCAGATTTTCTTTCAACAACAAAGCCGCTGTTATTTATTTCAGTTGCTGTTTCCCAGTTCAGGTTAACTAAATTGCCGCTTACTGTAGCTGTAAATGAAGTAAGCTCAACTGGAACGATCGAAATATTCCAGGTTGCTGCAACCTCAGCAGAATCAAGTGCACGGCTGTAAAATCTGAATTCATCCATTTTACTTCCTGCAAACATACCGGCAGATGTACTGTACCCGCCAACCTTAAAAGGTCCTGCGGCTGTAATATTTAATGCAGGGACGGGTGTAGTTAATACCAAAGCTCCATTAATGTAAGATCTGATTTCTGGAACGCCTGAATGGTACACAAAGTGGACGACAGAAGGACCCGGTGCTACGGGACCAATGTAAATATTCCACGCAGGTGTTGTTTGTCGTAATGCGATATTATTGGTTCCCGCAACTCCATTAAGAAAGCATCTGAAGCTGCCAGCAGCAGCATCACCAAACAAGTAATATAGCGTAGTTACGCCAACATTCAAATCATTCAACCACATACTGATTGTCCAATCGCTAGTACCAATGTCAGTTGCCCAACCAGTGTTTACATAATCAGTTGAGCCACTACCGCCCGCGCCAATTAGTGCACTACCAAATTGTCCGGTTGGTCCCATTGTTAAACCACCAAGCACAGGTGCAATTGGTAAGCCTCTTCCAGGTACGGCGTAGTTTGTAGTCTGATTGCTACCAGTTTCATCGAATGTATAATATAAAACTTCCGGTAAAGTATATCCACCGCCGCCGCCTGCACCGACAACTTGAATCAGGTCAAGCCCCATATAATTTGAATAATTACCCACTGGTCCGCCATCAAAAATGTAGTACTGGATTGCAAACCTGATTGTGCCGGTATGGCTGAATGTACCAACCCACTGGGCCCAGCCTGTTTCTGAAACCAGGTAACGACCCCAAGTCTGGTCAAATGCACCGGGTGTAATTCCTGCAGTAGTAGAGTATCTGACATAAATAGAATCATCCCATATATTGCCGTCGGGTGCCCGGTGCCAGAATCTTAAAGTATCTCCTGCTGTAACCGTAACTTCGGGCGAAATCAGCCAGTGATCAATTACACCAGAAGCATTTGCTCCATTATAATTTGCGCAAACGTATCCGGTATCAGGACCTTCGTAAGCAGTAAAAACAGCTGAATTTCCCTGATAAAATGTTGGCGTTGTACCTCCGCCATCCTCATTTAGTACAATCCAACCTCTGGCTTGAAGCCCTGCCACGCTGTTAACTGCATTCATGTCATCACTGAAAAGAATGCTTTCTGTATTTGTGGTAGTTGTAACCGATGGATATTGGATGTTCACGATCTCGCTCCTCTGTCCAAAATCCTGGCTGTAAATTAAAACCGGGAACATTAGTAAAGTAAGAAATGCTCTGAATAGAATAGGCATCATTACCTCCTGGTAATTTAGTTTTTGAATAGTGAGTTAGTTAAGCGGTAGAAAGTTTTTAAAAAAGAATAATAAATGCAAGAACTATTTTAAAGAATATTCCTGATGGTAAATGCCGGAGAGACTTCTTCAAGTTGTCAATCAGAGCCATTTGATTTGGTCTTAATGTAAATGTGTTCAGGTTGATTAATAGTTGAAGTGATTCAAAACTGCCTCAAAAATATGCAAAACGCCTATCATTTTCCTTTTTAATACAAGGAAAACCTTGAATTTTGCCTTTTTTGTAACATCGCTTCGGCAGGAATGTTGCTTTTACCTATTAAATAATAAGGAAGAACTACAGAAAATAACAATGGGAACTAAACCCAAAAGACTTCAATTAAGTCTCACATTACAATTCACATTTTTCTTTATACTGGCAGCCGGCTTAATTTATTACTTCTTCAGCCAAAAATTTAAAGAAGAAGTACTGGATAAATTCAAGTTCAAAGCCGATGTAATTTCCAAATACATCGAACAAAATCCGGCTATCTTTCAGAAGATGGAGATATCAGATAAAGAGGCTTTAACCAAGCTGATGTCTTTAAACGATGTAAGTTATTATGTTCTTACAGACAATAATGGTAACGTAATTGATGCACTTAACCCGGAATTGGCTGAATATTACTTTTTTAAAAACACAGACAATTCGAACAGTATATCCTTTCAAGAATCAGTCTGCAATTTAGTTCTGCCTGTTTATGACAACCATTTACAGAAAGGCAGTATACAGCTTGGCATCAAAACAGGTTCTGCATTAGCCGGGCTTAAGGAAAAAACTTTATTAACAGCGCTGTTCAGTTTATCGCTGCTTTTAGCCGGTATAGTATTTACATATTTCCTAAACTCGCTTTCGTTCAGACCAGTAACTAAAATCATCACCGCACTTGGCAGATCAGATTTAAATGAGCAGAAGATATTACTGGATGGATTACTGAATGCTTTGGATAGAAGTAACAAAGGCGATCTAAAAATTCAGATTTCTAAATTTAAAAATGCTGAAATAAGCCTGCTTGCTCAAAAAGTTTTTGAAATTCTGGACGAGCTTGAGAAGTCTTCGGGTAAAGTTAAAAGCCTAAATGAGAAGCTGAATGGGGTATTTCGTGATAAAGTGTATGAGGTGGGATTTGAAATTAACCAGCGTAAAAGAACAGAGAGCAATCTTAAAAAAAGCGAGGAACTCTTTAAAGTACTTTTCGAAACTGCACCGATCGGGATGATTATAATTTCCGATGAAGGCAGAGCAGTTAAGGCAAACAAAGCCTTTTGTAGAACTATAGGATATGAGTGGCATGAAATTATTGGGGCTAATATAAAATATATTTTTAACGGGAATAAATCGGGCGATGTTAAATCTACTTTCCAGCTTATCCGGGAATATGAATCTCTCGATACTGAATGCAGCCTGGTAAGAAAAGATGGCAGGAAAATAGCAGCGATATTAAAAACCATAAAAATTGAAAATGATGAGGGCGCACTCAGAAATATTCTTATACAGGTTCTTGACATCACCGAGATTAAAAATGCACAAAATGAATTAGTGGCAGCGCTTGATAAAGCTACAGAAGCAGAACGGCTGAAAAGCGCATTTCTTGCTCAAATGTCGCACGAAATAAGAACACCGCTTAATGTAATCCTCCCATCAATTCCGATTTTAGCCGAAGAGCTTGGTAATAAGGATGAGGAAATAATGAGCATTTTATCTTCGGTTGAGAATGCAAGTAAAAGATTGCACAATACAATTGATATGATTCTATCGCTCTCGGCAGTTCAGAGCGGCAGCTATAAACCGAAATTCGAAAAATTTGATGTTGCAGAGGATCTGAAAAATCTTACAAAAGAGTTTGTTCCGATTGTAAGAGAGCGTGGGTTACAACTCAGTTTTTCTAATTTAACTTCATGTTCAGAGATTTCTGCTGACAGGTATACCGTTAATCAGATATTTCAGAATCTGGTTGGAAATGCCGTCAAATATACTCACAAAGGTCAAATAAGTATATCGGTAGAAGACTATATAAAAAACAGGGTAATTATTAAAGTTAAAGACACCGGAATTGGAATCAGTTCTAAGTATCTTAAAAACCTGTTTTCACCATTCTCTCAGGAAGATATGGGAAGGACCAGAAAGTTTGAGGGCAACGGGCTTGGGCTTGCACTCGTAAAAGAATATGTAAGAATAAATCACGGAGAAATTTCAGTTGAGAGCGAAAAGAATGTCGGCTCAACCTTTTCTGTTCATTTCGAAAAATGCATGTCAATATCTGCTACCCAGCAGGACAGAATATCTTTAACTGAAGTAAAAAGCCCTCTTTCTTACTCCTGAAATTTCCTGTTAAGCATCATTTCAGTAATTGCCTCAAGCTTTTATATTTACAGCTTGAATGGATAATTTCTTTCAGTTTTCATTTTAAAAATAATAGAACAGCAAATGTTCGAAGTCATCCTCTTTTATAAATATGTGAGTATTGAAAACCCTGAACAGCTTGTTCATGATCATCTGGAGTGGTGTTTAAAGAATGAAATAATGGGGAGAGTGTATTTTGCTTCAGAAGGTGTTAATGGAACGGTTTCGGGCAGAGCAGAAGATATTGAAAAATATAAAGCTCATCTTACAGGTTTTCCTGATCTGAATGATATATGGTTTAAAGAAGATTATACAGATAGGCACGTATTCAAAAAAATGCATGTAAGACTTAAAAAAGAAATTGTTAATGGAGAATTGACTGATATTTCCCTACGGAACGGAGGAAAACGGTTAACTCCTGAAGAACTGCTGCAATTCTATAATGAAGGAAAAGATTTTGTAATTGTTGATACGAGAAACTGGTACGAAAGTAAAATCGGCAAATTCAAGAATGCAATCACTCCGCAAATGAAAAATTTCCGTGAGTGGAAAAAAGTTGTTGATGAAAGTTTGTCATCCTTTAAAGACAAAACCATAGTAACTTACTGCACGGGCGGAATAAGATGTGAAAAGGCTTCGGCTTATCTTGTTGAAAAAGGCTTTAGGGATGTTTTCCAGCTCGACGGCGGTATATTCAATTTTATAAATAAATATCCCGATACCTACTGGGAAGGAGGTATGTTCGTATTTGATGAACGCCGGGTTGTTATTCCAAATTCACGGGAAGAATTAATGCATATTGCCGAATGTTACTTCTGCGGAAAACCCACATCTTACTATATTAATTGCCATAACGTGGATTGCGATAGAATTATTGTAAGCTGCCACGATTGCAAAGCAGAAAATGAATATTGCTGTTCAGAGGAGTGCAAAGCAAGTAAAAACAAAAGAAGAATTTTTCATGGTTAACTTAGCGTCTTTGCGTCTCCGCGGTAAATAAACTACCGCAGAGACGCTAGGATCGCAAAAAGATATTACTTCTTCCAATCCTCTAATATCTTTTTCATACTATCAAAATCAAACGGTGCACTTTCCATTTCACTGCCGAGTTTTATTGCTTTTTCCATTGTGGCAATTGCATCTTCCTTCATCCCCAGTTTATTCTGTAACTGGGCTTTGATTCTCATATTCCAGTAAACTTCTTTGAACAGAGTTGATGCTTCAATCCATTTCATTGCCTCTTCAAGATTAGTATTGTTCTGAAGACAGTACTGTGCAGCCTGGAATGATGGTGTCCACGAGAGTTTCTCTCTTGCTTTTTCAAGCGTAAGTTCTGAAGTTGCAACCTCGATACTGAAAGAAACTTTAAGCTTTTCCCACACAAGGTTTACGTTAACCGAGTTATCTATTGCATCGGTAAATAAAAAAGTCATTCTTTCCATAAAATGATGTTCTTCTGGTGTTGCTTTAATGCGCAGAGCATCTTTGGCCGGGTCGTATACTGAGCTTCCATCAACTTCCGTATCTTTGCTGAAAATAATTTCCCATTCAGTTTCTCCGGGGATCATATGAATTCCATAAGTTCCGGCATTTAATGAATTGCCGTTAACTTTAACGGGGTCGCTGAAAGTTATTGATGTTACTTCATTGGCACCTGTACGCCAAACCTCACTAAAAGGAACCAACTCTCCCCAGATTTTTCTCCCCTTTACTCCGGGTGAACTATAGTCAATTGTTATTTCTGTTACTCCAACAATTTGTGTAATGGTAGCATCCGGGCTCGGCCGGGGTGTACGCATTTCCTGGGCAAATATTCCGCCTGTTGAAAGCAAACAGATTGTTAACGAAAGCAAAATTACTTTCATCATAGATATCTCCTTATAAGTTATTTGAATCAGAATGGTTTAGTTATAATTTTGGTTCTAAGTTAATCAGCATTTTTTAATTAACCAAAAAATGGAAAATTCCCCCGAAAAAGAAATTGTTAAAAGTTTAAAAAGAGCCCGGCCATATTCAAATTTGGATTTGGTTAAGAGATGGTTCCCTTCGCTGATTATCTTACCGGTTGCTTTTTACTGGTGTCTTAGCAGGGGAGAATTCGGGCTGCTCGATAATATTGATCTGGTAATCCACGAAGCCGGGCATTTTTTCTTCAGCTTCTTCGGGAAGTTCATTTATACGCTCGGGGGAACTTTAATGCAGATAATTCTTCCCGCCGTTATTGCAGGATTCTTTCTAAGAAATAATTACAGAACCGGAGTTCAGTTTTCACTTCTCTGGCTGGGGCAGAATCTGATAAATATCAGTGTGTACGCAGCCGATGCAAGGGCACAGAAACTGCCGCTTCTGGGTGGCAACAAAGTTTATCACGACTGGAACTACCTGCTTGGTGAGTTAAATATTCTCGAACTTGATCAGACAGCAGGATTTATATTCTTCGGTGCAGCTATCCTTATTTTTACCACGGCTATTTTAATGCCTCTAATTACTAAAGATTAAATGGTATCTTTTTCCCCTGAAAAAATAAACTTGTGATGTTTTTAATTTTATTATCTTTTTTTGTTTTTATTTCTTCTGATATCTTCAGCCAGTCAGATTCTGTTATCACTTATTTTGATAACGGGAAGATAAGCTCTGTAATTCACCACACCGGTGAGGTAAGAGACGGCGAGGCACGGTTTTTCAGAGAGAATGGCAATTTGAAAGAAGAACTAACCTACGTTAACGGCAGAGTGGAAGGGCTGGTAAGGAGATATGATGAAAATGGAATTCTTAGAGAAATGTTTATAATAGAAAACGGCAAAAGAGAAGGTCCAACCTCTCTTTTCGACAGCTCCGGAACTTATATTGAAGATATTTATTATGAGGATGGAATTTTAGTGGTGGATAAAATTGTACTTGATGAAGGATTGAAAACAAAAGATGATGGGCAGGAACAGATGGTAAAAAGCAAAGAGCCATCAATTAATAAAAAAAAGAAAAAGTTTGACCCCGATAACCCTCTACCGCCTGATGTAGACGAAGAACACAATTATGAGGATGACCCCGCATTTTATAAAACAGTTGAAGTGATGCCGGAACCGATAGGCGGGATAAAAGCCATCTATAAAAAAATTGGTTACCCGGAAGAAGCAAAAGAAAACGAAATTGAAGGCGTTGTTAAAATACTGGTTCAGATTGACAGGGATGGCGAGGTTCTGGATGCGCAGGTTATTGAAGGAATTGGCTATGGATGCGATGAGGCTGCAAGGCTTGCAGTGTTCTATCACAGATTTACACCCGGCCTGATTAAAGGACAAAAGGTTAAAGTGCAGATGGAAATACCTATAGAATTTAAACTTGAAGAGAAAGATTAAAATGGCTTTACTCTAAAGCGGAAACTCTCAAGTATCTTTTTTAAATGTTTTTCTTTTTCTGATAAATTAACTGTAAAGTTACTGAACTCTCTTCTTACGGGATAAGTTTTTCTCAGCAAATCAAAATAGCCTGCCTGCTCATTCTGTTTATACTTAAATATTTCTCTCATCTTCAAGTCATCACTTTCGATATTATAAATTGATGATAATAATCTGTAAAGTTTTTTCTCATCAGTATCACCATCAGGAAGAATTAAATCGGTTTTTTCAATCTGTGGAAGTTCAGGATTCCAGTCAGGATTTATTTTTAGGAATTTGCACAAAGCATCGTAAATCATTTTTGTTCCGTTCACTTTGCCCTCTAATGAATAACCTGCAATGTGAGGTGTTGCAATTTTTGTTACGTTGAGAAGTTCATTGTTTATTTGAGGTTCATTTTCCCAGACATCAAGTATGAGCTGAAAATTTTTTTTAGATGTTTCTTTCAGTAAAGCAAAATTATCAATCACTGCACCGCGGGATGTATTAATTATAATTGTGCTTTTTGTAATCTCTTTTAAATTATTTTCATTTAAAAGATGAAGTGTTTTATCAATCCCTTCAAATGAAAGAGGAACGTGCAGTGTGATTATATCAGCCTTTAAAATTTCATTCAGGTTAACATAATTGCTACCGATTCCTTTTCTTTCTAATGGCGGATCATTTTTCAATACATTCATTCCGAGAGATTCGGCAAGCCGGACAACTCTGCTTCCAATATTCCCGATGCCAACTACTCCAATTGTTTTTTCCTTTAAAGAAATATTTTTTTCGCTGGCGATTCTAAGCAAAGCGGTAAAAACATATTCAGCAACAGAATCTGCGTTACAACCCATTGCATCAGCAAACTGAATATTCTTTTGTTTCAGATAATCCAGATCAATATGATCTGTTCCGATTGTTGCTGTTCCTACGAATCGGATTTTACTTCCTTCTAATAATTCCGCATCAACACGGGTAATGGAACGAACAATTAATACGTCAGCATCTTTAACTTCTTTATTTGTTAAAGATCGTCCGTCAACCAATTTTGTATTCCCAAAAAATGAAAATGCTTCTTTGGCAAAGGCAATATTTTTATCAATAATAAGGTTCATTTATTCTTAATAAGTCATCACAAATTTAATTAATAACAGAAGAAGATTATCGTCATGCTTTTTTATTCCGAATTGATTTTCCCTGATTAACAGGCTATTTTTGTTATAAATCAAATCTATTTTTAATAGAATGTAGTTAATATTTAATATTCACAATCGGGAGGAATTTCCCATGCTCAGCAAATTGCTTATGCCCGAAATAGAATCTCTTATTGCTGAGAGAAAATTAAGTATACTGAAGGAAATCCTCAGCGATTGGACTCCAGCCGATATAGCCGACCTGATAGTTGATTTGCCGGAACAAGACAAAGTAATTGTCTTTCGCGTATTACCTGCTGATTTGGCAACAGATACTTTTGAACATCTTGAATTCGATACTCAGGAAGAATTACTGAAAGCTATGGGTAACGAAGAAGTTGCTTCCATACTGAATGATATGTCTCCTGATGACAGAACAGCTCTATTGGAAGAATTGCCGGGCAATACTGCAAAACGACTGATCCAATTACTTTCAGCTGAAGAAAGAAAAATAGCTCAGACACTGCTCGGTTATCCTGAAAACAGTGTCGGGAGATTGATGACCCCTGATTACATAGCAGTAAAGCAGGACTGGACGGTTTCGGAAACACTTGAGTACATTCGTAAAAATGGTGAGGACAAGGAAACGCTGAATGTAATTTATGTTGTTGATGATAAAGGCAAATTAATAGATGATATCAGAATAAGAGAAATTATTCTTTCACCGTTAGAGAGAAATATTTCTGATTTGATGGATGAAAACTTTACTGCACTGAATGTTCACGATGATCAGGAAACTGCAGTTGAATTATTTAAAAAGTATGATAGAGTTGCTCTGCCTGTTGTTGATAATCACGGAATTTTAATTGGCATAGTAACTATAGATGATGTATTTGATGTAGCAGAAGAAGAAGCAACAGAAGATATTCAGAAAATCGCCGGTGTTTCTGCATTGGAAGAACCTTTCCCTACAATTCCAATTTTTTCAATGGTAAGAAAGCGGGCAATCTGGCTTACGATTTTATTTGTTGCACAAATATTAACTGCAGTTGCAATGGGTTTTTTTGGTGATGAAATAAGCAAAGCAGTTGTTCTTTCTATATTCATACCTTTAGTAATATCCAGCGGAGGAAACTCAGGTTCTCAGGCGGCAACGCTTGTAATCAGAGCTATGGCTGTTGGTGAAATTGCACTTACAGATTGGTGGTTAATTATGCGTCGTGAAATTCTTTCGGGATTGATGCTTGGTAGTATTCTTGGAGTCATCGGTTTTCTGCAGGTTGCAATTTTAACGAATGTATTTCACGTTATTTCTTCACACTGGGTATTGATTGGTATAACAGTCTTCTTTTCACTAATTGGGATTGTACTCTGGGGAACAATTTCAGGTTCAATGCTTCCGTTTATTTTAAAAAGACTTGGTGTAGATCCTGCAACTTCTTCTGCACCGCTTATTGCAACTTTGTGTGATGTAACCGGGTTGGTGATATACTTTTCTGTAGCAGTATTGGTTTTAAGTGGAACTTTGTTATAATTCAAAATTTGTTCATTTAATACGCAAGCTAAAACTTCAACTTTCTTCTTATATTTGTTCCGTGATGATTATTCAAAACTGCAGAAAGTCCTAATGAATAAAACAAACGTAAAAGGGATAATACTCGCCGGTGGTTCCGGTTCACGGCTTTATCCGATTACAAAAGTTTATAGCAAGCAGCTTGCACTCATTTATGATAAGCCGCTTGTTTATTACCCGCTTTCAATTTTAATGCTTGGAGGAATAAGAGATATTCTTATTATATCTAATGAAGAAACAATCCCGCTCTATAAGCAATTGTTTGAAGACGGCAGCCAGCTTGGGCTTAGATTCGAATATGTTGTTCAACCTGCACCAAACGGAATAGCAGAGGCATTTATACTGGGTGAGAAATTTATCGGGGGCAGTTCTGTCTGCCTGATTTTAGGTGATAACATTTTTTACGGCAGCCTGGATTTCTTTTATAATGCAATAGAGCAAACCGGCGGCGCAACTATTTTCGGTTACCAGGTTAATGATCCCGAACGATACGGTATCGTTGAATTCGACGGTAACGGAAAGGCTATTTCAATTGAAGAAAAACCCCTTAAGCCAAAATCGCATTATGCTGTACCGGGCTTATATGTTTATGATAATAAAGTTGTTTCAATAGCAAAATCACTTAAACCGTCTGCCAGGGGAGAACTGGAAATAACAGATGTTAACAGAGAATATCTGAAAAAAGGTGAACTGCACGTTGAGAAGATAGGCAGAGGTGTTGCATGGCTCGATACCGGAACTCCTGAAGCATTGCTTGCTGCTTCAAATTTCTTTGGTGTTATTGAAGACAGGCAGGGTTTGAAAGTTGCCTGCCTGGAAGAGATTGCTTACTATAAAGGTCTGATAAATAAAGATCAGTTTATTTCACTAATTAATTCAATGCCGCAATCACTTTACCGGGAATATCTTGAAAGGATATTAAAAGAAGGATAGTTTATTGAAAATTATTGACACAAATATTGAAGGATTGCTTCTTATTGAACCCGATATCTTTAGTGATAAGAGAGGTTTTTTCCTGGAGTCGTTCAATGTAGCCCGATTCGAAAAGCTTGGCCTCGATTTTAATTTTGTTCAGGATAACATTTCAAAATCAGTTAAAGGAACTATAAGGGGTTTGCACTACCAGATTGGCGAAAAGGCGCAGGCTAAATTATGCCAGGTTCTGGAAGGCAAAGTGCTCGATGTTGCAGTTGATATAAGGTTTGGATCTCCGACTTTCGGTAAACATTTTTCACACTTGTTGAACTCAGAAAAAATGATTCAAATCTGGATTCCACCTGGTTTAGCTCATGGATTTTCAGTTCTTTCGGATACTGCAATATTTTCATACAAGTGCACCAATTATTATAGTAAGGATCATGAAAGATCTATACTTTACAACGATCCCCATCTCGACATAGACTGGAAAATTGAAAATCCCATTGTTTCTGATAAGGATCTTAACGCGCTAAGATTTAAAGACATTGAAAAAGATTTTATTTTCACCCCGAAGTGATACATATCCCTTATAGCTTTTACATTCTTTTCTCACTAAGTTTAAATTTAAAAATCTGGTATACTTATGAAAGTTCCGCTGCTTGACCTGAAACCCCAGTATAACTCCCTTAAAAAGGAATTGGATTCTGCAGTGCTCCGTACGGCTGAATCGCAGTATTTCATCCTTGGTCCTGAAGTTGAGAATATGGAAAAGGAATTCTGCGTTTATCTCGGCTGTAAACATTCGTTGGGTGTATCATCCGGCACCGATGCGCTGCTTCTGGCATTGATGGCAATTAATTTACAACCGGGCGATGAAGTTATTGTTCCGACTTACTCGTTTTTTGCAACTGCCGGTGTGGTTGCAAGAATGAACGCCGTTCCTGTTTTTGCGGATATTGATCCTGTTACATTTAATATAAATCCTGATGATGTAAGAAAAAAAATCACGCCCAAAACCAAAGCTATTATTCCCGTGCACCTTTACGGTCAGAGTGCAGATATGGAACCGATAGTTTCGATTGCAATGGAAAAAAATATCAGGGTAATAGAAGACGCAGCTCAGGCGATTGGTACAGAGTATAAAAATGGAAAATGTGTTGGTACGATTGGAGACATTGGCTGCTTCTCATTTTTCCCGAGTAAAAATCTCGGATGTTTTGGTGACGGAGGGCTTGTTACAACAAACGATGATGAACTGGCTCATCAGCTTCGGATAAGAAGAGTGCATGGCGGCGAACAAAAATATTATCATAAAGTTATAGGTGGTAATTTCAGACTCGACGCGCTGCAGGCGGCAGTGCTCAGAGTTAAGCTTCCTCATCTTGATAAATGGTCTGCAAAAAGAAGAGAGAACGCAGAATATTATAACAAACTTTTTATACAGGCAGGCTTGGCAGAAGAACCCGGAAGAACTCATTTTGATGGGAAGAATAAAGTTCTTCTGCCGAAAGCAGTTTATAAAAATATAGCTGCTCTGAAAAACTATCACATCTACAATCAATACGTAATCAGAGTACAAAAAAGAAATGAGTTGAAAAAATTCCTGACAGAGAATGAAATCGGCAACGAAATTTATTATCCTGTTCCTTTTCATATGCAGGAATGTTTTGCTAACCTGAATTACAACAAAGGCGATTTCCCGGAAGCCGAAAAGGCAAGTGAAACTTCGCTTGCAGTTCCTGTATATCCTGAACTTTCAAAAGAGCAGCAGGAATTTGTCGTTCAAATGATAAGAGAATTTGTAACCGGCTGAGGAAAATATTGAGAAAGATTAATTCTCTGAAAATTTTTTTTATTGCCGCAATTCTGATTTTAGCAACTGATTATTTTAAAGCTCAGGTTGTATATGAACCATTGCATAAAGATATATACAATTTTTTAAGGAGAGTAAGCCAGAAGGGAATTATTGAGTTTAATGATTTGATCAGACCTTTACCGAGAAAATATATCAGCGATAAACTCTTAGAATTAGATTCTCTCTCGTCTCAGCTTACTTCGCTTGAAAGAGATGAACTAAAATTCTTTCTGAATGATTTTTATCATGAAAGATGGCTGGAAGAAGGCAATGATAAACAAAGTGAACATCTGGATTTTTTCGGATTCGATCCGGCAGACAGATGGCGTTTTTTTTCTTATGGCAGCGATGCATTTAAAATGAATGCAGGTTTAATACTCGGAGCAGAATTAGGTTCTATTGACAATGCAAAAGTCACTCATTTCTGGAACGGTATTTATACTTACGGTTATATTTCAGATGTTATCGGGTTTAGTTTCGATTTCAGAGATAATACAGAAAACGGAACTACAATAGATAAGTTTAAAAACTTTACGCCGATAACAGGTGTTAATGAACGAAGCGACAGAACAATTTATGAATATCCGCCGGATAAAATTGAATACAACGAAGCTAAGGGAATAATTGCTGCCAACTGGCAATGGGGCAGTGCTGCAGTGGGCAAAGAATTTCTGGAGTGGGGATACGCCGGTAACGGGCTGATAGTTCTATCGCAGAAAGCTCCTTCATTTCCTTTCATCCGCCTGGATGTTTATCCGGTAAATTGGCTGAGCTTTAATTATTTCCACGGCTGGCTTGCTTCGGATGTAGTGGATTCAACAGAAATTTATTATTCAGAAACCGGGGATCAACGGATTTTGTTCAGGGAAAAATACATTGCAAGCCACACTTTAACTTTCCACCCCGTGCACGGTCTGGATTTTTCCATAGGGGAATCAATCATCTATTCGGATAAACTTGAATTGCTTTACCTTTTCCCCCTCAGCTTTTTCCGGTTGGCAGATCATTATTTAAGCCGGCAGAATAATTCCGCCGGAAGCAACGCACAGATTTTTTTTAACATAAGTTCCAAAGGTCATTTAAAGAATACACATCTTTACAGCACTCTTCTCATAGATGAAATTACCATAAATAATCTCTTCGATTCATATAAGCAGCGAAACCAGGTTGGATTCACTTTTGGCGGATCACTCACCGATTTTCCGCTGGAGAATCTTACATTAAAACTCGAGTACACTAAAATTTATCCTTATGTTTATCAGCATTTCATTCCAACAACTACGTACGAAAGTGCTCATTACGTTCTTGGGCACTGGATGGGTAATAATGCGGATCAGGTTTATGCTTCAGTTAATTACCGCTTTATACGCGGGCTGGAAGCTTCTGGCTGGTTCAGGTACATAAGGCAGGGTGAAGAGGGCGATATCGACGGTCAATACCAACAGCCCCAGCCGCCTTTCCTTTTTGGTTTAAGAACAAATTACACTTATTTCGGTGGACAGGTCAAATACGAATTACTGCACGATCTTTTTGTTCGTGCCCGTTATCAGTATATGAATACATCAGAGCAGCAGAATGATTTGAGTTTTGTTGATAATAACATTCACGAATTTTATATTGCTGTTTATTATGGTTTGTGAAGAATAGTTTGTGATGGATGACAATTTGAAAAACAAAAAAATATATATTGCCGGACATTCCGGTATGGTTGGTTCTGCGATAACAAGTGAATTCAAAAAGCGGGGATATAAAAAACTTTTGTTGAAAGAATTTCCCGGGCTTGATTTGATAAGGCAAAGTGATGTTGAGGAATTTTTTAAATCAGAAAAACCTGAAGTTGTTATTGTTGCAGCGGCAAAAGTTGGCGGAATTCTTGCAAACAATACTTACCGTGCAGAGTTCATTTATAATAACCTGATGATTGAGGCAAACCTAATCCACAATGCTTACAAAGCAGGTGTTGAAAAACTAATTTTTCTTGGAAGCTCGTGCATCTATCCCAAATTGGCTCCGCAGCCTTTGAAAGAAGAATATCTTTTATCCGGTTATCTTGAGTTTACTAATGAACCTTATGCAATAGCCAAGATTGCAGGAATAAAACTCTGTGAAAATTATTACAGGCAATATGGCTGTAATTTCTATTCTTTGATGCCAACAAATTTGTTCGGACCTAATGATAATTTTGATTTAAAGACTTCTCATGTTCTGCCTGCACTCATCAGGAAATTTCACGAAGCAAAACTACGGAATGATAAAGAGGTAGTTATCTGGGGAACCGGAAAACCGCTCCGCGAATTCTTATTTGTTGAAGACCTTGCTGATGCAATTTTATTTTTATTAGAGAATGTTAATGCAAAAGATCTTTATGAAAAAGGAATAACACACCTTAACATCGGAACCGGGAAAGATATCTCAATAACTGAGCTGGCAAAAATGATAGCAGAGATTATCGGCTTTAATGGAAAAATTGTTAACGATGAAACTAAACCGGATGGAACTCCGCGCAAACTGCTTGATGTTTCGAGAATAAATTCACTCGGCTGGAAATACAAAACGGAGCTTAAAGAAGGAATAGTTCAAACTTATAATTGGTTTCTAAAAAAAAGTGAGAATGCATGAGTGCATGGCTGCATGCATTCATGCAATAATGCATCCATGCAAACATTAGAATTGGTCATAGCAAATTAAATTAGGTAAAAAACTTAGTTCACTTATAAATAGTAAAGCCTATGAAACGCGCATTAATTACCGGAATAACCGGACAGGACGGAAGTTATTTAACAGAAATACTTCTTGAAAAAGGTTACGAAGTTCACGGAATCATCAGGAGAAGCAGTTCTTTTAATACAGGGAGAATTGATCATCTTTACAATGACCCCAAAATCCTGAACAAGAAAATGTTTTTGCATTACGGTGACCTTGTTGATACAAGTAACCTGAACCGTTTACTTGAAAAAATTGAACCCGATGAAATTTATAATCTCGCCGCACAAAGTCACGTTAAAGTTTCTTTTCAGGTTCCAGATTACACAGCACAGGTTGATGCACTTGGCACATTAAGATTTCTTGATGCTATCCGCGAAGTTGGATTGAATAAAGTAAAATTCTACCAGGCATCAACGAGTGAACTTTACGGCAAAGCGCAGGAAATACCGCAGAGTGAAACAACTCCTTTTTATCCACGCTCGCCGTATGGAGTTGCAAAGCTTTACGGCTACTGGATTATCGTTAACTACCGTGAAGCTTACAATATCTTTGCTTCAAACGGTATTCTTTTTAATCACGAATCTCCGAGAAGAGGAGAAACTTTTGTAAGCAGAAAGATTACACGTGCTGCTTCACGAATTGTTGCAGGCTTACAAAAAGAATTAACCCTTGGAAATCTTAATGCCAAACGCGACTGGGGCTTTGCACCGGAATATTGTGAAGGAATGTGGAGAATTCTTCAGCATAAGGAAGCTGATGATTTTGTTCTTGCAACGGGCGAAACGAAAACTGTCCGTGAATTTGCGGAATTGACTTTTAAGAATCTCGGAATTGAACTGGAGTGGAAAGGCAAAGGTGAAAATGAGAAAGGAATTATCAAATCAATTGATCTTGAAAAAGTAAAAAAGCTGATAAATTATTCAGCGAATAAAAAATCTTATTTAAAAGACTTTACAACAAAATTGAAAAAGGGTGATACTCTTATCGCAATTGATCCGGTTTATTACCGGCCCACCGAAGTTGATTTGCTGATTGGCGATCCAACCAAAGCAAAAAAAGTACTTGGCTGGAAAGCAAAAACAAGGTTTGAAGACCTCGTTAAGCTGATGGTTAAATCTGATATGGAAAAAGTTTTGAGAAGAGGTTATTAACTTCTTCTAATTCACATATAGCTTTTTTACTACTCCATTTACCTTTAAATTTGTTTCATAAAAATCAACTTTAACGGAAATATTTTGATGAAATTTACCTTCACCATTTTACTAATTGCTTTACTTTTATCTTCACTTAGTTACTCACAAACTGCAAAGACTCAACGTTATAATCCGTTCTCAGGTACCGTTGTTTTTTCAGTTGAAGGAGGAACAACTCTCGCAAGCACCGATTACAGCGGACTTGGAGTTGATTATCTCGGCAGACTTTCCATTGAATATTTTTTCCCCGCGTGGGTAAAAAGCGGTTTTGGTTTAAGAGCTTTTGGCAGTGCGGGGTTTCTCACCGGCAGCGACGGCTCATTGAATCCCGCTGAGTTCAGAACGAATATAAATTCATTTGGTGCCGGAGTAATTTTCAATCTAAGTATAGATGATGTCGCTTTTCCTTACCTGTTTGCAGGAGCAGCAAGCTTATCATTTGATCCAAGAGGAGAGGGCGGAGTAAAGCTTCCGAATAACTCTGCAGGAGCTTATAATACTACAGAGGTAAATTATCTTGGCGAACTTGGCATCCGGTTTCCTGTTACAGATAATCTTTCACTTAATTTGAATGGCGGAGTTCAGATTTCACCAAACGATTGGCTGGATGACCAGGCGCTCGGGATTGGCAACGATATGTTTTTCAATGTTATGGGTGGCATATCTTATTCATTCTTAACTGAATTTGATTCCGATGAAGATGGAGTAGTTGATTCAAAAGATATTTGCACCAAAACTCCTACCGGAGTTAAGGTAGATGAATTCGGCTGCCCGGTTGATACGGATAAAGATGGTGTGGCAGATTACCTGGATGAATGCGCGGGAACTCCAGCAGGTGCACCTGTTGATAAACGGGGATGTCCGCTTGATTCCGATGGCGATGGTATTCCGGATTACACAGATATTTGCGCAAACACACCGAAAGGAATTGAAGTTGATGACTACGGCTGCCCGTTTGATAATGATAGTGATGGCGTGCCGGACTATCAGGACAAATGCCCGGAAACACCCTACGAAGTTGAAGTAGACAGAAACGGTTGCCCGAAGGATTCTGATCTCGATGGTGTTCCCGATCATATTGATCAGTGCCCGGATACGCCTGCCGGAAAACAGGTGGATGAAAAAGGCTGTGAGTATGTAATTATTGTTCCCGAACCAAAAGCAGACCTTGAGCAAATTATCCTTAGTGCAGAAACAAGCTTTGAGTTTAACAGTGCTTTGCTTAAACCTGCTGCATACCCTGAGCTTGATAAGATGCTTGAGGTAATGAAGAAATATCCGCTCTCGCGCTGGAAAATAGAAGGGCATACAGACAATGTTGGCTCAGAAGAGGGAAATATTAAAATGTCGCAGATGCGAGCCGAGTCGGTTCTGAATTATTTTGTTTCAAGAGGAATACCGAAAGTAAGATTTGAGGCAGTTGGTTTGGGAAGTAAACAACCGGTTGTAGATAACAAAACGCCTGAAGGCAGGGCAAAAAACAGAAGAGTAGAAATTAAGAGAATAGATAAGTAGAAATCTTTAACAAAAAATTTGTGACAAGAAAACCTTCGAGGTTTGTGTACTATTAACAGCGTGCAACCTTGTATGTTTAAAGTTAGTTAATTACACATAATGTTCTTTGACATAATGAAAGAATTTATTTCCTTTCGGAAGTAGAAGGAATTAACCTTGGGCCAAGAGCCCGTCTTCGAGTGTCTTCCTTCCGTCAGGTTAAAATCGTGGAATAACATTGCACAAGATGCAGTATTTAACAAGGATGATGCTACCTGACTTCTTGTATTATCAAATAATTTAAGGGAAATATTCTTATGAACAATTTCTATTTAGGTTGCGATGTAAGCAAAGGTTATGCTGATTTTATTATCATCAATGAAGATAAGAAAACTGCATTAGACAGTTTTCAGCTTGATGATACTAATATTGGTCATAAGCAGCTTTGCAGTATACTGAATAAGTTCTCAGCTGATCATTATGGTTCGGTAATCTATTCTGCTTTAGAATCAACCGGTGGTTATGAGAATAACTGGTTTAATACCTTATCTCACCTGAAGGACAGGATAAACATTTATGTTGCCAGGGTCAATCCTTTGGGAACCAGTCATAACAGCAAAGCTACAATGAGCAGGATAATAACGGATAAGAATGCTGCTAAAAACATTGCTGAATATCTTATTAACCATAAGAAGAAAGTTATCTTTGATAAGAATGATAAATTTTATTCTCTCAGGAAGCAGTGGACTTTTCTTAGAATGCTTACTAAACAAAAAACTCAACTTTATAATCAGCTTGAGTCTGTTCTCTACATCGCAAACCCGGAGTTGCTCAGTTACTGCAGGCACGGTTATCCCAGGTGGTTATTAAGAATTATTCTTCAATATCCAACGGCAAAGCGTTTATCAAAAGCAAAAGTAACTGCACTATCATCTATGCCTTACCTCAATGAACAGAAAGCTATTATCTTAATAAACAAGGCAAAGGGATCGGTTGCTGCTTCGGATGATGAGGTAACAGCAAACCTGGTCACTTCACTTGTAAAACAAATAATTAAGTTAACTGTGCTGATAAATAAGCAGAGCAAGTTTATTGCTGATAACTGTCAACTGCCTGAGATAGAAATACTGAAGAGCTTTCCTGGTATCGGTGATTATTCGGCTATTGGACTTCTTCTTAACATAGCTTCAACTGAATATTTCCAAAACACTAAGAAGCTAGCTG
This sequence comes from uncultured Ignavibacteriaceae bacterium, assembly GCA_964639955.1. Taxonomy (GTDB): domain Bacteria; phylum Bacteroidota; class Ignavibacteria; order Ignavibacteriales; family Ignavibacteriaceae; genus IGN2. The sequence continues at coordinate 21,943 of CAZXGJ010000032.1, forward strand.
CATACTTCGGTATCCACCCGGTATTCAAACAGAGTGGTGATGGAACCTGGGGCATGCATATGAGCAAGCAGGGTAAAAAGGAAGTAAGGAACATCCTTTATATGGTGGCTAAAACTGCTATAGTTCATAACCCGCTGATAAAAGAGATTTATGCTCGTCAACTAAGAAAAGGAATGAACAAAACAGCAGCAATAGGTGTCTGTATGCATAAGATACTCAGGATTGTTTTTGGAATGCTTAAGAATAACGAGAAATTCAATCCTGAGAAAGACAGAGCTAACTCAGAAAAAATACTCAATGAAGATCAAAAACCCAAAGCGTTATTCAGTGATAAGTTAAGACGATATCAGAAGCTGGAGCTGAGTGCACCGATTTCACAAAGACAAACGAAAAAAAGGAAAGAGCAAGAGAAGTCCCAAAATGAAATAATTTCATTAAGTACGGGATCAATCCCTCACTCTTCCGTTGGTTAACTTAAAGAACTTTTTTCATTATGTCAAAACATTATGTCAAAGAACAAATTTAATATTTTTATTGGGGCATAACTCTGCCCCAAAATTTAATTGACTTTAAACGGATTAACTCGAAGGTTAAAGTATAACTAATAGTTACTTGAGCAGGATAAGTTTCTTCGTATCCATAAAGTTCCCCGAAGTAAGTGTATAGAAATAAATTCCGCTTGGCAGTTCGCTTCCATCAAAAGTCAACTCGTAAGTTCCCGCCGGCTTGAACTCATTAAACAGTTTTATTATTTCTCTTCCCAGTACATCATAAACTATTAAAGAAATTGGTGATGATTTCGAAACTTCAAACTTAATTGTCGTTATAGGATTAAATGGATTCGGGAAGTTTTGATACAGAAGGAATCCTTCGGGTGTCATTTTCAAGTCTTCAGTTTCAACACTTACTAATCCACCCATACCACCATTCGAAGTATAAAAAAGAAATGATACTCCACTCTCATACCATCCGGTTAACCAACCGTGATTACTATCAACAAATACTATATCCCAAAAAATTGCATCCGGATTAGAAAACTGTTCGGTCCATGTTCTACCAGTGTCACTGCTGAAATACACGGCATGTTTGTCTACTATCCAAACCTTTGATGGATCACCCGGGATGAATTCGATATCTTCGCCATATTCCCAACACTCATTTGTCATAACTTCCCAGTTTTCACCTCCATTTGTAGTTCTGTAAATTCCTGGCGTGCTTGAGCAAGCATAAGTTTTAACGATACCGAGGTTTTCATCGTAAAATTTTATTACCTGACATATAGCGGTATCAAATAACACTTCCCAATTTTTTCCGCTGTTTGTTGTCTTATATAATTTTTGTGGTGATTCAAGTGTGGAAAAGAAATATCCCAGGTTTTCATTAACAAAATCAATTCTTCGCCAAATATCACCAGACCATATCCCAATCAACGAACTATCATTCTGGGAAATCCAATCAGTTCCTCCGTTGGTTGTTTTAAGAAACAATGCAGGCATTGTTGATGATGGTGCATCCCCCATTGCAATTCCATTTAATGAATCAAACATTTCAATATAATTCATAAAAACAGTTGCAGATGGATGATAGTACTGTAATTCCCAGCTAAATCCTCCATCACTTGTAGCAAATATCTCCCCATTCCAGTTACTGCACCAAATTTTATTATTATTTATCATCTCAATGTCGTGGAAAACAGATGGTCTTGGTCTTGAAAGCCACTTATTTCCGCCATCTGTGGTAATAAATAATGAATCAGGATTGAAACCTTGAGGTCCTGTGCTAGTCAAGCTATCACAGGCATCTATAGCGACTGTACCCCAACCAGATGGAAGTCCCGTTGACTTTTCATACCATTGTGCATCATTATTTGCGGTTAATAAAAATAACATTATTATCAACAGGCGATATATTAAACGAACCATCTTCTTAATCCTTATTTATAAAAAGTCTGAAAATTGGTACAATAACCAAAGTACTAAAAAAAGGGAGGCTATTCAAATATTTACAGATATTCTTCATTCATTAATTTAGTAATGAACTTTTCAATTGAGTTAATGCTATTTATGTAAATCACAAGGTACTAATGCACCATAATACAATGTATGATCATTTTTCATACAGTAATCACTCCCGCCATTATAACATATGCATGCTGAAAAAGTTAAATCAACACATTCTTTACAAGTCATGGATAGTTCCTCACAAGCTGATTTTACCATACCTGATGCAGAAGAAGTGCATCTAGTTGAAAAAGCTGGATTATTATTTTCACATAGTCCATCATCGCAACATACAGCATCAGATAAAGCAAAGACATTGCTTTGATCTGTAATGGCTTGAAAGCCAATTAAAACTGTAATTGACGTACACATTAACAAAATATATTTTAAAAATTTCATTGTTTCACCTCCTCTCTTTATGTTTACGTAATAAGTTTTGTTTAATTAATGCAATCGAATTCTGCTTTATAGCTCCCTTCCATATTTCCTCGACAATCCCATCTGAATTAATAATAATAGTCATTGGTGTCATAAAAATTCTAAAATTTCGGTTGAATTCTTCCGTAGTATTATAAGCAACATTAAAATTGATTTTATACTCACCTATCATTTTTTTTGTAGTATCAATTTTATCAACCGAAATACCTATTACTCTTATACGGTTTGAATTAAACTCTTCATTAAGATCATTCCAGAATGGAACATTATTTTTACAAGTTATGCAACCATATTTCATTATAAACAAAATAGTTTTTTCTCTTAAATCATAAAATACATTTTCAAAAGATCCGTCAATTTTATAAGCTATAAATGGTTCCACTTGTTCACCTCTCGAAAAAAAATCTTTTTCCAATAATCTATATACTCTATTTTTAAGTTCAATATTTCTTATTGCAAAAGCTGCGTTTTGCACAAGAAGAAAAAAAAGTAATGTATTGATTAAAAACATCTTCAAATTACGCTTAAATTTTTCAGCTAATATCAAATTGCTTTTAGATTGCAGGATAAGATAAATAAGTATCACGCCCCATATAAGAAATACAACATTTCTCATTATTGTCCACTCATCAATTTTATTAGTAGATAAAGAACCAAAACATCCGCATGACAGATCGCCGCCTTCTAAAACTTTTACTATTATAACACTAGTGAAAAATAATATTAAATAAATAGAAAATTGTACAATGATTAAAGGATAAAAATTAAAGATCAGAAAAAAACCAATAACTGTTTCTATAATCGGTATGAGATAACTTAAAGTGGGTGCAAATAGGTCGGGAATGAGAGCAAATTTTTCTATCGTATATTGAAAATCAGCAACATTAATTATCTTAGCAATTCCTGAAAATATGAAGGTAAGACCAAATAGAATACGCAGTAGAGGAGTAAAATAGTTAGGGATTATGGATGAAAAAAACCATTTCCCTGATGGCTTTTTCATAATTGTCCTGTTTTAATTATATAAAAAATTAGCGAATTTTACTATAATTGTCAAAAAATTTCCTCACTTTGGTAAAAGAATGTAATTTATTAAAGGGAATGACTATTTATAAAAGTGAAGCTGATGAAAGTTCTCAGTAACTTTTTTGCTACTTCATTTACCGTTAAATTTATTCCATTAAAATCAATTTTAACGGAAAAAATTGATGAAATTTACTTCATCTGTCCTACTTGCAATATTGCTGATCTCTGCAACTAATTATTCTCAAACAGCAAGAACCCAAAGATACAATCCGTTCTCGGGAACGATTGTTTTATCTGTCGAAGGAGGAACAACTCTCGCAAGCACCGATTACAGCGGACTTGGAGTTGATTATCTCGGCAGACTTTCCATTGAATATTTTTTCCCCGCGTGGGTAAAAAGCGGTTTTGGTTTAAGAGCTTTTGGCAGTGCGGGGTTTCTCACCGGCAGCGACGGCTCATTGAATCCCGCTGAGTTCAGAACGAATATAAATTCATTTGGTGCCGGAGTAATTTTCAATCTAAGTATAGATGATGTCGCTTTTCCTTACCTGTTTGCAGGAGCAGCAAGCTTATCATTTGATCCAAGAGGAGAGGGCGGAGTAAAGCTTCCGAATAACTCTGCAGGAGCTTATAATACTACAGAGGTAAATTATCTTGGCGAACTTGGCATCCGGTTTCCTGTTACAGATAATCTTTCACTTAATTTGAATGGCGGAGTTCAGATTTCACCAAACGATTGGCTGGATGACCAGGCGCTCGGGATTGGCAACGATATGTTTTTCAATGTTATGGGTGGCATATCTTATTCATTCTTAACTGAATTTGATTCCGATGAAGATGGAGTAGTTGATTCAAAAGATATTTGCACCAAAACTCCTACCGGAGTTAAGGTAGATGAATTCGGCTGCCCGGTTGATACGGATAAAGATGGTGTGGCAGATTACCTGGATGAATGCGCGGGAACTCCAGCAGGTGCACCTGTTGATAAACGGGGATGTCCGCTTGATTCCGATGGCGATGGTATTCCGGATTACACAGATATTTGCGCAAACACACCGAAAGGAATTGAAGTTGATGACTACGGCTGCCCGTTTGATAATGATAGTGATGGCGTGCCGGACTATCAGGACAAATGCCCGGAAACACCCTACGAAGTTGAAGTAGACAGAAACGGTTGCCCGAAGGATTCTGATCTCGATGGTGTTCCCGATCATATTGATCAGTGCCCGGATACGCCTGCCGGAAAACAGGTGGATGAAAAAGGCTGTGAGTATGTAATTATTGTTCCCGAACCAAAAGCAGACCTTGAGCAAATTATCCTTAGTGCAGAAACAAGCTTTGAGTTTAACAGTGCTTTGCTTAAACCTGCTGCATACCCTGAGCTTGATAAGATGCTTGAGGTAATGAAGAAATATCCGCTCTCGCGCTGGAAAATAGAAGGGCATACAGACAATGTTGGCTCAGAAGAGGGAAATATTAAAATGTCAAAGATGCGTGCTGAATCAGTCTTAAACTACTTTGTCTCAAGAGGAATTCCGCAAGTAAGGTTTGAAGTAGTGGGTTTGGGTAGCAAGCAACCCGTTGCTGATAATACTACTCCCGAAGGCAGAGAAAAAAACAGAAGAGTAGAAATTAAGAGAATAGATAAATAATAAGATAAACTGTTCATTAAAGCAGAATAAAGTTTCATTTAAATTAAAAATCCGGAGGAATCATGTTCGATCCAAAATATAAATTCACTTGTGTTGATCGTTTTTTAAATTATGTGAAATACGATACCCAATCAGATGAAGAATCAACTTCATTTCCAAGCACAGAAAAACAGAAAAAGCTTTCTGCTGATCTTGCAAAAGAATTAAAAAAGATGGGACTAAAAGATGCTGCAATGGATAAATGGGGCTACGTTATGGCAACACTTCCAGCAAACACAAACAAAAGGGTGCCACCGATTGCTTTCATTGCACACGTTGATACTTCTCCAGCGGTTACAGGTAAGAATGTCAAACCAATCATTCATAAAAATTACAAAGGCGGAGATATAAAACTTCCCAAAGAGGGCAGAGTAATTAAAGTAAGTGAAAACCCGGACCTAAAGAATATGAAAGGATTCGATATCATCACCACAGATGGTTCAACACTTCTCGGTGCAGATAATAAAGCAGGTGTTGCAGAAATTATGGATGCAGTAAATTATCTACTCACTCATCCTGAAATAAAACACGGACCTATAAAAATTTGTTTCACTCCCGATGAAGAAGTCGGAAGAGGAACGGAAAAAATTGATTTGAAAAAACTTGGTGCTAAGTACGCTTACACAGTTGATGGTTCAAGTCTCGGCGAAGTTGAGTCGGAAACTTTCAGCGCTGATATGGTTGTGTTGAAATTTATTGGAAAAAATATTCATCCCGGTTATGCTAAGAATCAGATGATCAACTCGATTAAGATTGCTGCTGCATTTATAGAAAGTTTACCTAAGAAAACTCTTTCTCCGGAAACAACTGAAAAGCGACAAGGTTATGTTCACTGCACAACTATAAATGGAATGGAAGAAACAACAACACTTAAGATCATCATCAGAGATTTTGAAACACCAAAGCTTAAGCAATACGAAAACCTTCTTGAAAAACTTGCAAAGAAAGCTGTCGCAAAATTCCCGGGTTCAAAATATGAGTTCAAGGTTGTCAATCAGTATAGAAATATGAAGGAAGTTCTTGTTAAGCATCCACAGGTTGCAAAGTATGCAGTCCAGGCAATGAAGAATCTTGGAATAAAACCGATTATGCATCCGATCCGTGGCGGCACGGATGGTTCACGTTTATCATTTATGGGTCTCCCCTGTCCGAATATTTTTGCAGGCGAGCACAGTTTCCACTCACAGCTTGAGTGGGTTGCAGTTCAGGATATGGAAATGGCGGTGAAAGTGATTGTGGAAATAGTAAAAATCTGGGAGAAAAAAAGTTAAGGCAATAGAACACGGATTAAACTGATCAGACGGATTATCACGGATTTAAAATCATTTTAAATCAGTCGCATCGGTAAAATCCGTGTTCCATTTTTCCTACGATGGCTAAGAAGATTTTCAAACCAGAGTTAATGGCTCCCGCAGGTGACTGGACTATGCTGCGAACAGCAGTTAAAGCTGGTGCTGATGCAGTTTACTTTGGCGTTGATAAATTGAATATGCGCGCAAAGGCAAAGAACTTTTCAATTGATGAACTCCCTGAAATTTCAAAATTTTGTAAGTCGAAGAAGGTAAAGACCTATCTCACACTCAACACAATTGTTTTTGAAGATGAAATTGCTGAAGCTGAACAGATAATCGTAGCTGCAAAACGTGCGAAAATTGATAGAATTATTTGCTGGGATTTAGCCGTTGCTGAACTTTGTCACAAGCACAAATTTCCTTTCTGCATTTCAACACAGGGCTCGGTTTCTAATTCAATGGCTGCTTCTGTTTATAAAAAACTTGGCGCAGTTAGAATTGTTCTTGCACGCGAATGTTCGCTTGAAGAAATAAAAAAGATTAGAAAAAATACCAAACTTGAAATTGAAGCGTTCATTCACGGTGCGATGTGCATTGCAGTTAGCGGAAGATGTTTTATGAGTCATCACTTATTTGGACAAAGTGCGAACAGAGGTGAATGCATTCAGCCTTGTAGAAGAGAATATGAAATCTTTGATACCGCCGCACAGAAATCAATGCTGATTGGTGATGATTATGTTTTATCTCCAAAAGATCTCTGCACAATTGAATTTATTGATCAATTAATTGAAGCAGGAATTGATTCATTCAAAATTGAAGGAAGAAAAAGAGCTCCCGAATATGTTGCGACAACAGTTTCTGTGTACCGTAAAGCAATCGATCTTTACTTTAAAAAGAAACTCACAACTGAAAAGAAGAAAGAATTTCTCAAAGAATTGGAAACAGTTTACAACCGGGGTTTCTCATCAGGGTTTTATTTTGGCAAACCTTCCTCAGAAGATTATGCTGCTGTTGAAGGAAGCAAAGCAACAACACGTAAAGTTTATGTTGGCAAAGTTCTAAACTACTTCAAAAAACCAAAAGCTGCTCACATTCTTCTGGAATCAGGCAGGCTGAAGCTGAATGACAGAATTTTAATTATTGGTGAGACTACCGGTTTGGTTGATCTCAAGCTTGGAAAAATTATAGTTGATGAAAAGACAAAATACACAGCAAAAAAAGGAGACGAAGTTACATTTGTAACTCCTGAACTGGTAAGAAGAAATGATAAAGTTTACCTGGTTGAACAAATTAATTAATCTATTCTGAATTATGCCACTTGAAGTTCTGTTATTTCTGATATTAGGCTTAGTTGCTCTTTTCATTGGAGCAGAAGGATTAATCCGTGGTTCAGCTTCGCTGGCTTTAAAAATTGGAATTACACCTCTCGTTGTCGGACTTACTGTTGTAGCGTTCGGAACAAGTACACCAGAACTTGTGGTTAGTATAAAAGCTGCAATCATCGGCAACAGTTCAATTTCGCTGGGAAATGTTGTCGGATCAAATATTGCAAACATTGCATTGATACTCGGTCTAGCAGCTGTAATCAGACCGCTTGATATTCATGCAAATGTTATCAGAAGAGAAATTCCAATTATGATTGGACTCACTGTCTTGCTGATTGTGCTTTTGATTGATGGAGAATTGAGTTTTGTTGATGGATTAATTTTTGTTCTTGGAATAATTACCTATACAGTTGTAAATGTCCTAATGGCTCGTAAAGAAAAAAATGCTGAGGTGGAGAAGGAATTTAAAGAAGGATTAAAAACCAAACTGAGTGTGCCCGTGTCTATAATTTTTATAATTGGTGGATTAGGATTAATGATTTTAGGTGCAAACTTATTTGTAACCAGTTCCATTTCGATAGCAAAAGCCATCGGTGTGAGTGATGCGATTATCGGGCTTACAATTGTTGCTGTAGGAACCAGCTTGCCTGAACTAATCACCTCGATAGTTGCTGCGTATAAAAACGAATCGGATATTGCAATTGGAAATGTAGTTGGATCAAATATTTTTAACATTCTCGGGATACTTGGAATTACTGCGATAGTGATTCCACTTAGTTCTGCAGGAATCAGTTATGTTGATTTTGGAGTTATGCTTTTTACTGCAATCATACTCCTGCCGCTCAGCAAGACAGGATTTAAGATTTCAAGGTTGGAGGGATTATCTCTTGTCGCCGGATATATGATTTATCTTTATTACTTAATTCCCTGATTCAAGCTTTTTTTGAATAACTTTACCCTTTCGCTATTTTTACGCACAATTTTTTGAGATATCATAACTTTTCACGCTTCAAGTATCACAAACTAAGTAAGAAATCATTTTATGAAATTAAGTAAATATTTTGTCCCGACGTTAAAAGAAGTTCCGACAGATGCAACAGTTACAAGCCACATCCTGATGCTTCGTTCTGGTATGATAAGAATGGTTGGAGCCGGAATTTATTCATTCCTTCCTCTCGGCTACAGAGTTGTAAAAAAAATTTCCCAAATTATCAGAGAAGAAATGGATGCTATCGGAGGTCAGGAATTTCATCTGCCTGCACTTAATCCTAAAGAAATCTGGGATGAAACCGGAAGAGTTGAAGCATTCGGCGATATTCTTTTTCATATTAAAAACAGAGAATATGTTTTAGCTCCGACACACGAAGAGATAATGACTTTCCACGCACGCAATGTTGTAAAATCCTACAAAGATATGCCCCAGATCTGGTATCAGATTCAAACTAAATTCAGAAATGAACCAAGACCAAGAAGTGGTGTGATTCGGGGCAGACAGTTTTTGATGAAAGATGCTTACACGTTTGATGTATCGTATGAAGCGCTGGATGTTGCTTATGGATTGCACGATAAAGCTTACAGAAAAATTTTTGACAGATGCGGCTTAAAATATTTCGTTGTCGGTGCATCAAGTGGTGCTATGGGAGGAACAGGTTCAGAAGAGTTTATGGTGAAATCTGAAGCCGGAGAAGATACAGTTGCTTATTGTTCTTCCTGTGGTTATGCAGCGAATGCGGAAGTTGCGGAATCAAAAATTAATTTCATTGGAAGAGAGAAGGAAAGCAAATCTGTTTATGAAATTCATACTCCAAATGTAAAATCTATTGATGAACTTTGTGAGTTCCTCAGGATTGACGAATCCGTTTGTGCTAAATCAAGAGTTTATATAAACGATGGAAAAGCCGTATTGATTTTAATGCAGGGCAATGATGAAGTAAATGAATCAAAGCTGACAAAAATTCTGGGAGGCAATGTTCGTCCCGGTCATCCCGAAGAGTTAATGGAAATTACAGGTGCAGATGCCGGTTCAATCGGTCCTGTATGTTTTAAGGGAAGAATAATTGCTGATTTAAAATTAAAAGACCGCAACAATCTGTTCAGTGGTGCAAACAAAAATGATTATCACATCGGTGGAATAGATTTAAAGCGAGATGTTCCTTTAATTGAATACAATGATCTGCGAGTTGTTCAATCAGGGGAAGGTTGTCCCAAATGTGATAACAAACTTGAAGTGTTCACTGCAATCGAGCTTGGTCACATATTCAAGCTTGGAACAAAATACTCAGAAGCACTTAAAGCTTTTTATCTCGATGAAAAAGGAGAAGAACATCCGATTGTTATGGGAAGCTATGGAATCGGTGTTGAAAGAATTATGGCTTGCTATATTGAACAAAATCACGATGAGAAAGGAATTATCTGGAATAAAACTCTTGCACCATTTGATATTCATCTGATTGCATTGAATATGAAAAATGAAGCAGTTGTTTCCTCAGCAGAAAAAATTTATAACGACTTAAAAAATGCCGTGTACGAAGTTTTATTTGATGACCGCGATGCTGCCGCAGGTTTTAAGTTTAATGATGCAGACTTGCTTGGTATGCCCGTTCAGATAGTTATCGGTGAAAAGAAATTAAAAGAAAATAAATGTGAAATGAAAATAAGAAAAACCGGCGAGAGGTTTGATTTTGAGCTGACACAATTGAAAATGAAACTTGAAGAGTTATTTAGTAATTTCTGAAATTTCGGGTTGACTATATAATCATAACCGGAAATATATTATGCCGAAACGCTGGACAGAAGAAGAAATAAAAATTCTTAAAAGACACTACAGGAAAAGGGGAGCGAATTATGTTGCGCAGTTTGTAGAGCACAGCCCGGATACCGTAATGTTTAAAGCTGCTCAGCTTGGTATTCGGACAAATAAATTCCGCACCTGGCAAAAGTGGGAGGATAATTATCTGAGAAGACACCTTACCGACCGGAGCTATGAGTCTATTGCGAAAACTCTTAAAAGATCAAAGAAGTCAGTCACACACAGAGCTTCTGCTCTTGGGTTAACAACCAAAAGATCTGAAAATTGGACTGAAGAGGATTTGCAGAAGTTAAAAGAACTTTACCCGGACCGCAAAAATTCACTTGAAAAAATTGCTGCTTTGCTTAATAGAACTAAAGTTTCTATAATGATAAAAGCAAGGAGAATGAAATTCAAAAGAGATAAGCATATTCACTGGTGGTCAAAGAGGGAGCGTAATTACCTGCTGAAGAACATTGGTCAGAAAACAAACAGGGAAATTGCCAAACATCTGGGTATTGGCACTTATAAAGTGGATCATTACATCCAAAGGCAAAAGCTTTCACGGTATAAGAAAAAACCGGAATGGACCGAAGATGAAAGAGAATTTCTTAGAAATAATTATAAAAAAATTCCAATTGGCGAGATTGCGCATAAGCTGAACAGAACCATAGATTCAATTAAAAATACCGCTAGCAGGATGGGAGTGTGCTCAGCCAGAAGCAAACCCTGGACCGATGAAGATGAAGTTTTCCTGAGAACAAAATATCCGAAGCTGCAGGTAACAGATATCGCTTTGGCTCTGGGACGGAGCAAAGAATCAGTTGCCGGAAAAATATCCAGGATAGGTTTATCAAAAAGGAAGAAATCCGCCGGTAAGAGAAATAGAAAAAAAAGAAGTTAAAATTAAGAGACGCATCGACGATGCGTCTCCTGAATTAAATTATATTTTACTTTCTCCATCAGGATAACTTGGTGCCGATTTCATTTCATCCGGTTTACCCCTCAATGAATCCCATATCATATAAACACAAAGCAAAGCAAACATTATAATGCCTAGCAATTCAGCCGAATTTGATTCAACCCATTCATAATTAACCCAGTTTAATCCCTGCCATCTGAGGATTGCACTTATTACTCCCATCAAAGCTCCGCCAGCAATAAATCCTGAAGCAATCAGTGTTCCTCTTTCTCTTCGTGCGTTGTTGATTTTTTCATCTTTACTTCTTGTTGAAACAAAGTGGGCAATTAATCCGCCAACAAGCAAAGGAGTATTCAGTTCAAGAGGAATGTACATTCCGAGAGCAAATGCAAGAGCCGGAACTTTGATCATAGTCAAAACTAAAGCGAGAATTGCACCAACAATATACAGAGTCCAGGGCGCCGGCTGCTGATCCATTAAAGGCTGAATTACTGCAGCCATCGCATTTGCTTGTGGTGCAACAAGAGCTCCATCACCAACAAATCCATAAGTTTCATTTAAAATCATTATAACAAAACCAACAGTTAAAGCAGAAACAAGTACTCCAAGGAATTTCCATCTTTCCTGCTTTAAAGGAGTTGAACCAAGCCAGTAACCGATTTTGAGGTCAGTTATGAACCCGCCAGCCATTGATAAAGCTGTACAAACAACTCCGCCGATGATAAGCGCAGCGACCATTCCTGAAGTTCCTTTTAATCCAACAGAGGTAAGAATAATTGAAGAAAGGATTAGCGTCATCAATGTCATTCCGCTAACAGGGTTTGTTCCAACAATAGCAATTGCATTTGCAGCGACTGTAGTGAATAGAAATGAAATTACAAGAACAATCAGTAATCCGGCCAATGCCCACCCGATATTATAAACAACACCCATATAAAAGAAAACCAAAAGTAGAACTGCAGTCAGAACTATTCCAACAATAATTATTTTCATCGGAAGATCACGTTGAGTTCGTAGCTGGCTCGAGTTGACGTGTTTCTTTTCAAAAATTTCTTTGAAGCCCAGCGAAACGGCATCTTTAATAATTCTTGAAGAGCGGATAATTCCGATAATGCCTGCCATTGCAATTCCACCAATTCCAACGTGGCGTACATATTGTCTGAAAATTTCTTCGGCACTCATTGCGGAAATTAATTTTGTTGCCCCGGTTCCAAAAGTTTCAGTAAGCCCTGAACCAAAGTATGAAATGACCGGAATTAAAAGATACCACGATACAAATGAACCGGCAGCAATTATAGCCGAATATTTTAAACCGACGATATATCCAAGTCCCATAACTGCCGCACCCAGGTTCAAACGAAAAACAAGCTTGAATTTAGCTGCAAGCATCTCCCCAAACCCATGTACCCGGGTTGTAAAGACTTCACTCCACCAGCCAAATGTTGCAATTATAAAATCATAAATGCCGCCGATTAGTCCGCTTATAACAAGAACAAGAGCTTGCTTTCCGCCTTTTTCACCGGCGACAAGTATTTCTGTGGTGGCAGTAGCTTCAGGAAAGGGAAACTTTCCGTGCATTTCTGCAACAAAGTATTTTCTGAAAGGAATGAGGAAAAGAATTCCTATAACTCCTCCAAACGTAGAAGCTAAAAATATCTGATAGAAGTGAGCTTCAAGATTTAAGATATAAAGTGCGGGAATTGTGAAGATCGCTCCCGCAACAATCAATCCTGAATTTTGTCCAATCGATTGGATAATTACATTTTGACCGAGTGGACTTTTCACTTTCATCAGTGTTGAAACTCCGACCGCAATAATTGCAATAGGTATTGCGGCTTCAAATACCTGTCCGATCTTTAACCCCAGATAAGCAGCTGCAGCCGAAAAAAGTACTGCCATTAGCAAACCCATTATTACAGAATATGCAGTAATTTCCTGTGGATTTGTATTTGCAGGCATTAGCGGGGTATATTCTTCGCCGGGTTTCAGCTCTTTGTAAGCATTTTCCGGCAGACCTTTAATTGCTCCGGATGTATGTTCACTCATGTTAACTCCTTTCAGAATTTGATTTGAATAGACATTTCATAATTCGTTTCCCCGGTGGAAGCTGACCGGAAAAATATTTTTCCTAACGGCTGAGAGTTTGAAGGGAAAAACTCTGCAGGTTGTTCATAGTAAACTTCGAGCATTACCGGTAATGAGGGGTAAAGTGTTACCGATGAATTTCTCTCATGTATAACTTCTATTTTGTAATTGCTGATGAATTGCGTTTCCTCAGTCAGCTTAATTTCAGCCGAACCGCTCTCATGAGCAAACCCCGGCACTATTTCAAGTACATAATCTGAACTGTCATCATCCGAACTGTTGAAAATTGTAATTGAACCGCTCCTGTAACTAAGGGCACTCTTTTCAATAACGACTCCGTTGCTGTTGTAAATCATAAATGCGAGGTCTGTAAATTTATTGTAATCCTGTTTTGTTAATTCAAGACTGAATTCTTTCGAAGATTCACCTCTTCTTAAAACAAACGGCATTCTGAATTTCTCGCTGCCCCCGATTGTAATTTCGTAATCAGTTCTGTATCCGGAAATTTTTCCTTCCAGGTTATAATTTTCAACATTGTTGAAAAGATTCACCACTTCAATCAGATTATTTTCATTATCGATTGTATGTTTGTTAATCCAGTTTATACCGGAGAAGCTGATTTCGAGGTTATAAGTTGAGCTGTCCTTTGCAAGAAAAATCCCCTCAACATCTACTTCATAAACACCGGGCTTCAGATCGAAATACGTGTTTTCAATTTCTCTTTTGCCGTCAATAGTATGAACCTGCGAAGAAACATCCAGCCCTGCACCATCAGGATTAAACAGCGAGTAGCGGACGCGTGCATATTTATTTTCGGCAGCGGAAAGCTTAACGTTCATACTTGTTTGACCTGCAGGCAATTCGATAAAGTAACGATCTACCAATCCCTGTTCGATTTTTCTTGCTTTCAGGTTTAAACTGTAATTAGCTCCCGGGCAGAGTTTATACGGCATAACAACCACCGCAAGCATTTCAAACTCGGGGAAGCCGCTTTTATCGTCCCGATAAGCAGTGATTCTTCCCGAATATAATCCGGGTTCTTTCATTTTTTCCAGGTCGAATTTAACATTGATAAATGTCTGCTGATCGTTTCTGATATAAGTTTTTTTCTGTATCGGGATAAGCCAGTCGCTGTCGCTTTCAATTCTGTATGACCTGTAAAATGCGTCAACCTTCTGAAAATTATTTCGCTTAACTGAAAATGTGAAAGTATCCTCTTCTTTTAAAAACAAACCATTTCTAAGGTAAAGGTTTGGTGCCTTTTTATTAGGAAAGTTAGGGGCAATTGAAGAGATTGTATATGTTTCAAACTTATCTACTTCACCCTGGTCAATATATTTTCTTAAGAGATTTAAGGCATTAACAGCGTTTATGTATCCGTGCCCCTGATCAAGGTGGTTATATCCCTGCATATATGTAGCACTTTCTCTTATTACCTTATATAAAAGTTGTGATGGGATTTTAATTCCCGGGTATTCTTTGGCAGCAGCACTTAACAGTAAAGACATTACGCCTGCCGAGTACGGGGCAGCCATGCTTGTTCCCCAGAATCTGTCCCAGTTCTCCCAGTTGGGCACTGTAGAAGTGCATGCACCCGGGGAACATACATCAGGTTTTTTTACTTCTCCGCCTCTCGAGGAGAAATATAGAATGATATCCCTGTTAAGAGTAGCACCATAAAGGTCTCTTCCTACTTCCTGCGTTAAAACTGCGCCGGAAGAAAATACTGCAAATGATGCTGATGGCAAACCGGGCGTAGAAATGCCCGGGCCCTCGTTGCCGCTCCCAAGGCAAATGTACAGGTAAGGATTCTTCCTCGTTAATTCTTCCAGAAAAGCTTCCATTTCGGCATGTCCTTCTATTTCGGAGCCGATTCCAAAACTCATGTTGATTATGCACGGAACAGTTACTTCACCCGCGATTTTATCTGCATATAAATATGCTTTTTTCATACTTTCAGTAACGGTGGCGCCGCCAGAGTAAAGATTATTGCCCAGTTTTAAGCTGATTACCTTTGCGCCCGGTGCAACACCATTCAAACCTATTCCCCCGATGTTGTTACCTGCGGCAATACCTGCAACGTGAGTTCCGTGTGAGCCGTCATCAAAGTGGAATGAAACTATTTTTTCTTCCGGCAGAATATTTAATCCCATATTAAGTGCCGGAAGACCTGATTGGTTATCAATTGTAAACGCATCCTGGTTTTCTTTATAGTTCCTTAACGGTTTGTCGTCCGAAATGTCGTTGTTGTTATTGGCATCGAAGTAAACAACCCAGAAGGTATTTCCACCTTCCAAAGTTTCAAAAGTTACAAGGTGGTAAACATCTTCTGTATCACCATCGCCGTTAAGATCAGCGGCGCCTGAGCCCGAGTTAATAAACCTGGATTCCTCAAATCCGCCGATGTAGTAAGTCTCATCTGCAGGAGAATAACTCAAGTTTGAAGCGGAGTAAACAGACAGATTATTATCGCTGTTACTGAATATTGTTTTTCCATCCTGTTTGTCAACATCAGCTTCATAAATTGGTACATCACCCTGGTGGGTAAAATCCTGGACGTCTATTACTTTAATTTCACCTGTTGAAGTTTTTGTTAACCCTTCAACTCCCATATCCACACCTGTGTCAAGTACAAAAATCAACGTTCCCCTGCCATCATATTCAGGAAACAATTTATGGAATTCATTCACTGAAGTATTGCTAACAGATAAGAATGTCTGCAATGAGTCCTGTGAAAGAAGATTAGATACAGGAAAGAGTAAGGTGAGTAAAATGAGTTTTAATTTCATTAGTAAACCCTTTCTTTATAGGAAAAAGAGCTGGTAAATATTGTAGGAATTTTGTATGCCTGATTAAATTTTTTACAGAAGTTTACAGCAAACATAGAGTAAATTTAATAAACTTAAATCAATTAACCTTCAGAGTTTTAGTGCAGTGAAATGTAGCTTTGATTATTTAAATTTCAACCATGAAAAAAGCTTTATACATAGTTTCTACACCCATTGGCAATTACGAGGACATAACTCTCAGAGCACTGAGAATCCTGAAAGAGGTTGATTTTATTATCTGCGAGGAATTTAAGGAGGCGAGAAGGCTGCTCTCAAAATATAAAATTGAAAAGCAGTTAATTGAACTGAATGAGCATAATGAGAATAAAGTCTCAGATGAAATATTACAGATGATTCTCGAAGGAAAATCCGCAGCATTGATTTCTGATTGCGGTACTCCTTTGTTTTCTGATCCCGGACATCTTTTGGTTGATCTTGCAATTCAAAATAAAATTGATGTTGTCCCTGTTCCCGGCGTGAGTTCACTGCTTGCAGCTTTGGTTGGCAGCGGATTGGACTTTGAGAAATTTTATTACTACGGCTGGCTTTCTCCAAAGAAAGATATCCGCAGAAAGCAATTGCTGGACTTAAAGAAACGAAAAGAAACAATTGTCCTGATGGACACACCGTACCGCTTAAAAACTTTAATGGAAGATATTGTAAAAATTCTTGGTGCAAATATTCCCTGCGTCCTTGCTTTTGAGCTGACGAAGGAGAGAGAAAAATTTTATCGTGGGAACGCAGGCAACATTTTAAGCCGCGTTGAGAAAGAAAATCTCAAGGGAGAATTTGTGTTGATAATTAATAATTCCTAAATCTTTATTTAAGAGCATTATTTTCCACAATCTTTGCCTGCCTCGGTTCGACCTGGTTCGAGAAGGGGCTTGCTTCAACTGCTTTTTATTTATAAATATTGTTAATAAGCAATTACAATATTTCGTCCCGATGGGACTTGGATTTTTGTTCGTTGGTTCTTTTTTCTAAAGATATTCTGTCCCTTACGGGACATCGCTTTTCTTAATCCCGTAGGGATTAAATATTTATAGAAACATCAACCTAAAAAAATAAACCCCGTTAGACTGGTAAACCTGCCTGACGGGATTTGTAATTTGCCCCCCTTTATTGATCCTCTACAAGGATCGCATTATGTTTTTGCTTTTTGTTTTTCTACAATAATCGGACATCTACAATGTCCTGTGCCAATTAATAAAATTATTTTGCTTTTCATAACCTCGTAGAGGTTGTATTATTGTAGAAAATAGATAACAGAAAAATAAAAACCCTGTAGGGGTTTAATAAAGAATTTTATTTTATACCCCCTCCACAATCTTTATTTCCTCTTCCGTTAAACCGTAAAGTTGGTAAACGAGTTGGTCAATTTGTTTATCGAGTGTTTCGCATTTGCGTTCTAAGTAGTTTTTATCGCTTTCGGTTTTGGCTTGCTGCAACTGTTTCTTTGCGGTGAGCATTTGATCGACTAGAGTAATAAGTTGATCGTGAAGAGATCTTTCAGGATTACTATCTACTCTTTTTATGGGAAGTTTTCTAAGTTCGGCTAAGGTTGTTTGTCTAAAATCATCCTTAGTTGCAATTGATGAACTGTATCGGTTCAGCGGAAAATGGAATTTCGGATTAATTAAGTAAGGTAGATTA
>CAZXGJ010000033.1:0-39977 GCA_964639955.1 uncultured Ignavibacteriaceae bacterium
ACCTTAACCCAGCCTCAAGGTTTAGGTTAACATCCTGTTTATCATACAGCCCATTGCTGTTATTTTCCAGGGGATTTCCGTTGCGGTCTTTGGGGTCAAAACTTAGATAGGAAAACGCAGCCGATATTGTTGGAGCTACCTTTTCAGAAACGATATAGCCGTATGTAATTCCTGCACCGAAAATAGTTAAGTCAGTTCTGAATTCTGCCGGTTGTTTGGAAGTTTCATTACCGCTTAACCCACCGGTGCCAGCAAATGCTTTCAGACCTACCAGATGATTGGTAAAAGTATTGAAATAATACTCGGCTGATGTTCTCCACATAAAATCAAGCTTGGAATTGGCATAATCAGTATAGCCGATTGTACCTCCGCTTTCCAATGATAACGTTAATGAGCCCATAAGCGGATGTATCACTTTCTTTTCTGTGGTGTGCTGGGCTAATAGTAAATTCGACTGAGAAAGTAAAAAAATTATTGTTAAAGATATGTTCAGAGAAATAAATTTTAGCCTGAATTGAGTCAATTTCATTATTAAAAAAGTATAATTGGGAAAAATGAACTACTTAAAATAAACAAGTTTTTAACTGTTGAACAATTCTTAGACCAAAAATTTTACTTATAATCTGGTGTTTCTGCGTTCTGGAAAAGTAATTTTCGGTCATCCCCATCAAGGTTCATTATCCAAATATCCTTCGGGTTGAATGAATCGTTGGTAGTGTTTTCAAAAATAATGTAAGCTCCATCGGGTGAATATCTTGGATTTGTATCATTACTCCCCGGAAGTTTATTTCCGGAAATATCAACACTTGTGGTGTCTGCAATTCCTTTTATAATTATGTGTGCATCATATTGCCTTCCGGTCGGGTCGTTTATACCGGATACATCCCTGCTGAAAACAATTTTGGTTCCATCTATTGACCAGCTTGGCCCGGAAATCATTCCGGGAAAGTTTTCAACGAATAAGTACGCACCGGAACCATCAGAGTTCATAATATAAATTTCGTTATCATAAACCTTTTCACCTATCGTTAATACTACGATTTTATCGCCGAATGGAGAATACTCACATTCCCGAAAGTGTCTTCCTGCAGGAGCTGTAGCAATTAAATTCAGATTAGCACCATTTTCATCTACAGTATAAAGCTGGTTGTAATGGCTGTAAAGAAATTTGCCTCCGTCAGGCGACCAGTTGAATCCTATTCCGTTATTAAAATAGCCCGCTATTGGCAGGGTGGTGATTCTGTATGGATCACTTCCATCCCTGTTCATCTTAAAAATATGAAAGTCTGTATATTCATCCGAAGAAAACGAGACATAACGCCGATTGGGACTAAGACGAGGCCACCATTCGTGAAAGGGTTTATTGGTTAATTGGATTATATCGTTATTCACAGAGTCAGACATAAAAATATCGTAATTACCGTTTCGTTTGGATGAATAAAAAAAACGATAATCGGGAAGGTTTCTTACTGTAAAAGTCCAAACATCACCTAAAGTAGTTAGTGTATCTTCAAGTTTTGAGTCAACGCGCCAGAAATATGTTCGCTCATAATCCAGATCTGAAACACTTGCAGTTGTATCTTCGAGGTCCTGAGCAATAAGCTGCGGCATTCCAAATTCAGAATCATAAAGATAAACATCAAACTTTAACGAGAATTGCGGATCTACAACGGGTGCCTGCCAGGATAAAACCACATCCCTTGGTTGATCAGCTGCTTCATCAACAGGCAAAGGATTGGTTGCCTTACCGGGTCCAGCAGCGGGTGTAGATTTTTCCAATTGAATTGTAACCTTCGTAACTTCGTCCTCGCTAACCGATACTGTAACGCTTTTTTTTATGAAACCAACCTTATCAACCGATATGGTATAGGAACCTGTTTTTATATCATTATAAAAGAATTTACCGTTAGCATCTGTGGTTGTAGAGGTAATTGCCGGGGCAGTTGAAACACTTGCGTTTTGAATAGGGACAATAAGACTGTCTTCTCTGGCTTCAATAACAGTACCTTCAATTGAGCCAAAGGTTTCAGGCTGTATTGTTTCCTCCTTACAGGAAACAGCAGAAAGAATAAGTAACAGAAAAACACTTAATTTCTGAAATAATCTGAAGAACATTCGGTTCAACTCCTTAGATATAATGTAACATATTGGTTTTAGTGAATCGAAATTAAACTCAATGTATCCGACGATATGATTTTTTCTTCCTCGAAAACCTTCAAAATAATCTCGTAGCTTGTACTTTCATCAATATCCAGGCCAATTTTAGATAATATTGATTCTGAATTTGCTCTGGAATTAAATTGCCCGGATTGTTTTGAATTCGATGAGCCGGAATCACTAACTTTTTTACTTTCTAATTCGTAATATAAGAAAAAAGCATTGTTCGTAAAATTATAAAACATGCCGGTGATATTAATTACTTTTTCCTTTTTTTCTACTACGATTTTTGCCTCAACCGAGTCTTTAAGTTGGCAGCTATTAGCATACTTAACTGCACAACTATAAGACGGACTTAATATTGCGATAAATAGTATTAATAAAATCATTTTTCAGGTATTGTTATTGGTGAGGAGAGAAAATTAAATACTGAATTAAGCTTAATAAAAACGGCTTAATATAATAATTCGGGGAAATTTTAATTAATCTGCTTCAGTATAACTCATTAAAAATAATTAAGGATTAATAATTATTGTTGTTATTCCATCCCCAACCTGCGAAATCTCAAAAGAGCTTGAATATATATTTCCCTGGTCCTGAATCAGTAAATTGTTATTGCCATCCTGCAAAACAGTATAATTAAAATCAGCACCGCCCAGGTTTTGATTTATATAATTTCCATATCCATCCTGCATTATGTTGCCGTCTATATTGTTCCCGTCGAGAACAACATTAGCATAATTAAAATTCCCTGTCTGTGTGATATCAGCACTTATCCCATACCCATATTCGTACAATACAGCAGAGTTGTAGTTGCCATCCTGTGAAATATTAGCATAGTTACCAACATTATATTGATTCTGGAACTGGTTGATTAAGCCAATATTATCTGAGCCGCTCTGGGTAATAATTGCAACGTTCTCATTACCGGCGGGGTTATTGCTCTGTAATGAATAATTATTATTCAACGACTTCAGAATATCCTCTTCACTGCTCTGCTGCGTTTGTGCATGAGATGTAATAAACCAAATTGACAGAATTAAAATTATCGAATAAACTATTTTCATTTTTACACCTGCTGTTTTATACTTCTTAAAATTACCCATCCCGCTTGTTAAAGCGGGATGAGTATTTATTACATTAAATTATGGAGCAACCTGGTAAACAGTTGCACTCTGTCCATTGCCAACCTGGGTGATAACAGAACCGTTAGCAGTGCCATATTGGTCTACAACTGCTGAGTTCAAATTACCAACCTGGAATATATCTGATTCATTATACATTCCATACTGATAGAGGTCAGCTAAGTTACCATCACCCAATTGAAGAATCTCGGATGAGTTATTGTAATACTGCTGATCTACAAGTGCATCGTTTGATGAACCATATTGATCTACAAAAGAGTAGTTTTCTCCGCCCCACTGCTCTACGTCAGCGAAGTTATCGAAACCACCCTGGCTGATCTCTGATTGATTTAATTCACCATTCTGCAATACTTCAGCACGATCTATAATTCCATACTGGTAAATGTTGGAGCTGTTGAAATCAGAACCCGGGATACCAATGTTATCCTTCTGCTGAACAACTGCAACTTCACCATAGCTGCCATATTCCTGAACAACTATAGAATAATTCTTTCTGTCTTCCTGCTGAACGCGGACATATCCCCAATCACCACCCTGGAAAATATCAGATTGGTTATTTATCGGACCGCTAACAGGACCATCATACTGCCATACCTGAGCATGGTTATCTTCACCATCCTGAATGATTCGTGACTGGTTTTCACCGCCAAACTGTTCAACTTCAGCGAGGTTGCTTTCATCAAACTGCCATACTTCAGAGTACTGTTTGTAACCTCTCTGTAAAACATCTGCAGTTTGGTACATATCATACTGATTAATATGTGAAGTATGATTGTCATCGTCCTGATTAACTATAGCAGTATTTCCAATACCAAGCTGGAAAACTGTTGACCAGTGATCTTCGCCTGTCTGAATTACATTTGCTGAGTTCTGATCGGCTCCCTTCTGGGATATTTCAGACGTCTGGTCGTCGCCTCTCTGGTAAACTGTAGCATAGTTGTTATCTGCGACAAATGATTCTTCACCATCCTGAACAATTTGAGAGAAGTGTGAATAACCACCCTGATCAACGTGTGCATTGTTTCCATCATCACCCTGAGTAATCAGAGATGTATGATCGTAACCTGCCTGGTCTACCATAGCAGTGTTGTAATATCCATCCAACCAATCATCTCCGCCGCCCTGGAAAATATCAGAGAAGTGACCTTCGCCACCCTGACCAACGTTAGCATAGTTATCAAAACCAACCTGGTCAATCTCTGATACCTGGAGATAACCATTCTGAACTACAAATGCATCGTTTTCTTCGCCTGATTGATCAACATTTGAAGTCTGGAAGAGATCTTCCTGCAATACGTTGGCGTAGTTGCTCGTTCCATCTTGCTCAATTGCTGAAATGTGCCCAAGATCTTCCTGTTTTACAAATGCTTCGTTATACGATCCATCCTGTAAAACATCAGAATCCATTCCGACACCGACCTGCTCTACATTAGCAGAGTTTCCCGGACCGCCGAGCTGTTCGATATATGAATCGTTAACCTGGGAGTATATCCATGTTGTGGATACAACTACCATAACGAGAGCAAAAAATAAATTTTTCATAAAAGTTTGTTCCTTTTTTAGTTATATGTTATCAATAATCACAAATACAAAAACATTATTTATATGTTAACGTAAACTTACCCCCGCCGCTGCGGGGGCAAGTAAATAATTATACCAGATTATGGAGTAACCTGGTAAACAACTGCATTCTGTCCGTCACCAAATTGAGCAATTACTGAATTGTTTCCAGCTCCATATTGATCAACTTCTGCATAGTTACCATCACCCCACTGGGTAATATCAGAATCATGAACAAGACCTTGCTGATAAACGTCAGCTGTATTGACGTCACCCAACTGATCTATGAAGGAGGAGTTAGATATTCCATCCTGCTCAACGTCAGCAAGGTTATCTTCGCCAGGTCCCTGAATGACATATGAATAGTTACCAAGACCTAGCTGATCAATGAGTACATCACCATCATCGCCCAACTGAACTATCTGGGAATTGTTGAATGCACCATTTTGTATTACGTCAGCAACTTCATAAGTGCCATACTGATCAATTTGAGAATTGTTTTCGCCTATTCCAGTAAGATTATCTTTCTGAACTACATGAGCGAATTCACCAAGGCTACCAGCATATTGTGTAATTCTTGAATAGTTCATTCGGTCTTCCTGCTGAACGACAGCCCAGCCATAGTCACCATACTGGAATATTCTTGACTGGTTGTTAATCGGTTCACCATAGAAAGGACCGTCATACTGCCATACCTGTGCTAAGTTAAGATCTCCATCCTGATATATCCAGGAATCGTTTTTAGCACCAAATTGCTCAAGATCAGCAATATTCCAGAATCCACTCTGATCAATTTCCGAATATTGCTTATAATCTCTCTGCAATACATAAGCTTCGTTCCAGGTACCGAGCTGCAACACATGAGAAGTGGAATTTAATCCATCCTGATCAATGTAAGCCCAGTTTCCATCACCATTCTGACCAATGGTTGACCAGTGAGAAGCACCAGTTTGAATTACATCAGCAATATTTGCATCGAATCCGTACTGGTTAATCTGAGAAGTCTGGTTTGCACCTCTCTGATAAACATAAGCATAGTTATTATCGGTTGCAAAGAAATCGGTACCTTCCTGGTTGATCTGGGAGAACTGATGAACACCACCCTGATCTACAAATGCGTTGTTTCCATCAACCAACTGAGTGATCAATGAAGTTGAATTGGACCCGGCTTGATCAACAACAGCGGTGTTGTAAGCATTATCGACGTATGGTCCGCTCTGAATAATGCTTGAATAATGGAACTCACCATTCTGACCAACATCAGCAAAGTTATCCAGACCGTTCTGGAATATATCAGAAACCTGACCTAAACCGTACTGAACAACGTATGCATCGTTGCCCTGGTAAATCTGGGTAACATTAGAAGTCTGGAACCAGTCTTCCTGTAAAACATTTGCATAGTTGCCTGTACCTGTCTGGTCAACTACTGAAATGTGAAAGAAGTCGTTTTGTTTAACCTGGGCGTCGTTCCAGCTTCCGTCCTGTAACACATCGGAATCCATTCCGATACCAACTTGCTCTACATTAGCATTGTTTCCCGGTCCGCCAAGCTGTTCGATATAAGAATCGTTAACCTGAGCGTAAAGCCAAACTACAGAAACAACTACTATCAAAAGAGCTGATAATAGGTTACGCATAGAATTAATCCTCCATTTGTTATAAATGAGTTAATTTAGTGAATTTAATTATTTGCCTGCCTTATAAAAGTGCAAGCTTTTAAGCAGATTGCTTGCTGGTTATTATACCGCCTGAGATGCACCATAACCCTGTGTGAAGGAGCTTCCTCCTTTTAGATTTTTTAGTTTTTTTTTGATGCCCTCAAAAAAAAGTGGGAGTTAAAATTTTCAACTAATGTAATTCCGAAAGATTATTCTTTCTTTTAATGTTCAATACATCAGCTGAATTGCCCTCCTCTCTTAATTACGGTAATGCAGCCTGCTTAAAACCGCATTGCCGTTAATTATTTATTCCCCACACCTCCTTTCATACATAGATTATTAAATAATTTAATTGATTTATTTTCAAAATGCATCATAGTCCCGGATAGAAAGAAAATCCAACTCTGAAAGCATAGAAATAGTCATTGATATCTCCACCTTCTGTGCCATCAATTTCATCAGTCATAAGATAATTGTAATCGAATACTCCGTTTATTCCTATTTTGTCCCAGAACCTGTATTCTGCACCGATACCGATTGAGAAATTAGCTGCCCAATTGCTTTCAAATTTCAATTCATTGCCTTTTCTGTCTTCACCTTTCAAATAAGTTGCATCTATGCCGCCGGCAAGAAAGGGTGAAAAACGATTATCGGGAAGCATGAAAAATTTTCCCTGCATACCAACGTAAGTTGTTTTCGATTCGAAGAAGCCTGTTGCAGAAAGATTTCCGGTCCCTATCCGGATTCCAAGATCAAAATTATTTGAGACCGGGTTAGTAATAAAAAATTCGTAAAGAGGTTCAGTTCTGCCCGTGCCAAAATCTCCGTGGTAATTCTGACCGCCTGAATTAACTCCGATTGCTAAAGTTCTTGGTGTAATTCTTTCGTACCCGAATTCGTCTATTTGTGTATTAGTTTCTTTTTCTGCCAGATAATCTTTTATCTGGGTTGAATTAATATCTTCCGGGTGTTCAAGGCTCCACAAACCATCCAGAATACCTTCTATAATAAGACTGTGAACAGCTTTTTCGATAGCCTGGGTAACACATAATTCAGGCGGTTCGTTATAGCTGTAGCCGGTTTCAAATTCAAGCAGTTTTTTAAATTCAACGAACCTGATGAAGCCTACATCTACCAGTTGCGAAAGTATGGTTTTACTTGTGTAAACAGTTTTAAGAATCTGACCATTGCTTGTGGAAATTGCACGAAGGTAGATTGTAACTCTATCCTGCCTGTATTGCCCGGAAGCTCCGGCGCCGAAATATTTTAGACCGCTCCCGCCGGTAAGTATATTGGAGTCGTAGGCAATTATTCCACCTTCAAGAATAACCCCGGCAAAAAGAAGCGGCGGTAGTAGTTTTGAGTCGTCCTGGCTTTCGCCTTCGTAATTGGTTTTGCTCGAGCGGATTATTTTTCTTTCATTCAAGAGGTTAGATAATCCTTCTCTTTCAATAGGTAAAAACCAATCAGATTCTTCCAGCGCTTTCAATAAAATAGAAGTTGCCCCTTGTGTTACTGCAGTAGACCAGCTAGCACCGGTACTGGAAGGCTTATATTGTCCTGTCTGATCTCTGAATTTGTAAACAGCAGCTACTATTTTTTCTTTTGGTTTAGGCAGCAATTTAAGTTCTTCGCCCGTTTTGGTTACTGTTCCAAGAGTTGCCGGTTCTGTTTTTAATGGTTCGAAGTAATTAACACAGCCGGCAATAAATGCTAAAAGGACAATTGACAGAACTACTCTTAACGACTGAAAAAAAGTTTTCATCTATTCTCTCTTCTTATGGGTAAGGTATAAAAATTGAAGTTTCGTTACCTGTTAAAATGTCGAATATCTGTATGCTCAAACCATCCAATGTCTCTGTAATATCTATGATGAAGTCTCCGAACTCAAATTGACCTTCTGATAATCCCGTAGTGCCAAAAAGTGACTCAGTAATTTCCCTTGAAATTTGATTAAGTATGCTGCGATTCAAATTTTTCTCAAAATCTGCTAACGGGTCTTCTGCTGCTTCCTGCGAAGGATCGGTTGTAAGATCCTGCATTTGTGCTGAAGTCAGAAGCCAATTACCATTTAAGGGGCTTCCGCCAAAAGATGGGTTTACTGGCTGATATACCAACTGCTGAGCTGAGGACTGGCTGAAGCTAAAAAATATAAAACATACTACGGCAAAAGAGAAAATTCTGAAAATGTAATTCAAGTAACCTCCTTGGTGTAAAGTTTTAATAAATTCCAGTACCAATTAAATCATCCACCTGCAGCTGCTTTTGAACTGTCTGATAATTTTCGAGATACTGCGTTGCAAGCTGCACGGCTTCTAGTGAATTCTCTTCTATTTCATCAATCCGTGGCTGAACAAATCTTTGAAACACCACGTTTTCTTCAATTGTTACTATAACCTGCGTTCCCCTTGTGGGTAATGGTCTTTCGCTTATTACTACTGACAAATTTGGGAGGTTCTCAGCAGGTTCCCAATTGCTGAAGAAAATATCATAAAAATCTCTGCCGACTTTTGTTTGTGTTGCATCAACAATAATACCCTCAATTTCAAGATCTAAAGGATCAACACTGGGCAGCATCTCTAAAAAACTTGTACTGGTAATTGAAGTCTGCCCGCTTGTTCCAAGGAAAATCATGACCATTAAAATGTGTGTACTAATAACGTGCATTAATTCTTTCCCTGGAATACTGATGTAAATATTTTATGCTGAAATGCCATTTATATCAATAAAGACAATTGTAAAAACTATCAAGTATTATGCCTCCGATTCAACTTTTTTACAGTGTTTTTTTATCTGAAAAGCTTGATGAACAAATATCTTTGTCGTAAAAATCTCTCAGTATGAGACGGCACTGTTTGTTTTGGTACAATTTCTAACATAACAATTGCTTACAGAATCGATTTAAATAGTATTAAGAAGAAGTATCTCACAAAAAACTTTATTCCGACTGATCATATAGAAGAATCACCAATTACTATACCACGATCTGCTGTAATAATTCTATTGATTGGTTAATGCTGCAGTTTTTTATCGGTTTATCTTCATATAAAAATGTCATATGTTTGGTAAAAATTAAATAATTTTTATAAGGGACTTATGAGCAAATATTACCAAATTTTCCTTTTGTTATCCGCCTTTCTTGTATTATTAACTCTGAATCTTTTTCCACAATCATCCTCTGGAATTAATTTAGTTAAAACATACTACCCAAACGGCGTTCTAAAAACTGAGGGAGAATATTGGTACGATAAATTAGATGGCTACTACAGGGAATTTTACCCTAATGGGAAATTGTGGAAGGATTGGAATTTTGAGAATGGTAAAGAAAATGGTTTATCGACCTGGTATTTTGAAGATGGAAAAGTGAGCATTGAATGGAATTATAACGATGGATTACGGGATGGGATTTCGCGATGGTACTATGAGAGTGGTGAACTTTGGGCAGAACAGAATTATGATAACGGAGTTTTGCAGGGGATAACTTTTACATATTATAAAACCGGAGAGCTGCAGGGTGAATGGAACTATGTTGATGGATTGCTGCAGGGTGTCTCCAGAACATATTATAAATCCGGTGAAGTTGAAGTGCAAAGAAATTTTGTAAATGGCAAACAAAACGGAGAGGTTCTGATTTTCCACGAAAACAAAACTGTTGCCTTAAGGGCAAATTTTGTTGAAGATAAAATTGAAGGAACAGTTAAATTGTACGATATGGGTGGCAACCTGAGGGTAATAGATGAATACAGAAATGACGAGTTATTGCACAGGGAGAGATTTGATTTCCAGGGAAAGATTGAATCTAAAGAAGAAATGATAAGGAACTATTTTGATTCAGGCTCACTCTCAGAGGAAATGTTTTTGGTTGATAACATCAAACAGGAAACCAGCAGAGTGTTTTATGAATCCGGTTTTCTTAAAGAAGAAATTCCTTACAAAGATGGTAATATTCATGGAAAGTACATCACTTATCATGAAAACGGAATTGTTAAATCTACTGCGGATTACATTGATGGAAAGCAAATGGGAATGGCTAAAGAATATTATATTGACGGCCATCTAAAAGAGGAAAAAGTTATTAAAGATGGAGCGAAAAATGGACTCTTGGTAACCTATTATGAAGATGGTTCACTCAAATCTGTTGGGACTTATATAAAAGATGTTATTGATGGTGAATATAAGGAGTACTATAAAAATGGTTTATTAAAATCAGAAACTAATTATGATATGGGTGAAATCAGAGGAAAGAAAAATTCTTTTTATGAAAACGGTGCTTTCAGGCAGGTAGAAAATTATTACAACGGTAAGCTGGACTCCTGGCTCCGAATCTACTATCCCAACGGTCAACTGAAAAAGGAAGAATACTATAAGGAGGGGAAGCTTCTAAGCAGTAAAGAATATGATCAAAACGGTTTTCTGGTTTCTACTTACGGCTACTAATTTAAATTCCTGTTTTATCTTCGTTTGTTCACATTTCTCATATAATTTAAAATCCTTAACTTTACCTCAAAAAAAATATAAATGATAAGCAACCGTAAATTTACCGCAGGGCTTCTGCAGTTATCAATCGGCAGTAATAGAGAAAAGAATCTTGAAAATACACTTGAATGGATAATTAAAGCAGCCGATGCCAGTGCACAGGTTATCTGTTTGCCTGAACTTTTCAGATCACAATACTTTTGTCAAAAGGAGGATATCGAAAACTTTAAGCTTGCAGAACCAATTCCCGGTCCTTCAACAGAGGCAATTTCTGAAATTGCCGGGAAGAAAAAAGTTAGTGTGATTGTACCATTGTTTGAAAAAAGATCTTCAGGTGTTTACCACAACAGTCTGGTGGTGATTGATAGTGATGGAAAAATACTTGGCACTTACAGAAAAATGCACATCCCTGATGATCCGGGTTTTTATGAGAAATATTATTTCGCTCCCGGAGATCTTGGCTACAAAAATTTTCAAACTTCTTTTGGAAAAATCGGTACGCTGATTTGCTGGGATCAATGGTATCCTGAAGCTGCAAGACTAACTGCTTTGCAGGGTGCTGCGGTTATTTTTTATCCGACAGCAATTGGCTGGCATCCTTACGAAAAAGAAAAACACGGAAGAGCTCAGTACGAATCATGGCTTACTGTTCAGAGAGGACACGCAGTTGCAAACGGAGTTTATGTTGCTGCAGTTAATCGAATTGGTTTAGAAAAATTAAGTGATGATTCACCTGGGATTGAATTCTGGGGGCAGTCGTTCGTCTGCGATCCTCAGGGAATGATAATTGCCCAAGCTTCTTCCGATAAAGAAGAATTACTTCTTGCTGAAATTGATACTGAAAGAATCGAGTACATAAGACATAACTGGCCCTTCCTTCGTGATAGGAGGATTGATTCATATCAGGATATAACTAAACGATTTTTAGATGAATAACTTCAGACCGCCTGCCGAATGGTCTCCGCATGAAGCAACCTGGATTGGCTGGCCTTATAACAAATCTGATTGGCCAGGAAAGTTTTCACCCATTCCTTATGTTTACGCTGAAATAGTTAAATACATCTCTCGTGGCGAGAAAGTGAGAATTTTTGTTCAATCCGGAGAACACAAACTCAAAGCAGAAAAAGTATTAAAAGATTGTGACGTAAGTTTATCAAATATTGAATTCTTCATTAAGAAAGCAGATCGCGGCTGGCTAAGAGATTCCGGACCGATGTTTGTAAAAGATGGAATAGAAACGGTAGCAGTTGATTTTAAGTTCAACGCCTGGGCAAAGTACGATGATTACAAACTCGATGATAAAATCCCTCAATTCATTTCCCAAAAATTAAATTTGAAAAGAGTTGTCGCAGAATATAATGCTGAAAAGGTGGTTCTTGAAGGAGGTGCAATCGATACAAATGGAAAAGGAACTCTTCTTACAACTGAAGAATGTTTGCTCGATGAAAAAGTTCAAACTCGAAATCCCGGATTTACTAAATCAGATTATTTTGAAATATTCAAACAATATTTGGGAATTTCAAATGTAATCTGGCTCGGTAAAGGTATTGTGGGTGACGATACACACGGACACGTGGATGACCTGTGCAGATTTGTAAATGAAAACACTGTCGTGCTGGTTGATGAGAAAAATTCAGCAGACGCAAATTATAATTTGCTGAATGAGAATAAAGAAAGGCTTCAAAATATATTTATGCCAAACGGTTCCAAGTTAAATGTTGTGCCTTTGCCTATGCCTTCGCCTCAAATTTTCAGAGGGCAAAGACTCCCTGCAAGTTATGCTAACTTTTACATATCGAACTATGCTGTGCTTGTTCCGACATTTAACGACCCGAATGACAGAGTTGCACTTAATATTTTTTCAGAATTATTTCCGGATAGAAAAATTATCGGCATTCACTCTGTTGATTTGATCTGGGGATTAGGAACAATTCATTGTCTAACAAAAGAGCAGCCTGCTTAATATTTTTCTTTTGTTTCCAATCTTACTTTTAATATACTTTTAGCTTTAAACAATCAGATTTTTTGCAAATCGAACTTAATCAGGTTAATTTTCGTTTGTTAATTATTTTCAATTCACAAGGAGAAGACAGGTATGGTAATAGCAGTTCCTAAGGAGATTCTGCCTGGTGAGAACAGGGTTGCCTGCGTTCCCGACGTCGCCTCAAAGTTAATTAAATCTGGCTTTCAGGTTCAGGTTGAAAAAGATGCCGGACTTAATGCCGGATTTACAAATCAAATGTATGAAAAGACCGGAGTCAAAGTTGTTAATTTAAATGAACTTTATTCTTCGGCAGATATTGTTGTAAAAGTTCAGCGACCTCTCGATCATCCCGCAGCAGGAAAAAATGAATTGGATTTGCTTAAAGAAGGAACAATTTTAATTACATTTCTTTATCCGTTAAACTATCCTGAACTGGCTAAGAAATGTGCCGAGAAAAAAATTAATGTAATTTCAATGGATATGATTCCGAGAACAACGCTTGCACAAAAAATGGATGCACTTAGTTCCCAGGCAAACATTGCAGGTTACAAGAGCGTTGTTATGTGTGCTGATAAACTCGGAAAAATTTTTCCTTTGATGATGACTGCTGCCGGTACAATTTCTCCTGCTAAAGTTGTAATTATGGGTGCTGGTGTTGCCGGGCTTCAGGCACTCGGAACGGCAAAACGTTTGGGTGCAGTAGTTGAAGTATCGGATATACGTGCTGCTGTTAAAGAAGAAGTCCTCAGTCTCGGCGGAAAATTCATTGAAGTAGAAGGCGCAGAAGATATGCAGGATGCCGGTGGTTATGCAAAAGAAGCTTCTGAAGAATTTTTAAAAAAGCAGAAAGATCTTATCTTCAAACATATTACTGAAGCAGATATTGTTATCACAACTGCTCTCGTTCCTGGCAAAAAAGCTCCCGTACTTGTTACAGAAGAAATGGTAAAAAATATGAGACCGGGCAGTGTTATACTTGATATGGCTGTTGAGTTTGGTGGTAACTGTGAGGTTAGTGAAAAGGGGAAGATAGTTAACAAGCACGGAGTAACTATAATCGGTGAGCCAAATCTTCCGAGCCTTGTTCCAACTCACTCAAGTGAAATGTATTCAAAAAATATTCTTGCTCTTATTCAACACATTGGTAAATATGGGAAAGTTGACTTAAAACTTGATGATGAAATTGTTAAGGGTTCGCTGATTACTCATCAGGGTGAAGTTGTTCATGAGAGAATTAAAAGCCTAATCAAATAATTTATTTTTCGTTTAGATTTTTATAACAATAACAGGAATATAAAAATGGAAAGTTATCTGTTTCTGATGCATATCTATGTTTTTGTGCTTGCAATCTTTGTAGGTTTCGAGCTGATTACAAAAGTACCACCGACACTGCATACACCGCTGATGTCCGGCTCCAATGCCATTTCAGGAATCACAATTGTTGGTGCAATTCTTAGTGCCGGGCTTGAGCAATTTACTATAAGTACTATTCTTGGAATGGTCGCGGTTGTTTTTGCAATGATAAACGTTGTCGGTGGATTTTTGGTAACGGATAGAATGTTAAAAATGTTTAAGAAAAAGTAAGGGATAATAATGCGTATAGCTATTGAAATAACTTATCTGGTCTCTTCTATACTTTTTATTTTTGGAATTAAATTTCTCGGATCTCCTAAAACTGCAAGGCGGGGGAATCTTTATGCAGCAATTGGTATGTTCCTGGCAATCGCTGCAACATTGCTCGATCAGGAAGTACTTACTTTTGAGTGGATAATTATCGGAACACTTATTGGATCTCTTGTTGGTGTTCTACTGGCTGTTAAAACTCCTATGACAGGCATGCCACAGATGGTTGGAATGTTAAATGGATTTGGCGGCGGTGCTTCTACACTGGTTGCACTTTCAGAATATTTTAAACTTAATCCTAATTATCCTGTTGACCAGGGAATGATTTTCAATCTTCCCATTGATACAGGAATTGCTATGGTGCTTAGCCTTCTGATTGGCAGCGTTACATTTACCGGCTCGATGATTGCCTTCGGAAAGTTGCAGGGAATTGTAACCGGAAAAGTTGTTAAATATCCCTTGCAGCATCCTCTTAATCTTTTGATGATAATATTCGTACTTGCGGCTGGTGTTTATCTTTTGCTTAATCCTTCGTTAATCGGACTGGTTTTATTAATTACTGTAGTCTCTTTAATACTTGGTGTTCTGCTTGTCCTTCCGATAGGCGGTGCCGATATGCCTGTGGCAATTTCTCTGTTAAATTCTTACTCAGGTATTGCCGGTTCTATGACCGGTTTTGTTCTTGGCAATAATGAACTTATAATCGCAGGTGCGCTGGTGGGTGCTTCGGGTATTATCCTCACCAATATAATGTGCAAAGCAATGAACCGCTCGCTTATGAATGTTGTTATGGGCGGCTGGGCTTCTGCGGGTTCCGAAGGTCCTGCAGTTGAAACCAAAGCACATAAAGGTACTGCAAAGTCTGTTGATGCTGAAGAACTCGCAATGCTTCTCGATAGTGTGAGTAGTGTTGTTATAGTTCCGGGATACGGAATGGCAGTTGGGCAGGCACAGCATGCTGTTAGAGATTTGATGAATGTTCTGGAAAAGAAAGGTGTTAAAGTCAGATTTGCAATTCATCCTGTTGCAGGAAGAATGCCCGGGCATATGAACGTGCTTCTCGCAGAAGCTCAGGTTCCTTACGACAAGCTTCTTGCAATGGAAGATATAAATGATGATTTTCCGAATACCGATGTTGTAATTGTTATCGGTGCAAACGATGTTGTTAATCCTGCTGCAAGACACGATCAAAGCAGTCCGATTTACGGAATGCCTATACTTAATGTCGATTACGCAAAAACTGTTGTGATAAACAAGCGTTCATTAAATGTTGGCTACGCAGGAATTGATAACGAATTGTTCTTCTATCCGAATGCACTCATGTATTTCGGTGATTCAAAAGAAGCGATGAGCAAGCTGGTTAGCGAAATTAAAGCGTTATAATCAGGATTTATTTTTTCATAAATAAAATAACCCCCGATATTTGCTTCGGGGGTTTTTTATCATATATAAATAACACATGACTCTTACGTATTAAAAATATAAATTACACCATCAAATAAAACTTACTAAGGGAAAGAAATGAATCTCGACTGGACAGAATACATCAATCACACTTTAAATATTACAATGCACGAAAATTATGGGGCAACCAGAGACCCCAAAACCGATCAGCCTCTGTATGAAATTGTTTTTAAAACCGGCATGCTTGTAAATGCTTATGACGATGGTTTACTTCTCGAAACTCAGAGAGATGACCAGAGCATTGGCATCTTTGTTCCTTATACTTCAATCAAGTGTGTAGAAATTTTTGATTTCTAAATCAGGCAAAAATTTGAAAACCGCTTTTCTTGTAACTGCACTTTTTTTCTCTTCAATTTCTTTTTCGCAGGATTTTGTTGTTAAATCGCTGAACGTTTACACAACGGATAATCTCACTTCACTACCGGTCTTAACCGGAGACAATAAACTGGTTATTGAGTTTGATGTTCAGGGCGAATACATCCCGAATATGAATGTTGTTTTCAGGTTTTGCGATTACGGTTGGACACCGACAAAAAATATTTTCCTGCTTAACTCACAGTACAGCACTGCTTTCTTTCTGGATTTTGAAGAACTCCCGATTATGGTTGTTGACGATGCCCGCTATCATCATAAAAGTGTTTACCCCGATAAAAATGATCAGGTTCGCTTTCCTTATTCGGGCAAATGGAGATTTTATTTAACCGACACGCAGGATTCTTCAATCGTTTATGCCACAGGAAAGTTTTTTGTAGTAATTAACGATGTTGAACTGAGTGTAAAATTAAAAAGAGACGAGCTTGAAGATAAAAGTTACTGGCCTGTTGAGCTTGCAAAATCAATTAATGTGCGCACTGATTTTTATCTTCCTGATGAATTCTTTCCTTCATTCGTTAACAGAGTTGAGATAGTTGAAAATCAGAGGCTGTTCGATCCGGTAAACATAGACAGAAACTCAAATACACTTTTCAGATTTTATAAATGGGATGCAGACCGGAGTTTCTCTTTTACGGCACGCGACATTCCGGCCGGCAATGAATTCCGGCAGGTTGATATTCGTGATCATAATCTGTTCAGTGCAAAAGATGTAAGAGCACAACTCGATGGAACCGAGTACTCAAGATTCTTCCTCAATCCTTTAAATAAAGATTTAAACGGAGGCAAAATTTTTTCTGATTATAAAGATGAATACTCAACCTACCTTAATGTTACCTTCTCAATCCGTCCTCCGGATGATATAAACAGAGATATTTTCCTTGTTGGGGCTTTTAATGATTGGAAGCTTTTACCGGGCTACCGGATGCAGGAATCAAATGGAATTTATTCCTTAACAATTCCTTTAAAAAGAGGAATTTTTGATTACCAGTACATTGCAGCAGATATTGTTAATGGTGAGATAAAAAATCCGGATTGGCTCGTGCTCGAAGGAAACACCTGGCTGAATTCGAAAGAGTACGATATATTCCTTTATTATATTGAACAGGAAAACGGACCCTACGAAAGGATAATTGGTTACAAAAGAATTACTCAAAACTAAAATGAATAAGCTTAAAGTTGGTATAATCGGAACAGGGCATCTTGGCAAGCTTCATTTAAAGATGTTCAAAACAATCAGCAACTGTGAGTTAATCGGAATTTATGATTCAAATCCGCTACAGGCAAAATCGGCAGGTGACGAGTTTCAAATTCCGATTTCAGAATCGGCAAATAATTTATTAGAAAAAGTTGATGCTGTTTCAATAGCTGCAACCACATCTGCTCATTATGGTCTTGCAAAGAAATGTTTTGAAAAAGGAGTTCATGTATTTATTGAAAAACCAATTACCGCCACTATAAAAGAAGCCGAAGAGCTGGTTGAATTATCGGAAAAGAAGAAACTCATTCTGCAGGTTGGGCACATCGAGAGATTTAATCCGGCACTGGTTGCAATGGAAAAATATATTCACGATCCGAAATTTATACAGACTGACAGGCTCTCACAATTTAACCCCCGCGGTACGGATGTAGCAGTGGTGCTCGATTTGATGATACACGACATAGATATTATTCTTAGTCTTGTTAAAAGTGAAGTTGCAGATATTCAGGCAAACGGCGTGGCAGTGGTTTCAGACCACCTGGATATTGCTAATGCGCGGCTGCAATTTGAAAACGGTGCAGTTGCAAATGTAACTGCAAGCAGAATCTCTCAGAAGAAAATGAGGAAGATGAGAATATTTCAGAAAGACAGCTACATTGCGCTTGATTTTGTTACAGGAATAGCTGAAGCGTACAGACTCCTTTCTGCAGATACCGATATTGATCCGGGATTATTTTCTTTCGGTGAAATCGGAATAGGGGATAAAAAGAAAAAGCTTGTCTTTGAGCAGCCGGTGCAAAAAGAACTTAATGCTTTGCAGTACGAGCTTCAGATGTTTGTGGATTCAATTCTGAAAGGAACCAAACCTGTAGTCTCCGGTTCCGACGGACTCAAAGCTCTTAAGGTGGCCGAATTAATTTTGAATAAAATTCAATATTCACAGAAAGGATTATAAAGTGCGTTTACTTGTTTCAATTTTATCAATGCTATTACTTTTAACAAGCTGCAGCGTTTATGAAACTATTATAAACCTTTCACGCTTAAAATTCAAGCTTGGCAGTGTTAATAATTTTCAAATTGGCGGAATAAATATTTCGGGAAAAAAAAGCTTCCAGGATTTTAGTGCTGCCGAAATCCTGATGCTTACCAGCACATTAACATCCGGAAAACTTCCTGCTTCTTTTACTTTAAATGTCGAAGCAAAAAATCCCAATGACGGTACAGGCGGTTATCCTAAAACCGATGCAACACTTAAAGCATTTCCGTGGCGGTTAAACATTAACAACACAGAAACAATTTCAGGAAATATCGGCAGTCCGGTTACTGTGCCTGGAACTGGTGAAGTAACAAACATTCCTCTGGATATGAACATCGATCTGATACAATTTTTTGGCAACAATGGGTTGGAGAATTTGGTAAACCTTGCTCTGGCAATAGGTGGCCTGGAAGGATCTTCTTCCAGATTAACACTATTTGCAACTCCTACTGTTTCTTCTCCATTAGGAGATATTAAGTATCCGGGCGAATTAAAAATTGTAGATCAATCATTTACTAATTAAGAGAAAATTTAACAGATTTCATAAATCTTTTATATCCTGATTTGGAATGGATAAAAAAACAAAATATGCAATCGGGATTGATCTTGGCGGTACAAGCATAAAACTTGGTATAGTTACCAACACGGGCAAGCTCATCAAAAAAATACAGACAAGAACCGAAGCAGATAAAGGTCCAAAAACTGTACTCGCTAATATCAAATACGGTATAAACGATTTGATAAGCATTGCTTCAGATAAAAAAATAAAAATAGATGGGATTGGTATCGGATGTCCGGGTGTTGTTACCCCGGGACGAGGAATAGTAGAGAACCCGCCGAACCTGCCCGGCTGGGGAAGAGTAAATGTGGGTAAATTTATCGGCACCGAGTTTAAGAAAAGAGTATATGTTGATAACGATGCGAATGCTGCTGCTATTGGCGAGCTGATGTTTGGCAGCGGAAAAAATTTTAAATCTTTCATAATGATTACTCTCGGCACCGGTGTTGGAGGTGGAATTGTAATTAATAAAAAAATTTATCATGGTGATTTTGGTGCCGCTGGTGAAATCGGGCATATCTCAATCGATTACAATGGACCAAAGTGCAACTGCGGCTCTTACGGCTGCATTGAAGCTTATGCAGGAAATCTATACCTGAGAGAAAGAGTACGAAATGAATTAAAAAAACACCTCGATTCAAAAATCTGGAAGCTGATAAACAACGATTTGAGTAAAGTCTCCCCCCGGAATATACAGCTTGCCGCGGAGTTGGGCGACAGGTATGCTCAGGGAGTTATTGAGGAACTGGGTGTACATCTTGGTTCAGCTTTTGCATCGCTTTGCAATGTGCTGGATATTAGTGTATTTATTATGGGCGGAGGAATAGCAGGTTTCGGCAAACCGCTTTTTGATTCTATACGGCAAACAATTTCGAAACGTGTGATGGCACCAATAAGACCCAGAGTAAGAGTGCTTCCTGCAAAACTTAAAAACGATGCCGGCATTAAGGGTGCTTCTGCGTTAGTATTTCATCATACCTGATCGGCGCTTGTCGAAA
This sequence comes from uncultured Ignavibacteriaceae bacterium, assembly GCA_964639955.1. Taxonomy (GTDB): domain Bacteria; phylum Bacteroidota; class Ignavibacteria; order Ignavibacteriales; family Ignavibacteriaceae; genus IGN2. The sequence continues at coordinate 20,234 of CAZXGJ010000033.1, forward strand.
CAAATACAATTTTCTTTCCGTCTTTAAAAATGGATTACACTTAATCAATCCATCTTTTTATCTTTAATGTATGAAATTCATTCTTTTTATAGCCCTTGCCTATGCTTTAGCCTCTACTTTCAACGCTTACGCACAGCAGAATGATACACTCAAAACTTTTATTACGGATTCTATCTCTGCAGTTACTGCGGATACAATTCTTACAGAAGAGCCAAAGCGAAAATCTGATATAGATACGGTTGTATATGCCAATGCATCCGATTCCCTCATCTTTTTTGTGAAAGATAAAAAAATGGCTCTGTACGGTCAGGGAAAAATTACTTACAAAAAGACAGAAATTAATAGTGCAAACATTTTTATTGATTTTGAAAAATACGATCTCGAAGCTGTTGGTGTTCAGAAAGATTCTGTATCAGGCGAGTTAATTGGAACCCCTGTGCTCACAGAGGGGGGCGAAGTTTATGAAGGGAAGCGAATGAAGTACAACTTCAAAACAGGGCAGGGAGTTCTCTCTGCAGCAGATACAGAAATTGAAGGTGCTTTTTATCACGGTGAGAAAATCAAGAAAGTAAGCAAAGACACTTACTTTATTGAAGATGGAATTTATACAACCTGCGACGCAGACACTCCGCATTACCATTTCTATTCTCCAAGGATGAAAGTAATACAGGAAGAGCAGCTTGTTGCGCAGTGGATCTGGTTGAACTTTGGTCAGGTTCCGGTTCCGATTCCTTTACCGTTTGTTGTAATTCCTCTTCAGTCAGGCAGAAGATCAGGTTTGATACCGCCTGTTTTCGGAAGCGATGCAAGATACGGAACTTACTTCAGCAGGTTTGGGTATTTCTGGGCTATAAGCGATTATATGGATATAAATCTTACTGCTGATTACTATACAAGAGGAAGCTATGGTTTAAATTCCCGATTCAGGTACGTTAAGCGTTACGATTACAGTGGAAATATCGAAGGTTCTTACAGAGATTTTTCGCAGGGTGAAAGCACCGACCCGGATTTCAGCGAACAGATTGACTGGCGTTTAAGGTGGTTTCATAATCAAACTATTACTCCAACACTTAAACTCGATGTTAACCTGGAATTTGCTTCTCAGAATTTCCTTCAAACAGGAACTACAAATTTCAACGATATTTTGAGAAACGAAATAATATCCAATGCAACCCTGTCAAAAACCTGGGAAGAATCCGGCAACAGCGCATCAATTAACTACAACAGGCGTCAGGTTCTCGAGACAAACGATATTTACGAAACCCTTCCAAGTGCATTATTCAGGATGGCTCAATCTTACCCGTTCAGGAGTTCGGCGAGTGAGCAGGATAGAAGCTGGTATGAATCTTTTGGTTATTCGTACACAGGGCAATTTCAAAACAGGAGAAATAAGGTTGGTGGAATACTTGATATCAGAGCCGGTCTGCAGCATAGCATTAATGCAGATATGTCACCTAAAATAGGATACTTTACGGTTGCACCACGCTTCCGGTTTGATTCAAAATGGTATAACGAGCAGATTGAAAAGTTTGTCGTACCATCTTCAACCGGAAGTGATTCTTTGGTCACCAGAGATGTTAAGAAAATAAGCCTGGTAAATACTTATGATCTTGGTCTGACAGCATCAACAAAATTTTACGGGATATTCAATTTAAATACTCTTGGAATGGAAGCAATACGACATACTGTTACCCCAAGCCTTTCATACAGCTACCGTCCAGATTATTCTGAACCGCGCTGGAATTATTTTGGCGAATATGTTACCTCTGACGGTAAAGTTTTTAAATACAATAAATATGTAAAAGAAGTTTACGGTGGAGCTACTTCCGGCGAACAACAGAATTTAAATCTTTCGATAGGGAATAACTTTGAATTAAAAACAATTATTGATCCTACAGATACAACAGTAAAAGCCGGCGATAATAAAATTCAGCTTCTTAATCTTACAGCCGGTATTGGTTATAACTTTGCTGCAGATTCTCTCAACTTTTCTGATTTGAATCTTACATACAGAACACAGGTAAGTGATTTTTTTGATTTGTCAGGCTCTTCAAGATTTACTCTCTACGATTATGCCGGCGGAATTTCCAGAATAAACAAATTTCTTATTTCTGAAGGCAAGGGCTTATTAAGATTAACAAACCTGAATTTTTCTCTGTCAACCAGATTATCGGGAGAAAAATTTGCTTCTTCGGATGATGCAAAGCAAACCCACGCTGAAGATGAGTTCGGATTAATTGATGAACAGAACAAAAACGTTTACCAGGGAATATATAATCAATCCGATCCGGATTTCAGTATCCCATGGCAGCTTTCACTCACATATAATTTTAATCTTAACAGGCAAACCCCTGAAGAGAAGCAGATTTTTTCAAATCTTAGTGGGAGTGTAAGCTTCAGCCTGACCAGGAACTGGAAATTTGATATTACGGGCAGTTACGATTTTGATAAGCACGAATTTGTTGCTCCGCAGATAAGAGTTTCCCGCGACCTGCACTGCTGGATTATGAATTTTACCTGGAACCCGATTGGAACTTACACAGGTTTCAGATTTGAAATAAGGGTCAAAGCACCGCAGCTTCAGGATTTAAAAGTCACAAAACAGGATCAGTTCTTTGATACAAGGTGAAGAAGTCGCATTAAAACTCAATCAGGGTGATACTTTTAAAATCCAATTTATAAGTAGGGTTAAAAAATTATATCTAAAAAATATTTGCTTAGTTAATAAATTTCCTCTCACCTGGGAAAAGGTTAGGAAGTAGGCTTTGAGGCATTATATAATTGATGGAAATAACCTGATAGGCAAAATCCCTGAATTGAAGAAATTTCATAAAAAGGATAAACAGCTAAGCAGAGAAAAATTAGCTTTGTATCTGCAGAGATATTTCCATAATCCTAATGTTAAGATATCGCTTCATTTTGATGGTTTCCCAAAAGATGAAATAAAATTTACAGGTGGAACAGTTTCTTATTCAAAAAATTTGTCTGCAGATGAGCTTATAAAAAAAGAGATTGAACAAAGTAAAAACCCAAAAAATCTGGTTATTGTAAGCTCGGATTTAAGTATAGCACGTTACGCACAGAAATGCGGTTGCACCGTTTTATCAGCCGAAAAATTTGCAAAGCAGATTATTACCGCGCCTCCGGAAGAGGAAGAAAAGCGGAGAATAAAGGAGCTTGATAACCCCGATGAGTTTAAAAAACTTTTCGGGATCTGAGAATATTTATCCTGAAAAATTTTTAGCGAAAGTTGGTTTTAGCAAAATATCTCAATCTGTTTTTTTATTGCCTGCCAGCTTATTATACAGCCAGGCAAAAATTCCGCCTATTACAAAAGCGTAAACAAAAGCCCAAACCAAACCGAGCAATCCGCCAGCATAAGTAAAGGTGTACCCGATAAAAAAGCTTGCAAACTTTTTCATTATATCGCCGGGTGTATTCCAGGCAATCAGCCACCAGGTTGCGAGCATAAACCCAATCCCGAAAAGTATTCCGCAGGTGAGCGCGAAAGATTTTATATTTAACTTCATAGCATCCTCCAAATTTTTTTGGTTGAACTTGTTTTCAATATAATCAAAGATTCATTTAGTATCTATACTTTTCCCGAATTTCGTAAAGCTGCGAATGACAAGATTTTTTAATTTTATAAGCTATTTGATTACTTTTAACAATAATTTATTTTTATTCTAACAATTTTATTTTATTTAAGGCTTATCAAAATATTAAGTAATCATATCGTAATAATAGATGGGGGAGGTATTGGCTGCTCAAATTTGTACCCAATGCTGCAATTTTTATAAATCTTTTTCATAAATGCTTTTAAAATCAATTTCTAAATTCAACATAAAAAATTATTCAATCACTAATAATGGAGCTACAATGATGAAAAAATTTCCAAGACAAATTCTTGTATCGTTCCTGCTGCTTACCATTTGCGTATTTGCATTTTCGGTAAGTGTTTATGCACAGGGCGATGATCCAAACCGCGATGGTTTGCCATACGGGATGGTAAAGTACGTACAGTACTCTGACTCTGAGGAGGACGTTATTACCATAAATGGATTCGATGATTTTAACCTGGGCATAGATCAGGCCGAATGTCATATTTCTCAAAACCCACTCAATCCATTACAATTTTTCGGAGCATATAATATTAACGGTGCCTGGAGAACTTCGGATGGACACGACTGGCTGCACTCCTCACCGAATTTCGGCGTGTCGCCAAATGGCGATCCTGTAACTGCTTATGATGGTGCCGGTCATTTATATTACGAAACTATGTTCGGTGGAGTTACAGGTTGCAAAGTAATTGTTTCTACAGATAATGGTGCTACATGGTCTGCTGCAGTAACTTCTATTTCAGGTAACGATAAAAACTGGATGGCTGCCGACCAAACAACCGGCCCTTATCAAAATTATGTTTATACAGTAATGACTCCCGGAAATTTTGCAAGAACTACAAATTTTGGTGCAACCTGGTCAACAACAGAAACTTTTGGTACACAATCACTGCCGGGAATGATGGTTTGCGTTGGTCCGAATGGGGCAACTAACGGCGGTGCTGTATTTGTTGTTACTAACTCAGGAAGCACTTTTGCTTCTACTTATACTTTTTATGTATCTACTGATGGCGGAGTAAATTTTACAAACAAAGGGGCACAAAACTGGGCGGGGTATGTCGGGACTAATGTTGGTGGAAGACATACCGTACGAAATATGAGAACCAGACCATATCCCTTTATTGCAGCAGACCAAAGCAGCGGATCTTACCGGGGCAGATTGTATTGCATTTATGCCACTAATGATCCTGTCGGCAACGGTAATAAACCTGATGTTTGGTGCCGGTATTCAACCGATCAGGGTTCCACCTGGTCTTCTCCAATCAGAATAAATGATGATGTAAATCCACAAAATAATCATCAGTGGCATCCGGCAATTTGGTGTGACACACAAACCGGAAGGCTTTATGCAAGCTGGATGGATACCAGGGATACACCGACAAGCGATAGTGCATATATTTATGCCAGCTATTCAGACAATGGTGGCGTTACCTGGGCTGCCAATCAAAGAGTTTCCAATCAAAAAATGAAAATTGATTGCACATCCTGCGGCGGCTCGGCACCAAGGTACCAGGGCGATTATTTTTCAATGTATTCAACCAACAATCAGTCAATAATTATGTGGACTGATTTCAGGAATGGGAATTTTGGAAGTTATGCTGGCTATTTCCCTGACTTTGCTATGACCGTTTCTCCTGCTTCAGTAGTTATTACCCAAACCGGTGGACAAGAGTTTGTAACTGTTTCTGTTCCCGATGTAAAATTATACAATAGTGATGCTATCTTCTCTGCTTCTTTTAGTCCGACACCACCCAACGGTACTATCACACTCGATTTCCCAAGCGGAAACACGGTTAGTTCTTTTCCGGGCAGTGTTCAGATGAGAATTCAGACAAGCGGTAATGTTACTGTAGGAACGTATACCATTACTGTTCAGGGTAACGGGCCAAACGGTACACCGGTTCACCGCAGAACTATTACACTCGATGTTGTTGTGCCGGTTGAACTCGTTTCCTTTACGGCAGTAAACGATAAAAATGATGTTTTACTTTCGTGGATAACCGCAACTGAGACTAACAACAGAGGCTTTGAGATTCAAAGAAAAACTAAGGGACAATATGAAAGCATTTCTTTTATAGATGGGAAAGGTACAACGACCGAAATTCAGAATTATATTTTCAGAGATGAAAATCTTCAAGCGGGTTCTTATACTTACAGGTTGAAGCAGGTAGATTACGATGGTTCATATTCATTTTCAAACGAAGTTCAGATTGAAATTGATCAACCTTCGGTTTTTTATCTGGGTCAGAACTATCCTAATCCTTTTAATCCATCAACAACAATTAATTATTCCATTCCGGAAGATGGTTTTGTAACTCTGAAGATTTACAATCTTCTGGGTATGGAAGTTGCCACACTTGTAAATAATCACAACCAGGCAGGTAATTATAATATTGTTTTTGATGGTTCAAATCTATCCAGCGGAGTATATTATTATACTTTGCAAGCAGGTGATTTTACTGCCACAAAGAAATTAATGTTGATGAAATAATCCTCGTTCTCTCACCTTTTAATTAAAGCCCCGTTTTCTGCGGGGCTTTTATTATTTGCAGAATAAACAAAACCAGGAAAAGATTTGTGATAAAAATATTTTATCGGGTTAAAATCCGAGTCTTTTTTTAATATCAATTTTTATATCTTTGCCATCAATTAACAAATACAAAAAGTTAGTGAAAGTAAACTTTTTTATAGCATTAATATTTTCAGCCATTATTACAATAGCTGTTATTGCTAACATTAGCGAAACTTCTCTGATAGGGTGCACAGAACTCAATGGCAGCGGATGCGTTTGCCATTCCGTTGAGCGCGATACTTCGGTGCAGGTTTGGGTGGAAGGACCGGATACACTCATTATCGGTCAAACAGGATATTATAAAATGTTTTTGACCGGCGGACCTGCTGAAGCCGGAGGTTATAATGTAGCCGGAAGGTTTGGTGAGATGGTTCTGCTGGATACTTTTTCCTTCAAGCATCCGCTTGTACCAAATGAATTAACGCAGGCTTTCTCTTTGCCATTCCCTTCACCAATGGATACTATTTACTGGGCTTTTGGATATACTGCATCTGATACTTCTGCCGCATGGGATACTATTTATTCCTGCGGCTTGAGCCTTGTCTGGGATTCGATTCCGGATCCATTCGACAGGTGGAATTTCGGTGCTAAATTTCCTGTAAAAATTGAGCTGCCTGCCAATATTGATAAAGAAAATTTATTTGTTAAGAACTTTAAACTTTATCAGAATTATCCTAATCCGTTTAACCCAACCACAAAAATCAAATTCATTATTCCATTCGTAGAGACTTATCGCGATGCATCTCTGCCAACGACGTTAAAAGTATATGATGTACTTGGGAAGGAAGTTGCAGCACTTGTCAACGAAGAAAAATCAGCCGGGAGTTTTGAAATTGAATTTAATGCAACGGAATTACCAGGCGGAGTTTATTTTTATCAGCTTAAAGCCGGGGACTTTATTGAAACGAAGAAGATGGTTTTGATTAGATGAAATAAGATAGGATTCATACTGCACTTCACCGCTCTGAAGTTATGGGAATGACAATTGCCTAAAAGGAAGAAGTAAAATTAAAATTGATGCTCGTGGGTAGATTTAGTGCATTGGAAAAACCAACTGAAAAATTCCAGCTTAATTCTTCATCTAATCTGTTGTTGTAAGAAGTTACCAATCTGGCGGCGTTAATTGCACTTGCAATTCTGTTTAAGATTAATCCGCCAATAATAAACCTTGTATCGTTTTTTGTTTGCTCGGTGGAAGTCCACATTTCTCTGTATTCTCTTCTTTCTTCTGTGCTGCTCCACTTCCAGAAATATTTATCCGGATCGTACATTGCATCAAAATTTCGTTCAAGAGCCTTTTCGTCGTTATAAGATTCGATGCTGTTATACTGGCTTATAGTGGCAAAATAATTTTCATCTTTATCCACACTATTTATTCCGGCACGCGTTTCGGCATACGATATATAATTATCTTCCTGCCAGTTTGCGTAAATACTCATACCGGCAAAAGCTGACCATAAAGCACCGTCAGCAATGGTAAAATATTTTCCAATATCATAAGCATCTGCATAAAGTTCGCCCATTCCCGGAAGTAAAAGCGAGTAAATTACTCCGAGCCCCACGCTCTTTTTGGAATCGGCCGTATTAAAGCTTAATTGTGATTTTTCATCAGGGTAGGGGATTGACTTAATTTCATTTTCCATCTGCTGAAATGAAACAGGTTTGATTTGCTGGGCAAATGTTAAAAAAGGGAATAGTATAAGCGGAAAAATCTTCTTTATCATTGCTCCAATGTTAATTGCTTACAGTATTTAAGTCAACTGCATTTTTTTCGGACATAATTTCGACGACGCCCACTTCATTTTCAATAGCCGTAATCCTGCATTCAACCAGTGAATTAACTAAGCTGTGATCAAACTCAGTTTTAATTTTGATATAGTTGGAAGTATATCCCTGCAGTTCACCGTATCTGTTGCGGCCTTCAAAAAGCACCTGCTGGATTGATCCAGTCATCAGAGAATAAAATTGCAGTCTTTTCTTTTCACCAAGGTTTCTAAGAATATTGTTTCTCCGTTTACGTTCAATTACACTAACTGAGTCAGGAAGCAGCAATGCAGGTGTATCCGGTCTTTCAGAATAGGTAAAGACATGTAAATAGGCAATGGGTAAATCTCTTATGAAGTTATGCGTTCGGATAAAATCCTGTTCACTTTCACCGGGGAAACCAACAATTACATCAACACCAATTGCAAGCGATGGAATCAAATTTTTAGCTTTATGAATAAGTTCTGCGTATTTGGGTGCTGTATATCTTCTTTTCATCGCTCTGAGGATTTTTGAACTTCCGCTTTGGAGCGGGATGTGGAGGTGTTTACATAATTTATCCGAAGCTGCAATCAGCTTTAAAAGCTCCTCCGAAACAAGATTAGGCTCAACTGAACTTATCCTGATTCTGAATTCTCCATCGAGTTCAGCAAGCATCGATAATAAAGCTAATAGGCTGCTGTCCGTATTTACCCCGTAATCACCCACATTCACCCCTGTGAGTATGATTTCTTTGTAACCCTTATCAATAAGAAATCTAAATCTTTCAATTATTCTTTCTGCTGATAAGCTCCTGCTTCGTCCCCTTGCAAGAGGAATAGTGCAAAATGTGCAGTTATAATCGCAGCCATCCTGTATTTTAAGGAATGCCCGGGTTCTTGAGTCGACTGCTGATGAATGAGCTATACCAAATTCATTCGTTTCACTTATATGGCTAACATGTGTGCACGCAAGTTTTTGTTTATTAAAATTTTCAAGAATAGAAAAAAGCCTGAACTTTTCATTGCTTCCCAGCACTGCATCTACGCCATCGATTTTGGAAATTTCTTCGGGGCGGAGCTGTGCATAGCAGCCGGTTACAATTATATAAGTTTCTGGATTTTTACGCAGAACTCTTCTTATTATCTGGCGGCATTCTCTTTCGGCAGCTTCTGTTACAGAGCAGGTATTGAGTACAAAAATGTCTGCTTTGTCATCAGGCTCTACTATTTGAAAACCTCTTTCATTAAACTGATTGCCAATTGTCGAGGTTTCGGAGTAGTTAAGCTTACAACCGGCGGTGTAAAATGCAACTTTGTTTTTCATATAATTAAAAAAGAAAGCGGGAGTTAAACCCGCTTTGAAGAATATATAATCAAGTGATAGTGATTTTTTTAAGCGTCCTTTTGTCTTTGGTCGCTGCTATCCTGAATCTCAAATATAGGAAATTCAGAACTGTCGATAGCAGTCGTCTCTGCAGATTTAATGCTTTCTATAGATACTCTTTCAAGTTTATGATTATTAAGATATTCCTGAATCTCATTTTCAGGTTTATCTTTTAATGCACCAATGGCGCTAAGAACGATTTTTTTATTATTCTTATCGAACTCAATTACCTTTAATGGAAGCTGGGAATCCACAGGGAAGTGATTTGCGAGATTTTTCAACTTGGATGTTGAAAGTTGATTTGCAGGTACAAATCCGTCAACATCATCAGGCAATTCGGCAATTAAGCCTTTTTCAATAATCCTTACTACTTTACCACTGGTAATAGTGCCAACAGAGTATTTCTTTTCAAAGCTATCCCAGGGATTGTCTGTTACTTGCTTATGTCCGAGTGATATTTTTCGCTGGTCAACATCAACAGAAAGAACAATAACTTCTAGAGTTTCGCCTTTCTTAACTACTTCGCCCGGATGTCTGATTTTTTTCGTCCAGGATAAATCGGATATATGAACCAGGCCGTCCACCCCGGGTTCCAGTTCAACAAAAACACCAAAGTTGGTAAGGTTGCGTGCAACACCGCTGTGTTTGGAGCCAACCGGATATTTTATCATAAGTGTCTGCCAAGGATCGGGCTCTAACTGCTTGATACCAAGAGAGATTTTCTTTTCTTCCTTATCAAGACTTAAAATAATTGCCTCGATAACCTGACCCATAGCAACAACCTGTGAGGGATGTTTGATGTGCTGAGTCCAGCTCATCTCAGAATTATGGATTAACCCCTCGATTCCTTTTTCAATTTCTATAAATGCGCCGTAATCCGTAAGCGAAACCACTCTGCCGGAAACTTTATCACCCACATTATATTTGACATCAATTTTTTCCCATGGATGCGGTAGTAATTTTTTAAGACTCAGAGAAATTCTTTTCTTTGCCTCATCAAAATCAGTTACCACTACTTTTAACATTTCATCAAGCTTAACAACTTCGTTAGGGTGATTGATTCTGCCCCAGCTAAGATCTGTAATATGGATCAACCCGTCAACGCCGCCGAGATCAACAAAAACTCCGAAATCTGTAATTGCTTTAACAGTTCCTTCAAGTATCTGTCCTCTTTCAAGGCTTTCAAGAATTGCTTTACGTTGGTCTGCAATTTCTTCCTCAACAAGTACTTTGTGCGATACAACCACATTCTCGGTCGGAACATTTACTTTAACAACTTTGAATTCCATGTTCTGACCTACCAATGCATCAAAATCCCTTATTGGTCTTATATCTATCTGCGAACCGGGAAGGAATGCTTCCATACCGAGCAAGTCAACCACCATTCCGCCCTTAATTCTTTTAATGATCTTTCCTTCAATAATTTCACCGGAATCGTGCGATTTCATAACCTTATCCCAGATTTTTAAGAAATCTGCCCTCGATTTGCTTAATACGAGATTCCCTTCCTGATCCTCAACACTTTCAAGTACCACCTCTACCTCATCACCAACCTCTATGCTTTCATCTTCTCTGAATTCTGATTTTTGAATTGAACCTTCAGATTTGAAACCGACATCAATTATTACATTGTCGCCCTGAATTCTAACGATTTTTCCTTTTACTAGTTCGCCTTCTTTAACATCTCTGAATGATTCAGTATAGAGACCAGCTAATGTTTCGAATTCTTCTTTCGAATAGTCATCAATATGAAATTTGTTCTTTGCTTTTTCATACAGTTCCGCAACCGACGAAGTCTTTTCTTTTACATTAATGGACATTTATCCTCCTGGATTAATTAGAATACCTTATATCTGAGTGTCGCCGTTCAGAATAAGATATCAGATTTTAGTTTAACATATTTTACTAATGCGACTTTAATTTCTGATTTTTATTTCGATTCCCTTTTTTATTGCAGTCTTTATGACTATATCAAGAATCAAGGCAACCTGTTCTTCAATAGTTATATTGGTAGTATCAACTACAACTGCATCATCAGCTTTAGTCAAAGGACTGTCTTCACGACTTGAATCAATTTTATCACGGGCAGCTAAATTATCTTTTACAATATCCTTAGAAATATCCGAACCGCTGCCTGAAAACTCCTTTGTTCTCCTGTTTGCTCTTTCTTCAAGGCTTGCAGTTAAAAATATTTTTACATCTGCATCCGGAAATACAACTGTGCCAATATCCCTGCCTTCCATAACAACACCCTTATCCCTGCCGGCAATATTTCTCTGTTTATCAACAAGCAGTTTGCGCAATTCACTAATCTTACTTACATCGCTAACATGTTTATTAACATCGGTTTCCCTTATACGCGATGAAACATCGTTACCATTAAGTTTAATAATTAATTGGCCTTCCCGGTAATCCAGTTCCAGTTCACTTTGCTTTGCCAGTTCAACTATTTTTTTATTATTTCCAAGAACGCTTTTTTCTATAGCAAGAACCGTTATGGCACGGTACATTGCGCCTGTATCAATGTACAAATAACCTAGTTTTTGAGCTAATAACTTTGCTGATGTGCTCTTTCCTGAACCGGCAGGACCATCAATTGCGATGATTAGTCCTTTAAACATAGGAAACAAAAATATTCATTTTTAATAGTATTTCAAAAAATATTATTGAAATTCGCATCAGTTTCAGCAGAAAAATGGATGTTTAGAAAGATTCCCTGATTTACTGGATTTTTTCCCCCCCAAACTCACGCAGGATTATTGCTTCATACGGATCTGTTGTTGGAGAATTATCGACAGGATTACCGATGACGGTGTTTGAAGTTGATGAAACACCGGAGAAGTGGAATTTTAACTTTTTCCCAAAAAATTCTTCCGATTTTTTCTCAATATAATTTAAGTGCATTTCAAAAAGCGATTTATCCTCTATGCTCGTGGTCGAATAATGAAACTTGTTGCCGTCTAATGCCTGCAGCTGAAAGTTCTTTAAAAGTGGTGCAAGCATCAGTCCCTTTTCGTTGCCGACAAAATCCACAAAATTTTGCCACTTGCTAACTATCTCATCAAAATTTATTTCCGGGGCCGCAGTGGGTTTTATTTCTTTGCTTTCTTCCGGGTGTGGTTTATCCGGGAGAGGCTGGCTGGAATTGCTTTCTTTTATAGTTTTATAAGCCAGGTCTTTTTTTTTAACCTTAGGATCAGACAATTCGCTTTCAGTGGTCTTTTCATTTCCCGTCATCAGGACGGATATAACATCGGTAATTGTTTTTGTTTTTTCCAGGGCAATGAGATGACTTAGAATAATTTCAGTTTTAATTTTTTGATTCTGAGAAAACTTAATTTCCTGATATGATTTGTTCAGGAAGTTCAGCAGTCTTATCAGGTCGCTCTCATAAAATAATTCGGCATATTTCAGGTATGATTTTTTAAAGTGTTCAGCGGATTCAATTGACTGAATTGATCCTGTTATCACAACTGATAAAATATTTCTGAAGTGTTCAATCAAACCATCCAGGAAATCGGTGAAATCCCATCCATTTGCAAAAATTGTATTTGTAACTTCAAAAACTACTTTAAAATTCTTTTCAAGGACAGCATCTGATACCTGGAAAAAAATCTCCTCGCTGATCAGATTGAGCATACGTGCAACCATGTCCGGATCAATTTTACCTTGCGAAAATGACACGACCTGGTCAAAAAAACTTTCTGCATCTCTCAGGGCACCATCAGCTTTTTTGGCAATGATAGTTAGTGTTCTATCATCTATATCTATCTTTTCTGCTTCAGCAATTGCTGAAAGAGTCGTTTTAATTTTATCGAGTTGTATACGTCTGAAATCAAATCGCTGGCAGCGGGAGGTAATTGTTAGCGGTACTTTATGTGCATCGGTCGTCGCAAAAATAAATATCACATGTTCAGGCGGTTCCTCAAGTGTCTTAAGAAATGCATTGAATGATTCCCGCGTAAGCATATGCACTTCGTCGATAATGTAAACTTTGTATTTGCCTTTTGTCGGAGCGTACTTAACTGAATCCCTCAATGTTTTTACTTCATCAATTCCCCTGTTGGATGCACCGTCAATTTCAATAATGTCCATCAATTGAGAATTTTGAATTGAAGTGCACATAAAGCATTCATTGCAGGGTTCGGAATCCACCGGCTTTTCGCAATTCAATGCCTTCGCCAGAATTCGTGCAGTGGTTGTTTTCCCAACTCCTCTCGGACCTGTAAACAGATATGCATGTGCAATTCGGTTTTCCCTTATTGCATTTTTCAAAGTGCCGGTGATGTGTTCCTGCCCGACCACTTCATCGAACCGGCGGGGCCGCCATTTACGTGCTGTAACTATATAACTCATTTAATATTGATTAGGATTAAAAACAGAAGATCAATTTAATATTTCCTCACCAAGGAATTTACAAATTTCCTCGAGATATTTTTTATCGGTATCATTAAACGCATTGTATTCATAGCTGTCAAGATCCAGAACACCATACATTTTCCCCGCACTGATAATTGGAACAACAATTTCGGATTTGGAACCGCTGTCGCAAACTATATGACCGGGGAATTTATCAACATCCGGAACGACAACAGTTTCCTTTCTAGCAGCAGATGTCCCGCAGACTCCTTTTCCAATTTCTATTTGAGTGCAGGCGACTTTTCCCTGGAATGGTCCCAGGTAAAGCTTCGAGCCGTCGTATAAATAAAATCCAACCCAGCTTATTTTATCGAATGTTTCTTTTAATGCTGCAGTCAGGTTGGATAGGTTTGAAATGTAGTTATCATTCTTATTCAATAAAAATTTTAGCTGTTGAATAAGAAGTTTATACTTTGCTTCAGGTGAAAGTGATTTGTCAATAATCAGCTCTTCTGCCATCAGCGTTTCTTCTTATTATTTAAATTATTTTTATCAGATTTTTTTACTTTCATCCCTTCGAACACGTACGGAATTGCATCCTCAACTTTTTCAACCGGGACAATGTTCAAGCCCTTCTTAACTTTCTCGGAAATTTCTTTCAGGTCAATTTCATTTTCCTTAGGAATTAAGACTGTTCCGATATTAAACCTTTGTGCAGCGAGAAGTTTCTCAGTAAGTCCACCGATTCCAATTATTAATCCTGTAAGTGTAATTTCGCCTGTCATTGCAACATTGTTGGATGCCGGCTTTCCGCTGATTGCTGAAAGCATTGCCATTGCCATAGTAATTCCGGCAGAGGGACCATCTTTAGGAATTGCACCTTCGGGCAGGTGGATGTGTATTTCTTTGCCCTTAAAGAAATCCGGATTTATCCCTAGTTGTTTTGCCGACGATCTCAGGTAGCTTAATGCTGCCTGAGCCGATTCTTTCATAACATTGCCAAGCTGCCCGGTTAGGTTTAATTTGCCTGAGCCGTTCATAATCGATACATCCACGGTAAGCAAGTCGCCGCCGGTACTCGTCCATGCCAGACCTGTAACACTGCCAACTTTATTTACTTTGCTGTGCCGCTGGTACCTGAAGCGGGGAGTCTTTAAGTAATCTTCTATTTTAGCTTCATCAATTATGTATTTTGATTTTATTTTTTTTCTGCCGTTAGTTGATTCTTTAACAACTATTTCTTTTGCAACCTTCCTTAAAACAGAGGCAATTTCTCTTTCAAGATTTCTTACACCGGCTTCCCGCGTATATTCGCCAATGATTTTCTTAACAGCATTTTCGCCGAATTGAACTTTTTTATCGTCAAGACCATGAGCTGCGAGCTGCTTTGGTATCAAATGTTTCTTTGCAATTTCCAGCTTGTCATATTCCAGGTATCCCGGTAGTTCAATTATTTCCATTCTATCCTGCAGCGGCAATGGAATATTGTATCTAACGTTTGCAGTGGTTATAAACATAACCTGCTGAAGGTTGTAGTCAACTTCCAGGTAATGGTCATTAAATGTATGGTTCTGTTCAGGGTCGAGAACCTCCAGCATTGCAGATGAAGGATCGCCTCTGAAGTCCATGCTCATTTTATCAATTTCATCCAGAAGCATAACCGGATTTATTGTTCCGGCTCTTTTCATTGATTGAATAATTTTACCCGGCATTGAGCCGATGTAAGTTCGTCTGTGTCCTCTTATTTCTGCTTCATCCCGTACACCGCCAAGACTAATTCTTACGAATTGTCTTCCCAATGCTCTTGCTATTGATTTGCCGAGAGATGTTTTGCCCACTCCCGGAGGACCGACAAAGCAAAGTATCTGACCTTTCATCTGCTTTACTAGGTTGAGAACTGCTATGTGCTCGATTATTCTCTCCTTTGGTTTTTCCAGACCGAAGTGATCTTCGTCTAGAATTTTCTGAACGTGCTTGATATCGAGATTATCTTTTGATTTATTGCTCCATGGAACATCGATGAGCCAGTCAAGATAATTTCTTATTACCGTTGATTCAGGAGACATTGGCGGGGTTTTTTTAAGCTTATTAAATTCCTCGATTGCTTTTTCCTCAACCTCAGGAGGCATTTTTGCCTGCTTAATTCTCTCCCTGATTTTAGCAAATTCAGGTGATGCATCTTCATCTTCGCCAAGTTCATCCTGCAGAATTTTTATCTGTTCCTGGATAATGAACTTGCGTTGTGTCTTGGCAATGTTTTCCTGTACTTTATTGTCTATCTCTTTTTCAATCTTAAGTATATCTATTTCTGAGTTCAGGATTTTTATTACTTCGTAGTACTGGTCTTTAAGTGTATATTGCTGCAGGATGCTCTGCTTTACTTCAATAGACTGGTTGATATTAGCTGCCGCATAAAAAATTTTTCTGTCCGGCTCTTCTATGTTATCGAAAGCCGCAATTGTATCGTTCGGAACGTTCCTGCTTATCTTAACGTAATCTTTAAACAATTGTGTCATCTGTCGTATCATGGCGTTCATCTCATGGTCAAGCTTAACCTCCGGCAGAATTATCTCAATTCTTGCTTCAAAAAAATCTTTCCTGCCGGTAAATTCAACTATTCTTGCCTGGAACATACCATCTACCAGAATTTTCATTAGACCGTTCGGGAGTTTAAGAATCTGGACAATTTTAGCAATTGTTCCTTCCTGGTAAAGGTCGTGAGGTGCAGGATCCTCTATGTTAGATTTTTTTTGTGTGGAAAGGAAAATATATTTTGTTGTTTCCGCCGCATAATTAGCTGCTCTTATTGATTGCTCTCTTCCTACCAGTACGGGAAAAATCATGTAAGGGAAAATCACAATATCTCTCAGGGGAAGAACCGGCAGCTTATCGGGCACATTGTCTATAACTGAGTTAATACCATTCGTTTTGGGCAATACATCATTAACTTTATTCAAAAGGAACTCCTTAATAACCTAATAATTGTGTTCAAATATATCATTTTCGGTTTCGGCTATCAAGGAAGTTAGGGTTCAACTAATCAAAAATGTAATGAGCCGGATATGTAGTCTTCGATATTTATATATTTGTTGAAAAACTTCTTAAAATTTTATGATCCACGATATAATCTTCATCTCCAAACAAGCCGGGCAATTAATTAAAGAAAGCTTTGGTAAAAACCTTGAGGTTGAGTTTAAAACAAATGAGTTGAACCTTGTTACCGAAGCCGATAAGGCATCGGAAAAACTAATTACGGATTTTATTAAGAAAAAATATCCTTCTCACGGATTCCTTGCTGAAGAGGGGAGTGATATTAATAGAAGGGCAGAGTATCTTTGGGTGATTGACCCGCTCGATGGAACTACAAACTTTGCACACGGACTGCCGATCTTTTCTGTCTCAATTGGATTGCAGAAGAACGGCGAGACAATTGCTGGAGTTGTTTACGATATTATGCAGGATATAATTTATGCGGCGGAAGCCGGAGCCGGTGCAACGGCGAATAATAAAAAAATGCATGTTAGTTCTAATTCCAATCTTTCCCACAGCTTTCTTGTAACCGGTTTTCCTTATGACATCAGACAAAATCCTGATAAAGCATTTGAAAGATTTATTGCAATGATAAAATCTTCACGAGCAGTTAGACGGCTCGGCTCTGCTGCAATTGATTTCTGCTACGTTGCCAAAGGAGTCTTCGATGGATTCTGGGAAGTGCACCTTCATCCATGGGATATTTGTGCAGGTAAATTGATTGTTGAAGAAGCAGGCGGACTGGTTACTGATTTTGATGGGAACCCAATCGATATCTTTAGGAAGAGAATCCTATGTTCAAACGGAAACATCCACAATCAGATAATTGAGAAATTGAATTCAGTATGACCTGATGATTATTTTTCTAATCCCTGGTACATCCTTTCAATCAAATCACCATATTTTTCTTCAACTACTTTCCGTTTAACTTTTAAGCTGGGAGTTATTTCACCGTTTTCAATTGTGAACGGTCTGTCGAGCAGAACAAATTTTCTTACCCGCTCATAGTTTGCAAGTTTTTTCTGGAACCTTGCCATATCTTCTTCAAGCAATTTATAAATGTCATCATTCTTAACCAGGTCTTCTTCATTTTTATAAATTATTTTATGCGAGTCGGCATATTCTTTAACTGCTTCAAAGTCGGGTACGATCAGTGCACTTAAAAACATCCTTCTGTCACCAATCAGCACAAATTGGTCTATATATTTACTTGCGAGAAAAATATTTTCGATCGGAGTAGGAGCAATGTATTTGCCTGCGCTGGTTTTGAACAGATGTTTTTTCCTGTCGGTTATCATCAAAAAGCCGTCGCCGTCAAAAACTCCGATATCGCCTGTGTGAAGCCAGCCGTCTTTCAAAGTATCTTCCGTTTCTTTTTTCTTTCTGAAATATCCCTGCATGATGTTTGGACCCCGTGCAAGAATTTCACCATCCGGTGCAATTTTTATTTCCACTCCGGGGAATGGTTTACCGACGGTTCCAAACTTATAATCGTCGGGTTTGTTAGCAGCAAGCACAGGTGAAGATTCTGTTAATCCATATCCTTCCAGAATTTGTATTCCGACGGCTTCAAAAAACTCGCCCAGGTCGCGTGAAAGTGCAGCGCCTCCGGAAATGAAGAATCTTAAATTGCCTCCTGTCTTTTCACGAAGTTTTTTGAATACAAGCTTATCCGCAATTCTATGTTTAACCCTGAGTGCTAGGGGAATAACCCCGCGTTTTCTCGTTTGTTGATATTGTTTGCCAACTTCCACAGCCCAGAAAAATATTTTTTGCTTCTTTGCCGGCTGGCTTTCAACGTTCTTTAATATTTTTGAATAAATTCTTTCGAATAATCTTGGCACTGAAGTCATAATCGTTGGTTTTACTTCCAGCAGGTTTGCAGCAACTTTCTCTATGCTTTCTGCATAACAAACTGTGCATCCAGATGCAAATGCTGTATAGTAACCAGCCATCCTCTCGAAAATATGACACAAAGGTAAAAAGGAGAGGAATGTATCTTCATGTGTAATCGGAAAAGTTTCCAGAGCAGAGTTTACATTTGATAAAATATTTTTGTGTGTGAGTACAACCCCTTTTGGTTCCCCTGTTGTACCGGAAGTGTAAATAATTGTACATGTATCATTTTCGTTAATCAGTGAAGAGCTTTGTATAAGCAAGTCAGGGTTTTCGTCCCGTACTTTTCTGCCTTTATGCTGAACTGATTTGAATGTATGCAGGTCTTTTATATTGGTATCAAATTCATGCTCATTAAGGATGATGATGTTTTTAAGATATTTACATTTATCACTTATCTTTATCAGTTTGTTAAGCTGGAATTTTGTTGAGACTATAACAATTTTCGACTCCGAATCGTTAAGAATATACTCGATAGAATCAGAGGTTAGCGATGGATAGACGGGAACATTTACAACTCCGAGCATCTGTAAGGCAAAATCTGTATACACCCATTCAGGTCTGTTCTCAGAAATTAGTGCAGCACAATCGCCTCTTTTTATGCCCAGAGCACTCAGCCCGAATGCAAACAGATCGGTTTCCTCTTTCAGTTCTTTGTAAAATATACCTTCATACTGTTCATTTACTTTTCTTTTGATAATATATTTTCCGGTTTTAGGTGCGTATTCTTCGGTTAAAAACCGGTACAGCTCAGGAATGGTTTTGCAGGCTTTAAGTAGTGCCATTTCTCTCTCCGCAATTTTTTATGCTGAATGGTGCTCTTAATTCTTTCACACGAATGAAAATATTTTCATCCCGCTCTCACTTTACGAATTGTTTTGTAACGGGTTAAAATAATACCATCAAAGGTAAATGCAAAAGAGTTTAATATGATTTTTAAAAATTATAAGCGAATAATAACCACAGGCTTAGAAAAAGTATTAAAAAATAAAAGCCTTTAAAATGTCTTGCCTTTAAAAGTTCTATTTGCTAAGTTCCTGACAGAAATTAAAGAGTCAGGGATAAAGTGTTACTTCATTCCGCATACGGTTTCTGCTGCTTGAAGATTCCTCCGGGGAATCTTTGGATTTCTATAAAC
>CAZXGJ010000034.1:0-39971 GCA_964639955.1 uncultured Ignavibacteriaceae bacterium
TTAACATATCTTTCTTCTAACATTTTCGGTTACCTTTTATTATGAGTCAACTAGTTACCCGTAAAAACCCCTCGTAGCACAGGACTCCTGTCCTGTGAGGAACTTTTGCATAGGTTGGGAAACCTGTGTTACGCCCTAATCATTCATCCCGTAAGGTTGGGAAACCTGTGTATACGAGTTAACATCTGTTATATTACCTCAAAGTCAGGAAGGCAGTAGGTATTCAGCCAGGATTTGTAGTTGGCAACCAAGCCTGCAGAAACTGGATTTAAAAGCACATACTTAATTACAAAGTATAATTCCCTTTCATCCCTTATCAGTCTGTCAAAGCTTTCCGACTGCCAGAAAGTTCCTTTCCGTTTTAAGAATTCATTAGCCTTGCGAGCAGAATATTTTTTTATCGAAGCCATTATATCACCAACACTCTTTTCGTTACTAATCAGTTCAAAAACAAGGTGTATATGCGTCGGCATAATGCAATAACAGATTACACGTATAGCTTTTCCATCAAAGAACCTGATTGATTGCTTGCAGATTTCAGCTATTTCAGGAATAGAAAGAAAGTTAAGTTTTACAGAATTTTCATCAAGCAGTTTATCATATTCAAGAAATACTCTCTTCTGTTCTTCCGGAGAGAGTTTATTCATTTTATGGTGTAACTTTTTGAGTGCATTCTGAGAGATGCTTCCGGATAAGCGATAGGTAACGAAGTAAATACCCTCGTTATAATAAAGATGCGGAAGATTACGACGATGGAAATGTCTTTTTATCATTTTTAACTCAAAATAATAAAAAATATGAGCTGTTCATGTACAGGTTAGGAAACCTGTGTTACGCCTAATCATTCATCCCGTACACAGGACTCCTATCTTGTGCCTACATCATCATCACGTAACACAGGACTCCTGTTCTGTGATTGTTTTCTGCACAGGTTTGGAAACCTATGCTACGATTTGTTTCTCTCAGGTCTGGAGACCTGAGATACGTCATTTAATCAGAATCATCTTCTTTACAGCAGATTGCACAGTGCCGGAATTCTCGCCACTGGCTTCTACCGAGAAAAAGTAAACCCCCGAAGCAAAACCACCGGCATTCCAGGTTAAAGTATAAATTCCTGCTTCCTGAACTTCATCGGTTAAAACTTCAGCAAGTTCACCAAGTGAGTTATATATTTTTATTAACACATTGCTCTTTTCAGGCAGAGTGTACTTTATTGTTGTAGAAGGATTGAATGGATTAGGGTAGTTCTGTTCAACTGAAAACGAAGCAGGAGTGATGTCCACTTCTATTTCATCTGAGAAAGAAAAGGAACCGTCTGTGTCGATTTGCTTCAGTCGATAACGGAGAGTATGAGTAAGAGTATGAGCAAGATTATCTGTAAAAGAATAAAACTTTGGAGAGTTGGAATTTCCATTACCTTCAACAAAACCAATAGTCTCCCAGGGCCCATCCCCCTGCCCCTTCCCCAAGGGAAGGGAAGTTTTAAAAGCCCCTTCCTTAGGAAGTAATTGGGGCAGGCCTCTTTGTATTTCAAAACCGTGGTTATCAACTTCAGTTTCCGTCTGCCATTTCAAAATAACTTTATCTTTAACAAACGTTCCGGTAAAAGAAACAAGCTCAACAGGCAGCGGATCGTTCGGAGGACCATCAATCTGGAAATCATCTAATGCGACCCCCGCAGCTGTAAAGGCTACATCGGATTTAAATACAAAACGGAAAGCAACATTTGTATTTCCTGCAAGCGAGGAAATATCAGTAAAATACTGAGTCCAGGCAGAGTTGTTTCCTGTAAAGTATGGTTCATTCACAGGGAACGAAGTTGCCTGAGTTGAATTTGCATAGTTGTACCAGTTAGCTCCTGTTGTGCCGAGTATATTCCAGTTATCTCCTTTATCAAGAGAATACTCAACTCTAAAACCATCCCAGTTTGTTTCCGTATTAAAGCGGCTCCAGAATCTTATCGTGTAAGTTCCTGCAGCAGAAAAATTATAAACCGGTGAGTAAAGGTTTGAATGAGAGTTATCAACATAATTGCCTGTCAGTCCCGTAACCCATGCATTCGAGCCGCTGTGAGTTCCGTTCTTTCCTGTTACAGAAGAATTACCTAAAACAAATGCAGTTCCGTTAATATTCTCCGCAGCAAAACTGTTCAGGCTCGTTTCAAAGTTTCCTCCGTCGGCAGGTGCATAAGGAGTTCCGCCGTAAGGCAGCACGTGAATGTAGTCTGCTTTAACTTCTGAATCGACTCCGCCGTTTATTATTAAAATAACTGTAAACTTTCCGGATGAAGAATAGCTGTGGGTTGGGTTTTGAAGTGTAGAATTATTTCCGTCGCCAAAATCCCAGTACCATGATGTTGCTTTGTAAGAAGCATCGCTGAACTGAATTGATTTATCAAGGTATGCAATTGTTTTATTCGCACTAAATAAAGCCGCAGGTGAAGTAAACACATCACTTGAAAATAATCCTCTGCCATGAGTAGCTGCAATCACAAGCTTGTCAGAGCTTCGTATCTGTAGCATATCGGTTCTTACATTTGCAAAGCCTGTGTTAGAAGCTCCCCAAACAGTGGCTGCACCATTGAGGTTATCAGTTGACCAGACACCAAGCTCGGTTGCCAGCAATGCTTGGTCGCTGTTATCCGGATTGAACAATGCCCACCTGATGGGCATATCCGGAAGATTGCCCTCGACTGAAGTCCAGCTAGTACCGCCATTTGTAGTTTCCCAAACACTGTTAACCCCATAATTCGAAAATGTAACCAGAAGATGATTATCATTGCCGGTCTCAACTTCAACGCAGGTAACATAACCAGCCGGCATCCCCGAGCCGCTGTTTATATGTGTTGCTGTTATTGTTGAATGAGCATTATCAACACGAACAATCCTGCCGTTATCAATTCCGAAGAAAACTCTGTTTGCAGTATTTGGCGAAACAGTAACAGATGATACCTGTCCGCCGCCAAATTCAGTAACCGAAACATTTTGAAAAGTAGCTCCTGTCTGAGGGTTAGTCCATCTTCTGTACTGCCCAGAAAGATAGCAGGCATAAAGCCGGTCGTTTACATTGTCATAGTCTGTTGGATTAATGAATCTTCCGTTGTTATTAGACCCAACGGAAGTAAATGAAACTCCTCCATCAGTGGATCTGTAATAATTATTATAAACGTAAGAAGTGAATTGATAAAGCGGTTCATCCTGGTCTATATGAGTAAAGCATCCATCGCCGCCGGTAACTTCTGTGGTGCTGTTAATTCCTTCGAGAGTAAATTTATGTGAGCCGTTATCCTGTGCACCTGCAAGAAAATGATTTGACAAGGCATCGGGATACATTGCGCATCCGTAAAACTGTGTTGTGTTGTAGTTGAATTCCTTTCTCGAGATTGTTGGAATCGTTGAAGTGCCGTCAGCGGTTCTATAAATGCCTCCATCATTTCCAAAATAAATTACATTTGAGCTTCCCGGTTCAAAAATAATTATATGCTGATCTGCGTGGACTTCCTGGAATCCGAAACCACCGTACCAATGAGAGATTTGCTGCCACGTTCCTACTGAAGCTCCTCCGTTAGTTGATTTAAACAGATCAACTCCGCCAACAAAAATTACATCCCGGTTATTCGGGTCAACTGCTATTGCCAGATCGTACCAAGCCTGCCCGCGGGAAAAATCTGTAGCAGAAATATCACCATCAGCGTCATCAGGTTCAGTTCTGCTTGTCCAGGTTGTTCCGCCGTTTGTTGTTCTCAGTATTCCGTTCACTGCACCGCCTAATTCAACAAGTGCATAAGCATAATTTGCATCGCTTTGTGCGACGGCAAGCTCAATTCTCTCGGCAGAGATTGGTATCGTTAAAGCAGCACCGAAGGATGCACCGCCGTTTGTTGATTTATGAATCGCACCATCGAGAGAAGCATAAATATCTCCGTTGGCAGCAATTTCAATATCAAATGCCCAATCGCTTGAACCACTTACACCGGAACCTAAAACTTTTGTCCAGCTTGTTCCGCCGTTTGTTGATCTCTGTACTCCACCAGTACGTGTAGCTACTATTACAACACCGCTACCAGTAACTACAATTTTCTGGCAGTAATTAAAAGTTGAAGTTATTGTACTGGCTAACTGGCTCCACGTAGCACCGGCATCTGTTGATTTCCAAACTCCAAAACCCTGTACTGCATCGATGTTATAATAACCCTCACCGGTACAGAAATACAATATATTCGTGTTAGAAGGATCGTAAGTAATAGAACTAATGGCAAGATTGGCAAAGAAGTCGTTAACCGGCTGCCAGTCAGGAGTTGAAACTGTGATGTCGGTTGTTTTCCATAAACCACCTGCAACACCGGCAGACCAAACAGTTTTTTTTGTTACATCATTCGGATCTACCATAATTGCGCGGGTTCTGCCGCCAACATTTGCAGGGCCTCTCTCAAGCCAGTTTACATCAGCCAGCGGTCCATCAGGAGCCGGCAATGATTTCATATATTCGTATGCAGGAATTAATCTGTCACGCGGTACTATTCCAAGTGCAGGATCTTTGGTCATTTCAAATTCCTGTTCCATTGCAAGATCCATCCTGTCGCGCTTGGATATTTCATTAAGAGACGATGCACTTCTCAAAACAGGATGAGAGGTAAATAATTCTTCCAAATCAAGAATAACAAAGTAACCGAAAATTGAAAAAATCGCTGTAATAAATAATTTGCTCAACTTTACACCATTTTATTGAAAAATTAATCCGTTAAATGTGCTAAAATTATACCACAAAAAAGGGTGCAAATGAGCACCCTTGTTGAAGACAAATTTAGTAAAAAATTATTTGATAAGAATCATCTTCTTTGAGGTATAATTATTTTGTGTACGGAATGAATAGAAATAAATTCCGCTTGAAAGACCGGCAGCATCGAACTCAACTTCGTATACTTTTTCTCCTTCAGCAGTTCCGTTAAATAGTTCGGCAACTTCATTCCCCAAAACATCAAACACTTTTAGTTCGGCTTCCTGTGTTTCTGCCACTGCAAATTTAATTGTAGTAGATGGGTTAAATGGATTAGGATAATTCTGCTCAAGCACAAATCCGCCGGGAATTAAACCGGCATCAACTTCAATAACATTGCTGTATTCGAAATCACCATCTGTATCAATCTGCTTTAATCTGTAAGCGTATTTTCCATAACGTGCGTTGTTATCTACGAATGAATATTCTTTTGGAGAGTTAGTATTCCCGTGCCCTTCCACAAACCCAATCTTCATCCAATCGGTTTGACTTTTGACATTTGACATTTGACTTCTTTCAATCTCAAAGCCATAGTTATTTACTTCTGTTTCAGTACGCCAATCTAATTTTACCCCGCCGTTCTTTAAGACTTTTGCTGTAAAGGAGGAGAGTTCAACAGGCAGTGCATTATCAAAAATGTTTAACGCATCGCCTCTGCCATAACCAAAAACATTATCGTAACCTGCGGTACCAAGATCTTCAGGCCAGTCGAATAATAATTGTTTTACCTGTGCAGCAGTTTGCGATAAGTTGTAACTCCATGCCTGAGCCAGTATGGAAACAATATGCGGTGTTGCTGCTGAAGTTCCACCGAATGTAGAAGGAAACCCGCCGGCACCGGTAACTGAAACAAAATCCACTCCCACGCTGCTTGGTGTTTGCCGTGTTTCAGGTGAAGGATACTCAATTGTCGAAGGACCTTGAGATGAAAAATATTCTATTACAGTAGGTGTAGTCCAATCAACTGCACCAACAGAAATAACTCCGTTAGTTGCCGGGTGACCAAAGATTGCATCTTCAGGTTTGATGTTGTTTATATAATTTTGAGCAATTCCATCGGGGTAAATAAATACTTCAAGGTTAACATCGGCACCTGAATATTTTTCAACAACAATAGCATAATTGTTCGACCCACCGCTGGATGTAGCTGTATAATCTAAAAACTCCAGAGGATCATCATCACCATCCTGCTCAAATACACTTAATTGAACATATGTAGATTGATCAAAGCTATACAATCCCATATCATAGTCATTTCCCGAAACACCGAATTGGTCGTCCCATTGTAATATTACAATCACATTTCCACCAAAAGGTATGTTTACATATAAGTAAGATCCTGTCGTTCCGCCTTCACTGAAATCGTGCTGAGTTGGCACCGAACTAATAGGATAAAAATCCCCCTGGTAATGAGAATCACCTGCGTTTCCGCAAGCAGAAACATAAATTATATCGTTGGATCCTAAAACAGAGTTGAGATGAGAGGCGATCGTACCGTCCTCATAAAATGGTTGTGCTATCCAACCGATATCATCACAGATAATATTGCAGCCGGCAGCAACCAGATTATCAATTGCTGTATTGAACGCGGTCGTATTTGCACCATGATCATGGAAATACAATTGAGCACCCGGGACCATATCGTAAATAATCTCCAGCATAGCAGTACCTTCATCGCCGCTCTGTGTATTGCTTAAAACTGTAAGTCCGGAACCATCAGGAGGTAAATCACCAGTCGATTGCGATGAACTTCTGTTGTCAACTCCATCTGAAATTACACCTACTTTTATACCCGTGCCATTCTGCCCATAAGTATCACGTACATACTCAGTCCGATGAACAGCATCGCCTTCCGTAATTACTGAACCTGATCTGGTGATTGGCGGAAAAACTGTACGAACTGTTCGTACTTCGGAGAGCGAAGTTAATGCCTCAAGATCTTTAACTTTTACCCAGGCAACAGCAAAATTGTTTTTTTCATCGCGGTTGGTAACTGTTCCCGCTATTCCATCTATAACAGAAGTTGAATCTCCTTTGAACAGATAAACATAGACATAAACTTCACCTTCGCTTACTGACTCATTGAAATTCGATGCTCCATCAAACGGTTTAAATTGATTAAATTTTTTCATGGTTTCTGTATGGAAGGATAAGGGAGTTGCAGAAGGTAAAAACCGCGGATCGAGCAGCTGCAGTAAATCCGTCGACAATTTTTTCCGGGCTTCAGTAAGCTGCTGCTTTAATTCACTTATTCTTTTTAATTCAGGATCAGATTTATCTATCACACTATTTATTAACGGTAAATCAGCGGAAAGGTTTTTCCCGTTCCTTAATGGAGAGGTCTGAGCAGATGCAGGAATGTTATAAATAAAGATGAATAAAGATATTCCGTAAAGTAAATATTTTGCCATTTTTATCGACCAAAATTATGAGACGCAAATAGTTTAAACCGCATAGCGATCGGGATAATTATTAATCCAATATTATACCTGCCGGCGTTTTGGATACTGAAAAATAATCAACTGTTTTTAAAAAAGAAAAACACTGTACTTATCAGAATAAGAATTTTAGTTGGCAGCAATGCTTCAAAATGATATTCAGGGATATTAATATAAATGACTCATACCAAGGAGTAATCAAGTCAATGCAGAAGAATCATTTTTTTTGTGGATTGATTTTCACCTGCAACCAGATGGTAGTAGTATACTCCGCTTTGTAAGTCAAGAACATTTCCGCCGATGCTGGATCCGCCTTTGGTGGAAAATTCAACCTCGTAAATTCTACCAGCATCAGCTAGAGCATCGAAAAGAGTTACTATATGTTTGCCGAGTGCATCATAAACTTTTAATGCAGTATGAACTGATTTATCAACCGCAAACCTGATTTTAGTGGACGGATTAAAAGGATTAGGATAATTCTGCTCAAGCAAAAATCCATCCGGTATTTCACCAATAAACACTTCCACAACATTGCTGTAATTGAAACTACCGTCGTTGTCTATTTGCCTGAGGCGGTAGTAAAGAGCAGGAGTAAGATTAAGAGTACGAGTAAGAGAAAGATTATCTTCGAAAGAATATTCCTTAGGAGAATTTGAATTACCGAACCCCTCAATAAACGCAATCTGTTCCCATTCGCCTACTGCCGACTGCCGACTGCCTGTTTTCCTTTCTATCTCAAACCCATAATTATTTACCTCAGTTTCTGTTCTCCACTTGAGCAGCACAGTGTTATTTAAAACTGAAGCGGTGAAGGAAGAGAGTTCTACAGGCAGAGGCGATGAAACTAATGTGTTTGGCGAAACATTTCCACTTGTATTAGCAACAAACAATTTTGAATTTGCAGTCTGAGTTCCACTTCCAATAGGAATATCAGTTGGGAAAGCACTCCAAACGTAAGTTTCACTGCTATTATTTGTCCAAAACCAAAATGAAAACGATGAGGGAAACGAACCGCCTAAATAAGACCAGGGAATACCGGCTTCAACAATTCCGGGTGAACCGCCAACTATAAAGTCAGTAACATCAGTTGTTACAGTAGACCAACCTGTTAAAGCATCTCCGGTAGCTAAATACTCTGTTGGTGCAGAGATATTTTCCCAATGATAGACGTAGTCAGGTTTATTTAAACCATTTTGAGTTACACCTGTCCATTGAAGCCCGCCATATACATTTGTTGTTCCATTTGAGGTGCCCGGATTTATATCGATTGCAAAATAATATTTATCTGTCGGTTGATTAGTTGTGCCACCACGCCAGGCAACCCAAATTGTAGAAGAATTCCATGTTATCCATACTTCTAAGCTGTTCCTGCTACCCAAATATTCATCAGAAGCAAAGTCTGTGTACGGATCTCCGGTTAAATTAACTGTTACTCTGTCAGGATTAGCGGTTGCTGAAATATCAACCACTCCGATAAAAAAAATTATAAGAAGATAAACCTTGATGAGTTTCATCTAGTTAAATTATTTTGTTGGGAGTTTCTTCACCTGAAAATTAATCTTTTATCTTTCATTTAGCAATCGCTGAACAGGAATAAAAAGCCCCAGGCAGGCGGGGCTCTGATTCTCAAACCTTCGGGTTTTTGCAAACCTCCGAGGTTTCAAAAACCTCGGAGGTTTATGCGGGCATTATTTCAGTAGCAGCATTTTCTTTACTTCAGTCCTTTCGGGTGTCTGAAGTTTGTAGAGGTAAACTCCGCTCGTCAGATTCCGGTAAAGCCGGAATGACCGACCATCTGAATTTCCATCCGAAACGCTGAATTCAACTTCATAAATTCTGCCGGCATCGAGTCTGCCGGAGAACAGCTCTGCAACTTCCTCTCCGTTTGTGTTGAATACCTTGAGCGTTCCTTCAGATTGTTTATCAACTCCAAATTTTATTTTTGTCGATGGATTGAACGGGTTCGGATAATTCTGCTCGAGCACAAAACCGTTTGGCAATTCACCGATAAATACTTCCACAACATTACTGTAGTCAAAGCTGCCGTTGTTATCGATTTGCCTGAGGCGGTAGGCAAGAGTATGAGTAAGAGTACGAGTAAGAGAAAGATCATCTGTGAAAGAATATTCCTTCGGAGAATTAGAATTGCCGTATCCTTCCACGAATCCAATCTTCTCCCAATTGTCATCCTGAGCGGAGCGAAGAATCTCAAATCCGGAGTTATTAACTTCCGTCGAAGTCTGCCAGTTAAGCGTAACAATATTTCCTTTAACAGAAGCAGTGAAGGAAGTTAGCTCGACGGGGAGAGGGGCCTGACTAAGATCAATCGTTGAAGAATTATCGATATCACCATCACTAATATCTCTATTCCAAGCATTAGTCGAACTTGATGCACCGGGAGTCATTACATCTATAGCGTCAGATATAGTTCCGCCACCAATGTCTTGTGTTGCATCGACGTCATTATTATATCCGTTATTACCATTCACGAATGTTGCAAGTGAGACTCGCATACTGGATGTTGAGGTGAGACTGGCTAAATCTGTTAAATCAATTCTACCTTCAGCACATTCGTTTGTTGTACTAACAGAAATTTGATAACCAGCAGTTGGTGGTGCATACCAACTACTTCCGTTATCAGCAAAAAGTTCAAATTGTAAATTCGTCCCAAATCCAGAAGTCACATCATGAACTATTAGATTCCTTTCGCCGTACTGACTTGCCGAGCCAACTGATGTTTGAGAATCATCACCATTCCAGGTCAACGCATCATCAGATCCGTTCTGATCAACATCAATCGACAAAGATATATAAACATAATCACCACCATTTTCTATGTTCTGCATTCGAATCAAGAAATAAAGATACGTCCCATCATTCCCAAACCTAATTTCTGTAATATCGTTATCTGCATTATTACTAATATCTGTTCTTTGATCGCCACTTTCACCTTTATATATCCATTGTCCATTAAAATAACCGGTACCATGAACACTTAGTTGGCTGCCATCATATCCACCATCGTTGCTATCCCAGTCTGAAGGATCACCATTAACTGTTATTGTGTATGATTGTGCAAAAACTATTGCAGGAAGCAGTAAAAGTGAAAATATCTTTTTCATACCCCCTCCAGGGTTTTGTTATTAACAAATATTTAAAATTCAGGAATCAAAATAATTCTTTGTGTTTGAAGATTCAATAAGTTAAAATGCTTTCGTACTAAGCAACCTTCGGGGTTAGCGCTAAGGTTTTGCAGCTGCAACCCCGAAGGTTTGAGTACCGTTGAATAAAAATTATTTCAACAGCATAAACTTCTTCTGCGCTGAAAATTCTCCGGCCTCCAACCTGTAGATGTAAACCCCGCTCGCCAGGTTGTAGTCGGATGAATTGAATTCAACTGTATATTTTCCGGCTGACAGTTCCTCATTCACCAGAGTTACCACTTCATTCCCAAGCACATCGTAAATTTTTAAGGTTACAAATCGGCTACTGCCAATTGCATACTGCATACTGGTCCTTGGATTGAACGGATTCGGATAATTCTGATATAACAAAAATTCCTTCGAAAGATTTTCTTTTTCATCAGTTTCTGTAATTGTTAAATCAAACTCATACAGTTCGTTTTGGTCAATGTTGCCGTCTCCGTTTCCGGCAGGGACCTGGTTAAGCAAAACCCCGTTATCGTCTGTCTGATAGCTGCCGATTGCGATGTAAACTTCGTTTGGCAAATAGCCGAATTCGGATTGAACACCAACAGTTCCTTCAAGATAATTTCCCGCAGCGTTTTGCACGGTTCCTGTCTGGTCGAACCAGCCGCTCCAGTTGTTTGTGCTTTCGTTGCCGAGGAACAAATTCCATCCTGCGACCATTCCGGTTTTTGCCCACGGCGCCTGAATCATTGTTCGCTGTGAATCTGCAACAAAAATAAAATGATCATTTCCGGTTGATTGAGCCGACTGAGTTGCAACGTAAAGCTCTGTTCCATTCCAGCCAAGATAAAGGTCCAGTCCGTTATTGGTTGCAGCAAGAAACGAATTGGCTGCATCAAGCTCGCCATCCATTATAAAAGTTCCGCATGTTCCGCCGATATAAATATGAAAATCATTTCCGTTGTTGTTATTCCACGTTCCGTCATCAAAATGAATTACAAAAGCAACCCGCTCAACAACCTGCGATTGATTGAAAGCACCGATTTTTATATAAAGTGAATCTCCATTCGGACCAATCATAGGAGATTCAACAGCAGGACCCGTTCCGTTATAAAGATATGAACCCGCAGGCCAGTAAACGGAATCGGGAGTCTGCCAGCTGCTTCCTGTATTGTTCACACCCCAATGCAGTTTGGCTCCCTGCTGAACTCCGGTTACAACAATTGTAATTGTATCGTCTTCAGTCGGATTAATAGGTACCCAGTAAACACCGTTCGAGCCGCCGGGATTGTAATTTCCAACCCAAACTTGTTTTATAGGTGACCTGGAAATGTTTCCGTTATTATCAACTGCTTCGATGTAGTAATCGACAAGCTTGTTATCAAGCCCGGTAATTTCAGCAGAATATTCTTTTGCTTTAAATAAAGGAAGAGGATTTGTCTGGGAAGCAATTTCCGTTCCTGTCATTGTTAAATCAGTCCAGCCGGTAACATCGCTTCCGCCTGCATAAGTTTCATTGTGAATTGTGTTCGGATTGTTCAGGCCATCGAGGTCGGTTCTGTATTTTAATTTAACGGATGAAAGTCCGTTCACATCAAACACATAAGACCAGACAGTAATATCCCCCGACATAGAAATGCCCCACTCAGTTGCACCGGGATTGTACGGTTCACGCTGAGGAAGGTATATAGTGGGACCTGTTAAATCTGTTCCGCCGCTTATCACGCTTTGAGCAAAAGGAATTGCAAGATTTACAGCACGTGCCGCATGTGAATCCCAGATCCCGTTTTGTGAACCATCCCAGTACCAGTAGTCGCTGGCTTCGCCGCACAGGAAATATTTCCAGGCTTCTTTTGTATTATTTGAATTTGGATTAATCTGTTCTGCAGTTAAAACAAAATTTTTTGCTGCGGTAATTACTCCCCAGCTGTTTCGATCGGGACTGTAGCCGTTTGTTCCGGGATCTCCGTTCCATTTTTTAAATTCAGGATCACCGTTATCAGCTCCGCTCCAGCTCCCATCTTCAACATAAATAACATCGTTCGGATCGGGAGGAAACATTTCCAGATAATCCTGAACAGTGGTGCAGACGAACCTTGAAGGATTTGCCTGCAGCCAGTTAACAAAATTCTGAAAGTTGCTGTGATAGTATGATTCACTGCCTCCGCCGAAATTATCACCATCGTGATGAAGCACGATTAAAATCGGATGATTTGGATCGGTGTTGTAAGGTTCAAGCTGGCTCATCACGGCTTCGTAATTTAAAGCACCAAAACCGCCTCTGCCGTCCTCATTTCCCATATACCTGTCGGTTGGTACTGCAATAATCTTATGTTCAATGCCGGTTGAAGGATCGATGTAAGCAGCATAATGCGGCTGACGGCTCCACTGAGCTGAAACGGGAGTCGGTGCCCAAAGTCCGTTAAGCTGAATCCAGTCCCCGGGGTCAGAATTCATCACATCGGATTTATTCGGCTCATAAATATTTCCGCCGGTGTTAAAAGGATAATTTTCACAAGCTCTTTCAAAATGAATATTATCAACCATTACCCATTCAATTCCTTCATCGAGCAAAGCGGGAATCATTCGCGGTGAGAAAGCATTCTCCGGCGGGAAAATTCCTTTTGAATAATTCCCTGAAAAGTTTTGAGAAAAAATTTCTTTATGATGTTGAATTTGTTTTCGTGTATCAGTGTGATCAATCAAACCCAACAGCGGATGAAAATATCCGAACGCCACCATATCCATTCGCGGGTTACCGAGTGATGTGCTCTGAGTCTTTATCGAGTTCCAGTGGCTCTTCCAGTTCTGGAAATTCTGATTGCCGTAATTCTCAAGATTATTCAGGTTTTCAATTAATGAGCCTGAAAAACTAACCTGCGCACCGAAGTGCGGGAAGTTTGCATTGATTCCCATCTGAACCGCATCTTTTGGCCAGCTTGTGTAAGGTCCAACCCGCTGATTGTGAATATCAAAAACAGAGTACGGATAACGGTTGTTAAGTTCCGTCTGGCCAATCGATTCATAAGGCCAGTAAACCGGCTGATGCATATGCCAGAGAAATGCAATGTAAATCGGGGGATTGAGTTTTACATCATCAGTCTGTGCAGAAATCCTTAAGGATACAGTTAAGGCAAATAACAGTAAAAGCACCGGAACTTTTTTCATCGATTTACCTTTTTATTTAATGGATGATTTAATTTTCTAATTGCTTAAAGATAAAATCTTTTTAATAAGATTTCATCTTTATCACTCTCTTGTTTTTGCATGAATTAATTCAGATGTTTTATAACTGAATTCACCATTAAACTACCAGATACAAAAATATGACCAAAAAAATTGTAATAACAGGAGCAACAGGAGCTATCGGAAGAAATCTTTGCAGGAAATTAATAGAAAGCGGAGAGGAAATAACCGTATTTACGAGGAATCCCGAAGGTGCAAGAAAAATCCTGCCGGCTGTGAAGAAATTTGTGGAATGGAATTACGAAAGTATTGATACATGGTTGCAAGAATTGTATGGAAAGGATGTTATTGTTCATCTCGCAGGTACAAACCTTGGTGCAAAGAGATGGAATGATGAATATAAAAAACTTGCATACGATAGCAGAATCATCAGCACAAGAAATTTAGTTGAAGCAATAAAATTGCTCGAGAAAAAACCAAAAGCTTTCATTTGTTCGTCTGCTGTTGGAATTTACGGCAACCGTTATGACGAAGTGCTTGATGAAAGCAGTTTAACTGGTAATGATTTTATGGCTGTAATCTGTAAGGACTGGGAGAAAGAAGCGGCAAATGTTGAACAACACGGTGTAAGAAGAGTTTCAGTCAGAACCGGTTTAGTGATGATGAAAGATGATGGTGTTCTAAAAAAAATGTTACTGCCATTCAAACTATTTATTGGAGGCCCGCTTGGAAACGGCAGACAATGGTTTCCGTGGATTCATATTGATGACATTGTCGGTATTTATATTCATGCGATTGATAATGAAAGTGTTTCTGGTGCTATCAATGGAGCTTCAGCGGGGATAGTTACAATGAAAGAATTTGCTAAGACTCTTGGCAAAGTATTAAAGAGACCATCTTTCTTTGCTGTTCCAAAATTTGCAATGAAGATTGCAACCGGTGAGATAGCAGATTATGCAGTGATGAGCCAGAGAACATCCGCAGAAAAAATTCTGAAGCTGGGTTATAAGTTTAAGTTTGAGAATTTAGAGGCAGCTTTGAGGGATTTGCTGAAGTAAAAAGAAAGAGACGCAAATGAATGCGTCTCTATAACTTTAATTTTAATACCTGTAATAATCAGGCTTATAAGGACCTTCAACAGGAACGCCAATATATTCAGCCTGATCTGGTCTCAGAACATCAAGTTCGGCGCCGACTTTTGCTAGATGAAGCCGTGCAACCATTTCATCAAGATGTTTCGGTAAAGTATAAACTTTATTTTCATACTTATCATGATGATTCCAGAGTTCAATCTGTGCAAGAACCTGGTTTGAAAATGAGTTCGACATAACAAATGAAGGATGTCCCATTGCACAGCCAAGATTAACCAATCTTCCTTCAGCAAGAACAATTATATCTTTTCCATCAATTGTGTATTTATCAACCTGGGGTTTAATATTGTCTTTTGTATAACCGTATTTTTCATTTAACCATTTCATATCGATCTCATTATCGAAGTGTCCGATGTTACAAACCACAGTTTTATCTTTCATCATTCTGAAAATCTTTTCATTAACAACGTTATAATTTCCTGTAGCAGTTACAATTATATCCGCTCTCGGTGCAGCACTTTCCATTTTTTTAACTTCATACCCATCCATCGCGGCTTGCAAGGCACAAATAGGATCAATCTCTGTAACAACAACACGAACGCCTGCCCCTCTTAAAGACTGAGCTGAGCCTTTTCCCACGTCTCCGTAACCGGCAACAACTGCAACTTTACCCGCCATCATAAGATCTGTTGCCCTTCTGAGAGCATCCACCAAAGATTCGCGGCAGCCATACTTATTATCGAATTTAGATTTTGTAACTGAATCATTAACATTAAATGCAGGCAGAGGAAGAGTTCCTCTTTTTTCTCTTTCATATAACCGATGAACACCCGTTGTGGTTTCTTCGGAGATTCCTCTTATTTCTTTAACAAGCTCGGTATATTGGTCAAGAACCATATTGGTCAAGTCACCGCCGTCGTCAAGAATCATATTCAAAGGTTTTCTATCCTTACCGAAAAACAAAGTCTGTTCAATGCACCAATCATATTCTTTTAACGTTTCACCTTTCCAGGCAAATACAGGGATTCCTTCTTTAGCAATTGCTGCAGCGGCGTGGTCCTGGGTTGAAAATATATTACACGAAGACCATTGAACTTCTGCACCAAGATCTTTTAAAGTTTCAATTAGAACTGCAGTCTGAATTGTCATGTGTAAACAACCGGCAATCCTTGCACCTTTAAGCGGTTGTTCTTTCTTATATTTCTCTCTTATAGCCATTAAGCCGGGCATTTCTGCTTCAGCAAGTTTAATTTCTTTTCTTCCCCATTCAGCAAGTGAAATATCCTTTACTTTGTAAGGAAGGATTTTCACATCATTTTTCAGTGCAACATCACTCATATTTTTATCCTCGTCTAATTGTTAAGATTTTATGCGTATTTTTTAAACAAATCTACCAGGTCTAATTGTTCCCAGGAGAATTCGCTTTCTGTTCTTCCAAAATGACCATAAGCAGCGGTTTTCTGATAAATAGGTCTCCTGAGATTTAATCTGGTTATAATTCCATTAGGAGTCAAATCAACTTCTTTTAATAAAATTTTCGAAATTTCAGAATCGGAAATTTTTCCGGTGCCTTTGGTATCGACAAGAACAGAAACGGGCTGTGCAACTCCTATTGCATAAGCAACCTGAACAAGACACTCCCTGGCCAGCCCTGCAGCAACTATATTCTTTGCAATATGTCTTGCTGCATACGTAGCCGAGCGGTCAACTTTGGAAGGATCTTTACCAGAGAAAGCTCCGCCGCCATGAGGAGCCCAGCCGCCGTAGGTATCAACTATAATTTTTCTGCCTGTTAAACCACTGTCGCCATGCGGTCCACCTATCTCAAATCTTCCGGTGGGATTAACAAAAACTTTGGTTTTGCTGTCGAAAAATTCAGCCGGGACAACTTTTTTTATAACTTGTTCAATTACATCCTCTTTAATTTTGCTCTGGCTGGCATCCGCATCGTGCTGTGTTGAAACAACAATTGCATCAACTCTGAGCGGATTTTTATTATCATCATACTCAATAGTAACCTGTGTTTTTGCATCCGGACGAAGGTAAGGCATAAGACCGTTATAACCTTTCCGGATTTCGGCAAGTCGTTTAACAAGCTTATGAGCATACATTATTGGCATCGGCATTAATTCGGGAGTCTGGTCACACGCATAACCGAACATCATACCCTGATCGCCGGCACCGCCTTTATCTACTCCCATTGCAATGTCCGGAGATTGAGAATGAATTGCATTCAGTACAGAGCAGGATTCAGAATCAAATTTATATTCAGAACTAGTATAACCTATTTTTTTAATTGTGGCGCGCACTACATCCTGTACTTCGATATAAGCATCAGTTGTGATTTCACCGCCAACCAATACCAAACCGGTGGTTACAAATGTTTCGCAGGCAACCCTTGCATCAGGGTCTTTATCCAGAATTGCATCGAGAACACCATCAGAGATAGCATCGCAAATTTTATCGGGATGACCTTCCGAAACCGATTCCGACGTAAATAAAAAAGACATATTCTTTAATTACCTTTATAATGAATAGAAAAAACTGCCATCGAAAAAAGGCTTACAAAACTAACCAATGGGGTTTTTAATAACAAGTTAAATTGCCCACAGACTCAAAGACTAAAAT
The DNA here is from genome assembly GCA_964639955.1 of uncultured Ignavibacteriaceae bacterium. Taxonomy (GTDB): domain Bacteria; phylum Bacteroidota; class Ignavibacteria; order Ignavibacteriales; family Ignavibacteriaceae; genus IGN2. The sequence continues at coordinate 17,269 of CAZXGJ010000034.1, forward strand.
TTAGTCAGCAGTTTATTTTTATATTTGATAAAAAGATAATAATGCTTATGGAAATTAAAACCAGAGTAACTGAACTTTTTAAGATAAAGTACCCAATCATACAAGCAGGAATGGTCTGGGTATCGGGCTGGAAGCTTGCTTCGGCAGTATCGGATAATGGCGGACTTGGATTAATTGGTTCAGGCTCGATGAAGCCTGAGCTGTTACGAGAACACATAAGAAAATGTTTTAAAGCAACGAATAACCCTTTTGGAGTAAATATCCCGCTGCTTCGCGGTGATGCACATGAACTCGTTGACGTAGTAATCGAAGAAGGAGTAAAAATTGTTTTCTCATCAGCAGGTCATCCCGGAAAATTTATAGATAAATTAAAGAAGTATAATATTAAGGTCGTTCATGTAATTCCATCTGTAAAACATGGTTTGAAAGCTCAGGAAGTTGGCTGTGATGCAGTGGTGGGTGAAGGAGTGGAAGCAGGCGGGCATAATGGAGTAAACGAGACCACAACTATGGCTCTTATTCCGCAGCTTGCTGATGCTCTTAACATTCCGGTCATTGCTGCCGGAGGAATAGCCGACGGCAGAGGAATCTTAGCGGCATTATCGCTCGGCGCTGAAGGCGTGCAAATAGGAACAAGGTTTGCCGCAACGCTGGAATCTTCAGCACATATCAACTATAAAAAGAAAATAGTAGAAGCCGGCGATGATGGAACTGTTTTAGCATTTAAAAAAATAGGTCTGGTCAGGATGCTCAAAAACGATTTTGCATACAGGGCTGTAAAAGCTGAAGAGGATGGCTGGGAAGAAGAAAAATTAAAAGAACTCCTCGGGACTAAAAGAGAACGGCTCGGAATATTTGAAGGAGATGAAGTTGATGGTGAAATGGAAGCCGGTCAGGGTTCAGGATTAATAAAAGAAATACTCACGGTAGGTGATTTGATGAAAAAATTGTTAAACGAAATCCGCAACGCTAATGAAAGGAATAATCAATTATTTTCATGAAACGATTCACATTTCATCCAATAATTCATTTACAACCGTATCAACATCTTTGGCATTATCATAAAACGAAATAATCTTCCTCATAACTGCTTCCACCACCGCATCGGGACACGATGCACCGCTTGTTAATAAAATTTCTACTGGATACTTTTCCTTTAAATATCCTTCCGTAAGCATTTCTGTTTTTGTCTTCAGATCAAAGTGCAGTATTTCTTTAGAGGAAATTAATTTTTCAGGGGAAGAGATAAAATAGGTGTCGAGGACCTGCTGGCAAATTTTTACTATGTTTCCTGTATTCGAGCTGTTATAACCACCGATAACCAACGCAAAATCGGCCGGAACATCGAGCATTCCATAAGTAGCCTCCTGGTTATCGTTGGTAGCATAACATAAAGTATCGCGGGTATCTGCATAATGGACTGAAAGATTTTCAATTCCGTATACATTTGTCATGGTCTCCTTAAGAAGATCCGCAATTGCCTGAGTTTCTGTTGCAAGCATTGTCGTCTGATTAACTACACCGGCTTTTTCCAAATCTTTCGAAGCATCGAACCCTGCAGAATATCTTCCCTTAAAGAAACTATAAAATTCCTCAACACTTTTTTTACCAAGAATAAAATCTGAAAGAAAATTTGCCTCATCAATATCCCTGATGATAACAGACGGAGCATTCTTCACTGTATGAGAAAAAGTTGCTCTTGTCTCTTCGTGATAATGCTTTCCGTGAATTATTACAGTAAATCCTTTCTCGCCAAGGTCATTTGCCCGGTTCCAGACTTTTTCCACAAAGGGACATGTTGTATTGTATTTATAAGGATCAATCCCCAGTTTGTTCAGCTTCTTCTCAATTTCGAGCGTAGTTCCGAAAGCAGGGATAATTACAATATCATCAGGTGTTAATTCTTCCCAGGCAACAAGCTGAATGCCCTCTGTATTCATAATAAACCGAACACCCATGCTTATCAGGTCATCATTTACTCCGGGGTTGTGAATCATCTCGCTTAAAAGAAATATTCTTTTACCGGGATTTTCTTCAACAGTTTTGTAGGCAATTTCTATTGCATTTTCAACGCCGTAGCAGAAGCCAAAATGACGGGCGAGATAGAATTTCACTGGTCCAAAATCCAGGAGAGTAGGAGTAAAGTCTTTTTTCTTCGGGTCTCCGAAGCTCCTGTTATTCTTAATTCTTGTTATAAATGAGCTCCTGTAATAAACCGGTATATCAAACTTTTTCATTGATAGCTCTTTAAAATTTTATCACTTTCTTCTGAATTTAAACTCATATCTGAAATTAAAGATTCCCGGGCGGGTTTAATCATAAAAAAATATCCTAACAGAAATATAAAAACAACGGCATACAGATAATCTGCAGTATACATCAATGCAATTATTGATAAAATGCATGCACTCTCAACCATAGCCCAGGATATAATTTTAAAGTTCCTGAAATCGGTAATTTTCTGATTAAGACTTTTTTCTGCATTATAGCCGGAAATCATTTTCCTGTAAAACAGCCTTGATAAAAACATCATACTAAAACCATAAACAGGTACAATAAATATAAAAATATTATCCTGTTCTGCGCCTGATGATCTTCCGTTATCTCCAACGATATACAAGGCAACAAGAAACATAAATATTAAACCGAGTATCAGCGAATAAAATATTATTGCAGAAACCCTTAGCTGGCTTCTGATTTCATTGCCGGATTTCATAAATATATTCTTTGGTAATTACACTGTTTAGATTTTCAAAATGCTGTTAATTATATTTGCACTCAATTTTAAAGAAGACAGTATGAATTTACCAGAGAAACTTGAAAAAATAAAAGCCAAATTCGACAATATAAATGAGCAGCTTTCAAATCCTTCGATAACTGGTGACAAGGAAAAATTAATTTCCCTGAACAAAGAAAGAAGCGAAATTGCAAAAATTGTTGAAGCTTATACAAAATATTCTGTAGTAATAAAGAACATAGAGGGTAATAAAGAAATCCTGGAAACAATGGAAGATCAGGAACTTCTTTCACTTGCAGAATCGGAGCTGGAGGAGCTTGAGTCTGCAAAAACAAGACTTGAAGAGGAAATTAAATTTCTTCTTCTGCCGAAAGATCCCAATGATGATAAAGATATAATAATGGAAATAAGGGCGGGCACAGGCGGCGAAGAAGCTGCTCTGTTTGCCGGTGATCTTTTCAGGATGTACAACCGATATGCAGAGATGCGCGGCTGGAAATTGGAACTGATCGATTTAAACCAAACCGGATTAGGAGGAATAAAGGAAGCCGTTTTTTCTATAATCGGTAGTAATGTTTACGCCGATTTGAAGTTTGAAAGCGGTGTGCACAGAGTGCAAAGAGTTCCGGAAACTGAAGGAAGCGGCAGAGTGCACACTTCAGCCGCATCAGTGGCGGTGTTACCCGAAGCTGAAGATGTGCAGATAGAAATTAATCAGAACGATTTGAAAATAGATATTTACCGCTCCGGCGGTGCAGGGGGACAAAATGTGAACAAAGTAGAAACTGCCGTCCGCATCACTCACCTTCCAACCGGAATTGTGGTTCAATGCCAGGATGAAAGATCTCAGTTAAAAAACAGACAAAAAGCTATGAAGGTGCTTAAAGCCCGACTGTATGATATGGAACTTAAAAAACAAACCGAAGAGATTTCAGCCCAAAGAAAATCAATGGTTAGAAGCGGAGACAGAAGTGATAAAATAAGAACTTATAATTTTCCGCAAAACCGCGTAACCGACCATCGTATTGGTCTAACGTTATATAACCTGTCTAATATTATTGAGGGGCAATTGGACGAACTAATAGAGCAACTAAAACTTGCCGACCGGGCGGAGAAACTTCAGGCAACGGAAGGTATATTACGAGATTGATCTGTTGTTATTATCTTTCTTTAAATATACTTTGAATTATACTCAGACCGTAAAAGGAAAAAAATCCTATAAACGACATTTTTACATCCTCTATATCAACTAGTAATGCTTCCTGACTGTTTATTACAAGCATAATTATTTTAACAAAAAGTAAAATGGTGAAAAAAAGTGCAAATCCATATAATCCTGAGATTATTGGATTTAATAAATATACATTTATTGAGGCTGAAAGGAAGTCTCGATAACCTTTTCCTTTTGTATTTTTTAAAATGAAGCCTTTCATATAAACAAGATTAAACTATAAAATAACTATTTACTAAAGTAATATAAATATAGCACGGTTAAACTTCAAATAACTTTATATTTTTCATTTAAGTTATTGAGTAGTAATAGGTTGGGTTTATTTCTCCTTCCAAATTAAAATCAATTATAAACTAATGTTTTGGGAATGGAAGAAAAACGGGTGGCAGGGAATATCGTTGAAGCCTCAAAATTAACCAGTTGCTTCAATTGTAATTAAGCTGATATCATCTTCAAACTTTTCTTTAGAAAAATTTGAAATGCTTTCCTTAATCTTTTCAAAAACTGAACGACTACCATTCAAGCTATTTACCAAGTTAATTAGTCTTGTAGTTCCGTATTGCTCGCGATTTTCGTTTACTGATTCAACAACACCATCAGACATAAGTACAACAAAATCACCCTTTTCCATTTCAATTTTTGAATCGGGATATTCAGAGTTTTGCAAAAAGCCGAGCAATAATCCATCAGATTGAATTTTGGATGCATCAGAACTATTTGCTTTTTTGTAAATAAGCGGGAGATCGCCCGCCCCGGAATATTTTAATATCATATTTTTTTTATCAAGAATGATTATTGAAAGTGTTGTAAATACTTCGGATATTTTTGAATCCTGGTATACTGCATGGTTTACTTTTTTTAGAATGTTACCCGGAGAAGTAGCAACCCTATCTTCAATAATACTTCTTACAGCACTTCTGATATATCCGGCATAAGCAAAAGCAAAATACCAAGCACCCCATTTTTTGCCCATTACATCACCGAGTATTATTGCAAGATTATCATCATCCAGAGAAATGTAATCTATGAAATCACCGCCGGGTACACCTGAAAAGGGTTTATGCCAATGCTCAATTTTAAAATTATCGAATTCGGGTTTACCCGCAGGAACAACCTTTTCTCTTAAAGAATCAGCAGCTTTATGCAATTCAGAAATTACCTGTGCCTGCACTTTACTAAGATTATTTATTATAGCCGCAACTTTTGCAACAACAACCTTTGGAGCAGCGGATTTAACAATGTAATCTGCAATTTCCAAATCATAACCTTTAAGAATATCCTGTTCGTCTCCTTTGGCTGTAAAGAAAACAAATGGAATTGAAGAAATTGATGGATCATTGAGTATCATTTTTCTTAACTGGAGCCCGTCAATTTTCGGCATCATTATATCAGATATGATTATTTCAGGCATAAAGGATTTTATTAATTCAAATCCTTTCATTGCATCGTAAGCAATCCTGCAATCGAACCCCGCTTTGTTCAGACTATGCTGAAAAATCTGCGCTATAGTGGCATCGTCGTCAATAAGCACAATTCTTGCCGGAGATTTACTGAAATAATCAGAATGATCTTCCTGCTTTCCGTAAATTTTATGTATTTCGAATCTTCTGATTAATGATTTAACTTTAATTAAAAGTTCCCGGATATCAAATGGTTTGGTAATGTAATCGTCTCCACCAACATCCAGGGCTTTGGTTTTATCCTGAAGTGTGTTTTTAGCTGTTACAAATACAAAAGGGACGTATGAATATCTTTGATCTTCCCTGACTTTCTTACAAAAAGCAAAGCCATCCATTTTACCCAGGGAAACATCGCAAAGGACCAAATCTATTTTGTGTTCCTGTAAAGCAGAGAACCCTTCATCAGCATCTTTAGCTTCAATAACTGTGTAATTGTTTAATGAAAGGTGGTGGGATATGAGCTTCCTTATTGTTAAATCATCATCAATAATCAGTATCTTCGGAGAGCTGCCTGTAGTCAGTTTGGATGTTTTCATATTCTTAAATTCTGAGCAAACAAATCAGATTTTCAAAATGTACCGAAAACATAATGATGGTCTGAAGCTAAAAGTTGATGTTTAAATTATGCGAAGCTTTTTACCGCTTCAGCCTGAGTTTTATAGCTTTCAAAAACCCTGTACATTCTTGTTAGTTCAAACATAGAGCTTACTGCCGGTTGAAAACCGACCAGCTTCAAATCCCCGCCGATAATTGTAACTTTTTTAAGAGAAACAACAAGGCTGCCCAGAAAGGTTGAATCGATAAACTCGCAGATGGATAAATCAACAACCATTTTTTTTTTCCCGGCATTGATCTCTTCCATTAAAATATTTTTAAACTCTTCGGCTTCCTTTAATGTCGCACGAATCAAATTAACATTCAGAACAACAATATTATTGAGATAGCTTTTTTCAAAATCCATCTTTTCTCCTTGGTTTAGTTATTCGAATGGTCTGTTCTCAATGCTGTATTTTTCCATCAGGCGATAAATAGTAGCTCTGCCAAGCTGTAATCTTTTGGCAGCTTCTACAATATTCCCCTTGGTTACACGAAGTGCGTGTCTTATTGCTTCTTCTTTTATCTTTTCAAACGGTACGATATTATCGTCGGTAAAGATTGTTCCGGACTGATCAAAGAAACCCGTTTTATCGGCAGCCCGGATATGCTGGGGCAGTTCATCTGCATCTATAATATCTTTTTCGGTTATAATCAGGCATCTTTCAATTGTATTTTCCATTTCACGAATGTTGCCTGGCCAGTCGTACTCGTAAATTAATTTCAGTGCTTTCTTAGTAAAACCTTTTACATTCTTGCCAAGCTTCCGGTTAAATTCTTCAACAAAATGTTCTGCTAATACCAGTATATCTGACCTTCTCTGTCTAAGCGGTGGAATATGTATTGGAAAGGAATTCAAACGGTAGTACAAATCCTCGCGAAACTCTTTTAATTCTACTGCATTTTTTAATTCCCTGTTTGTGGCTGATATAATCCTTACATTAGTCTTAATTAATTCTGTTCCGCCGACACGTTCAAATTCTTTCATCTGAATAACGCGGAGAAGTTTTGCCTGGAGCAGCATTTCAAGTTCACCTACTTCATCTAAAAAAATTGTTCCATCTTTGGCAAGCTCAAATTTACCAAGCTTACGCTGATGAGCACCGGTGAAAGAACCTTTTTCGTGCCCGAAGAGTTCGCTTTCAAGCAGCTCGCGTGGAATTGAGGCACAGTTAACAACAACAAACGGCTTATCTTTTCTAACGCCGTTATAGTGAATTGCTCGTGCAATTAATTCTTTCCCGGTACCGCTTTCACCGTAAATGAGCACCGATATATCATTATCAAGAACTTTGCTAACAAGCTTAAAGACATCCTGCATCTTTCCGTCGGCAGTAATTATGTTATCAAAACTATATTCCCGTCGAACGTTTTCCTTTAGATTCTGAAGCTCCTTTTGCAAATCGTAATTCTTAATAGCATTTTTAATCGCAAGTTCAAGTTTTTGCTGATCAATAGGTTTGGGAAAGTAATCATAAGCACCGTACCTCAGGGATTCAACGGCAACTTCAATGCTACCCTGAGCCGACAACATTATAACGGGGAGATTTTCATCGATTTGCTTCAGCCGTTTTAAAGTTTCAATACCATTTAAACCGGGTAGCATTATATCTAGTAATACGAGATCAGGTTTAGCATTAGCCTTTTTTAACATCGACTCACTGTTAGGAAATACTTCCACATCGTAACCCCACTTATCCTTTACCCAGAAAGAAAGAAGTTTGGAGATAGATTGCTCGTCATCAACAATGTAAATGAGCCTTTTATTCAAGAATTACCTCATTTTTTTTCAATTTTACTTGTTTTGGGCAATTTTACCATAAAAGTTGTTCCGTTATCAACATCACTTTGAACCGTAATCAAACCTTTATGTAAATCAACCACTTGTTTTACAAAAACCAAGCCAACTCCTGTACCAGGTACATCTGCCCCAGGTCTACTTGCTCTGTAAAATCGCTGGAATATGTACGGTAAATCCTTATCCGGAATACCAATACCTGTATCGCTGATAATTATTTCTATTTCCCTGGAGCTATTGTTAACTATGATTTTAACTCTTCCGAAATCATTTGTAAACTTTATGGCGTTATTCAATAAAGCGCTGATTGCGCGGAAAAGATTTTCTTTGTCGGCTTCGATTATTATCTCATTGTCAGAAGTTTCGAAGCTTACTTCAATATTTTTTTGCTTTGCGAAATCACTGTTAATTTCGGCAGCCTCTCTTATGAGTGCAATTGCATCAAAATTACTTTTTACCACTGCAATACCCTCTCGCTCATATTTTGAAAGATTGAGTATGCTATTAATCAGTTTTGCAAGTCTTTTACCTTCATTCAGAATCACTTTATTAAATTCTTTTTTCATTTCCGGCGGTAGGTCAGGGTCGGATTCAATTGTTTCTGAAAATCCTATAATAGAAGCAAGAGGAGTTCGGAATTCATGCGAGATATTTGAAACAAATTCCTGTTTTAATCTGTTTAGCTCATCAATTAACGACCATTTCTGAAGCAGTCTTGACCGTTCGAGCTTTAATAATCTGTTGGCTTCCAAAATTTTAGGCTTAAGCTTTTTAAGCTCAAGTTCATAAGTCTTGAGTTCTGTAACGTTGTGCGCTATACCGAATAGTCCCAGTACTTCCTCTTCTTTCCTGATAACTTTACAGCTCATTTCAAGCGGAATGGTCTTTTCATAATTAGTTATCAGAGAGACTTTGAAATTAACAACTTCATCCTTTAGCAATGCATCTTTCAGGAATTCATTTATTTTCGCAGAGTCTTCCTGGTCAATAAATTCACAAAAGTGTTTTCCCTTTATGTAACTCGCGGGATATTCAAGAAGATCCTCACCGGCTTTATTAATTAAAATAAATTTTCCTGCTTTGTCCAGAATAAAAATTACATCCCTTGTAATTTCAATTAACCGTACAAAGTTCTCCTCCCAATTTTCAGGCAAGCCATTAACAGCAAGTAATAACTCCGACTCTTTGTTCGTTGCAGTATGTGTTTCCGGATTGTTCCTATTATTTTGAATAATGAACTGCTTTACCTGACTTTTTAGCAGAGGGATTATAGAATTAATATTTTTTTCGAATTCCTCAGAAAACTGATTTTCACTCTTAGAAAAAAGCAAAATATAAATTGCAAGCTTTCTCAGCTTATCATTTATTATTTCTTTAATGAAGTGTGAACCATAAGAATTATTTAAAAACAAACCGGATAACTTAACAGTATTGCAGTTAATTCCACCGGCAAGATGCTGATTGAAAAGATAATCGTTTACAAGGTCGAAGTCTTTTTCAGGAGCCCCCCAAATTTTCAGAACTTTAAATCTCGCATTGTTTATCTCAAGCAAATAACCGCATCTGCCGGGGTTAATCCTGGAAATTATCTCAAGTGTGTTTTCAATTAATTTATTCATCATCTGAAATTCGGATTCTCAAATAAATACAGGCGGAAATTTAAGTTTTATTGCTTAAAAAATTAAATGACCGGTTTAAGAAGAAGGGATATAAAGAATATCGGCAGGATCTAATTAAAAATAGGCAAATTCAATTTTGTTTTTGCTCAGACTGCAAAGCTTCATAGTATCTCCTTATCAATTCTTCATAATCTTTTGAATAACCCTCTTTAACGGCTTTGTTCAATTCATTTCTTATTTTATCAAGAGCAGATTCATCTAAATTAATCAGTCCGTCGGGAGACATTACACTCAGATTTTCACCTGTGCGGGATTCTCTTTCTTTTTCAAAATCTCTTTCATTAATAGATCGCTGTGCATCAAGCATTCTGGAAAGTATATTCTCCTGCTTCTGAATTAATTCATCATCGAGCTTTTCAGTATTCATGTCAGTAATAACTTCCTGCATTTTTTTTACTATATCATTAAGGTCAGCCGGCAGTTTTGATGTCTGACCCGACAGCTTTGCTTCCTGATTAAGCTGTTCCAAAGATTTACTTATTACTTCCTGTTGCTGACTTAATCTCTGTAATTCAAGCTGCTGCTGCGGATTCAATCCTCCCTGCTGCATTTTTTGTAGCATTTGCGTAAGGTTGTTCAGGCTCATCTGTTGACCGGAAAGCTGCTGAAGCTGCTGCATTAAAGACATCATTCCACCTCCGCTTCCGCCCTGCATCATCGCTTCCATCGAATTTTTCATCATCATCGCTGCTTCGTTGAGAGATTTCATCGCTTCCGATTGCTGATTAGCTGCAAACAAACCGTTCCTGTTCTGCATAGACTGAATAGACATCTGAATCTGCTTCATTGCTTCACCTATAGCCTTACCCATTTCGGGAGTAACTGCAAAAGTTTTCTGCGACAGATCTGCCATCTGCTTAAGAAGTTTCTGCAAGCTGCTGTTCAGATTGTTTTGTTCCTGAACAAGTTCGTTAAGCCGCGAAGAATTCGGGTCGAGGGTTTCCGTTTCGGTTTTTAATGCCTCCTGCTTTTTGGATAATGATATAAGATTATCAAGAATTTTCATCATCTCTGTAAAAGTTTGCATCTGGTTCTGCTGCTGCAGTGCATCCTGCATCTGCATCATCATCTCATTCATTTGTTTCATGTTTTCCGATAGCTGCTGCTGATTTTGCATAGCCATTTGTTTCTGGTTCTTTTGCAGATCTTTCGATGACGCCTCAGACAATTGCTGGTTCTGCTGTTTTTTAAATTCTTCCAGCAATTTTTGCATTTCTTCAACCGGCATATCAGACAGCTCCTTCATCTTTTCTTCCAGATTATTCATCTCCTGTTCAAGGCGGTTTAATTCATTTGTTAATTCATTCTGTTGCTGAGCAAGATTTTGCTTTTCATTTATATTAGAGAGATCACTCTCCTGTGTTTGTTCCAACAAGTTCTCCTGTTCCTCAGTAAGCTCTTCAGTCCTTTTCACCAGCTCATCAATTTTCTGTTCAATTTGAATACGTTTTAACAAATTCAGCGTGCGTTCAATACTTTTCTTAAACTGTTCTTCATCAAACTTGAAATTTTCCAGTGCATCATGTGTCATTTCCCTGTTCATATCCTTTAGCAGATTCTGCAGCTGTTCCATTGCCCTTTTCATTTCTTCACTGGTTAATTCATCCATTAACTCCTGCAGCTCCATATATTTCTCAAGTGTTTCCTCTGAAAGAAGATTATTTTCCTGCAGGTTTTGTTTCATCTCTCCGAGCTGATCATTTATTTTATCCACCTTTTCCTGCAGTTCCTGAAATTTTTCCAGGGTGTTTTCAATTTTTTCTTTTTCGTCCCAGGAAAGCTTCTGCTCGTCTTTCTTCATTTCCTGATCAATCTGCTCAAGAGTTTTTTTCAGCTGTTCAGCTTCTTCCAGTGTTTTTTCCAGCTCAGCTTCTGTTTCGTCATGCACCCTATCAGCATTGCTTAGTATTTCTTCGAGAGACGGAACTCTTATCATAAAAGCCGGAGATCTCGCAGATTTTGGTCCGCTTATGTTATCGTTATCAAAAATCTCGAGGTAGTATGTATAAACATCATTTTCAGCCGGAGTTAATTGAGTAAGATTCCAGATATAATTTACCACAGATTCGGTCATCTCTTTGTTCACAGGGATCTCAATTGCTGTGAACCCGGTTTGCGTAGGCAGGTACTTTGAAGCAGATAACCGGTAATGAAGCGTAAGCTTAGAAAATCCAAAATCATCCGATAATTTAGAAATCAGCTTAACCCGGTTATCATTAGCCAGCGCTATGTCTTTACCCGGCTCCGTAACCTCAATCGAAGGATAAGCATCATAAACAGCTTTAACCTGGTAGGTAATAGGCGACAAATTAAAATTACCATTCTGATCCTGAATCCAAATCCTGTACTGGTTATCTTTAGTAACTCTTAACGTGCCGATTGAAATTTTTCCGTCTACTTTTAGACTGATGATAGTTGAATCCCAAAATTCCAGATATGCTTTTTTAAGATCATTACTCGAAGAAATTTTAAATTCAACTTTTGTTCCAACAAGTGAATTGATATTGCCGTTATCTTTTTGAACTGTCGGAGGTATTTTAGAATAAGCCGGCGGTTTGATGTTCAGCTCAAGCGTTTCTAATACAGGACGATCGATTACACTTATCTGGTAAAGCTCACTGCTCACACCTTCAGCCTCAGCAAAGTATGTAAAAGAGCTTCTTATATTTTTCAAGGGCATTTTATAGAAGCCTGAAGAATCTGCGGTTAATTTTTGCCGCTGATATTGTGCTTCTTCGTCCATTCGTATTAATAAAAACAGCTCATCAGGTACTGACCTCTCAACTTTAACTGATATTTCAAGATCATCGCCCTTTGTAATCTCGGAGTTGCCCGGATTAACTATAAAAATAAATTTTTGAGGGGGAATAAATTCTTTACCGAAATTTATAAGCCTGGAAGAAGCCGCATTTAGTCCGGGGACAAAAAGAAAAAGAAGCAGGCAAAAGATTGTTATAGCTGCAATAAATGGAAATATTTTTTTTACGCTTTTAAAATTTACCAATGAATTAAAATCAAGCGATTCCACGCGTTTATAAACATTCCTGAACGCCGCATCAATAAGCACTGAAGAATAGAGGCTATCTTTTTCATTTCCCGAAACAAGCTGCATCGAATTCAGCAGCTCATCTTTTATATCCGGAAAGTTTTTTCCTACTTTAACAGCCGCATCAAAGTAAATTTCTTTTTTAATTGTTCCTATAAATTTGATGACTGGTTTTACGAGAAAGAAAAAAAATAAAAGCAGAACGATAATAATAAACAGCAGGAATAAAACTGTCCTTATAAGCGAGTTGAAATTTGCAATTAATTCCAGGAACGAATAAAAGGTAAAATTAATGAGCACTGCGGCAATAAAAGCCTGAACTCCGAAAATCAGAAGCTGCAGATAATCTTTCCTTATAAAACCTTCAAGCTTTTTAAGCAATTGTTTATAATATTTTGATTCGCTGCTCATAATTATTGTGACAATGCCCAGATTACAATGTTAGTTCCGAATTTCAGCGCTTCTTCCCTCTTTTGCGGAGGATCATTGTGAACTTCTGCATCAGCCCAGCCATCACCGGGGTTTGATTCAAAAGTAAAATAAACTGCAAGACGATTGTCTAAAAAGATTCCAAAGCCCTGAGGCGTTTTATTATCGTGTTCGTGGATTTTAGGTGGACCGTTTTCAAACTTATAAAAGATATTATATAATCCGTAATCAAAAGGAAGCTCAACAAATTCTTTTTCAGGGAAAACTTTTTTCATTTCACGCCTGATTGCATCATTTAAACCATAATCATCGTCAATATAAAGAAATCCCCCATTCTCTAAATAAAGCCGCAATCTATCCGCTTCATCTTCTGAAAAAAAAACGTTTCCGTGCCCTGTCATAAATAAAAAAGGATATGAAAAAATTTCATCTGAAGAGATATCAACAAACTGATATCGTGCATCCACTTTTATGTTTGTGTTTTGTTGAATGAAATTAAGTAGATTTACTTCTGCAGACGGATCGTTGTACCAATCAGCACCGCCGCTGTATTTTAATCTGGCAATTTGAAATTCACCTTTCGATTGTGCAAGTATGGCACCGGTAAGAAAAATTACAAGGACTAATTGCAAATAATTCATTATTCAGTTTAATTTTGAATGAAATATATTCTCACTTAATATCATTAGCAATATATTAAACCAGAACACAATAAACCGTGTAGAGGAGGAATTTAAAATAGTTATTTTAATTTAGTCAATAATCCGGGGCTGTAGCTCAGCTGGGAGAGCGGTTCATTCGCATTGAACAGGTCGTCGGTTCGATCCCGATCAGCTCCACAAGAATTGTAACATATAAACCCAATTTCTCAAAGAAATTGGGTTTATAAAAAAGATAATTACGGTTTTATTCTCCACGCTAATACTAATCCCGCAAAAAACCAGGTGATAACTCCATCAGCGAAATTTACTAATGTATACCCCAGAGGAAATCGCCACCAGTTCCACTCGGCAAAAGGATAAAAGAAACCGGCAAACACTGCAATCAATACAACAAAAGTTACTCTTCTCCAGAATGAAGGGTTCTGTGCAAGTGTCATAAACAAAAGCGTAGCTGCAAAAAACGCAGTTATAAAATTCAGTATGAATCCTTTAATAAACATATCTACCGGCATTGGTTCGCCGCCATTCGGTTGATATACCATAAAGAATAACGGACCGGCAAGGTGTTTATCTGCCCATGCTTTCATCCCTGCTTCAGATTGATCTTCCGGGTAACCGGGATAAACATAAATACCAGGTTCATGAACCGTGTTATCCATTTGCTGGATAACTGACTCATCCGGTAAATTAAAAATGTCTATCATATGCCAGCCAATCATCATCCACGAAATTGATGACCAGATAAAAATTACAACTGCTGCAAGAAGTGAAGGTAGAATTATTTTTTTCATAGAGCCTCCTGAAAGAATTTAGTTTAAGTGAATAATATTATGTCTCTATTCATCTTTTGCCCTGTCCAATGAAGATGGTGGAAGTGATTTAGATGCTTTTGCACCAAGTTCTTTAATCTTTTCAACTCCGGAAATTAAATTGCCTCTGCCGTCGTGAATTTTTTTCATCGCACTTTCATAACTGTCTTTCGCTGAATCCATTTTCTTTCCTACATCAATAAGATCATTGTAAAAGTTTACAAATTTATCGTAGAGACTTCCTGCTTGTCTTGCAATTTCCAATGCGTTTCTATTTTGATTTTCCTGTCTCCAGATACTCGAAATTGTTCGAAGTGTTGCAAGTAAAGTTGAAGGACTTACAATAACTATGTTCATCTCGAACGCATCGTTAAAAATTGTTTGATCATTCTGAACTGCAAGTGCAAACGCTGGTTCAATCGGCATAAACATTAAAACAAAATCCAGACTTTCAAGCTGATATAGATTCTGATAATTTTTTCCACTTAAGTTTTTAATATGTGAGCGAATTGAATTTATGTGTTCTCTCAATCCAAGTTGTTTTTCATGCTCATCTTCGGATGAAACAAATTTTTCATATCCAACAAGTGAAACTTTTGAATCAATAACAATGCTTTTATTCTCTGGTAACTTAATTATCACATCAGGTTGAAATCTTTTACCCGATTCCGTAATCAGACTTTCCTGTACAACATACTCTCTACCTTTTACTAAACCAGATTTTTCAAGAATGCTCTCAAGAATAAATTCTCCCCAGTTGCCTTGAGTTTTGCTTTGTCCTTTTAATGCTTCGGTAAGATTTTTTGCTTCCTGCGTTATTTGCTGGTTCATATCTTTAAGCATTTGCAACTGTTCACGTAAAGAAGCGTGACCTTTAATGCTTTCTTTATTCGTTTCTTCTACTTTCTTTTCAAAGTCAGAAATTTTTTCTTTTAAAGGATTTAGTATTTCACTTAGCCTCTCTTTATTCTGCTCGGTGAATTTCTTTCCTTTTTCATCAAATATTCTGTTGGCAAGATTTTCAAATTCTTTGGTGAATTTCTGCTGGAGTTCTTCAATCTCAGATTTTTGTTCTGATAATTTTGTTTGAAGATTTGAGTAATCAGATTTCAGAGATGAATTCTCTGATGTGAGCTTTTCGGATTTCTCTCTTTCACTTTTCAATTCTGATTGAAGTAAAGTTTTATCTCCTTCAAGCAACTTAATCCGCTCAGAAAATTTTCCCGCTTCAACCTTGAGTGAATTGATTTCTTCATTCAGCCTGTTTACTTCCTCAATCGGAATTGTTTTCTTGCTCTTCAAAAAGAAGAAGGCAACAGCAAAGCCGATTATGAGTCCAATGATTAAATATATTATTTCCATTTTTTACCTAAAGAATATTTCACGCAAAGACGCAAAGTCGCCAAGCACTATAAATTGTTCACTATTCGATGAATACCATTTTTAATTAAAGCTTCGCCGAAATTAATTAAAAGACCTAGTTTCAAACCAGTCACTCTTAGATAAGTCAATAATTGTTTTGAATGAACTGGTGCTAAAACTTCCTGTGATTTTAATTCTAAAATAACTTTATTCTCAACTATAATGTCTGCCCTGAATCCCATCTCCATTTTAATATTATCATAAAATACCGGTATTCCCTTTTGTTGTTCGAAATTCAATCCACGCTTTTCTAATTCATATATCAAAGCTTTTTCATATACAGATTCAAACAATCCGGGACCTAAAGATGTATGAATTTTAAAACAACAATCAACTACTATTTTTGCAATTTCATTTTCAGTCATTCTAATCTTTGTGTTCTTGGCGGCTTTGCGTGAAAATTATTCTAGACTCCCAACAACTTTTTCGACTTCTTCTAAAATCTCACAAGATTTAACAAGTGCTTTCATCTTGTTATGATCGTTATAGAGCGGACGATCAACATCAAGATGCTCAACGTGTTTACGTATTACTTCTTTTGCCTTTGCCACACCTTTACCTGTTTGATGATTGCGGAAATCCAACGCTTGTGCAGCAGCCATAAATTCTATTCCAACAATTCCATAAGCATTATCAAGAATCTGCTGATTCTTTAGTGCTGTATTCATTCCCATCGAAACAAAATCTTCCTGGTCAGCAGCCGCGGGAATGGATTGAATGGAAGCAGGAGTTGATAATATTCTTTGCTCAACGATTAATGTATCTGCTGTGTATTGACTTAACATCAATCCGGAAAACATACCTGCACCTTTTGTAAGAAATGCCGGAAGTCCAACACTCAACGCAGGATTGTTAAGTCTATTCATTCTTCTTTCTGATAAAACACTGACCATTGTAACCGCTGCACTGATCATGTCCATTGGAAGAGAAACAGGAGTTCCCTGAAAGTTTGCACCAGTCAAAGTAATTTTATCTTCAGCAATGAAAATAGGATTATCGCCGACACCATTCAGCTCAATTTCAATTTGTGATTTTGCATAAGCAACAGCATCGTGTGCTGCACCGATAACCTGCGGAGTTGAACGCATTGAATACGCATCCTGAACTTTTTGTTTAAGCTTACCGGTAAGTAGATCACTTCCTTCAATACACTTTTTAATTGCCTGCGAACTTCGAACAGCTCCGGAAAACCCACGCAGTTTGTGAAGACGCACATCGTAAGGTTTCATATTTGCAAGAAGAGCTTCTAGAGACATTGCAGCGGCAATTTCCGCTTGCTTTAACCAGCGATTGATATCGTACAGTTGAAGAGCTGCAATTGCAGTCATAAAGTTTGAACCGTTGATTACTGCAAGTCCGTCACGTGCCTGAAGTCCGGGTACTTTTATTCCGGCTTTTTCAAATGCAACATTTCCGGGAAGTCTTTCACCTTTGTAAAATGCTTCACCTTCCCCCATCATCAGCAAAGCGATTTGCGACATTGGTGCTAAATCACCGCAGGCACCAACAGAACCTTTCTCGCAAACCACAGGGATACAATCTTTGTTTAACATTTCAACGAGAGTTAAAGTTATTTCAGGTCTGCATCCTGAATTCCCGTGAGCGTGAACATTTATTCTTCCTGCAATTGCTCCGCGAACATGTTCAATTGGCATCGGCTCACCGATACCAGCCGCGTGGTTGTAAATAAGATACCTCTGAAATTCTTTTACCTGCTCGTCGTTTAAAGCAACTTCGGAAAATTCTCCGATGCCTGTGTTAACTCCGTACATTATTTCGTGAGCTTTGATTTTTTCTTCGAGCATTGCACGGCAGGTTTTTATTCTTTCAAGTGAGTCTTTGCTGAGTTCGACTTGTTCTTTGTTTCTTGCGATACGGACTAATTTTTCAACGGTTAATCCTGATCCATTAAGTATGATAGCCATTTATTCCTTCCTGTCAGCCATAGGCTGATAAAAAAATGATGATGAATTGTTAAAGCAAAATTAATCAATTAAAGAGCCTCTCCCAACCCTCTCTCAAGGAGAGGGCTTAAAGTTTAATTACATATTGAAAAATAAAGGTTGGCTGATAGTAAGGGATTAAGAATTGGAAATTAGCTTCTTAATCTTTTCAGAATTTTCTTTGTTTGCCCTAAACTTGAAAATGACCGTATCGTGATTGTATTTAACTGAAGTTACTTCTGCAAGGTCGTGGATTTGTGATGCAAGTTTTGTCTGCTCAATTCCAAGTAACAGCTCTTCTTCAACAAATGAATCTTTAATAGTTGCTTCAATTGATTTGATTAGCGAAGAAATATTAATCCCTTTCATAGCCGAGATAATCACACTGCCCGGAAATTTATTTCTTACATATTCGATAATGCTTTTATCCTCTACCGAATCAACCTTGTTGAAAACTTTTATTTCTTTTTTGTGTTCGCTGTCAAATTCTTTCAATGTATCATCAACAACTCTCAGATGGTCTTCATAATATGGATGAGAAAGATCAATTATATGAAGAATGATATCTGATTCCCGGACTTCATTAAGTGTGCTTTTAAATGAAGCTACAAGATGTGCAGGGAGTTTTCTGATGAATCCGACTGTATCGCTAATCAGAATTTTTTCTCCGGCGAAATTAATATTTCGTGTAGTTGAATCAAGTGTTGCAAATAATTTATCCTCAGCAAAAACATCTGACTTAGTTAGAAGGTTGAACAAAGTTGACTTACCTGCATTTGTGTAACCGGCAATCGAAATTCTCACAAAATCTTTTCTACCTTTACTTTGCGTTTGTCGTTGTGATTCAATCTCTTTCAATTTTTCTTTCAGATGACTAATCCTGGTTCTAATCATTCTTCGGTCAGTCTCAATCTGTGTTTCGCCTGGACCTTTTGTTCCAATTCCGCCGTATTGTTTTGAAAGATGTGTCCAAGCCCTCGTTAATCTTGGCAGCATATATTCAAGCTGTGCAAGCTCCACCTGTGTTTTTGCTTCTTTGGTTTTTGCACGAAGAGCAAAGATATCAAGTATCAATCCGCTTCGGTCAACTATCTTTCTATTAAAAAGTCTTTCAAGATTCCTAACCTGAACAGGAGTCAGATCATCATCAGAGATAACAAGATCTATTTCATTCAATTCAACAAGCTGAGCCAATTCTTCCGCTTTTCCCTTACCAATATAGAATGCCGGATCGATTGCTGATTTTGACTGAATAATTTTAAATATCGAATCAGCTCCTGCGGTGTCAGCAAGCTCCTCAAGCTCGGAAAGATGTTCCTCCACCTTCTCACGGCTAATGTGTCGAGTTTGAAGTGCAATGAGCATTGCACGTTCGCTACGCTTGTTAGTTATATCAATCAAATTTATAAAACGGTTTTAACATTAATAAAATATTCAAATCACTCATTGCATGGATGCATGGTTGCATGGATGCATGATTACATATAAACTAAAAATGAATTTTTCCATGCAGTCATGCATTCATCCATTCACGCACCGGTCTTGATTTCGGTAATTTCCTTTTTAGCATTTCTGGCAATTGTCATTTCCACCAGTGCAAGAAGAATAGCAATAAGCAAAAAATATTTCCATAACTCTGAGCCAAATCGTGCCTGCAAAATCATTTCAGCAGGATTCTCATTTTTACCAATGCGAATATGCTTCCCCTTAAAATTAATTTTTTCAAGATACTCATCAAATTCACTTTTACTTAAATATTCTGTAATTGATTCAGCCGGATCTGTGTTAACACTGACTGTTGCCAAAAGTTTTTCACCGGAAAAGAATTTATAATTTCCGCCGGTAAAAGTTGAACTATAAGAAATAAAATCTGATAACTGATTCTCATCCATATTTATAAAATCTTCTTTGTTATCAGGTCTCACAACTTTTATTTGTGGAAGTGTTCTCTCAGATACATTTACATTTATTATTTCTCCGGCAATATAATTTTCATCTCCAATGTTTTTTGAAGAAAGATACATAACCGATTTTGTAACTAAAGGAGCGAAAATACTTTTAATCGGAAAATCACTCCACGAAAAAACGGGAGAGCAATTGAACAATAAAACTTTTCCTTCGCCAATAGAATATTCACTCAAAAAACTACTTTCATCTTCCAGCTTGATTATACTCTTGCCTTTTCCACCGGGATTTATTTTAAAGTAAGAATATATATCAGGCGACTCAATCTGCTTCTTCTTTTCATCCATAAAAATATTTTCAAACAACGGATGATTAAAATCAGTTTCATTAAACCGGACGGATTGTCCTTTATCAGTTTTTGCAAATATTCCAGAAGCGAAAACATTTATCGAATTAAGTGAACTGATTAAATTCGTCGCTGTTAAGTCGGAGGACGGAAAAATAATTACTCCTTTACCTGAACTAAGGAATTGATTTATTTTTTCTTTTGCGTTCAGAAAATTACTGCTTACCAAAATCATCACCTGAAAATTATTTAGCTGTATTCCGGAAATCTGCTCGGTTTTTTTCACTGTAATTTCAAAATAACTTTGGTCTGAAACCGATTTTAATGCAGCTTCAACAAGCTTAATATCTGCCGGATTATCTGCAAGAATCAATATGGAAATTTTTTCAGGTATGTTGAAAGATGTGAAGCGTTTATTATCCTCAAGAATATCATCTTCCTCAATTTCAACTAATGCATCATTAATTCCATTAACTTTAGCAGAAGCTTCAAGGTTAACAATTTTCGATTCGCCCGGATTAAGATTCACACTTTGCTGAGCAAGTCTTTCTCCATTAATAAAAAGTGAAACTACAAGGTTGTCTTTCGTTCTTTCTGAATAATTTTTCACTGTCGCCTCAAACTTAACAGGCTTATCCTTCTCAAATATCTGTGTGTTAATCTTCAGATCTTCAATTCCAAAATTGGATACTTCTTTCCCTGAATAATTGAATGAATAAAAACGGACTTGTTCGCCAAGCTGTTCTTTCAGATCGGAAATTTCATCTTCATTCGCAAGTCTTCCTTTTTGAAAATCAGTGAAGAGATAAATTTCTTTGTTGAAATTTTTTGCTTCACCAATTAGTTGAGCAGCTTTAATGATTGAATTATTTAATTTACCGCTGGCGTACGAAATAGTTGCCGCATCGATTGTTTGCTGAAATTTTGCGATGTTTGAAGTCATTTCAATTTCATCCGGCTGATGCGAGACAAGTATCAACCCGAACTCATCACCTTCTTCAAATTGAGTCAGAATATCTTTTATAGCTTCCTTCGCCTGGTTGAAATAAGAACCGTTTTCATCAATGACAGACATACTGAATGTGTCATCAAGAATAAATACGGCAGTTGTTTTTGCTGCAGAGGTTGTCCCGCCAATAGAAACTCCGACAATAGTAGGTCTTGCAAATGCAGTTACGATGCTCAGAATTATTAAAACTCTTAATGCAAGCAGCAGCCACTGCTTTAGTATTATCTTTCTGATTTTATTTTTCTGAAGTTCTTTAAGAAATTGAAGCGTGCTGAATTCAATTTTTTTTAGCTTGCGAAGATTCAGCAGGTGAATTATAATAGGAATAGATGCAGCTAATAGTCCGAATAAAATTGCAGGATTAAGAAACGTCATTCAGTTAAATTTATTAGTTAATTAATTTTTCTTCATGAAAATAGCAATATGTTAGCCGTTAATCTATACAGGATTTTTGCACTCTGTTAAATTTTAGTTGTTGAGAATTCATCAACCGATAGATATTATTGCACCTGATTTCATTATTATTAGAATTAAAAATGGGCGAAATACTTAAAAGAAGATTAAAGCAGGAAAAATTCAGCGGAGTTGAACAGGAAGTTGTACTTAATCTGCTTGTAGCATCCAATTACCTTCATTCTGAACTTGATGAAATTTGCAACCGGTTCAAAATTACACTGGCACAATTTAATGTTTTGAGAATTTTAAAAGGCGCTCATCCCGAAGGTTATCCAAGAGGAGAAATTATCAGAAGAATGGTTGAACCTTCACCTGATGTTACAAGATTGATTGACAGATTAATTAAGGAAGGACTTGTTGAAAGATACAGTTCAGAAAGTGACAGAAGATTATCAATGGCTCGAATTACAAAAAAAGGGATCGCGGTTCTTAGAAAAATTAATCCTGAGATTGATAAGTTTATTTCAGATTATTCCTCGTCGCTTACGAAATCAGAGAAAGAAATGCTGTCGAACATTTGTGAGAGGTTATATGCGAAGGAAATAAGCC
Source organism: uncultured Ignavibacteriaceae bacterium (assembly GCA_964639955.1). Lineage (GTDB taxonomy): Bacteria > Bacteroidota > Ignavibacteria > Ignavibacteriales > Ignavibacteriaceae > IGN2. Next base: position 39,344 of record CAZXGJ010000034.1, read on the forward strand.
CCCAATAAATCTCCCCCAAAGGGGGAGACTTTCTGTTTCTATTTTAAAACCATCATCTTTTTTACCGATACATAGTCACCTGCTGTAAGTCTGTAAACATACATTCCACTTGCAATGTTGCTTCCTGTAAACTGAACTTCTTTGTATCCAGCTTCCTGCTCTTCGTTTACCAATGTAGCTATCTCGCTTCCCAATATGTCGTATATTTTTAATGTTACTCTTGCATCCTGCGGTAGCTGGTATTGTATCGTTGTTGTTGGATTGAATGGGTTCGGATAGTTCTGCTCTAGCTTGAATTGCTTTGGACCAACATAACTGAATATAAATTGCTTCGTCATCATTATTCCCATTCCGTCAGTTATCGTAAATTCAATTGTGTCTTTTTTATTTATCGGTGCATTTCGTTCTACGTCAAATATGAACGATGCCTCAGCCTCTGACTTCGCCTCCAGAGTCTCTATCGTTTCTTCTTCTTTGCTAAAGCTCAGCGATGATGATTTCTTCGTGAGTGCAACGAATACGTTTGTGGCGGCATTCGTCTCCGATACGTTGGCAACAGTCAGCACAATCTCGTTGCCCTTTGTGCCGGGAGCGATTTCATATACCGTCTGTGAAAATGAATGATATG
>CAZXGJ010000035.1:0-38876 GCA_964639955.1 uncultured Ignavibacteriaceae bacterium
TAATTTTAGTTATACTGTAATTATGGAACAGAGAAAGTTAATTGACTTAACAGATTCAGGACTATTCGATTCCATCCGTAATGATGATAAAGTTTCATACAAAGTACTTTATGATCGGTATTGGTCCAGGTTGTATATGTATGCGTATAATGTTTTGAAGGATAAAGATTTGTGTGAAGATGTAGTCCAGGAAATATTTGTTAACATCTGGATTCGCAGGCATGAGATTGAAGTTACAAATCCCGCTTCATATCTTTTTCAGGCAGTTAAGTACAGCATATTCAATCATATCCGTAACAGTAAATACAAAAGACAATTACTTGAAAAAATGAATGAGTTCCTTCAGGAATCTGACATCAGTAAGGAAATAGAGTTTCTTGAATTTAACTCAAAAGTTGAGGATGTTATTTCAAAACTTCCCGAACAGAGAAAAAAAATTTTTCATTTAAGCAGAAATGAAAATCTTTCCAATAAAGAAATAGCTGACAAGTTAGGACTATCAATTCAAACCGTAAAAAACCAAATCAGTAAAACTTTACAAACACTCCGTAACGCCTTCAAAAAACGTTGATTCTGCTCTAAAATCAGGCATTTAAAAAATCATTAATATTTTCATCAGATAGTACTTATTAAATCTTAAGGTACTTAGATGTAATAAGAAGTTTAAGTTATGATTCAAAACAATACTTAAATCAATTATAAATATATCAGCCCATACACTCTTAAAAAGTATAAGGAGCAACATGAATTTCAATTCTAAATCATTCGTTAATGAATTAACAATTCTGGTAATAGCTATATCGATATTTTCATTAAGTATCAAAGCACAAACACCAGGAACACTTGATAATACTTTTGGAACAGATGGCAAAGTTATCACTTCACTTGGAACCGGAAGCGATATTATTCAGGCAATTGCTCTGCAGCCGGATGGAAAGATTGTTGGTGCCGGATATACACGCGTAGGTTCAAATGATGATATAGCGGTAGTACGCTACAATGCAGACGGAACACTTGATAATACTTTTGGTACGGGTGGTATTGTAGTAACACCGGTAGGAGTTGATGTTTATGATAAAGCCTATGCTGTTGCAATTCAGCAAGATGGAAAAATTGTTGTGGGCGGTGCATCACAATTACCAAATGTTAATTTTGATTGGGTGATATTAAGATATGAGAGCTCAGGAGTATTAGATAACAGCTTCGGAACAGGTGGTATTGTTATTACAAATTTTAGTTCAAGACCAGAGTATATTTATTCGATCTTAATTCAACCCGATGGAAAAATTGTTGCTGCCGGAAATTCTGATGATGATCTGGATAATGGTTTAGATTTTACTCTGATTAGGTTAAATACTGACGGTTCGTTTGATAATACTTTTGGTAGTTCTGGCATTGTTGTAACTGACTTTGGTACTTTCGGTTCGACTATACGAAATATTAAATTACTTGGAGATAACAGCATTATAGCGGTTGGATCAGTTTCTATAAATGGTAATGCTGATTATGCAATTGCAAAGTATAACAGCAGCGGCGTTTTAGATAACAGCTTTGGTTTTAGCGGCATAGTTTCAACACCAATAGGAACAGGGGATGATTTTGCATATTCTCTTTCTATACAAAATGATGGCAAATTAATTCTTGCAGGTTATACTAAAGTTGGATCAGTTAATAATTTTTCTCTCGCCCGATACGATCCAAACGGTACACTGGACAATACGTTTGATACTGATGGAAAAGTTATTACTTCAATTGGAACAGGAAGTGCAAACTGCTATGCCGTTTCTTATATCCATGATTTTGGAATAGTTGCAGTCGGATATGCTAAGAACGGTGCCAATGAAGATTTTACACTTGCTAAGTATGATATGAACGGCAGTCTTGATAATTCTTTTGGCACTAATGGAATAGTTTTTACAGACTTTGCCGCGGGGATTGATTTTGGTTATGCAATGGATGTACAGCCGGATGGAAAAATTGTTGTAGCAGGATTTGCAACTACCTCTGATTTAGATTTAGCTCTCGCCAGATATTTTGGTAAGCCGTTAGAATTACCTTCTGCACCGATTCTTGTTTCGCCGGCAAATGGAGCAGTGATTAGTTCTTCAAGTGTACTGTTTATCTGGGAAAAAAGTCAGCCAATAGTAAGCAAATATTTAATCGAGATTGATACTACCAATCAATTTAACACTCCGCTTGTAAGTACTGAGGTTAATGATACAACTTATCTATTTACACAATTGCAGTCAGGAAAAAATTATTGGTGGAGAGTCAAAGCTTTCAATCCTGCAGGATGGAGTGATTTCAGCGAAGTTAGAACATTCTCTACAACTGTATCAGGCATTGATGATGATATGCAGGCACCAACAGAATTTTGTCTTCATCAAAATTATCCCAATCCATTTAATCCATCGACTAAAATAATATTTACAATCCAGTCAAGTGGAAATGCAGTGTTAAAAATCTATGATTCACTCGGAGAAGAGATTGCTACATTATTTGATGGTTATGCGGAAGCAGGTCGTTATAATGAAGTGGAATTTAAGGCTGATAATTTTGTTAGCGGAATTTACATCGCACGTTTACAATCGGATGAAAATGTTAAAACTATTAAAATGCTGCTGTTAAAGTAAGTTTATTCAACGAACAAATGTTATAATTAATTATTAAAGAAAGCGGTTACTTTTTCTTATGAACGATAACGAACTAAATAATCTGATTGAAAAATATAAAAATGGTACATGCTCTGAGGATGAAAAAAAATCACTTGACGCATATTTGAATTCCTTCCAAGCATCCAATCTTATCTGGAATGAAAAAGAATTAGGAAATGAAAAGTTAGTTCGGGATGAGATTTTTGAAAAGATCGAAAATAGAATTGCAGCAATAGATAAAATTCAGCACAAGCAATTCTCTAAATCAAGTTACATCATAAAAATTGCGGCTTCCTTCGTATTGCTTTTTGTTCTGGGCTACTCTGTTTTTAATCTGATTGATACCAAAAAAGAAAATAAAGCTGCAGAAATTAAATGGCATGAAAAAACAACCAGGATTGGAGAAAAAAGTACAATCACTTTTCTGGATGGAACTAAAATTACGCTGAATGCAGACAGCAAACTTAAATATTCGAATATGTCCATCGAGGGCAAGAGGGAAGTTTATTTAGACGGCGAAGCATATTTTGAAGTCTCACCAAATAAAGAATTACCATTCATTGTTCATTCAGGTGATCTATCTACAAAAGTGTTGGGAACAAAATTTAATGTAAAAGCTTTTGATAGAGAAAATGAAATTGTTGTTTCGCTTGTTGAAGGAAAAGTAAGTGTCAATACAGACAATAATGAAAAAACTTTGAGCTCAAAACAACAATTAATCTACGATACAAAAACAGGAAAAGAGAAAATTTCATCTTTCAATTTTGAAGAAGTAATAGGATGGAAAGAAAATGTATTGGTTTTCAACAATGTATCATTAGAAAAGGCACTGGTAAAAATTGAGCGGGCTTATGGCGTAAAATTCGAATTGACTGATGAATCAATTAAAAGATTAAGAATAAATGCGAACTTTGAAAATGAATCTTTATGGACAATTGTAAAAGTTATTAAGTCAGCTACAAAACTTGAATATATGACTATCAGTGACAACGATACTGTTAGTAAAATAATATTCTATAGAAAAAAATAGAAGAGTACTATAAAAATGCCGTGATAATGTGCGAGATTATCACGGCTGAGACAGCTAAACAACGATTGTGTAATTATTATTTAGCCAGGGATTAAAATATATGAAAAAAAACATTTTATGGATAGTAAAAATGACTACCATTTATTCTCTGAAAGGTTTTCTTTTACAAATATTTATCCTGAATATGTTATTTGCTTATGTTCCGGTTGAAGGACAGGAGTTAAAAGATATTCGAATAACTTTAGATGCAAAAAATGTTACACTGGAAAGTGCATTTAAAATTATCGAGAAACAGTCCAACCTAAAATTCTTTTACATTGAGTCAGAAGTTCCGGTAAATGAATTAGTTACTATAGAAGTTACCAACGAACCATTGAGCGAAATCTTACAGGGCTTATCAATTCAATTCAATCTTAATTTTCAAATTATTAATAATCAAATCGTTGTTAAAAGATCAAATTACAAAGAAGTTAAAGTTGCCAGATTCACCGGCGGTGAAGTGAAAGGCAGAGTAACTGATTCTAAAACCAAAGAACCGCTTACATTTGCCAATATTATAATTTATAAAGCAGGTGAGAAGATAGTTGCTAAAGGCGGAACAACTGATATGAATGGATTCTTTAGCATCGATGGATTGACTCAGGGGAATTATGTTCTCGAAGTTAAGTATATGGGTTATGTTACTAAGTTCGAAGATTTTACCGTAGATGATAATAAAAAAATTGAAATAAACTTTGCTCTCGATCCATCACTGGTAGATTTGGATGAAGTTGTTGTAACAGGATCTTTCAGTCAGCGTGAGAAAAAAGAATTATCAAATCCTATAACTGTCATATCAATGGATATGATACAGCAGACGATGCCTGCAGTTACTAACATAACAGATATTTTAACTTATAATGTTCCCGGTTATTATCAGGATGTTCCAAGTGAACTTACACAGGGTTATAATCAAAATCCTATATTAAGAGGATTATCAAGCTCATCAACAAAACAATTACAGATATACATTGATGGTGTTCCGGTAACTAATGAAGCATACAGATCACAATCAGATTTAAATGTGCAGTCAGTTGATTTTACTCCGCCAATTACTCCACAGCAGGATATTAATAAATTGGTAAACGTAAATGACATTGAAAAAATTGAAGTTCTGAGGGGACCAATGGCTTCTACTTTATATGGTTCAGGTGCTGGTGGTGGGGTTATAAATATAATTACAAAAAAATCATCTATTTCAAGGACGAGATTTAATGTTTCCGGAACGTTATCAGCAATATCAGATAAATATTCTGATGAGGTACCTTTAAAAAATAATCTTGCATTAAATTTAACCGGTGGTTCAGGACAGATTGGATATAATTTAGGTGCCTCGAGAACAGCAAGAGATTATCAATATTTACCTTCCTCAATTCCGCAATCAAGTAATATTTCTTTATTCGGAAGCAGTAAAATTAATCTGGATCCCGTACTGCTCGATCTAAGAATAGATTACGGAAATACTGAAAGCGGTACTCAATCAGTATCAAAAATGTGGGAGACTTATAAAACTGAAAGAAATTGGGATGACTACGATTCGATACCAAAAACTTATTCTATCCCGCGCACAAAAATTGACAATCAGACGGGTAATGCCAGTGCAATAATAAAACACGTTTTGATGGGAAACTGGTATCACTCCCTTATGCTTGGATTTAATTCTTACTTTCAGGACAGATATGATTATACATCTCCAAGTAAAGTAATCAAAACCCCAATCCCCGGAACACCTGATACATTAGTAACAGAATACTGGATGATTGATAATTCTGTTATGAAAAAGAATTCAATCAGGTATGTAAATAATTATTATACGAATGTTATCCCTGAACTAAAACTTGATTTAACCGGTGGTATTGAATATTGGAGAGCTTCTTATGATCAAACCAGACTTTATACCCAGAAGGCTTATGAAGGTCAGCTGTCAAATGAAACGATTGTGGATCCTACTTTAGCCCGCAAAACCAGAAGAGTAGATGAAAACTATGGATTCTTTGCTGAGATGCTATGGGGTTATGAAGAGTTTGTCTTTTTAACTGCCGGATTCAGAATTGAAAAGAATACAAACATTTCTGCAAATAATGGATACTCTGAGGCTCCGAGAGTTGGTCTTTCACTTATTCAGCAATTTGGAGATTTTCAGATAAAACCAAGAGTATCATACGGAAGCACAATTCAACCACCAAGATGGGAACAAATAGAAGGAAATCTTCTTACTACACCAAGAATATTACCTAATGATAATCTTCAGCCAGAAAAAAATGCAGGATATGAAATAGGGGCAGACTTTTATTTCCAGGATAACTATTCGCTGGAAGTAACTTACTATAATCAACAGGGAACAAATTTAATTTTCCTGCAGGATGTTGGACCAGATCAGATATACAACAACGTTGGTTCTGTTGATAATAATGGAATTGAGATCGCCGGTTCCGCATACTTAAATCCGTTTATGATAAACTTTTCTTTCAGTTACATGGATAATCGTTATGGCGAGAATTTTTATGGTGATAATAATACAGGAATTCCGGGTTATCAAGCCGGAGACAGAGTAGTAAATTCACCTAAAAATATTTTTAATGCATCTGTTGCTTATACTTTACCGGAAGCGTTAAGTATTACCGGATTGCCCGGTTCAGTAAATCTACAAATGCAATACCGTGGCACTGTAATAACACGGGATTTATTTACTTACTACGATGCTCTTTATACTGAAGCAATACCTGATATACCTTATTCATCAATACCTTTGGTGGAAACAGGTTCATATATGATATTCAGTGTTAGTGCAAATTACTGGGTATTAAGCAATTTGCAATTCATTTTTGATATGAGAAATATCTTTGACAAACAACTCGTAACAGGACAAATATATCCAATGGTTGGCAGGGAAACTTCGTTTGGTCTAAGATTACAGTTGTAAAGTTGTCATAACTATAAATAAAAAAAGTATTAACCAGTTAAGGAAATCAAATGAAGTTGTATTTAGCATTATACTTTGTCATCATACTTTTTTCAAACAATTTCAGTCAGGTTGTTATCTCATCAGGTGATAAAGAAAAAGATAGTATTTATGCTCAGCTTTTTAGTTGTCAGCCGGAAAAACCAATCGCCGGCAGTGAGGTTAAAATATTTTTTTCTACGAAAGGAACTGATTTAGAAAGATCAGATGCCGTTTATGCTACAATGGTTTTTTACTCAGTTGTAAAACAAGAAATGATTTCGTTGCCAATGAAAAAGAATGGCGATATGTGGGAGTTAAGCATTAAAATTGACAAGCAATATGATGTTGTCGGATTAAAGTTTGAAAGTAAAGACGCTGAAATTTCCAACGGCACAAAAGGATACTACATATTAACATACAATGATAAAGGAGTTGCAAACACGCATTCCCAACTTGGTAAATATGCAGTAATGTTTAATTATGGATTATATCTTTCAACAGGTGTAAATGTTAACACAAATGATGAACGACTGATTGAGCAAATTCTCGCAGAAAATCCTGATCTGAAAAAACAATATTTCTATTTACTTGTTAAGGCTGCAGCCAGAAATAAAAATAATGATAATGGACGGATTGATAAGTATCTTGAAGACTTCAGGAATTACTATGCAAGTACAGAAGAAGATTACCGCACCCTGATTTATGGTTACAATATGATAAAGAACAGTCAAAAGATGAACGAGATATCAAAAGAAGCGATTGAAAGATTTCCTAACAGTAGTTTTGCTATCGGAGCCGAAATCAAGAATGTTAACGCAGAAAAAGATGAAGAAAAAAGATATGCTCTGGTAGATCAATTACTTAAAAAATATCCGGGGGATATTAGTGTTCAAAGATATCTTGAAAGTTTGCCCAGATATTATCTGAAAGAAAAAAATATTGAAAAGGTTAAAAAGTTTTTTGACCGTTATGGTGCACAAGTCAGTTCTGATTTGTATTCGGGTGTTGCAAGAGCATTAGTACATGAAGGCTTGTCTGAAAATTATCCCTATGCTGAAGAGCTTGCAAAACGCAGTGTGGAAATGGCAGAAGCAGAATTGAAAAATCCTGCAGAGCAAAAACCTGAAATGACTTCTGATGTTAGCTGGTACAGAAAAAGAAAAACTACTTTAATCTGGAATTATATTTCTTATGCAAATGCATTGTATGCAAGTAAGAAAAATGAGCAGGCATTAAACGTATTTGATAAAATGATGACGTATATGCCGGTTGAATCTTTTACGAATGAACAAATGATGAGTAATTATTCGGCTTTGTTAGTCTGGGCAAAACGAGATGCTGAGGCCGAAAAAATTATTCAGCATGCAATAGCTGAAGAAAAAATGACATCCGAGATGAAAGAAACACTCAAGATAATTTATCAGAACAAATATGGTAACCTGGATAAGTATAACGAACTGGTTGCAACCTTTGAAGATAAAATTCTGGAAAGATTAAAAGAAGAAGCAAAAACGAAAATTAAAAATGATATTGCCCCTGACTTTACACTTAAAGATTTGAACGGCAAAGATATTTCATTATCCGACTATAAGGGTAAAATTGTAATTCTTGATTTCTGGGCAACCTGGTGTGCACCCTGTTTAGCATCTTTTCCGGGCATGCAGAAAGCTGTGGATAAATTTGCTAACGATCCGGATGTGGTTTTCCTTTTTGTAAATACTTCTGAAAAGGGTGATGATGTCGAGAAAAAAATTAAAAGTCTGATAGACAAGAAAAAGTACACTTTTCATATCCTGCTGGATAAAGAATACAAAGTGCGTGATGCTTTTAATACGAAGGGAATCCCGAATAAATTTTTTATTGATAAAAATGGAATAATCAGGATCGAGAGTACTGGATTTAGCGGCAGCGCGGATCGTTTGGTAGATGAGATAACCGCTACGATTTCGTTGTTGAAGGAACTTTAATTAGCAGGATTACGAAATGAAATTTATTTGCAGCATTAAAAAAACAATTACTTTATCTCTGATTACATTTCTGTTTGTAACAAGTAATACATTTTCACAAAGTGAAGATGTTGTTAAGATTAGTGTGATTGAAAAGGCAGTTAAAGTAAATAAAGGTAAGTCTGTAACTGTTAATTTAACCATCACAGTTAATCCGGAATGGCACATTAACTCAAATAAACCTAACAATGAATTTTTAATCCCAAGTGAAATCACCGCTAAAGGTAGTGGAGTAAAACTTTCAAGTGTAAAGTATCCACAAGCAAAAGACTTAAAATTATCTTTTTCAGAAGAGCCTGTTTCTGTTTATGAAGCAGAATCAAACGCAAAACTTACTTTTACAACCGATGCGAACACTCCGGCAGGTAAACAAAAGGTTATTGTTACTTTGGATTATCAGGCTTGCAATGATGTTTCTTGTTTGCCTCCAAATGTAACAACAACAGAATTTGAATTAGAAGTTGTTGAGAAAAAATCTGATGCAGAATCTCAAACAGAAATTATTACTCCTTTTGACACAACAATTAAAGAAACAGATTCAGTTCAAGTAATAAATCAAGAACCCACAATTGAAGATGTAAAAACAGAAATATCAAAAACAGAAAAAGTGGACGATAACTCTATTGCATCTACATTAGAAAATAGCGGACTGTTTTTAAGTTTAATTTTTGTTTTTCTTGCAGGACTTGCACTAAATCTTACCCCTTGTGTATATCCGCTCATACCAATAACAATTGGATACTTTGGCGGACAATCGGAAGGGAAAACCAACCGTTTGGTAATGCTTGGCCTACTCTATATGCTTGGAATGGCTCTTACATACTCTGTAGTTGGTGTAGTAACAGCGCTCAGCGGAGCTGTTTTTGGAAGTCTTCTGCAAAATCCCATCGTCATTATCATAATTGCTCTTTTGTTTGTTACTCTGGCACTTAGTCAGTTTGGTGTTTATGAATTTAAACTTCCGGATTCGTGGGTGATGAAAGCCGGCGGTGCAAAGGGCGGAGCTTTTGGTGCTTTCTTTATGGGATTAACGATGGGAATTGTTGCAGCTCCTTGCATAGGTCCTTTTGTACTTGGACTCGTAACCTATGTTGCAGCCAAAGCTGATCCACTCTATGGATTTTTAATGTTCTTTGTTCTCGCAGTCGGTTTAGGATTTCCATATTTATTACTTGCAATCTTCTCGGGAAAAATAAAAAGCTTACCGCGTGCGGGTTTATGGATGGAAGGTGTAAAACACATCTTCGGCTTCTTGCTGATCGGAATGGCATTTTACTTTTTAGATCCGATTTTACCAAAAGCTATTCAGGGTTATGCACTTCCGGTTTTCGGAATTATTGCAGCAATCATTTTACTTTTTGTGGATAAAACCGCAAATGATGCAAAGGGATTTAGATTATTTAAGATTGTTTTTTCAGTAATCGTACTTGCAATTTCAATTTATGCAATCATCCCATCAGAAAAACTCGAACCTGAATGGAAAAAATTCAGTATAGAAAATTATGAGGCATCACTCAGGAACAAAGAAAGAATGGTAATAGATTTTTACGCTGATTGGTGCATACCGTGTAAAGAATTAGATGCATTAACTTTTTCTGATAAACGCGTGTTAAAAGAATTTGAGCGTTTTACAGTTTATAAAGTTGATATGACAAAAAACAACGAATCAAATGAATCGCTTAGAAAACGATTTGATGTAATCGGAATGCCGACAGTTCTTATAATTGATTCCAAAGGAAATGAGATAAAAAGATTAACAGGATTTGTAAACGCAGATGAGTTTTTATCATATATCAATAATGCTAAATAAAAATTTGAAATGTATTTTTTCTAATTAACAATTACTTAAACAAAAGACCGGAGGTTCGATGAAAAATCTTACTATTTCTGTTTCACTTTTTTTCTTTTTCTTGTTGGCATCGTGTCTAGATTTGTTCTCCCAGCAAAATCAGGACTGGCAATGGCTGCATGAGAAACCACAAGGAAATACTCTTCGATGGGTAAAAGCATGGGATGCAAATAATTGGTACGCACTTGGATTGGGCGGCACATTTATGAAAACCACTGATGGTGGAAATAATTGGTATTTTCACCACTCTGCCGGTGCGCCCGCAACAATTGTAGGTTCGGGAACTACGACACGTTATGCTGCTCATTTCTTTAATCAAAACACAGGTGTTGCTGTTGGTGTTGGTCGAATAACACGAACCACTGATGGAGGTCTTACTTTTGATACTGTAGGAACAAATCTTCCTTCAGGAACAATCAATAATATATTTTTTCTGAATAATAATATAGGATATGTTGTTGGTGCATCTACGTTAAGACTAGCCAAAACAACAGATGCCGGATTAACCTGGACAGTTAATCTTAATCCGCCTTCTGCAACTTACTATGATGTCTATTCACCAAATGATACTTTGATAATTATAACGAGTACAACTGGCAATATAAGAAGATCAACCGATGGTGGTTCTACCTGGGCTACGATTGCGTCAGGACAATCATTTACAATCTATAAAATAGCATTCAAAGATCCATTGAACGGATGGATAACAGGATCAGCTGGTAAAGCGTTGTACACAACAGACGCTGGTCTGACCTGGAATAATGCCAGCACTGGATTACCAACGGGTACAACTTTTTATGATATAGATTTTGTTGGCAATCAGGTTGTATTAACTGGTGATCCATTTTATCTTTATTCAACAACTAATAATGGTGCAACCTGGAATACAATTGATTTCTTAGCTCCTGTATCTAATCAACCCTGGACAGGAACTTATTACTCGACTGAATTTTTAGGAAATGATTTTGTTACAGTTGGACAATTCGGATTGATCAATTCTAAATTTTCAAATGTTAATTCTGTTTACACTACTTTACTAAGACCGGGAACTATTTACGATGTTTGGGCAGATACTACTGGAAAAATAATTACTGTTGGAGCTCCTTCAACAGCCGGTGTTTTCGACCAAATTTTTATTTCTACCGATGGAGGTAATAACTGGCAATTTGCTACAACAACTTTAGCAGCAAATAATTTTTCCGGTGACAGATATTTATTACCAGCTGAAATTGATGCTGAAGCTGAAGATAAAGAATCATCTGACTTTACGGAATTGGTGCCAAATTCAACTGCAACTTTCAGAAGTATCGACATGATTGATAACAATCTGGGCTACATAGTTGGATCAAACAGTGCTGTATATAGAACTACAAACGGAGGATTAGTTTGGGACTCAGTAACTACAACTATTACACCCGGACAAACATTATATAAAGTAGATTTTATCAATGCTAATACCGGATGGGTTTTTTCGAATACTTCAGATGCAGGAACGATATGGAAAACAACTGACGCCGGTGTAAGCTGGACACAGCAAGTGCTTACAGGTCAAACAGGCAATGATTCAAGAATATATGGTGCACATATGTTGAATGATACACTTGGATGGGTTGTTAATTATACACCAAGACCATTTAAGACAACTGACGGTGGGAATACCTGGACGTTGCAACCGCTTTCAGATTCTTACGGAGGTTTCCTTTACGATATACAGATGATTAATGAGAATTTAGGATATTGTGTCGGTGGCGGCGGAAGATTCTATCGTACTACTGATTCGGGAAATAACTGGATGTATGATACGATACCAAATATTCCATCGGGTGTAGTTGTTACGAATTATAACGTGGATTTTGTTGATGCTAATTACGGTATGATTAGTACTGGTGCCGGATTTACATTTGCGACAACCGACGGTGGGGTTAACTGGACAGCCTATGGCACAAGCGGCGCAACCTTATATGGAATTGTTAGCGTTCGTAAAACAAGTAATCAGTTAGATATTTATACTGCAGGTTCGTTTGGTTACGTTTTCAAATTCCAAAATTATTTTATTCCTGTTGAGATGGTTTCATTTAATGCTAATGTAAGCGGTCAGCTTGTTACACTTAATTGGGTTACAGCAACAGAAACAAATAATCAGGGATTTGCTATTGAACGCAAAAGTTTAGGTAACGACTATACCCAAATTGCGTTTGTTAGCGGGAAAGGTACTACAACGCAGAGACAAACCTACTATTATGTGGATAATGTTACATCAGGCAAATATATTTATCGATTAAAGCAAATCGATTTTGATGGTTCGTATACCTATTCAAATGAGATAGAAGTTGACGTTAATTCGCCGATTAAATTTGCTCTGGAACAAAATTTCCCAAATCCATTTAACCCTGTAACCACGATTAGTTATTCTATACCGATGGATGGAATTGTTAATTTGGCTGTTTACAATTTAATTGGTGAAAAAGTGGAGGAGCTTGTAAACTCAAATGTCAGAGCGGGCAGTTATCAAATGAATTTTGATGCCTCAAAATTATCAAGCGGAGTTTATTTCTATAAATTGCAAACCGGTTCATATACTGATACTAAAAAGATGATTTTAATAAAATAGTCTCCTGTCACTAAAAAATAATAGGTCGGAGTAAATGCTCCGACTTTTTTTATCTCTTCTCTTCACCCTAAATATTTAATTTTACCAATATACCTGAACGAATTTTGAGTGGATAGTGTTAACTTAGTATATCCAATTTCAATTATCTTATCACAAAAAAAATTAAAGGAGAAAATATGCCTATCAGAAAAGCAAACGCCGAGTGGAAAGGCGATTTAAAAGGCGGAAAAGGTTCACTTAATACTGAAACTAAACTATTAAATAACACTGCTTACGATTTTGGTTCACGTTTTGAAACTGGTACAACTACAAATCCCGAAGAATTAATTGGTGCCGCACACGCCGGATGTTTCTCAATGGCTCTCGCAAATTCTTTATCAAAAGAGGGATTCAAAGTAAACTCAATTAAGACAGACGCAAATGTTCATCTTGAAAAACTTGACAGCGGATTTACCATTACAAAGATTGAACTTAATTGTGTTGGTGATGTAGTAAGTATTGATGCTGCAACATTTGCAAAGCACGCTGAACAGACAAAAGGTGGCTGTCCTGTTTCCAAAGCGCTCACAGGTCCGACAATAATTCTAAATGCAAAACTGAAATAATCAGCCAGCGATCAGCTCTTTATACTTATCATTCTTAGCAACGAATGATTGGACATAAGAGCAGGTTGGTATAACCTTCAAATTATTTTCTTTAGCAAATTCAAAAGCGGCTCTGACTACCTGAGCCGCTAATCCTTTCCCGCGCAATGCGGGATGGGTATATGTGTGATATAAATTTATTTTTTTGTCTTCCATTGTGTATTCAACATAGACTTCATCTCCGTCGATGTTAATAACAAATCGTTGATTTTCTTTTTCGTGAATTACTTTCGGTTCCATAATCTTTACTTATTTATTAATTGTGAATTTATATTCTTTGTTTGAAAAATTACCTATTCCATCGAAGAAAAATTTTTCTACGAATTTAACATTGTAATCAGTATCAACCATAACAACCGAAGAGCATCTTGTTCCGTATTTTTCTGATTTGATGAAAACAGGAGACAGCATTCTTTCCAGATCCAATCCAACACCTGTATCCGGGAGTTCTTCATCCTTGGCAATTGAAGTATCCTTAAGTATCGCAATAACTTCCCACGCATTAATATCTTCCTGCTTAATTAAACTTTGAAGATGACGTTTACTTCTTTCAACTTTTGGCCACGGAGTATCCAATAATGCATTACTGATTCCGTGAATGCCGGATTCAAGTTTCTTCAGTCCTTCGGTTTTATTAGAGAAGTAGTAGAGTTCATCAACAGAACCGAGAAGAAGATTAAAACCATTAAAGTCATTTATAGTTGGCTTCAACGTATTGTAATATTCTTCTGGTGAAATATCATGGACTAAAAAATCAAGTGTTAAATTTCCCCGTGAAGGCGCATCGGTTCTGTGGTTTTTCAAATCTCTGAAATTTGTTATTGCTGCAAATCTGCCTTGTTTGGTTATTCCCATCCACGTACCACCAGCCTGAAGATCTTTCCCGGCAAGAAGATCGGGGTACTCATTCCAGAATTCAGCTTGTTCGCTCGGTCGGTTATAAAACTCATCTCTGTTTGCAGCAAAGATCAGCTTGTATTTTGGATGGACGTTATTTGCGAAGACTATTAAACACATTTAGTTATTAGTTTTTTAGTTGTTGGTTTTAGTCTTTCGGTTACTTGTTTTGGTTGTTCGGTTTTTAATTAGTAATAACAATCAGACTAAAACTAAAAACAAATGAACTATAACTATAAACCAAGCAACCAAAAACTAAAATATATTTCTGCTCTTAAAATCGCTCACTAATTTTTTATAATCAACAAACTGCACAGCATCCCAGCCAATTTTTATCGCCGCATCCACATATTCCTTAATATCATCAATATAAAAGTGTTGCTCGGAAGAGAAGCCTGAAGCTTTTTCAACTTCCCGATAAATTTTTTCTTCCGGTTTTACAGAACCCGTTTCGTGAGAGAGAATGAGTTTGTCAAAATATTTTAAGAAATCATACTTCTGCCAGCCGTATTTCTGATGGATTGAATCAGTATTAGAAAGAAGAAAGAGTTTGTAATTCTTTTTTAATTCGGGAAGAAGCGAGACCATATCTTCATTTAGTGAAAAAATATCAGCATAATATTTCTTAAAAGTTTCAGCATCGATTTTGTGATCAATAATTTCAAGCACCCTGTTCACAAAATCATTTTCAGAAATTTTTCCTCTCTCAAAATCACGATGATAGTAGTAATTAGATTTATAAAATTCAATAAACCTATCACCTAATCCATTTTCAATCTGATTGAGCTTATCAATAGAACGAGTGTAATCAAAAGGTATTAGAACTTTGCCTAAATCAAAAACTATTGCTGAGTATTTTTTGGTTTTCACTATAAATAAGACATTTAATTAAATGATCAAATAGCCCTCCCCTTAGGGGAGGGTTGGGTGGGGCCTTCTTATTGCAGCTCAAATATACTATCATCCAATCCTGTATTTATTTCAATGCTGGTAACTGTGAGATCAATTTCCTGAATACCGAAATATTGTTTAATAGTAAAAGGATATTTTAAACCCTTAACTCCACGGTAATCATAAAAATAAGTTTCCTGCTCGAACAATCCTTGTTTCGTCTGAATTTCTTTTGTCTCTTTATACTTTAATCCGGTTTCGACATTGTAGTATTGGAACCAGCGAATTCCGGAAGGAAGAACCAGTTTTATGGCATAGCAATCAATACTATCTAAACATTCAACACCGAGATATTCTGATTTAACACCATACTTTTCAGGATCGAGCAGAAGCTGCATTGTTGCATCCATCATAAGACGTTCAAGTTCTTTTTTTTCTATCTCGGTTTTTTCTGTACCGATTAACATAGCTCCTTTTCCGTTGCTGTAATAAAGAAGCTGTTTTACTTCACCGGCTTTCAGCTCCTGGAAAAGTTTATCCGGAAATTTTTGTTTTATAACAATATCAATCGGCTGACCCATTGCTGTGCCGGTCATAACCGTTGTTCTGTCCATAACGCTCTTAAATTTATCTGTTCCACCGATTGCGTAGATATATTTATTTATAACAGCCATTGCCGTTATGTTTACAGGGTCTGTTTCCGTTGTAACTTCTCTTTGTGGAAGTATGATTCCTGAAAAGAAAAATATAAACAACAGCAAAATGATTTTTTTATACTTCATCTCGGTAACAAAATATTATTTTACTTTTGAAAAGATAAATAGATTACCTGTATTATTATAACACCAAAATTTCTCTTAATACTAATTAAGCTTTTGAGTAACTTTAAATAATTATCACAATCAATTTCTGTATGAAAATCACTTACTTACTTTTAGCTTTTTTTCTAATCTATGATAACTTGTTCTCACAAACTTTCACAATATCAGGCAGAATAACAGATAAACAATCAGGTGAAGCGCTGTCTTATGCTAATATTCGTGTTATAAATACCACACTTGGAACAGCCGCAAATACAAATGGTGATTATGAATTAAAGTTGGCTCCCGGAAATTATTCACTCGTTGCTTCTTACATCGGATATTATTCTGATACTATTAAAATTGATTTGATGAGTAACATAACCGGAATTGAATTCACGCTCAGGAAAACAGAAATTCTTCTGCCTGAAATTGTAATAAAGCCCGGTGAAAATCCGGCACTGGAAATAATTCGTAAAGCAATCGGGAAAAAGAAAGAGAGAAATGCAAAACTGAATTCTTATGAATTCGAAGCATACACAAAAGGGCTTGTAAGAACTACAGATGAAATAAGTGCGAGAGGAAGAACTGTTTCAGCAGGAGTTGGCGGTGATGATGATTCAGTTGATTTGAAAATTACAGGACTGCTTGAAAATCAGAGCAAAGGTTACTTCAAAAAGCCAGATCAGTATAAAGACGTTATAATTGCAAGGAAACAGAGTGCGAACTTTCCTCCCACAATAAACACGGTTACCGGCGGAAGGTTAATTCAGAATTTTTATGAAGATGACATCAGATTTTTTGGAGGAAGAATTCCCGGACCAATTGCCGATGATGCGTTGGATTATTATTACTACTACATCGAAGGAATGGTGTTAAAGAATGACAGAAAGGTGTACAGAATATTTCTTAAAACGGAAAGCTCTGACGATCCCGGATTTCAGGGAAGCATTTTTATAAACGACAGCACTTATGAACTCATACAGGTTGAACTTGAGTTGAACCGTGCAGCAAATATCGGTGGTATCTTTGACACCATAAGCATCTTTCAACAGTTCGCAAGCTATGATGATATTTATATGCCGGTCGATTACAGACTTTTTATGAAGGGCAATGTGCTCGGTCTCGTAAAATTTGGTTTTGAGCTGAATACGATTCTATATGATTACAAAATTAATCCTGAATTGAGTGATGATATTTTTTCAAAAGCAATCGTTACTGTTCTTCCTGATGCTGATAAAAAAGATTCGCTATTCTGGACATCAGTGCAAACTATTCCTAATACTTTTGAGGAAGAGAAAGCTTACAAAAGAATTGACAGCCTGAAAAATGTTCCTGTTACTTTCTGGGATCAGTTTTCGTGGGTTAGTACGCGGACGTATTTTTCAGAAAATTTTGCAATTAATGGAACTCTTAATTTCTGGAGATTTAACAGTGTAGAAGGTTTCACTCCGCGGCTTGGATTTTATTTTGAGAATTACCTTGATCAGCGATTAAACTCTTCACTCGATCTTGCTTATGGTTTTTCAGATGAAAGATTCAAAACAGATTTTTCTTTCGAATACCTGCTCGGTGATTACAGAACAACATCATTGACCCTAAATGCTTTTAACACAATTAAAGTTCTCTTCGGTACTTCTGATGAATATGCCGATCTGACTGCATCACTTCTTGCATTGTTGAACAAAGAAGAATTCCGGAACTACTATTATTCTGCCGGATATGATTTTAAAATTGAAAGTGAAGTTTTTCCTGTGCTTGCTTTGAGTGCAGGATTTCTGAACAGGAGAGATAAAAGTGCACAGAACAACACAGACTTTTCATTCTTCAAAAAGGACAGAGAGTATCCAATTAATCCGAATATTTATGAAGCGACAATCAACGCAGTTACTTCAGGATTCAAATTGGATTTCCGGGATTACATCGAAGATGGATATTTTCGCAGAAGAGCATTTACAGGAAGCTCGTACACTACCTTCGAAGGAGATGTGACGCATTCAAATAAAGATTGGTTAAACAGTGATCTGAATTTCACTACTTACCGATTATACGTAGATAATTTTACTCGATCTTTTCGTTCCTCATTTTTCAATGTAAAACTTTTCGGGATGTATAATGTTGGTGCTCTGCCGCACCAGGATATGTACGCTTTGCCGGGAAATATAAACCTGCTTTCAAAATCATTTACATTCAGGACTTTGAAAGTGAATGAAATATTTGGTGAAAGAGTTGCAACACTGAATCTCGAATATAACTTCCGTGATGAAATTTTTAAGCTGCTGAAAGTACCGGGCCTTAAAGACTGGGAAATTACTCTTAATGTTTTCTTCAACTCAGCAATTACAGAAATCGGAGATGAGTCTGCCGCTCTGCTTCCTGTTGAAATAAAAACTTTTAACAAGCCATTTTATGAAATTGGATTCGGTTTGGGGCAGGGAATAATTCCGTTCCAGCTTGAGTTTGCCTGGAAGTTGAATTACAGAGGGAGCAATAATTTTGTGATTAGTCTGAATACGTTTGCGTTTTAAAATAAAAAAGCGCCCGAAAGGTGAGCGCTTAAACATACAAAATATGCCAATGAAGATTTTATTCTTTTGGTTTTGCTTCGTTTACAACAATGTTCCTGCCGTTTAGTTCAGAACCATTTAGTGCTTCGATAGCTGCCTTGGCTTCGGCATCGTTTTCCATTTCCACGAAACCGAATCCTTTTGAACGTCCGGACCGGCGATCTGTTACTACTGTGGCAGAAACAACTTTACCGTAAGGACTGAAAGTTTGTTTTAATCCTTCGTCGTCGACTGCCCAGGGGAGACTTCCCACAAAAAGTTTTTTACTCATTAGAACTTCAAATAATAATTAAAACAACATTATGGCAAAAGCCACATCTAAAAATATAAAAACTATTGAATATCTCAAGCAAAGATTTTTAACTGTATTAGCCATTAAATAATTTTTATTAACACTATCGTTAGTAATCCATTGCTGATTTGCCACAAAAATCCAAACTTTCTCTATTTTCTTTTCACAACCACAAATGTTATGTCATCTTCCTGCTTTGCATTACCCTTCCATTTATCTGCTTCTTTTAATAAAAAGTTAATTGTTTCAGAAGCAGAAGTATCACCAATTCCACCGATAATCTGCCTTGCTCTTGAATAATCCAGTATTTCCTTTTGCTCATTAAAAAGTTCAGGAAAACCATCTGACATTAAGATTAATGTATCTCCCTGCGAAAGAGTTGTCTCCTTTTCAGGATAAGGGAAGTCTGCTGGTCCTCCGAGCGGAATCGCCTGAAGTTTTATTTCCTCAACCTGTTTATTTTTACTTCTGTATATAAGTGCCGGAGGCATTCCCGCTGAAGAGATTGTTAGTTTATTTCCCTCAATCTTTGCTAAGAGCATTGCCATATAATTATTTCCCAGCCGCATATCTCTGATGATCGAATTACTCTTATTTAAAAATGTCACGACATCAGTCTGCGAATTTTCTGCGGTGAAAAGACCTTTGATTGTTGCTACCATAGTTCCTGCGCTCATTCCGTGACCGGTTGCATCACCAATTGCAATAACCAGTCTTCCATTATTATCATATTTAAAGTCATAATAATCGCCTCCGACTTCCGAAGCTGTTTTCATATAAACTGCAATCTCAAGTCCGGGAACTTTTGGAACATTGTTAGGCAGCATTGATAACTGAAGTTTCCTTGCTTCCTCAAGCTCTTTGGTTTTTCTTTGATTATCTGCTTCAAGTAATTTTCTTGAAAGCTCTTCTTCTTTAACCTTTCTTTCCTGTTCGATAGTTTTCTGTGAAAGTTCTTTAACCTGAACTAATTGTTTTTCAAGATCCTTATGTGTATCAGACATTTTCTTGGCAAGGTTAATTGAAACTGTGATAGCAAGGAATACTAAGCCATAAACATAAACCAGGTAGATTCCAAAGAGTGGTCTTGTAATTACATCGGTGAGAATAAGAACCTGGTAACCGATTAATAAAATTGCTACGATAAATCCTACTCCAACTAACCAGCCCCAGCTCCATTCCTGTTTAATCGAACGAATTACTGATCTGACAATTTCGCCAGTTATAATTCCGGCAAAAATAAAAAATGCAATATCTGCTGAATCTCCCCCAAATCGTGGGAAGAAAATAGTATGAATTATAAATAATGCTCCAACGATTATAAAATAAATGTACTGCTTTGGTAATTTACCGTATGAACTTGAGTATACAGTAAGTAAACCGAAAAGCATGGAGAGCTGAACTGATACTGAATTGATCGTTGATAAAGTAATACCTGTTAGTACTGAGTTAACAAAATTATTTTGAACTGAAGTATAAATAACTACTGAAAAAGACAGCATTGAAAATGAATAAAATAAGTTTTCCTTTGCCCGGGGATAAAAAACGAAAAGTAGTAAATGCATTATGGCAAAAGCCAGTATAAATGCACCAAATGCCATCTGATTGACTGTTAATTCTCTTACTGCATTAATTCTTTGATAAGTCAATACTTCCATATCACCAAGAATAGCTGTAAAACCAGCTTGTATATCGAGGTTGATTAATTTTTCAGCGGAATGATTTGAGTATCGGACAACAATAACCTGCACCTCTTTCTTATCGAATAAGATGTGCCTTGGATTTTGGTCAAGGAAAATTTCTTCTGCTTCTTTTGAAGTTCCCACAACACCATATTTATAAAGAAGTCTGCCATTCAAATACAACTCCGCTGCACCGGTGCAATAGAAACTGAGACCAAAAACAGTATTCCAGAGAGAAGAATCAACATTTATTTCATTTCTGAACCAGATGTTTCCTGTCCAATCCAGCTTTTCAAAATCTTCTTTAGTTAATTGTGGATTAATAGATTTCCAGTCACTATCATCATAATCCAGCTCGGCCCAGGTTGTGTCATCACCTATTTTATATTTCCATCCTTCGAACAACTCAACAAAGCCGCCTTTATTTAATATACGTTCTTTTGTTAGAATTATTTTTCGTTGAACCTGGTCACGCCATTTGGTAAAATGATATTTTAATGTTGTATCCTTTTTAACAACGTGAAAAAAATTTGGAAACTCCATACCGTTTGAATCAACTGCTTCGGTCCTCCAATCTCCTCTTGTGAATTTGAATAAGATTGTATCTCCGACATTAGCCGAAGTTTCATATAACCACTCGTTATCACTTAACCTTTTCATTTTTTGATGACGGGTCCAAAAACCTAATTCAGAACCGCCACCAACAATGTGAATTACAGCATTCTCAGGCAGTGAATCAGTTAATGCTATGATGCTAATTTTTCTTTCCTGTGCAAAATTAGGACCAAGCAGCAGGAGACACAGAACAAAACATATTTTTGTAATTGATTTCATTAAGTATTAAAGGTTCTTTTTATTCGCTTAAATATATAGAGAATTAAGATTTGAAAATTAAATCATTGATGTATCAGGTAACTCTTCTGGTTGATGAAAGTTAATATGTGTTGTTTGAGTGATTATTTTAAATGAAGAGATTATAATAAATCACTTACCACTTGTGCCAGATTATCAAAAGTTTTAATACTGATATTGCCCGTAAGTTTTAGTCCCTTTTCATTTCCTGCAGGAATGATAGCAGTCTTAAAACCCAGCTTTTCTGCTTCCTGAATTCTTTTGTCGATATGCCCAACACTTCTTATTTCTCCATCGAGACCAACCTCACCAATTATAATTGCCTGGTTGTCGATGACTTTTTCTGTGAGACTTGAAGCGATAGCGACACAAACTGCAAGATCTGCTGCGGGTTCAGTTATTCGGATTCCACCTGCTATGTTAACAAATACATTTGTGGCGGATACACGAACATTTGCTCTCTTTTCAAGAACTGCAAGAAGAATTGAAAGTCTCCGTTGATCAAATCCGTTCGAAACTCTTTGCGGATAGCCATAATTGGATGGAGTTACAAGTGCCTGCACTTCCAGAAGAATTGGTCGTGTTCCTTCAATGCTTGAAGTAACAACTGATCCGGGGGTTTGTTTTTCTCTTTCACTTAAAAATAATTCACTGGGATTTTTGACTTCGCGAAGTCCATCTTCGTGCATTTCAAAAACACCAATTTCATTTGTGCTTCCAAATCTGTTCTTCTGTGCACGCAGTATCCTGAAAGAATGATTTGATTCACCTTCAAATTGAATAACAGTATCAACGATATGCTCAAGTAATTTTGGTCCGGCAATCATTCCTTCTTTTGTAACGTGTCCGATTATTATTACAGAGTAATGGTTCTTCTTCGCTTCTTCCATCAAAAGAGCCGTGCATTCTCTGATTTGAGTTATTGTTCCGGGAGAGTTATCGAGCTCGCTTCTGTACATCGTTTGTATTGAGTCAATGACAACAACTGATGGTGAAAGTTGATTGACTGCTCCAAGTATATCTGAAAGATTTGTTTCTGCCTGAACGTAAAACTCAGGAGAACTAATTTTAAGTCTGCTTGCTCTTAATTTTATTTGCTTCTCAGATTCTTCCCCGGTTGCATACAGAACTTTTTTATTGATATTAGCGACAGCTTGCATTGCAAGAGTAGATTTTCCAATTCCAGGATCACCGCCAAGTAAAATAACAGAACCGGGCATCAATCCTCCGCCAAGCACACGATCAAATTCGTCTATTCCTGTTTTAATCCGATCTTCTTCGTTAGCAGAAATTGATTCAATTGTGTTTAGTTCGAATTTTGATTTATTTATTGCGGGTTTGCGTTTGGAAGTTTCTATTATTTCTTCAGTGAATGAGTTCCAGCTATCACACTCAGGGCATTTGCCCAGCCACCTGAGTGATTCGTAACCGCAGTTAGAGCATATATATTTTATTCTGGATTTACTCATTAAAGAAAATCAAAAGTAAAAAGTCAAAATTCAAAAGCGCTAATATTTTTGACTTTTGATTTTTGGAATTTGAATTTTTAGATAAAGCTTCCAATTACCTTTTCAACCTTACTTATTGCAGAAGGGATTCCGGAAATTTCCTTACCTCCGGCAGTTGCAAGATGCGGACGACCGCCACCACCTCCGCCAACGAGCTTTGCAAGTTCACCGACAATCTTTCCAGCACTTAGTTTCTTTTCTTTTATCAGATCATCACTCACAACTGCAACAATACCGACTTTATCTTCCACCTGCGATATAAGAACGCCAACACCGCTTCCCATTTTATTTCTTAGCTCATCACCGAAAGATTTTAGTTCATCCATATTATCAGCATGGACTCTTCCTTTAAATACTTTTATTCCCTTTTCAGAAGAATGAAGAGAGAGAATGTGATCAAGCTGTCCGAGTTTTTCTTTTAATTTGAGATCTGAAATTTCCTTCTCGAGTTTTTTCTTTGTATCCAAAAGCTCATCAATTCTATTACTGAATTGTTTCATATGTTCAAGCTGTGATTGGATATATTTTTCAACGCCAGCACCTGTAACTGCTTCTATTCTTCTTACACCACTGGCAATAGAAGCTTCACTCGTAATTTTAAAGAGACCTATTTCGGAAGAGTTTTTAACGTGAGTTCCGCCGCAGAATTCCATTGTAAAATCGCCGAACTGAACAACATTTACCTTGTCTCCGTATTTATCTCCAAAGAACATCAATGCACCCATCTTTTTTGCTTCTTCAAATGGAATATTGCGGTGATGATACATTGGAAGATTTCTTCTGAGTTGTTCATTTACTAATATTTCAATATCGCGTAATTCTTCGGGACTTGGTTTGGTGAAATGAGTGAAGTCAAACCTGAGATGATCTGGTCCGACGTACGAACCTGCCTGTTGAACATGTGTCCCAAGAATTTTTCTTAAAGCAGCGTGAAGAAAATGAGTAACTGAATGATTGCGCATAATATCCCATCTCCGTAATGAATCAACCTCTGCAATTAGCTCTGTATCCGGCTGAAGAATTAATCCGGAGTCATTTTCCAAAATATGAATAATCTTTTTTTCAACTTTTAGTAAATCAACAACATTGAGTTTATTCCCTTCAATAATCAAATGTCCGGTATCATCAATCTGTCCGCCGGCTTCAACATAGAACGGAGATTTGTCAAGAATAACAAGAGCAGTATTTCCATCGCGTTTATATCCGGTAACTTTTGCTTTTGTTTGAAGTTCATCATAGCCCGTAAATTCTGTTGGTAACTCACTCGAAAACTTAAATCCCTTTGTGTCATTCAGTTGAACGTTAACGGAAGCAAACTTTTCTTTTGATGCTTCTCTTCCGCGGTCTCTCTGTTGATTCATCAATTCATTAAACCTGACCTCATCAATAGTAAATCCTTTTTCAATTGCCATTATGTTGGTAAGGTCAACAGGGAAACCGTAAGTATCATAAAGTTTAAAAACATCTTCTCCCGGAATAATTTTTTTGTTTTGTTTATTGAGCTTTTCGATTATTTCTTCAAAGTGTTCAATCCCACGATCGAGCGTTGCATTAAAACTTTCTTCTTCACCTTTAATTACTTTTTTAACGTACTCTTTTTTCTCCTTTATTTCAGGAAATACATCACCCATTGTTTGGACAAGAACATCAACAAGCTGAAAAAGAAAAGGTTCGTTCAGATTAATTTTTCTTCCGTAGCGTGCAGCTCTTCTTAAAATTCTTCTGAGAACATAACCTCTTCCGTCATTCCCGGGAACAGCGCCGTCAGCAATAGCAAAAGTTAATGCACGGATGTGGTCAGCAATTACTCTCGTTGGAATCTTAATCTCTTCTGATTTTTCTTTAGCCGCTGTTAAGAGATCTGTTTCGATTTTAATTTTGGTGAGTTTTACAATTTCATTTATTAATGGGTAGAAAATATCTGTGTCATAATTAGAATTTGTTTTCTGTAAGACCGCACAAATTCTTTCAAAGCCCATTCCCGTATCAACATGCTTTGCAGGAAGTTCATGGAGCTTTCCGCTTGCATCACGATTATATTGAATGAAAACAAGGTTCCAGATTTCTATACATTCCGGAGTTCCTGCATTTACGTACTCAGGGTTTTCATAATCATCGCCAACATTAATGTGAATTTCTGAACAAGGTCCGCAAGGTCCGGTTTCGCCCATTTCCCAAAAATTATCTTTCTCTCCAAATTTTAATACGTGATTTGGGTTAATATCGGTTTTGCTTTTCCATAGTTCGAAAGCTTCATCATCATCCTTATAAACAGTTGCCCACAGTCTTTCCTTAGGAAGTTTCCACACTTCTGTCAGTAGCTCCCATGCCCATACAATTGCTTCAGTTTTGTAATAATCACCAAATGACCAGTTACCAAGCATTTCAAAAAATGTATGATGGTAAGTGTCGTGACCAACTTCCTCAAGATCATTGTGTTTACCGCTTACACGAATACATTTCTGTGTATCAGCGGCGCGTTTGTAATCTCTTTTGCCTGTTCCAAGAAATACATCTTTAAACTGATTCATACCTGCGTTTGTGAATAACAGTGTCGGGTCATCAAACGGAACAACCGGCGATGAAGGAACTATTTTGTGCTGCTTACTTTTAAAGAAATTCAGGAACTGATTTCTTATTTCATTAGAGGTCATTTTTTCCTTATTCATTTTATAAATAGTAAAAATAATAAAATGGGCTGTAAGCTTAAACTATATTACGAATTCATTTGTGGCACTCAAATTGCTTTTTATACGGTATAACTTTAGTTTTAATCCCAGAAATTTATCTATTAAATGGATGTAAAAGTTGGCTGAAAACAGCAAATTATTAGATAGTGAACTGATGCTTAAAGTTGCAGGGTACGACTCCAAGGCATTTGAACAACTTTATGATCGGTATTCTCCTCTTCTTTATACTCTGATAAAAAAAATTGTGGGAGATAAGGAAATTGCAGGTGAAATTCTCTCCGATGTTTTTGTTATTATCTGGAAAAGAATTGATCAATTTGATTTCAAATCGAATAATGTTTATACATGGCTGATTACAATAGCACGTAATAAGGCCATAGACCAGCTTAGGCGGTTAAAGAACAAAGAAGAAACTGAAATTTATGATGATAAATATGAGGAAGAATTCATATTAACAAAATTATCTCCGGAAATTGAATCTCTGGATCTTGAGCAGGTTCTTAACAAGAGAGATAGAATAAAAGAAATTTTGGCTTCGCTAACGGATGCTCAGAGATACGTTCTGGAATTATCTTACTACGAAGGTATGGGTGAAAAAGAAATAGCAGAAAAACTAAAAATCCCCCTTCCAACTGTGAAATCTAAATTACAATTGGCGATGAACATTATCCGGCAGAAATTGTCTGAAGAGAATAAGTAGATGGATAACAAAAAGACATTGGAATTAATAAGGCTTAGTACTATTGGTTGTGCGGGTAAAAGTGATCTGTCTGCATTAAGCACACTAATGGCTGAGGATGCAAATTTTCCCTGGAAAGAGCTGGGAGAATATCAGAATCTTGCCGCACTACTGCCTTCCGTGCTCGTATTGGAAACACCGGGCTGGGAACTAAAAGATAAAGTTGCCAAAAAACTTTACGAGCTACGTGATGAAATTACTACCAAAGTAAAAGAACCGAAACAGCCGGAAGCAGTCAATCAGCCGGTTGAACAGCCTTTTGATGAACCGCCTGCTGAATATGAGTTTCAGGAAGATGTAATAAGTACTAAAACTCCCGATTTGTTTCAGCCTAACTTTAACGAACGACCTGCGGAAGATGCTTTGTATGAAAGCAGGATTGAAAAAAGGGAACCAAAATCGAAAACCGCTCCTGATAAAGATCTGATAGAAAAAACTGTACGGGACTACGTCAAATCTTACTATAAAGATGAATTGGAAATATTGCATAAGGGCATAAAAAAATCTCTGCTGATATCTGTAATCTTATTTATCATAGCGCTTTTATTATTGGTATTTATTTATTTTAAGTTTTCAGGCGAGGCTGATTCTAACCGTGAGGAAATTAATAAAATTAAAAACCGGCTCGGAATCTCACTGATAGAATTTAAGACTGAAGAACACTTGTTCATAGGATAAAATCCGTTACTTTTTCTGTCCTGCAAAATTTACTTACCATTTTTTTTCTTAAGTAAAACTATCAATACTATACAAATGATAAGTGCAGGCCAGTATACTTTAAGCAGCGGAAATATCGAGTGAAAAAAACCCGCCAGTTCAAACTTTGTAAACGCTACTAACGAGATTGCGGTTAAAATAAATAGCAGAAAAGAAATTACCATTAAATATTTCTTACCGGGCTTGCTTATAAAAACAAGAAGAAATCCTGCTGCGGCTACGAACGTTACCAGATGGATAAATACAATATTATTCAATTCCACATTGAAATAAAGTTTTGACAACAGCAAAACCCCGATAAGAAATAATCCTGTTCCGGTGAAAATTATTAAACCGGTTTCATTCATAATTCCAATGTATACAAATGCTATCCCTGCTGTCATTAATAAGAAATAAAAAATTTCATGGAAGCCGATATTTATAATGCCTGAAATTGAGAGTAAAACAGTTGTAAGCAGAATTACGGCAAACAAAATGATGAGAAAATTTCTCTTATTCACAAAATCCTTTGAACTGAATTATTTTCTGCAAGCTTTGCTGCGGGCAAAGCATTACGGTTTTTGAATACTAAAATAAAACCCGCCTTTCCTAGTTCCAAAGTTTCAGCTGATTTTTCAATTGCCGTTCGTATATAAAATCGCAAAGTACCTGAGGTGGTACTAATCCAACTTTACATCAGGTTATGAGTTTTCAGCTCTTACAAAAATAAAGTATTTGTTATATTTTGTTACATTTTATTAAAAGTTAATCTGTCAGGTAAATTTCATGTTACTCCGCAAAATACCCATTGATGAACCCTTGCTGCGTGTAGGGATTCAGGCAGACAGCAAAATTAAATTTGAGCTCTACGGTGACTTTAGTGTTCCGGGTTACAAGGAGAGTTTTAACGGTGTGTTTACCGCAGAAGTAAAGGATGATAAAATAATCTGTAAGTGTAAAAAGAGTAAAATAGAATCCAAGGATAAAATAAATTTTTATCCTGCTAATCCAATCTCCGAGTCGTTTTTGCTCTGGGACGTAATTATCGGGCATAAGTTTCACTGGGAGAGAAAAGAAAAACAACGATTTAATTATTCGCTAAAACTGATAAGGGAGGGTGACCGGATAGAAGTTATAAATGAACTACCGCTTGAGGCATATTTAACAAGTGTCATTTCATCTGAGATGAATGCAAAAAGTTCGGTAGAATTGCTTAAAGCGCAGGCAGTAGTTGCACGCAGCTGGGTACTGGCGCAAATCAGTAAGAAAGAAAGAAGTAACACCATTCCAGGTGATCAAATTTCTTTTACCGGGAGTGAGGATGAAATAATTAAATGGTACGACCACCAGGACCATACGATATTTGATGTGTGTGCCGACGATCACTGCCAGAGATTCCAGGGTGTATCAAAAATAATTTCGGAAAATGCCCGGAGTGCAATTGAACAAACCAGGGGCATCGTTTTATTAAGCGGTGGAAATATCTGCGATACCAGGTATTCGAAATGCTGCGGTGGTATTACCGAATCCTACGAAAATGTTTGGGATGCTTTTAAACATAATTACCTGGTCTCCGTTGTTGATTACAAATACGAACCTGAAAACTTTAAAACGGATTTTTCTGACGAGTCTAATGCAAGAAAGTGGATGCTTGGAAATCCGCCTGCATTCTGCAACACAACCGACCATAAAATACTTTCTGATATTCTTGTCGATTATGACAGGGAAACAAAAGACTTTTACAGGTGGAAAATTGAGTATGAGCAGGATGAAATTTCAGACCTGATTAAAAATACTACGGGCATAGACTTTGGAAATATAATTGATTTGATCCCTGCAGAGCGCGGTTATTCTGCCAGGATTATAAAGCTTAAGATAGTCGGAACAAAAAGAAGCCTTCTGTTAGGTAAGGAGCTTGAAATAAGAAGAGTGCTTTCGAAAACACACCTGTACAGTGCAGCATTTGTAGTTGAGAAAGTTGGGAAGGACATCCCGGAAAAATTTATTCTGCACGGTGCCGGCTGGGGTCATGGAGTCGGAATGTGCCAGATTGGAGCTGCAGTTATGGCAGAAATGGGTTACAATTTTGATGAGATTCTTTCGCATTATTTTAAAAATTCAGAGCTGAAAAAAATTTACTGATTAGTTTTAATGAAGTTACTTTATTCCTGCCTGTCAAAAAGCTGGGGTGGTTTGGAAATGTACACTCTGAATTCCATAAAGCAGCTTTTAAAGAGAGATGTTAAAGTTGAACTTATTTGTTCCGCCGATTCAAGGATTCATATTGAGGCAAATAATTCAGGAATTATGCTGCATCCTATTAAAGCCAGTGGTTATTTTCATCCGATTACAATTGCAAAGCTTGCAGTTGAGTATAACTTGACCAATTTAATTTTTACATGTTTCAGAAGCGATACGCCGGAGGTTCTTGCAGCGATGGATATTTTTGCATTTCCTTCTCATTCAGAAGCTTTCGGTATTGCTCTTGTTGAGGCAATGGCAATGGCAAAACCTTCGGTTTGTTCAAATACAGAGGGTGTACTTGATATTGCCGTTGATGAGGAAACCTCTTATCTGTTTGAAACTAAAAATGCTGAGGACTTAAAGAAAAAATTAGTATTACTTATTGAGTCTGGTGAAAAACGATCAGAGTTTGGTAAAAATGCAAGGAAGAGAGTGACAGAAAATTTTGAATTACAAAGTGTAACTGATAAAGTTGTTAAAATATACCAGGATGAAATTGGTAAGGTTACCTGAGGTATGGATAATCTTCAAAGAATAACAGCCGCAATCTTTTCTTTTGACAGTAGTATTACAAGTCGGATAATTTCAAACCTGTATAAGACTGAAATAATTGATAATATAATTGTTGTGTCAAACAGGGAAATTGAAGTTGATAATGTTTCTATAATCAAATCAGATTTTCCATTCAGCAGTGATGTCATCAGAAAAATAATTGACAGCACTTCAACTCCTTATTTACTGATTATAAATGGTAATAGATATATTGAGCTTACTGAAAAGATTATTACCGCTTTAATTTCCGGAGCTAACAGATCAAAAGCCGGCTGGATATATTCAGATTATTTTGAAAAGCAAAATGACGAACTAATACTGCATCCGTTGATTGATTATCAATCAGGAAGTGTTAGAGATGATTTTGATTTTGGTTACTGTTCATTGATCAATAAAAGTACAGCGAATGAATGTTTGTCTGGTTTGTTTGCTCAGCAGAACAAATTATATTATTCGGGTTTGTATGATTTAAGATTATCAATTTCCCGGCTTGCTGATATTATAAGAATTCCTGAGCCGATTTATTCAGTTGTTGTGAATAATAAATCACATCTTAAAGAAAAGATTTTTGAATACGTTGATCCCAAAAACCGGGAGGTACAGATCGAAATGGAAAAAGTATTCACTCATCATCTGAAAAAAATAGATGCTTTTATTAATTCTGCGGATAAGAAGTCAGTCAACTTTGAGCAAAAATTTAAGAACGAAGTGTCCGTTATTATTCCTGTTAAAAACAGAGCTAATACAGTTGGTGATGCAATCAGCTCAGCTCAGAAGCAAAAGACAAAGTTTGACTTTAATATAATAATAGTTGATAACCATTCAGAAGACGGAACAACAACAATAATAAGTAGTAAATCTTCAGAAGATAAACGGGTGCTTCATTTAATTCCGGAACAGAAAAATTTAGGAATTGGCGGCTGCTGGAATGAAGCAATCGTTCATCCGGAATGTGGTAAGTTTGCTGTTCAACTTGATAGTGATGATTTATATTCAGATGAAAATACTTTGCAGAAAATAGTTGATAAGTTTTATGAAGAAAAGTGTGCGATGGTTATCGGCAGCTATAAATTGACTGATTTAAATCTGAATGAGATTCCTCCCGGGATAATTGATCATCGTGAATGGACTGATGAAAACGGACACAACAACGCTCTCAGAATAAATGGACTTGGTGCACCGAGAGCATTCTATACTCCTGTTATCAGAGAAATAAAATTTCCGAATGTCAGTTACGGTGAGGATTATGCAATTGGACTTGCGATAACCCGTCTATATAAAGTTGGAAGAATTTATGAGCCGATTTATTGTTGCAGAAGATGGGAAGGAAACACCGATGCTTCACTTTCCATTGAAAGGCAGAATGCAAATAACTACTACAAAGATTCACTTCGGACCAATGAAATTTTAGTTCGTCAGCAGCTTAATAAAAAAATAAAATAAAAAGTAAATGCTTAAAAATGTTATTTTACTTGATGAGGAGACAGACAAGCTTACCGTTGCGGGTAATTATGCCTCGGCTGCCGAAATGCTTCTTAATATGCAGCTTGAAGTTTGGAAGCCGTTAAAAGAAAATTTTGAGACGTTAAGCAAAGTAAAAGAAAAGTCATTCCTGATTAACGGATTCAGGATAAAAGTGCAGTATAACCCGGCCAGGATTAAATCAACATCCGCGGATGTAAGTGAAGAAGCCTTGAATAACCGGCAATGTTTTTTGTGTTTTAAAAATCTTCCGGCAGAGCAAAAAGGCATTTTGTTTTTAAATGAATATCTGTTGCTCTGTAATCCTTATCCTATATTTTCGAAGCATTTTACTATCACTTGCCTTCAACATAAACCACAAAGAATTCAAAAAAGCTTTAAAGAGTTTTCAGCAATTGCCAAACTGCTTTCCATTAAATACGCTTTAATTTACAACGGACCACAATGCGGTGCTTCTGCACCCAATCATTTACATTTTCAGGCAGCGGAGAAATTATGTATTCCGATCTTTGATGATATACAGCAATTGAAAAATGAGAAGGGCAAAATTTTATTTGAAGAAGATGAAAATACAATTTCAGCTATTGATGACGGCCTGAGGACAATTATTTTAATTGAATCAATGAGCAAAGATAAGTTGGCTTACTTTTTTCAAAAATTTTACCGGTGTTATACAGAACTTACAGGCCCTACTGCAGAACCGATGATGAATATATTATGCAATTATGATGATGAGTTTGGCTTCTGTCTGATAATATTTTTGCGAAGCAGGCACCGCCCCGGATATTTTTATATTAACGATGAGAGGAAAATATTAGTAAGTCCGGCAGCAATTGATTTAGGCGGTGTGCTGATTGCACCCCGGGAAGAAGATTTTAATAAAACAAACGGAGAGCTTTTGCAGGAAATTTTTATAGAAGTATCGCTGAACAAAGAATTATTTTCTTTGCTGGCTCAAAAACTTAAGGAGCAGTTTGATTAATCTCTTATTCCTGAAGGTGTTTGCGGAAGTGAATTAAGCAGTTCAAACAGTTCCCAGCTTCTGTTAAGATTTTTGTATGAACCCCCGTTTTTCTCAATGTAGTTTTTAACTATATCTTTTCCTGCCGGATAATTAATAACATAGCTTCTGTACTTTTCAATAAAAGAAACAAACTTTTCGGCGCTTTCTCTGGTTCTTAGCTGGTATTTCTCAAGCCATTTTAATGTCTGATTACGTGACCAGGTACTATCAAGATAATTTCTTGCAGCAGTAACACCGGCGTAGTTAAGTCTTTCCCTGAGTTCCTCGGCCTGAAGATAAAGTTCGGTATCTTTATCTTCCACTTCTATGCCTGCCAGAGGTAACAAGACATCCTTTACAAATTTTATTCTTTCTTCTGGAGTAAATAGAATATCCTCTCCATAAACTGCAGTTCCCTCTGCAATTAAAGACTGCGGCGAGAAAAGAGGATAGACAGTAAATTCCAGCCACCCTTTTTTCTTTACAAAAGTATCTTCAAGTAGGATATTGAACAAATGGTGCCCCGGATAGCCCTCGTGAGCGGCAATGCCTACTGCTTCGTCAATGTATTTTGGAAGATCGGTATTTACTTGGATAACGCTCCGGAGGTTTCCTTTATACCAGTTGTATGCGCCCCAGGGTTGATTGCTTATAAGCTCAAGCTCAATTCTTTCTCCGGCAGGAAGATTAATATGCTCAGCGGTTCTTAGTCTGCACTCATTTATAGCTGTATCAAATACTTCCTGTAGTTTTTCTGCAGGGATTATAAAATTCTTTTTGAGATCATTTAGCCGTTCACTGATATTACCGCTGCCGGGGAGAATATTATCAAGTTCATCTAAAACCTGCTGAAAAAATTCTTCACTTTGTTCTGCCGGCAGAACATCATAAAGTGCTTTGGATTCCTGATCAAACGAAAACTGACCGCCATTTATCATAAATATTTTTGCTTTTACTGCAAGAAGCTGCTTGTAGAGGAATTTGTAACGCAGGGCTTCAAGGTCGGTTGCTTTAAAGCTGCTTAAATCCTCCAACTGATCCAGGAGCGAGTCAGCAGCAGAGTTTAATTTATTAAATGTATCGGAATTGATTTTGAGACTATCCCCGGAAGGCTTCCATTCGGGCGGTCCGTAATAGGAGTCTATAAAATCAGGGTCGTATTGTCCTGCTTCCAGCACAAGCTTTACATAGGCTTCAGCTATATCGTTCATAAAGTTTTCAAGCTCGCTTTCTTGTTTTATTTCTTTTCTTTCACTGCAGGATAATAAGAGTAATGCAGTACTCATTAACAGAATAATTTTGTTCAATTTTAATCCTTCTTAGATAGTTCATAAAGTGCGTTAATGGTTTTCCAGTTTCTTGTGGTTGCCCGTGTTTTTAGCCTGGTCTCAAAAAGATTGTTGTTCAGTTTTGATTTTCCGTATCCATTAGGAAGATAAAGGTAAATAACATCGTTATCGATTATAAAATCTTCTGGCTTGTAGTCTGTGTTTTTTAGTTTTAAGACAGCCGCGTAATCGGGTTTTTCGTCAAGAAAGGTAACATATAATTTTTCTGCTTCCGCATTCTTCCTGGCAAAATTATTATGATTGAGAACATATTTCAGCTTAGCATTAGTCGTTATAATAGTATCAACATCGAAACCATACTTCGATTTAATCTTCATCGCAATTCTGCTTTTAATGAATTTCAAATCCGGATTATCAGAATCAAAAATAACATTACCGCTTTGAATGTAAGTCTGAATGTTGGTAAAGTCAACATCCTCAAAAAGTTTCTTTAAATCGGTCATCTTAATTTTCTTCTGACCGCTTACGTTGATGCCTCTGAGCAGAGCAATAAATTTTTTATTCATTCCAATATTAGAATTAAAGAACTAATTTCATCAATATTTATTTCAAGCTTATCATTAATTATTTTAAACTCACGCTCTGAAATCAAATCAACTGCGCTCTTTAGATCATAAACAGCCGGAAGAATTAAATCTAATTTTTGTTTCTCTTCACTTTTGTTTAGTATTACAAGAATTCTTTCATTCATATCCGATCGCAGGTAAGCGTAAATATTTACATCAGCCAGCAATGTGAAAAAATCTCCGTAACGTAATGCGGAATGTTCTCTTCTTATGTGGATTAATTTGCTTACATCTTCGAGTGTCTGCTTTTCGTAATTGTTCAGCTCTTCGCCGAAGCGCATCTTTCTTCTGTTATCAGGATCAGCCGCACCGGTCATTCCAAATTCATCACCGTAATAGATTACCGGAATTCCAGGTATAGTAAGCAGGTAAGCAAGATGCAGCTTCAGTTTTTGATAGCTGGAAGGGTTATCAACCCGAGGTGGATTTGTCCAGGCAAATTCATTTGCTCTTCCATCGTTTAATTCAAGATCACCATCGGCATAGGCCATATAACGGATTTTATCGTGGCTATCCATAATGTTGCCCATCAGGTTGTTATAGCCGAATACACGGAAGCTTTTCTGCATCTGGTAATCGAGAAGCTCGAAAGATGCACGCTTATCAAGGAATGTTGGAATTGCAACATCATACAGATTGAAGTTGAACTGGGCATTCAGCTGGCCGTTATTTACATAGGAATTAATTAAATCAATTCCCCCAAAAGTTTCTCCGATCTGATATAGTTTCTTCTTATGCGGCAATTCAATTTCAGTTTTAATTTTTTTGTTCAGCATTCTCCAGAACTCATTTGGGACGTGCTTTACAGCATCGTGTCTGAATCCATCTGCGCCTGTAACTTTCAGCCACCAGACTGCATTATCGGTCATAAATTCAAGCGCTTCGTATGAACCGGCAAAATCGAATGAGGGCATGTAAGGCTCAAACCAGGTTGTAAGCCGGTATTCATCCCACAGCCTTAAGTTCAATCTTCCGTCCGGAAGGTTAAGAGT
The DNA here is from genome assembly GCA_964639955.1 of uncultured Ignavibacteriaceae bacterium. Lineage (GTDB taxonomy): Bacteria > Bacteroidota > Ignavibacteria > Ignavibacteriales > Ignavibacteriaceae > IGN2. The sequence goes on from CAZXGJ010000035.1 coordinate 35,580, forward strand.
GCCAAACCAGTCACGGTGTTCTTTCCACATCCAGTGCTCCTCGTGAACATGATGAGAAACGTAATCCCACAAAACTGTAATTCCGTTTTTGTGAGCTTTACTTACAAGCTCCCGGGCAAGATTCATATCACCAAATTTTTCTTCGACCTTAGTTGCAGAGATGGGCCAATAGCCATGATAGCCGGTGTAGTATCGGTGCGGTGGCGGGAACTCGCGATATGCACTGTTTGTATTATCCACAATCGGAGAAATCCAGAATGTATTTATACCAAGTCTTGTGAAATATCCTTCATCAATCTTATCAATTATTCCTTGCAGGTCTCCGCCGTTATAATTTGCCTGAATGAAAAGAGAATCGTGCTGAATGGGATTATCATTAGAAGGATCTCCGTTATAAAACCTGTCAATCATTATTGAGTAGATTATCTGATCGTTCAGTGTTCTCTTGCCGGAAACGCCTGCGATTTGTCCATCTAAAAGTTTAACAGTTTGTATGTTGCTGTGCATTCCCATCCTGTTTATAGAAATTCTAACCGAATGTTCACCGGAAATTTTTTCCTTATGTAATGAAAGAATAATTTCCCTGCCGATAATGCTAATCTGTTCCAGCGGGAATTTCCGGTTGTCGAACAAAGCGACTACAGCTTCGGTATTTATAAAATTGCTTCGGTCGGTATTTTCAAAAAAGAATTTTAGTTTTAGTTCACTATTTGTTGCCTCTGTTCCGATGATGTGAAGAAACGTTTTATCGGTTGCCTCTTCTTCTATTATTCTTACAGAATTGAAATCGCCCATACCGTTTGAAACCTTAACGGGATTTTCCGGATCAATCAGCTCTTTACCATCCACATAAAATTTATACTCGTATCTTCCGGGATCGAGAGGGATTTCTATTTCCAGAATTCCATCTCTGTCAGTGTCGTACAAAGGAAGATTGTGCCTGTCCCAGCTGTTGAACTGCCCGAATAAGTTTACCTGTTTGTCATCCGGGTTAGGTCTGTAAGTGAATGTATATTTCTTACTTCTGGTCAGCTTCACAGGTATTTCGTAAGTATTGTTACCAAGTTCGAATGAAACAAGAGTCAAGCCGGCAAAATCTTTTTCAGGAAGAAAGAAGATCGTATCGCCGATGGCATTAAGCCAGGCATTTATGTTTTCGTTGGGTTTAATTTTTATATCGTAGCTGTCTGAGTAAAACAGGTCGTGAAGCACAACAGCTGTAGTGCCATGCTGATTTAAATTAACAGGTTGAATTAAATCGTGAATTGATTGGGAATTTATAGAAACGATTATAGAGATTGTCAATAACAAAGTTTTTTTACACATAATACGTCCTCGTAATGAAAAGGTTGCATTGTTCAAATTTCTTTTAAACAAAATTAACAAAAGTGCAAGAAAGAATAATCAGGTGAGGTGACGTTCAGATTAAATCGCCGGGGTTATCTAGTATATAGCAGTAGTTGTGCTTCTTCATTCCTATCTTAGGATAATAGTCTGCGGCAGCAGGAGCTGAAAGCAAAATATGTTTTGCCCGGAGTGAATGTTTTTTTGTTTCTTCTATCCGCTTTTTTCCTATTACTTTTTTCTGATAGACCTCGACAAAAGCCATATCTGAGAGATATGTGCAATAAACGAAATCCGTAATTGAGCGTGCAACTCCGATAATCTTTCCATCCAATCTGAAATCTTCGGGATCGAGTTTAGTTCCCATTTCAATTATGATATTGCGCATAATATTTCATTTAAAATAAAAAAGCGAAGAACAATTGCTTATCCTTCGCTATGTAAAAACAAAATCAGAATTACTTTAAGATTGCATCTTTAGCAGCTTTTGCAATTCTGAATTTTAAAACTTTTTTGGCGGGTATTAACATTGTCTCGCCAGTGGCTGGGTTTCTTCCCATTCTCTGCTGCCTTTGAGAAACTCTGAGTTTGCCAAGTCCCGGTATTACAAAATCTTTCTTGGCTTCTTTGTAAGAAAGTTTAACAAACTCTTCAAGGAATTGTCCCGCAACTTTCTTTGTGGTTTTGGTTTTGTTGGCAAGATGGTTAATAATCTCGCTCTTTGTCATGGATTTGCCCATGTGATCCCTCCGGTTTAATTATTAATGTTAGTTACGTTCGGTAAGATAATTAATATTTATTTCAAACAAAACTTTTTTTGAAAATTAATTAAGTGCAAACCCCTATGGATAGGGCATCCGGCGAAGGTTGTATTAATAGAGTCAAGTGTTCGGTAATTTATCTTTTTTACTCTTGTATAAATTTCTATTTTGTTTCTGTCGATGAAGAAAATTTTTTCAAAGTAATTTTAATGTTTAAACCGGTTTTAGCTTTCATACTTTTTTCTGCTTTATCCTTCCCGCAAAATAGAAATTTGCTCCGAAATCAAAACATTTCAACCGGTCTGGATACTATAATTTCCTCCAGAGTTGATTCAACACTGATGCAGGATTCAACTTATACAGAAAAAATGGTGACCGGGAGCGATACTCTCGTCACGATCCAGGGAATGCCGCTTACCGGTGTAAGCGATATAATTAGCAAAAACACTTTTTTATTTGAAAATTACAGGTATGCCGGCGACCTGCTTCGGTCATTCAGTTTGAATTTTATTAAAGACCTCGGCTTTGTAGGTTATCCAAGTGAGAATTTCATTTACGGTGTCGGCAGCAGCGGAATCAGCTATTTGCAGGATGGAGTTTTCTGGAATAACCGATACACAAACTCGCTTGACCTCAATCTCATCCAGAGTGAAAATATTGACTCGATAGAAATTGTTCCATCACCGCGGGGTTTTTTATATGGACCATATAACAATCCAGTTACAATAAATTTTATAACACGAGATTTTCTTCCTCCCGTACCATATGCAAGAGTTCGATATTATGAAGGACCAGACGGCGAAGCAATGATCGACGGGAAGTTTTCTGCGATGGTTGCAAAGAGATGGAATTACTCTTTCCAACTGACGAACAGATCAAAAGATGAAACTTATGATAACACAGATTTGAGTCTTTGGCAATTCAACACTAAGCTGAAATACTTTTTATCCAACTCAATTAATCTCCAGGCTTACTATTATTATGTTGATAAGCAGCAGGGATTGAACGGCGGAGTTGATTACGATAGTCTCAGCAGAAGTTCTGAAGACCCAAATGCTGATCTATACGACCCGATTGCTGCACCGGTATTATATCCAAACCAAAAGCTTGATATCACGCAGCACAATGTGGGCTTAAGGATACTTGCAAAACCTTTTGATGATTCTCAGTTGGATTTATCTATCTATTACAG
>CAZXGJ010000036.1:0-37555 GCA_964639955.1 uncultured Ignavibacteriaceae bacterium
TTAATCTACCTTACTTAATTAATCCGAAATTCCATTTTCCGCTGAACCGATACATCAGAAACCACTGCTTTCTTATAATTTCAACTTAATCAACCAATAACCAATGTGAATGTGCAGTTGCTATTTTTTTCATAGCAGTATACCAAAAACCAGTTGACTAAAACTAAAGACTAAAGAACTAAAACTATTAACTACGAACTATTAACTAACTTTTCCTGCTCGTTTATACCCCATAATATATACCTTTATACCCGAGTACTTACATGCAATTAACTTATTTTTGTTTTAATAAAATATTTTTCAGAAAGTTAAAATGTGGATTTTCATTCGCCTGTTAATAGGCATAGCAATACTTTTACTTGTAGAATTCTACTTCATTAAAAGATTAAAACTCGCGATCAGATATTTCTTCCCTGAATTTTATGAAAAGAAATTTTGGCTGATAAGAAGAATCTATCTTATCTGGGTTAATCTTTACCCGATAGTTTTACTTTTTATCTTCTCTTACTTTGCCATCACGGGTTCTTATCTCACAGCACCCGAAAGTAAATTGTTTGATTACCTTTTGATTTACCCTTTCTGGATTTCATTTCTGCTGATGCTTCAGTGTGCTGTATTTTTTATTCCCCTGGATTTGATAAAGTTGATTTTATTAAAATCTAAAAAGGAAATTAAGTTTGGCTATGAAAAGATTCAATCAGCATTTCTGTTTCTTATAATCGGCTTTTTCCTATTCTATATACCGATTAGAATTATTTATGATTACAATTCCATATCTATCAGAACCATTGAATACAAAAAGGAAAACCTCCCGTCTTCTCTTAAAAATTTTAAGCTCGTTTTTATTACTGATATTCAGGCTGACCATTACACCGATGAAGGAAGATTGAGCAATTATATAAATAAAGTTAATGGGCTCAATCCTGATCTGATACTTATTGCCGGAGATCTGATAACAACGGGACCAGATTATATTGAGTTGAGCGCACGTGAAGTTGGAAAGCTAAAAGCAAAGTATGGAGTTTATTCCTGCATTGGTGATCACGACAACTGGGCGTACAGGAATGATTATGCGAGAAGTCTTACTGAAGTAAAATCTGCTCTTGACTACCACGGCGTCCGGATGATTGATAACGATATAAAAATAATTGATGTTGATGGTGCTGAAATCGCAATTACCTTTGTAACCAATACTTATGTAGAAACAATTCCGGAAAATATCCTTGATAGTTTATCAGGAAATAATAATGGAAGCTTTAAAATATTTTTAACTCATCAGCCGCAGCCGTTTCTGATTGAGTCTGCAGAGAAAAATGATTTTGATTTGCTTCTTGCAGGTCATACACACGGCGGACAAATTACTCTTGTGTTTCCTTTTATTCAACTTACACCAACAATGTTCGAAACAAAATATATTCGCGGTGACTTCTGGTTCGGTGATATGCTGATGATTATAAACAGAGGATTGGGAATGTCCCTGGCGCCAATACGTTATAACTCAACTCCGGAAATAACTTTAATTATACTTCAAAACGAACCTTAAATCAAAATTAACAAACTACAAATCTCAAATAAATATCAATGTTCAATAATCAAAGCTGTTTTGAAATTAGAATTTGGTTATTGGTGCTTATTTGTAATTTATGATTTGTAATTTTAAGCTTTAACAAATTATGTATACACTTTCTGAAATAAATATTTACCCCATCAAATCACTTGGTGGAATTAGCCTTCAATCTTCCGAAGTTGAAGAGCGCGGATTGAAGTACGACCGCAGATGGGTTCTGGTTGATGAATCAAATACATTCTTTACTCAACGGGATTTTCCGGAAATGGCTTTAATAAAAGTTTCTGTTGAGAAAGAAGGATTAAAACTTCAGCATAAAACAAAAAATATTGATCCACTGCTTGTGCCGTTTGAGCTTGAACATTCAGTAACAGACAAAGTAGTTATTTGGGATGATACCGTTACTGGTGAATTTTATAGTGGTGAAATAGATGAATGGTTTTCAGATATAATCGGCATCAAATGTCATCTTGTTAAAATGCCCGAATCAACAAAAAGAGTTGTCGATAAAAAGTATGTTGAAAATAAAATTGTAAGCTTTGCTGATGGTTATCCGTTTATGATAATCGGACAATCATCGCTTGATGATTTAAATTCAAGAATGAAAATTCCCCTGCCAATGAACAGATTTCGTACAAATTTTGTATTTACCGGTGGAAAGCCATTTGAAGAAGACAATTGGAAAAAGTTTAAAATCGGTAACGTGATTTTTGAAGCAGTCAAACCTTGTGCGCGCTGTGTCATTACAACTACAGACCAGGAAACAGCAGAACGTGCTGAAGAACCATTGCTGACACTTTCAAAGTACAGAAAGACTGGCAATAAAGTTATGTTCGGGATGAATTTAATTTGTGATTCAATTGGTAAAGTTAGTGTTGGCGATAAGATAACTCTTTTATCAAATTAAAAATCAATAAATATTTTTTTGAAAGGAAAAAAATAATGAGCAGAAAAGTTGAAGTTGCAGGTATAATGGGTCCAGTATGGTTTATCGGCTGGTTATTCACAATCGGATTTCTAAAATTATCTTTCTTTAAAGGAGTTCTGGCTTTAATAATCTGGCCTTACTATATAGGAGAATTTCTTTCAAAGATCCCCGTTCAATAAAGAAGCAGAAATAAAAAACCGGAAATTATCTTGAAAACAATCGGAATGATTGGCGGAACGGGCTGGCCTTCAACGCTTGAGTATTACCGGATTATTAATCAGGAAACTAACCGAGTACTTGGTGGACTTAATTCTGCAAAGATTTTTCTTTCTTCATTTAACTATGCAGAGATTGATGCGCTGAACAAAAAAAATGATCATGCCGGAGTTTATAAACTTGTGCTTGATGCTGTGTTAAAATTAAAAAAATGTTCTGTTGATTGTATTGTGCTTTGCGCTAATACAATGCATCAATATGTTGATGTTTTAGAAAAAGAAACTGGTTTAAAGATTGTGCACATTGCAGATGTAACAGCAAAAGAGATAAATAGAAAAGGATTATCAAAGATTGGTTTACTTGGAACCAGGTTTACTATGGAAATGGATTTTTATACAAAGCGTTTAAGTAAGGCAGGCATTGAGAGTATTGTTCCTCCAAAACCTGATCGGGAATTCATTCACAGTACAGTAATGAATGAATTGCTCAAAGAAGAATTCAAAAAAGAGACTAAAGATAAATTCCTGAAAATTATAAATGATCTTGAACAACGCGGTGCTCAGGGAATAGTATTGGGCTGTACTGAAATACCTCTACTACTAAACCAAAGTGATATGAATTTACCTGTCTTTAACACACTTGAAATTCATGCAAAGGCTGCTGTTGATTTTGCATTAAGCTGATCCATTAGTAACATTTCTAGTGATTTAAATCAACCTCTGATTTTCATTTGTTGCCTTCTCATGATTAATAATCTATATTTTAATGGGTTATATAAATAAGGAGGCAAAAAATGACTAGCTTAGACATACCATCTCTTAGAAACCATTTAACAGAGCGAAGAGAAAGACTGCGGGAAACAATTAAATATATTCCTGATCCGGTCAAACTTTACTCATTACTTCAGCAAGTTGACTCAGCACTTGAAAGAATTGATAATGGATCTTACGGAATTTGTGATGTTTGTCATGATCCTATTGAGCCAGATAGATTGATTATAGATCCCCTGTTAACAGTCTGCCTTGATCACCTTAATCATCACCAGCGAAAAGCTCTTGAACAAGATCTCGAGTTAGCAATAAAAATTCAGCGCAACTTATTACCAGAGAATCATCTTTCTGTCAATGGCTGGAATTTCTGCTATCATTACAGCCCTGCTGGAACAGTAAGCGGAGACTTTTGCGATTTTGTAAGGATAAACGATGAAGCGGTGCTCTTTGCAGTTGGCGATGTTTCGGGCAAGGGGATTTCCGCATCCTTAATGATGTCGCATCTTCAGGCATTAATTAGAAGCTTGCTTTCCTTCAATTTGCCGGTTAACGAAATTGTTACCCGGGTAAACCGATTGTTCTGCGAAAGCACATTATCAACACACTACGCTACAATGGTGTTTGGTAAGGCAGATCAATCCGGATATGCGGAATTGTGCATCTCCGGACATAATCCCCCTCTATTAATCCGGGATGGAAAGGTTGAAGTACTTAAAGCTACCGGTGTTCCGATAGGGTTGTTTTGCGAGTCGGAATATGGAATTACTGGTGTTAAACTTAATAAAGGTGATTCATTGGTTGTTTATACAGACGGACTGACAGAAGCTGGCTCAAATGAAGTTGAGTACGGTGAATACAGATTAAAGGAGCTGCTAAGCAAATTAAAAGGTCGTTCGTCAAAAAGTATTATTGATGAGATAATCAGCGATCACAAAAATTTTCTGAAAGATACTCCGCCGTTTGATGATATAACCATCACTGTGCTGTTGAAGATCTGATTCTGTCTGGTTGTAATCTTTAGCATAGAAAATATTTTGCTTTCAGAAACCGGTTGATAAATGGTAATTAAGATTTTATCTTTTGTTAGAGATTAAAAAATTTCTCCACATCTTTTTCTACCCAAAAATCGTTTGTTAAATTTTTAAGGAGGTGCTTATGAAAATAAGCTTTGCTGTTGTCATAGGGCTTTTGTTCTTTCTGGCTTGCAGTGACAAGCCCGAAAAGCATGCACCGTTGTTTGATAATCTCGGAACTCTTCATTTTCCCATTACAACGGAATCAGTGCTTGCCCGAAAATATTTTGACCAGGGAGTAATTTTGGCTTATGGTTTCAACCATGAGGAGGCATTCCGTTCTTTTGAGGAAGTAGCAAGGCTTGATTCGAATTGTGCTTTGGCTTATTGGGGAATGGCTTATGTACTCGGACCAAATATAAACCTTCCGATGGATGCCGGCGTAGTTCACACTGCCTACGAAGCAATTCAAAAAGCTATTTCACTGCTGGATAACGAAACACAAAGAGAAAAAGATTTTGTAATGGCGCTTTCTAAGAGATATTCTTCTGAAGTAATGGAAGACAGAACACCACTTGACCAGGCTTACTCTGATGCAATGCGAAATCTTGTGAGCAAATATCCTGACGATCTTGATGCAGCCACAATGTTTGCTGAGTCTATTATGGATCTTCATCCTTGGGATTACTGGCTAAAAGACGGAACTGCGCAACCCTGGACACCTGAGCTGCTCGCTGTGCTTGAAAGTGTTATTGAAAGAAATCCGGATCATCACGGTGCTAATCATCTTTACATTCATGCAGTTGAAGCGTCAAAAAATCCACATCGTGGATTAGCAAGTGCTGACAAACTAAAATTTCTTGCCCCGGGTGCGGGACATCTTGTTCATATGCCGGCTCATATCTATATAAGAACAGGAAAATATCACGAGGGTTCACTGGCAAACATTCGGGCAGTAAAATCTGATGAAGAATATATTAACCAGTGTAATAAGCAGGGATTTTATCCGCTGTCTTACTATCCTCACAACTATCATTTTCTCTGGGCAACCGCAACACTCGAAGGTGACAGTAAAACTGCAATTGATGCAGCAATTAAAACTTCACAGAAGCCGCCGGACTCACTAATGAGTGTGTGCGGATATCAGACGCTCCAGCATTTTGCGGTTATTCCTCTCTATGCTTATGTAACTTTTGGCAAATGGGATGAAATATTAAATTACCCGCAACCGCAGAACGACAGACCTTATATGAGCGCCATCTGGCATTATGCGAGAGCAATGGCTTTTATTGCGAAAGATAAACTTGATAAAGCCTCGGAGGAAATAACAAAACTAAGTCCGCTGACTGACAATAAATCAATCGAAGAATTATCTATCTGGGGAATTAACTCAGCAGGGCTTCTGGTTAAAATTGCTTATGAAGTTTCCATTGGAGAACTTGAAGCTAAAAAGAAAAATTATCCGGAAGCGATCGCTCACCTCACTGAAGCTGTTGAGTATGAAGGTCAATTAAGATATGACGAGCCGCCAACGTGGTTTTATCCCTGCAGACAAAACCTCGGTGCCGTGTTGATCGAAGCTGGTAAATATGCGGAAGCAGAAAAAGTCTATCGTGAAAACCTTGCTGAAATTCCGGATAACGGCTGGGGGTTGTTCGGCTTGCATCAGGCGCTTTTAAAACTAAGCAATAATGAAGAAGCTGAAGAAGTTGAAAAGCGATTTAAGGAAGCATGGCGTTACGCAGATATTGAGTTACTTTCATCAAGAATTTTATAGTAATAATTTTATTCCATTAATAAATTCAAACTTATAAACCTTAAAGGAGGTAATATGTTTTTAGTACGTGATGTATTCAGAACAAAGCCGGGAATGGCAAAGGAACTGGTTAAAAGATTCAAACAAACCTTTCCTCACATGCAGTCAGCAGGAGTAAAAAACCCGAGAGTAATGACGGACGCAGTTGCAGGTTACTGGACTGTTGTGCTTGAACTTGAAATAGATAGTCTTGGAAACTTCGAAAACATGCAGGGGTTTACATCTAAGCCCGAGGTTACAGAGATAATGAAAGGATATATAGACCTTGTTGAAACCGGTTACAGGGAAATTTTCAAGATAGAATAACCGGTAAATATTTTGTGCGGCGGAGGCTGCAACATTCTTAAAAATGCCCCCTCTTTCTACAGAAGTGTAGACCGCCGTTCAATAACTCTGAGATATGAATTCATTACTGCAATGAAATTTTACCAGATGAAAAGGATTAACATTCGCCTGCGGGATAAAGGTAATGAGTTGCTTCAGGAAATGAGAAAAAGACAAAATCCTGCCAGGCAAAAATGATTCTTCAGCGAAATTTGTTTGATAAATATCTCAGTATCCTGAGAGTTGAAAAAACTGTCCCTGATTTTAGCTTGCTGAAAAAAATAGTTAAAGCGCATCTTCTAAAAGTACCGTTCGAAAATATTTCAAAGCTTCTCTACAAAAAACAGGGAATGAATTATCTCCCTGATCTCGGATTATATCTTGAAGGGATTGAAAGGTATAATTTCGGAGGGACTTGCTATACGAACAACTATTATCTTTTCCTGCTTTTAAAGAAACTCGGATTTGAAATAAAACTTTGCGGTGCCGATATGAAGAAGTCTGATGTTCATATTATCAGCATCGTAACGATTGATCAAAAGGAATATATTGTGGATTGCGGATATGCTGCACCTTTTTTTGAACCTATTCCTTTAGACTCAGATAAAGATTTCGAAATCAGCTTAGGTTATGAAAAATATCTTGTTAAACCAAAAGATAAATTCGGAAGAATAAAAGTCGAACAGTACTTTAAAAATGAGTTACAGCACTGGTATGTCGCAAAATCCGAAGAAAGAAAGATTGAGGATTTCCGGCAAGTGATAGAAGACTCATATTCAGATGATGCTGTTTTTATGAATGCTGTTCGCATCACCAAATTTCTCGAAAACGGATCGCTGGTATTAAAAAATCTATCGCTGTCTGAAATCAAAGGGAATAAATCTTCATCTAAAAAAATTTCACGTGATGAGATACCACTTGTAATACAGCAGAACTTTGGAATACCATTAAGTGTTGTGAAGGAAGCTATAAGCATTATTTCAGAGCTAAAAGACATTTACGATTAGACAATTTTGACTAAATTCCAAAGTGAATTTTACTTCATTTTGTTTTCTTGCGTTTTTAAATCCTTAATAAATTTTATGAAAAATATTTTTATAAAAAGCTTAATTTTTACTATTATTTTTTCCTGGTTCAATCCCACAAGAGCCTGGCTATATCCCGAACACAGGGACATCATGTTAATTGCCATTCAAAAACTTTCAACGGCTTATCGCACGTCACTGGATAAGTTGTGGGTACAAGCTAGAATAGGTTACGAGTTCAGACTATCAGAAGAAGTAATAGATGTTGAACAATTACTAAAACCCGAATACATAGATTACGCAGCGTGGCCTGCAATTGCAGGAGACCATTCCTGTTCAGCAGAGAATATGCTGCACAATATACTTGAAACAAATTGGATTCTGGCTGTTGCTGACATCACAGCACAATTAAAAATCGACCTTGCATTTTCCGAAGACCATGTGAGACGTATTAATTCCGTTAGAGAATCAGATTTGAAATTGCAAGGTGCCGATCCCGAATACGCAACAAGAGCTGGTTCAAATAATGTTCACTTTCTTCTCTCGCTTCCTGATGTGGACATGGATGTATTCTCATATATATTTTCCTGCACAAAAGAAGGCGAAGAATTAAATGCAATAAGTGCATATGTCTTGTATCACTATAATGCTATACTTAAAGCATCAAGGTTAGCAAGTGGAAATTTATCTTCAGAAGAACGATCTGCACTAACTCTTGCTATGCTTGCTGATGAAGCTTATGCAATTCATTTTCTACAGGATATGTTTGCCGCAGGACACGTTGCAGGAACCTGGGGAGATGCTTCACAGAGAAAAGGAACTCACGATTATTACAACGAAAGAGGTTTGAAAGTTAGTACCTGGGATGGAGACAATGCTGTATTAACGGGTGATGCCTGGATGAGGACCGAGGATGCAGAAAGAGCTGCTTTTGCTGTTCGGTTGAGTGTAATGCAGATTCTTGATGTAGTCAATGGTAAGCATTCAGAATTTAATAACCTAAGTAGAGATGTATTTTATTCACCCGATAGCTTCAATGTTTGCCAGAATAATTATGTGCCAGCATACGAAGCAAATACTTATTTTGACAAATTGTTGGAGGAAGTAATATTAAAAACTCCTGTACCTGCTCTTGAAGAAGGTCTGGGAGATTTACCAAGATTCAGAGCAGAAGTTGGAACGTTTGTTGGATTTTCTCCGGCAGCACGCGGTGGATTGATTTTCGGAGGGTTTGGAGAAGGACAGGAAACTATTGGTGTTATTGGCGGACTGGAAATGTCCGGTCGTTTTGGAGCTGGTCTTGATGGGGTAATAAATGAAGCGGGTGATGGTCTTGCATTTATAGATTTAGGATACAGACAGGATGCATCTTTATCTACAGAAGTGCTGGACGTTGAAGAACTCAGAGCCTATGGCAATATATATTCAACAATTCCAGGAAGATCAGCTTTCAGCTCCAGATTAAGACTTCCTTTTTATGTACTACCGGGTGATCTTTTGATTCTCGGTCCATTATTATTCTTTATCGACCAGGAGGCTTTGGTTAGCGTGGGAGTATCTGCCGTTAACGGCGGACTCATTCCCTGGCAAAGAGGTATTGAAACATCGTTCGGACGTTTTCAATTCGTACTTGGAAGAGAAGTTGCTGTTTACCTTTACGGGCGAACAAAAACGCCTGACGCTTTAGTAACATATTCTACTAATGAAAATGGAATTGAAGATTTATTTGTTATCTCCTATCGCTCCACGCAGCTTGAATTTCCAATTTTAGAATACAGACCATTCCGTTCTTTTGATGCTGACCAGAGGTCATCACTATTTATACAGATCTATGGCGCTGCCGACTTTCCGCACGATGTGAAGGTACTGGAATCATTTACGGGAACGATAACACCACCGGAGCTAAAAACAGTCTGGGGTCTGGGCTTAAGATTAATTTTTGATTGGAGGCATTATTTGTAAATGGTCATAACTGATGCATAAGCATTTCACTCCAAAGTTTGCAGATAAGCCTGTTCGAGCAATTGTGAGACAAGAAAAATATGGCTGCAGCCGGGCAGCTTGTTACTTATTTCGTAATTATAACCTAACCGCGGAGCGCTCACATTATGGGTCTTCAATTCTTCAAGTAAAACTTCTGAGAGCTTTTCAAAAATTTTTATAAGCTTCTTCATAAACAACGAAGTTTTGTCATCCAGAATTGAGCCCGCCATTTTGCAAATTACCAGGAAACCTTTTTGAATACGTATACAGGTCACAAGATTTTCGTACTTGTCTTCATCAGGACACTGGTGAACACACCAGCTACAACCGGTAGTGCAGCTCTTTAATGCTTCAATTAATGATATATCTTCCATTCGCGTTCTAAATGATAGATTTGTTTTAATGTACATAATTCATTTTCATTTGAATTGCAACTATACCTGACAAGAACAACAATTTGTACACTGAATTAACAAGGTAACATTTTGAGAAAAGAGTTATTGAAAAATTAATTAGCTAATTGCTTTTATTATAACTAAGTTTGTCCCCTCCGGTAATAGACCGGTTATTTGTTTAATATTTTTCAGAGGTTCTTTGTGAGCACTAAGTTATTTGTGGGTTCTCTCCCCTGGTCGGTAAGCGACGAAGAGTTGAAGCAAGCATTCGAAAAACACGGTACTGTGGTTTCTGCTAAAGTTGTTACAGACCGCGACACCAGGAGATCCAGAGGTTTCGGATTCGTTGAAATGGAGAGCGCCTCAGATGCAAGCAATGCCATCAAGGCATTGAATAACTCAGAATTAAACGGAAGAAATATCGTAGTTAATGAAGCCAAATCGCGCAATTAATTAAGTTTTCTGTTCTTTGTTCTGTAAGTCCGGCAAGCGCCGGGCTTTTTGTTTTTAAACTCTCTCAAAGCCGATTAATTTATTTGCCGGTTAACAATTATTGTCGTAAAATGCTGCCCTCATTTAATTCCAATATTTAACATAACTATTTAAGGATGCCCTATGTTTAAGCTAACCTTTCCTCTGTTGCTTTTTTCTGCAGTTTTATTTTTTTCAACCACATCTTTTGCACAGTCCGACGATGCCCCGCATGTCATTCACATTCAAACCAACAAATTGATATCTGATCTGAGTGATGATGCCGAAGCTTTTGGTGATATGTTAAGGAGACAGGCAGAAATTTATAATAAAGACCCGAGACTTATAAGCTCAAACATTTTAAGGCATAACTGGGGTAACGACAGCCGGGATCTCATCATTATATCAGAGTTTAAAAATATGGAAGACCTTCAGTCTTTCTATAATGATCTTAACTCAATACTGGAAGCAGGGATGTCAAAAGAACAGCTTGAAAAAGATAATGAACTATGGGGCAAGTACGTCGGTATGCACTCCGATGAGGTTTATGCAGCCATTCGCGGCACAAAAAAATAAGTGTGATTTTATTTTTTCCAGGTGCTGTAGGCTTCAGTTTTACAGCACTTTTTTATTTTTAAAAAAGTAACCCGGTTACTAAGTTTAACCTGCCGGTATTTCAAATAATAATTAATAACCAGATAATGAGAAAACCAGTCATCTTTGTTTTTTCTGCAGCGATTCTTTTGTTTCAATTTTCCTGCAGCAAAGCACCTCAGCCCGTTACTGCTAAAAACGGAATGGTTGTTTCAACCAGTTCTTATGCTTCTAAAGTCGGTGTTGAAATTCTGAAGAAAGGCGGAAACGCAATCGATGCTGCTGTTGCTGTTGGATTTGCACTTGCGGTTACATATCCGTCAGCAGGAAATCTTGGCGGCGGTGGATTTATGATGATTCATCTCTCTGATGGAAAAAACATCGCTATTGATTACCGTGAAAAGGCTCCTCTGTCTGCTCACAGAGATATGTACTTAAACGAGGCTGGTGAGTTTGTTCCTGAACTCAGCCAACAGGGAACAACTTCTGCGGGTGTTCCTGGAAGTGTAGCCGGATTAATTTACGCACTCGAAAATTACGGAACGATGTCTCTTGCTGAAGTTATTCAGCCAGCAATTGACCTTGCAAAGAACGGTTGGAAGCTCGAGCAGAGAGATTCAATTTATTTCAGCAACACGATTCCGTTGTTCTCAAAGTATCCTTCATCAATGAAAATATTCACAAAGGATGGCGTGCCCTACTCAACCGGAGACTTATTTATCCAGCCCGATCTTGCGTGGACGCTTGAACAAATTAAAAACAACGGCAGAGATGGATTTTACAAAGGAAAAGTTGCTGAGCTTCTTGTTAAACAAGTAAGTTCTTTAGGCGGATATATTACTCGTGAAGATCTTGAAAAATATCAGCCGGTTGAAAGAGAACCGATAGTTGGAACTTACCGCGGATATAAAATTATTTCTATGCCTCCCCCAAGCTCAGGTGGTATCGCACTTATTCAAATGCTCAACATCCTTGAAAATTATGATTTGGAAAATGTTGATTGGAGAAGCAGCGCCTACATTCATCATCTCGTTGAAGTGATGAAATATGCTTATGCAGATCGGACCTATCATCTCGGTGATGAGGATTTTTATCCGGTTCCAAAAGATCAGCTCATTTCAAAAGAATATGCTAAAATTATTTTTGATAGAATTGAATCGGCAAAAAATAGAGCCGTGCCTTCATCTGAAATTAAAAGTCTGGAAGGTTCTCCTGTTTATGAAAGTGCCGAAACAACTCACTACTCGGTTTATGATTCGTACGGAAATGCTGTGAGTACAACAACCACAATCAATTCTTCATTTGGTTCCGGAATTGTTGTAGAAGGTGCAGGATTTCTGCTCAATAATGAAATGGATGACTTCAGCGGAAAGCCGGGAGTGATGAACCAGTTCGGACTTCTCGGAACAGAAGCAAATTCAATCCAACCGGAAAAAAGAATGCTAAGCTCAATGACGCCAACAATTATTCTTGAAGATAGCGAGCCTTTCATAATAATCGGTTCGCCGGGAGGTTCACAGATTATTACAACAGTGCTGCAGGTAGTGTTGAATTGTATTGATTTTGATATGAACATCCGCGAAGCAATTGAAGCACCAAGAATTCATCATCAGTGGATGCCCGATTCAATTTTTTATGAGCCGGGCGCATTAACAGAAGAAGTAAAGAAGGAGTTGACTGAAATGGGTTACCGCTTCTGGGATGCTGACGTCGAAACCCGCATAATCGGAATTGCAGAAGGAATAATGATAGACAATAAGAATAAAATTATTTACGCCGCATCCGATCCGAGAGGCGGAGGATTAGCGGCGGGATACTAATTTACCTGATATGTGCTGCCAGATACTGCTTACCTTGGCGACTTGTCCGGCGAAACTTTAGTGAAGACGGAAATCTAAAAGACAGCGATGTGGATACCACATTCCTGATTCAATAAGATGTTATCCCGTAAAGTCTTTTACTAATTCTTAACCGCCGCAGAAAACATTAAAATATTCCCCTTAATTTTTCACTTAAATGCACTTTTAGAAAATTAATTAGTTTATGAGAGTTATTATGCATAGGTTTGTGCTGTCCGGTAATAGACCGGATTTTTATTTACTTATTTTTTAGAGGTTCTAGTGAGCACTAAGTTATTTGTAGGTTCTCTCCCCTGGTCGGTTAACGACGAAGAGTTAAAAGAAAAATTTGAAAAACATGGTACTGTGGTTTCTGCAAAAGTTATTACAGACCGCGATACACGCAGATCAAGAGGTTTCGGATTTGTTGAGATGGAGAGTTCTTCAGATGCAAACAATGCTATAAAAGCATTGAATAATTCAGAAATAGATGGCAGAAATATAGTAGTTAATGAAGCTAAAGCACGTAGTTAATTAAAACCCAAAAATTTCATTTTGAAATTTCAGGGTTAAATATTCAGTTCTAAGTTCTGTAAGTCCGTCCCGATATAAATCGGGACGGACTTTTTTATTATACACCTCTAAAGTTTAAAAAAACTTTTTGCTAAGTAATATTTTTTCTTCCCCTTCTATTGATAAAAATAAAATCCTTTCTGAATTTTGCCTGAGCATATTTTCCCACAATCACAACAGGATATAAAATGAAAAACTTTTTTCTCGCGCTTGTGTTTATATCTTCACTAAACACACTGGCACAAACAACCGCAAATGACGGCGATTGGAGTAAGCAGCTTGAGACTCTTAAATCAACACCCGAAGCTGATTATATGATACGCATCGGGGATATTGATAATCTTGGTTACGGCTGGCCCGAAAACTTCGATCCGTTCTCGGGAAGATCAACCGACTTTCACGAGTGGCCGTTCAGAATTCTCCCTGAAGATGCTAAAGGAACAGACAGGGTTATGATCTCTTCATCTTTTGCGAAGAACCAGGATAGACAGCCATGCCTTGGTGACGGATATTCTACAGGCGATGTTAATGTGTTCAAAGTTGTTCCGCTTGAAATGCCTCTTGCCTCAATCAAAGATGCGAATATTAATTCCGCCGCACTGTTAATGTTTGTGGATGATTTTCAATCTCCAAGCATGTGCTCAAGATTTCGTGTTTGGTTTAACGGAAAAAGACTTACTCCCGCAGAAAAAATCTTCGATGGTATTGATCAATCAGGACCTGTTGGTAAAATCATTTATATAAAAATTCCGGGGGAAATGCTTCCGCTTCTTAAAAAGGATAAGCTTGTTATTTCGATAGATGACTCAACAACTTATGCCGGCGATGGCTACGCAATTGATTTTGTAAAACTTCTTATCAATCCCAAACCATATAAATATCTTGGTCCTTTAAAAGTTTATGTAAGAAACACTGCAAACCAGGAACCTATTAAAAATGTTGTTGTAAGCGTTCCGGAGTTTGGTGAAGTAAAAACTAATTCAGAAGGACGCGCAAAAATTAATGGGCTTTATGCAGGACTTGTAATTACAGATTTTTCCGCAAAGGGTTTCATAAGCAAAACACAATCGTTTGATGTAATTGCAGGTGAAGATGAAAATGAATACGAAGTATGGCTTGAGCCGCTTGAAAATGTGAAAGTAGAAATTGAAGGCAAAGAATTAATGGAAGGCGAATCGCTGGTGCTTAACAACATTCAGTTTAAAGTTGCAAGTGCAGAACTGCTTAAAGAAGGCAAAACAGAATTAAACAAAGTAGTTAACCTGATGAAGCAATATCCCAAAATAGAAATAGAACTTTCCGGACACACCTCCGCGGAAGGTGATGCAAAAATGAACAAAGAACTTTCACTCAAAAGGGTTGAATCCTGCAGAAAATATTTATCGGATAACGGAATAAGCGAGGACAGAATTTCAGTTGTTGGTTATGGCCCTGATAAACCAATCGCACCAAACGACACAGAACAAAACCGCGCAATTAACAGAAGAGTTGAATTAAAAATTACAAGAATACAATAATTATTTTTTTATCGGCTGTCATAGGTTATTCTGTGACAGCTTACTTTAACCTCTTGCCTTATTCCCTGCTTGTTTACCTGCGTGCAAATCGTCCATGTAATGGATGATTATCATCCACCAAATGGTTGATTATCATCCGCAGATTTTTTAAGTTATCACTATGATTCAAAGAAAAATAAAATCTAAGCTTTTAGAAGCATTAACTGACTCACCTGTGGTACTGATTCACGGTGCAAGACAAACAGGCAAAAGCACACTTGTAAAAAGTCTGGCTGAAAACGAATATCCATCAAAATATCTTACTTTTGATGATACGGGAATTCTTTCTGCAGCTCAGTCCAATCCGCAGGACTTTATTTCCGGCTATGATGAAAATCTTGTAATAGACGAAGTACAAAGAGTGCCCGGAATTTTTCTGGCAATTAAAAGCTTGGTCGATAAAAAACGCAAAGCAGGAAAATTTATTTTAACAGGTTCTGCTAATGTTCTACTGCTGCCTAAAGTTTCTGAGTCTCTGGCGGGACGAATTGAAATTCTTAACCTGTTTCCTTTGTCTCAAAGCGAAATAAGTAACACGGAATATAATTTTATCGATAAATTATTTGAAGGTAATTTCAAACCTGATAATACTGCACGAAGAAAAAATAATATTGTTAACCGGGTATTAACCGGCGGCTTTCCGGAAATGCTTTCAAGAAAAGATCGTGAAAGACAAAATGCCTGGTTCAAATCTTATATTACTACAATTTTACAGCGTGATGTAAGAGATATAGCGAACATAGAAAAGTTGAACGAACTGCCAAAGCTTCTAAGTCTGTTTGCCGCACGAGCAGGCACACTGATTAATTTTGCAGAGTTGTCGCGTTCGTCAACTATTCCACAAACAACTCTTAAACGTTATGTTGCTTTGCTCGAAGCAATTTTTATGATACATCAATTACCCGCCTGGTCCGGTAATCTCTCTAAAAGATTAATTAAAACTCCAAAACTTTATCTTAACGATACCGGGTTATTATCCCATCTTATAGGATTTGAAGCTGATAAAATATATTCCGACTCAATGTCCTGGGGAAGACTGCTTGAAAATTTTGTTCTTAATGAATTATTAAAGCAAGCATCGTGGAGCAATCATAACCTGTCGCTCTATCATTTTCGTTCTGTATCGGGACAGGAAGTTGATTTTATTATCGAACGCAGCGATGGAAAACTAATTGCGATTGAAGTAAAAGCAACGGCTAAGATTAATGCTTCAGACTTTAATAATATAAAAGTTTTTGCTGATGAAACCGGAAAGAAATTCTTAAAAGGAATTGTATTCTATACCGGCAATGAAGCAATTCCCTTTGCTAAAAATATGCACGCACTGCCAATTGAGTCGCTTTGGTAAATAAGTACGTGACATTGCGATCCGGCAGCTGCCGGATACCAGATTCCGGATTTTAGGCAATCATCTTAAATCAAGGGAATATCGAACAGAGAATATTGAATTTCGAATTTCAAACCACGAGCAACCTTCCAGGTTACTGGTACTTTTGCGATGAGCAAACCTTGAAGGTTAGGGCACGGCACGATTGCTGTATTTCAATGTTCAAAGTGCGAGCAAGCTTCAAGGTTACTGTCCCTTTTACGATGATCAAACCTTGTCCATTGGACTCCTTTGGAGAAGGTTAGAGTGCGTCTGAATGTTGAATGCTGAATTTCCTAAGGAAAAACCTACCCAAAACTCCAAACCCCTCACATCCTTGCCCTGATTTTTATATATACAGTCGTATGGATAGTTATTTTAAGCAGAATGATTTTGATTCTTCATCCAGTCAACATATTTTTGTTCATCAGTAATGAACAATGTTGTTCATTACAAATGAACAGAAGGAAACACAAATGATATTAAAAGAAACATTAAGTGAAACTGTAAATAAACAGAAAGAATTCATCCTCAGTACAGACAGGGGAACCGAAAGAAAAATGCTGAAAGAAATAAAACTTGTTCCCGGTTTCGCTTCAGTTATTTCCGGTATCCGCCGGGCAGGTAAAAGCACGCTCTTGCGACAGCTAATCGCCGATAAAAAAGAATTTGCTTATCTAAACTTTGAAGACGTAAGAATATTCGGGTTCGAACTAAAAGACTTTAAGCGGCTTGAAGATATTTTCTCTTTGCAGGGAGGTTATGATCTTTGCTTTTTTGATGAGCTTCAAAATGTAGAAGGCTGGGAAAGATATATACGAACACTTCTTGATAACAAAAAAACTGTTGTCATCACCGGCTCTAATGCTTCTCTGCTAAGCAAAGAGCTTGGTTCAAAACTAACAGGCAGACATCTCCGGTATGAACTATTCCCCTTTTCATATAATGAAACTCTTTCTTTCCGGAAGACCAAACCTTCGCTGCAAAGCTTTGAAGAATATCTGCACAGCGGAGGAATGCCAGAGTACCTGAAAAACAATAACGATATGATTCTCCAGGAATTGTTTAATGATATCATCGCAAGGGATATCACGGTAAGATACAACCTGAGAAATCCAAAGCTTGTAAAAGAGCTCGCTCTTTATCTTCTATCCAATGTTGGAAAAGAATTCAGCTTTCAAAAACTGAGAAAGATGTACGACCTCGGAAGTGTAAATACTGTCATCTCTCTCGTCGGGTATTATGAGGACAGCTATCTTCTTTTTACTGTTCCGCAATTTGATTTTTCATTAAGGAACCGGCTTGTGAACGCTAAAAAAGTTTACGCTATAGATACCGGTTTAATACGGGCAAACTCAGCTTCATTTTTACAGGACAAGGGAAGGTTACTGGAAAATATTGTCTTTATTCATCTGAAAAGAATAGGAAGGGAAGTTTTTTATTTTAAGAAAAACAACGAATGTGATTTTGTTACTCGCAACGCATCAAAAAAACTCGAGTTGTTCCAGGTTTGCTTTGAGTTGAATGAAGATAATAAGGACCGCGAGATAAACGGTATGCTTGCCGCTATGGATTACACAAAAAATCAAACCGGAACAATCTTAACTCTTAACCAAAGTGATGAGCTTGATTTTGACCAGACTGACGGACAGGCAGGGAAAAAGATAATACACGTTAAACCAGTCTGGCAATGGCTGCTGGAAAATTGATAAGAGCTGAAGGTAAATTGTCGGATACTGGACCGGATACCAGATTCCTGATTTTAGTTAATAGTCTTAAATCAAAAATCATTATGCGTTGATCTTCATTCAAGGGAATGTCGAATATCTAACAAAGAATACTGAATTTCGAAATTCAAACCACGAGCAACCTTCAAGGTTACCATTACTTTTACGATGAGCAAACCTTGAAGGTTAAAGGGCGCCACGAATGATTAATTCCAAACCTCTCACCACATTTTCCTTCCAAAAAATAATCCCGACTTTGGCGGGATTGAGAAGTGCGATTAAGTAATTAACTTTGCTAAACACAATTTAAGATGGTGTCACGGTTTGGTGCTTGTTCGAATTCTGGTAGTCGCAGATTTTATGTCTGCGGGAATAAACTATAAACGCAAGCTGAAGCTTGCGGCTACCTTATATTAGCGACATCCCGGATAATGATAAAAAGATTTATTAATCAACTATGATAACCTGTAAAAACTGTAACAACCAATTTGAAGGGAAGTTCTGCAATAACTGCGGGCAAAGCGCTGATACACAACGTCTGGATTTTAAATTCCTCTTAAAAAATCTCCACAAAAATTTTCTTAAATATTTTCATAAAGGAATTTTCTATACTTCCCGCCAACTGTTTACCAGACCCGGACACTCTATCCGTGAATACATTGAAGGTAAACGCGTACAGCATTTTGAACCGATAGGTCTGTTAATTGCATTCGCCGCTTTTTACGGTGTGCTCTATCATACCTTCGATATCAATATGTTCTCAGGAATTTCAGATAATGCTCTGGACGGAAAGTTAGAACTCAGAAGCGTGGGCAACTGGATAACCGATCACTTTTCTTTAGTAACTCTTCTTTTCGTTCCGGTTTATTCGATAGGTTCCTTTTTATTGTTCCGGAAACAGGGTTATAATTTTTATGAGCATATTTACCTGAATACTTTTTTAGCCAGCCAGAGACTGCTGATAAGGATAGCAACTTTCCCCCTGCTTGTAATTTTAGATGGAACAGAAAACATCTTCCTTTTCAGAGATATGCTTATCCTGGCAGATATTGTATTAATGGTCTGGAGCTACACACAATTTTTTAATAAAGTTAAAAGAATTAAAGCAGTCCTTCTCAGCGTACTATGCTATTCAATATACTTTGTCATTTTGCTTGGGCTGATAACGGTTATTGTTGTTTTATTGTAAATATGTGCGGAAGAGAGAAGAAACGCCGATGAACTTTTTACAAAATAATTGTTGAGGAAATAATGTGACGTGCTTAAGTTTGTTTTATGAAATTAGCCAAAGTAACATCCAACGGTCGCGTAACCATACCCGCCTCACTGCGTAAAAAGTACAAACTCTTGCCGGGCAGAAAAGTAAAGTTTGAGATAGAAGAAGATGGAATTCGGATAATTCCACTTGCCACAAAGGAAGAGATACGAGCAAATATTGGATTCCTCAGAATAAAAGAAAAGAGCTTATTGAAAGTGATGATGGAAGGGAAGAAAATTGAGCGGGAGCTATGATTATATATCATAAACAATCTCTAATTACGCTTCAAATTAGATGTTAAAATGTTATTTTAGGATAAAGGAAATTATTAATCTCAAATGAGTACAAAACTAATTTTCTCCGGTCATGAATCTTTTCACTGCCGTTCTCTTTGGCTAAAGAAGGGTTACGACTTTATTACTGAAGGAAAAAGATTTAACAAACCTGATGCTGTTGTTGATTTAGGTGTTGGAAAAAATATGGTTTCGGCGATTAACTATTGGATAAAATCCTTTGGTTTGCTTGAAAAAGATAGCAGACTTTCTGATATGGCAAATTTTCTATTTGGGAAACAAGGCGTTGATCCGTATTTAGAAAACCCAGCCACGCTGTGGATATTACATTATCATTTGGTAAAAGAAAATAATGCATCAATTTACTCACTAGTATTTAATGAGTTTAGGAAAAAGAAGATTGAATTTAACAAGCTTCATTTACTGAACTTTCTCAAATCAAAATGCGAGGAATCAAAAACAAATTATACCGAATCAACTATTCAACGTGATATTTCGGTTTTTCTAAGAAATTATGTTAAACCCCAAAAAGCAAATAAAAATTTAGAAGATTACTTCAGTGGAATTTTTATTGAACTGAATTTAGTTGAACAATTATTAAAGTATGACGAGAAAGAAACTGACTGGTACAGGATTGAAAATAAAGATAGAGAGGATCTGCCTGCAGAGATTTTACTTTATTGCATTGTAGATAATGAACAGTATGGAGACTCAATAACTCTTGATGATATTTTACACGGTTATAATAGCATAGGAAATGTTTTTGCATTAACAGCAAAAGATATTTTGAATAAAATAAAATATATCACAAACAGTAATTATAAAATTAGTTTTAAGGATGATGCTGGCATCAGATTACTTCAATTCAAAAAGAAACCCGATAAGTGGTCTATCTTAAAGAGTTACTATGAGCAATAAATTTTCACCTTCTGTTAATATTCTTCGTGATAAAGGGCAAGTGTTTGATTACATCCCAACACCTAATGCAGAAAGGGTTATTCAAAATCTGAACGAGAATATTGTTCGAGGCTTTAAGTCGTTTTATTTAGTCGGATCATTTGGTACCGGAAAAAGTTCATTCCTATTAGCTTTAGAAAATCAAGTAGAAAATGGGAAAAAGATTTTTAAAACGCCCATTACATTTAATGGAAGCACAAAATACAGATCATTTAATATAGTTGGAGATTATCGTTCTTTTGAAGATTCTTTGCGAGAAGAACTAAAAATTAATTCAAACAAGGATATTATAGAGGAATTAAAAACTCATTATCAAAAAGTAAATTCTTCAAAAAAAGGATTATTCATAGCGATTGATGAGTTCGGAAAATTTCTTGAATATGCTTCTGAAAACCAACCAGAAAAAGAATTGTACCTTATTCAAAAGCTGGCTGAGTTTGCAAATGATCCAAATAAAAATATCATATTCTTAACCACTCTCCATCAGGGATTTGATGCATATCATTCAAAACTTGATGAAAGGTCTCGAAACGAATGGGAAAAGGTTAAAGGTCGGCTTAAAGAAATTACCTTTAATGAACCAGTTGAACAACTTTTACACTTAGCTGCAAAATATTTAAATGGAAAACCCAAGAATGTAAGTGAAAAAGAATTTAAAGAGCTTTATCGTTCCGTTATTTCTTCAAGGGTTTATCCACTATACAATTCATTGAATGAAAATATTGCGAAACAGCTTTATCC
The DNA here is from genome assembly GCA_964639955.1 of uncultured Ignavibacteriaceae bacterium. GTDB lineage: Bacteria > Bacteroidota > Ignavibacteria > Ignavibacteriales > Ignavibacteriaceae > IGN2. The sequence goes on from CAZXGJ010000036.1 coordinate 21,412, forward strand.
ATTAGAAATTCTTTCAGCAGGTATTTTAACAAGGTCATTACAAAGATATGGCCAAAATGAAAGATCATTATTTACTTTCCTTGAAACAACAGACTTCCACAAATATATTTATAAAAATAAACCATATTTCAATCTTGCCGATGTTTATGATTATTTAATAAACAATTTCTATTCGTTACTATCTTCAAAGAATAACCCCGATTATTTGAAATGGACAATAATCAAATCTACTTTAGAACGAGTAGAAGTTTTATTTGAAAAAGAAGCAGCAGACAAAGAAAAAGTTATAAAGGCGATTGGCTTATTAAATATTCTTGCCCCTGCTGGAGCAAAAATTAATAAAGAGTTTCTCAAGAATTATGGAAAGTTATCTTTAAACGTTTTAAATATCGAAAATGAAATAAAAGTTCTTGAAAAAAATAAGCTTATAAGATTCCAGTCTTATTCTGATAGTTATGTTTTGTTCGAAGGGACCGATGTTGATATTGATTTAGCATTAACCGAGTCAGAAAATTACATTAATCATAACCCTGATTTGGTTGGCAGACTTAAAGAGCATTTTAATTTTCCATTTTTAGCTGCCAAAGCTAGTTATATTAAAAAAGGCACACCTCGTTTTTTTGAATTCATTATTTCTGATCAACCAATTCAGCAAAAACCTCAGGGAGAAGCGGACGGAATTATAAATTTGATATTTAGCGATAAAGTTGATTTAGACAATATTAAATCTATTTCCAAAAACATTAATGAGGCAATATTATATGGAGTTTATGATAATGCTGAATTAATAAAAGCAACGGTGCTAGAAATTGATAAAGCTAATTATGTTTTAGAAAAATATGCAGATGATCGTGTTGTAAATTACAATTAAGAATTATCAGATTTAATGAACACGAATGTTTTACAAAATATCAGCAAAATTATTGAAAGGGACAGCAAAACCACCACTTACAAGTTTGCACTTTTACGCGGTGTAATTGACATTATTCAGGAAAATTCCCCATACATTTCTCTTTCAAAAGATCGAGTTTTCTTCCCACTTGGATTACTTATTGAGAAGTGGTTGCTTTATTATTATCCGATTTTATACTCTTCAGTTAAAATTCCTCAAATCAATGGTAACGTTAAATTAGCATTTGAAACTCAGTTCATGAGAATAATAAAGGCTTATGAAAGAACAGGTGGTTTTTCTGTTTTCTATAATGATTTAAAAAATAGCGGCATTCCTAAAAATTTAATAATAGAATTTCTTGAATTAACTAAAAAAATGAGCGATACTATTACAAGAATGCCAATGAAATATATAGGACGTTCTATTTGTAATAATTTTTATTCAGTTTTTCAATATGAATTAAGAAGCAAACTCAAACAAGCTTCTTCAATTGACACTGAGTTTCTTATAAATAATTTTGGCTCATTTTCGATACCAGTTGATTACTATGAAGCTTTTAAAATCTTAGGAAATTTTATTGGTGGAACAGATTCCATCTTTTTTAAATGGGCTGAATTCTCAGTCAATGCTTCGGGAAAGGATTTATCAGTTGAGAAGGTAGTAAACGAAATATTAAAAAGTCCAATAACACAAAGAGAGGTTGAAGAATCTAAAAAAATTTATAGAACCATTATTAATAATGAAGGGAAAGTATACTGTGTATGGACCGGAAAAATTATATCAAAATTCGATGTTGATCATCTTATTCCATTTTCAATTTGGAAGAATAATGACTTGTGGAATTTATTGCCAGCTCAGTCCAAAATTAACAACGAAAAGAGAAATAAAATACCCTCTATAAAAGTTATTGAAAAACAAAGTGAATTGATTATTCATTATTGGGAAATTATTGATAGATATAAACACGATAGATTTCAGAAAGAAATCAAAGTATCGCTTTTGGGAAATAATCAAGATCTTAATTGGCAAAGTGCTGCGATAAATCAATTAAAAAATAGCTGCAATTTTTTAATTTCTACTCGAGGTTATGAAGAATGGGTCATTTGAAAAAAAATTTATATAGCTACTTAACAGCAAAAGAAAGGAAATATTTATCCCTTCCGGCAAAGATTTTGCTTGAAAAAAAATTATTAGTTGGTGAAGTATTAGATTATGGATGTGGCTTAGGAAAAGATGTTGAATTGTTAGAGAAAAGAGGAATAAATATAATTGGTTATGATAAACATTATTTTCCTCAGTACCCACAAAAAAAATTCGACACAATAATATCTTTTTATGTATTAAATGTTTTAATGCCGGAGGAGCAATCAGAGGTTTTAATAGATGTTTCAACTTTGCTTAAACCAACGGGTAAAGCATTTTTTGCAGTGAGAAGGGATATAAGTTATGAGGGCTTTAGAATTCACAAATTGTATCAGAAACCCACCTATCAATGCAACGTTAAATTAGGTTATAAATCTGTCTTTAAAAATGAAAATTGTGAGATTTATGAATACAAACATTTCAACCAAATCATTAAGAAAGAAAACTCTGATTGCATCTTTTGTAACCCTGCTCCAGATAGAGAATTAATTTTAGAATCTGCAACAGCATATGCGATGTATGATAAATTTCCTGTTAATGATGGACATGCTTTAATTATACCCAAAAAACATTGTGCGAATTACTTTGATTTAAATTTTAAAGATCAATCTGCTTGCTGGTTTATTTTAAATAAGGTAAAAAAAATAGTAGGCGAGAGATTTAATCCTGATGGATTTAATATCGGTGTGAATATAAATTCTTCTGCTGGACAAACAGTTCCACACGTTCACATACATTTAATTCCTAGATATAAAGGAGATGTTGTAAATCCGACAGGAGGAGTTAGAAATGTAATTCCTTCAAAGGCTGATTATATTAAATCACAAATAAAATGATTTAAGGGAAATATGTATGGATAAAGTAAGCAAATTATTAAAAGCCAATGCACGAAAAGCAAAAATAATTTTTGATTTGTGTGAAAAGCGAGGAGAGGGTATTTATGATAAACTTCACATTATTAATACTTCGCAGTATCATGATGAAAAGAAGGAATATCGCATTTATCACGCAGATGGATATTGCTTTGATGTAAGTAAAGAAAAATTAGATCTAGACGAAGACGAAGTTTGTATTTCTTGTATTAATGGTTATGAATACCTGTTTAATGAGGGAATTTATGATGGGTTTAATGAGATTTCAGAAGAAGAAGCAATAAAATTGTTGGAAACCATATGAAAAAAGAAATCATTACCGACGAAATATTTTACACTTGTAGAAGAGCAACAAATTTTTCAAAGCCATATACCTGGGGAGAAGTTAAAGAACTATTAAGTAAAAAAAACTTGCAACTATTGGATGATGATATTGTTAGAATTGGTTTTGAGGAAGGTTGGGACGAAGGAGATAGTGCTAGAGATGATATGTTTTTTATTTCTGTTAAAAGAAATAGAGAGGAAACTGATGATGAATTTGCTAAACGTAAACTGAAAATTGAAAAGCTTAATGAAGAAAATAAAAAATTGAGATATGAAGAGTATTTAAAACTAAAGAAAGAATTTGAATCCAAATCTTAAAAAATAAACCCAACGCAGTTTAATATTTAAAATCCTCGGGATGTTGTCCTTCACCATTATCATAAATAATTACTGAGGTATTTCTTGGTGGACCATCAGCAACTATTTGTATTTCTTCAGCCTGTTTTCTCCTGAATGATTGCATATCCCAATTCTTGTGTTCTGGAAAAAACTTTTGAATAGCTTCTTCCATCGAACGAGGCGCTTGGTTAGAATCTGGACTTATTCCTGCTTCATAGCATTTTCTTGTCAATAATGCATCAATAGAATTTGTTACTTTTTCAACTAATGCAGCAATCGGATTTGATTGTTGCCCACGAACAATTCCAAACATTTTTTCATCGCCACCCAACGGATGCCAATTTTCATCTTTACTTGTTTCAGAATTTTCCGAGATGATTTTCTCCACATCATCTTCAGTTGGTGCATTAAAAAGTTTTTCGAATAATTCTTTTTCGTTCATGAAACACCTAAAATTTTCAATAATGATTTTGTGACTGTATTAATTTCTTCCAAGGTATTGTACTTACTAAAACTGAATCTGAAACTAGAAAGAGATTCATCATCCGAAAGTCCCATTGCTTTCAAAACATGAGATGGTTTTATTGATGAAGAATTGCAAGCAGAACCTTTTGAATAAGCAACATCAAATAATTCCTTTTGTAATAATTCTGGATCGACGCCAATTAAGCTTATATTAGAAACATTATATAGTCTTTTGGTTAAATGACCATTCAATTTTATTTTATTAGTTGTCAGCAATTTGCTTTCAAACTCATCTCGCAGTGTTTTAACTTTTATTTCATTTGTTTGAATTTCATTCATCGATAGCTCCAATGCCTTTGCTAATCCAACAATTCCCGGAACATTTAATGTTCCACCTCTTAATCCTTGCTCTTGTCCCCCGCCGTGGATTAATGGTAAAAGCTGAACATTTTTTTTTCTAAACAACCCACCAATCCCCTTTGGTCCATAAAACTTGTGCCCTGAAAAACACATCAAATCAATATTTAAATCATTAACATCAATTTGAATCTTACCAACAGCTTGTGTTGCATCGGTAAAAAAAATCAATTTTTTATTTCTGCATATTTCACCAATATCTTTAATTGGTTGTATAACACCAGTTTCATTATTTACATAAATAACCGAAACTAAAATTGTATCTTTCCTTATCTTATCTTCAAATTCATTTATGTCAATCAAACCATCATTATCTACTTGCAAATAATCAATTTCAAATCCTTTTTTTTCTAAATACTTACAAACATTAAAGACCGCACTATGTTCCGTTTGTGTTGTAATTATATATGCCTTCCCTTATATGAATATGCTTCAGCTATCCCTTTAATGGCTAAGTTAATTGCTTCAGTAGCTCCAGAAGTGAAAATAATTTCGTTTTGTTGTGCCCCTATATTTGATGAAATAATCATTCTAGATGCATCAATTATTTTTTTTGATGAATAACCTAAGGAATGATTACTAGATGGATTTTCGAAGTTTGAAGTGAAATATGGGAGCATTGTTTCAACTACTCGTGAGTCGGCTGGTGTTGTCGCATTGTTATCGAGATAAATTATTTTTTTCATAACCCGAAGATTAACATCTAAATCTTTTAAGCAATTCAAATATAAATATTCTTTTAAAAAATAGTTTTTATTTTAGCCACCAAAATCTTCACTTTGATTAAGCCAGAGGCTTACGAGCACGATCATCCGTTTTCAAAGAGAGGAACTTCTGTCGCCTCGGCAAATGTTCGGATATTGTGTATGAAATGTAATTTGAGTAAGTCCAATAAAATTTTAAGCTTTTCGCCAATCTTTCTCTCGTAAACCAGTTAGGGTAAAGAAGCCTGTTTCGATTATCGGGCTGCGCAAGTTTCGCCCTGACAAACCGTTTATGTCTTACGTGTCTATACCTGTTGACGTTTTACGATTCGGGCTTCGTAACCCATTAACGCTAAACCTAAACACCGGGACAAATTAGTGTTGATTTCATAGATTCCGGACAACTTGCCTGCCGTTAGGGAAGTTAATTCTTTAACTGATTTCGGAGTTAATTGCCCGGACTAAAACAAAAAATTAGCCTGCACGAATCCAGAGTAAATACCCGGGGAGGATTTGTCTTCTATTTTTGATGGAATAAAATAGCTGCCTCCCGCCGTTAATAAAATAATATCTCCCAGCTTGTATGTAATACCCGGAGATATAGTAAAAACATTGGTGGACATGTAAATTTCAGAACTATAATCATCAATGCTAAAAAGCGGAAGCCGGCAATATGATACTTGCACGTACGGATTAATAATCCAGTTCACATATGCTGTCTGAATTGTTAAAGAAGCAAAGGTTCCGATGCCCTTCTCATTATCTGCGATTGTAGAATACAAAGTATCGTAATAAGAATTGTCCGTATCGAGCAGTACTGTTTGCATATCCATTGATACATAGCTGAGACCAAAATCCAGCCGTCCTCTTACTTCCTTATTCCGTTGTATAAGAAAACTCAATCCCAGATCACTTCCCGAAAAGGAAATACCATTTTCCCTGCTATCAATCTTTAGTGTTGCAAAAAGTTCCTGGCTTTCTCCAAGATTAAACGAAATTCCTGCATTCAGGGCGGTCACAGGTATTTTCCAATTAAGATTCTTGTCGTTCTGATCTGTCGGACGTACGGTTTGCGTTCCTTCCACGGTTATGTTTCCTTCAATTGACGATGGTGAGTAAAATGATAACTGAGTGTAAATCGTTACGCTATTCGTATCAATTAAAAATAGCGGAGGCTGCTGTGGTGGTCAGTTAATATCGGATCTTACAAAATCAGGTGGTGTTGGTGGCTGTCCGCCATAAGCAAATATACGCGCAAAACTAATGAGTGAAAGTGTTAAAAGTAAAATAATTTTTTTCATTTCTATCTTCTCAATTGTTACATACCAATATTAAGAGGCAGCAAAAGAAATGTTGTCACGAAATTGTAAAAATAATGTCAGGTATTTATCCTAATCGATTCAAAATATTTAAATAGAGTCGGGGCGAGAGATAAAGGACAATGCGTGTTGTGCGGCTCAAAAGAAAATCTCCACTTCGATCACGACTTGCCTTACTCCAAGGGCGGAACTTCATTAACTGCAGCAAACGTAAGAATATTGTGTATGAAACATAACCTCGGTAAGTCCAGTAAGATTTTAAGCTTCCCGCCAATCTTTCTCTCGTAAATCGGTTACGGTAAAGAAGCCTGTTTCGGTTATAGGGCTGCGCAAGCTTCGCACTGACAAACCGGTTACGTTTTACGTGTCTATACCTGTTGACGTTTTACGATACGGGCTTCGTAACCCATTAACGCTAAACCTAAACAACCGGACAAATTAGTGTTGATTTCATAGATTCCGGCTTCCCGCAAAACGGGACAAACATAGTGAAGGATGACAGAATACAGGCGATTTTAAATAAAATATGCCTTGTTCCCAATATGGGAACTATTTATATTTACCCGTGCGAGTAATAGCAATTAAAACCCTGAAAGATTTTTGGAAAAAGCACCTGGACGCAGAACTGCCGCTTCGTGCATGGTATGCAGAAACCAAAAGCGCTGATTGGAAGAAACCAGCAGATATAACAAAGCTTTACAGAACAGCAAGCATTTTGACAAATAGCAGGGTTGTTTTTAATATAAAGGGAAATGAATACAGGTTAGTTGTTGCAATTAATTACGACTATAAAATTGTTTACATCAGGTTTATCGGCACACACAAAGAATACGATAAAATAAACGCAAAGGAAATTTAGAATGAACATCAAACCAATTAAAACAAAAAAAGATTACGAGGCAGCGCTGAATAAAATTGAAGAGCTATTTGATGCAAAGCCAAACACAAATGACGGCGATTTGCTTGATGTCTTAACCACCCTGGTTGAAGCTTATGAACAAAAGCATTTTAAGATCGCTCCACCCGATCCCGTTGAAGCAATAAAATTCAGGATGGAACAGCTAGGTTTAAAGCAGACTGACATTGCGGATGTTATTGGCGGGAAAAACAGAGCTTCAGAAATACTTAACAGAAAAAGAGAGCTAACTGCAAAAATGATGCGTGATCTCCACAGGAAATTTGACATACCCGCAGAATCTTTATTGGCTTAGACAAAATATTGTTAAAGGTTCTATCCTTCACGCCAACCTGTCCGCCGCAAGGCGGATATTTCTTTCATAGATTCTGGCTTCCTATTCAGGGTCTAAAAACAAATTCTCCGTTTTTCATCAGCAGCTTGCTGCTTCCATCCTGGCAGTGCACTTCGATTGTCGGTTTGTAGAATAAAAAGTCCCTGTGAATCTTTGAATTATTTTTCCCGCCGCCGGGGAAGTCGGCATTATTTCCAAAAGCAATATGAGCAGTGCCGAGAGATTTTTCGTCTTCAAGCATATTCCCAGTAATACGTGCGCCGGGGTTCACTCCAATACCGAGTTCACCAATCACTCTTGCTTCATTATCAACATCCGTCAGCCCGGTAATTCTTTTTACAAGAGCTTCATCTCCGCTTTCAAATTTTGTTATTCTGCCTTTATGCACATAAGCTTTCAACGGAGCTTTTAGTAAACCGATATCTCCTATGCTTGCGTCGAAAACAATTACACCGTTTGCTTCTGTTTCAAGTGGTGCACAATAAATATCACCGCATGGAATGTTGATCATTTCTCCGGGAATGACTCCAACATCATCAGTAAATTTTATGTCCGCAACTCCAAGCATAACGTCTGTCCCGGCATCCGTAGTAATATGCAGCTGAACTGCATTCTCAAGCTGTTCAATAAGCCTGACGGCTTTTTCTTTCATCTTCCGGAAATCAACATTAACGGAATTGAACATCATCTCTTCGGTTATACCGGGCATATGCCCCATCCTTATTAATTTGTTTTCTTCTACTTTAAAGATCCATTTTATGCGGAATGTGATTTCTGCCGGGTAAGCTCTGATTATGTTAAGCACGATAGTTTTTCCGGCGAGAAGTTTCTCCAGCTCTTCAGGGATTTTTATCAACGGACGCTCTTCGCTTTTAATAACATAGGATTCAAAGGGACATTTTTTCTCAGCAAAAGCTTTCCGAAATGCTTCGGCAATTGATGCCGAATAATTATCGGTGAGAATAAGAATGTTGTCGGTTACCGAAGGATGAAAGATAAAATCAACAGCCCCGGATGCGGCGGAGATCATTTTGCTCATTTCATTCATAACAAAGTTGATTGTTTTATCAGACTTAGCCAACTAATTCTTTTTACTCAACCTGAATTCATATTCAGGATTAATTCTCCCAAAGGGATTCCTTTGGAAGAAGCCTGTTTCGGTTATAGGGCTGCGCAAGCTTCGCCCTGACAAACCGTTTACGTTTTACGTATCTACACCTGTTGACGTTTTACGATACGGGCTTCGTAACCCATTAACGCTAAACCTAAACACCCGGGCACATTAGTTTTTCTTTCATAGATCCCTTATCGGCATCCTGCAATCAATAATGAAAAATCATAGCCTGTCATTGAAAATTTCCGTACATAATATATAGATGGAACAGCGCCGGCTTACTCTTTAGTTTTCTGCCAGCAATTATAAAGGAGTTACAAAATGAAAAAAGCATTGATAATTGTTGAGAACAGAAATAACACCACAAGAAAGTTCGGTGAAGAAATTGCAGAATTCCTACTGAACAGAGGTCTCTCTGCAGAGCTTATTCCTATCAACAGTTTTGAACCTAAAAAGCTGGAAGGTGCGGATTATCTTCTCTTAAGCGGAGGCAGAAAAGGTATTCTATTTTCACGAACCGATAGTGATTGGATAAATTTTGTGAAAAGACTCCCAACGCTTAACGGAATAAAGACAGCATTGTTCGCTACTTATAAGATTTTTCCGGGCAGTATGTTCCGTAAAATGAAAAAATATCTAAAGGAAAAAACGGATAATATTGCGTTCACATTAAAATCAGGCGATGGTTCGCTTTCTGTTTCTGATAAACTCGATCTTAATGATTTTATACGTTAGAGAAATTAATTGAAGAGAATGGAAAAAGATTTAAATAAACCTGTTTCCTTTTCTTTTCAATCTATTTTTTGACGTGGATTTCTCTCATAACTTTTGTGCCGAGCAAATCCCGTATATCATCATAATTAGTAATGGTTGCATCATAATTATCGCCCATGTTTTCTCTTATCTTCTTTTCAATTGCATCGAATTTTGCGTCTCTTGTTTCATCCGGATCAAAGCTGGCCATGTTTTTATTCTCGATCATCAAAACAAGATCGAAGTCATCTTCGTTGGCAGCATTGCCTGCCAGGATTTTGTAAGAAAGAATAAGTCCTTCTTTTTTTGCTTCCTCCATGCTGGCAACCCAGGTTTGTGCCAATCCTTTTAAGTATTCATCGGATTTGTTCTCACCTGTTCTTACGAAAGTAAGCGACCAGACTGTTCCGTCTTCATACAGGTCTTCTTCCTGTGCAGTTACCTGTTCGAACGGATTAAGAAATGAAGCAATTAACAGTGCGGAGAACAAAAACACTTTATTCATAGTGCCTCCTTATTTTGTTTGTTGTTTTGTGATTGGTTTGTCTGGAATAATAGCAATTACGCTGGAGGTGATATTATATATAAACCCCTTAATAACCAAAAACCATTCTGCCTTTTAATTTTTACCAGCCGCACATCACTTAACTACGCGAAAAAAACTAAGGGGGTTATGCACTTGCCTAAAAAATGCGGGCTGTTAGCCAGGCCAGGACGTAACATCGCCGTAAGTTCAGCTTTTTCTATTTCATTGCCTGCTTCGGTTTGTTACTAAAGCAAATAAAATGTAATTTAATAATGCCGGCTTAAAAATTGAATGATTAATAATTCCTGCACCGGATTCTGTTCCGCAGACTGTTACTTATAAAATTTTTACAGGCATAAAAATCTTTAATAATTTTTTTTCAGGAGTTCAACTATGAACATTTACGTAGGCAACCTTGCTTCCGACGTTACGGAAGAAGATTTAATGGCTCTTTTCTCTGAATATGGCCAGGTAAAAGAGGTTAAAGTAATTAAAGATATGTTTTCGCAGGAATCGAGAGGGTTTGGATTTGTTGAGATGCCCGGAAATGCTGAAGCGCAAAAAGCTATTGATGAATTAAACACGAGAGAACTTAAAGGAAAGAAACTCACCGTTAACGAGGCACGGCCGAGAAGAGAAGGTGCGCGCAAAGGCGGCGGCGGAAGGCAAAACAGGCAAAGAAGACGGCAATAAATTTAAATGAGAAATTGTAAAAGGCGTCGGTAAGACGCCTTTTTTGTTACCAGCTATAATCCATTAATGCTGCCGGGTTTAATTGAGTTCTTTTAACCGGTCCTGCAAAAACTTTCCCGCACTTTCGGTTGTATCCTTTCCGGCCATGAAACAAAGCTTCCGGAAATTGTCTTTCCCCTCGTACTCCTGCTTAACAAAGAGTGTTCTTCTTTTTTCATTTATGGCAGTCTGCGTGATAAAAATTAGAATTGTGAAAAAATCAATTAAAGAAAGATGATTTTCAAAACCTGCAGCAGCATTTATTAAAATATTTTTTATTGCTGTCCGGGATGCATTAAAAGATGAAGTGTTTATATAATATTACAAAGAGCTGCATTTTCTATCGGGTGCAGCTACATCCTTACAGCTTTGAAAGAGCCTCTGTTAGAATTTACAATCAGCTCGAACCAGCGCCATTCGCCGGTAAACGCATCACCGGCAAGCTTGCCTGCCAGTTCAACATAACTTTCCGGATTATCGGGGTTCAGGTTGATGAACATGCTGTCGTTTTCAACTCTTCCGGTAAAATACCCCTGACCGTACTGCGGACCGCATACAAAGCAGCGACGAACATTACTTGCCGCCCAGTTGCCTTCAACCAAATTTGAATCGGTTCTGCTAATGTATAATGTGCCCTCTGCAATAAGCTCGCCCAGCAGGTTATAACTTTTATAGGAATAACTCCCGTAAGGCCATTCCCCGGCAGCATTCCGGGTGGAGCAGGAAATAAATGCAATTACTAAAATGATTATAAAAAGAATTATCCCGGTTTTTTCCATAAGATTTTACTCCTTAATTCGCTTAAAAAATTTGAGATTAAATTCAGGAGACGGGGAAAATAAATCAACATAATTAAACAGAACTGCCATTAAATTTCTTTTATTATTTCGCTCAGGATTCAGCTTACCAAACAAGCTGAGTATTTATATTTATACATGTCCGATAGTTCATTTTTTAGATAATCTTATTAAATTTTACTAAAATAAATTCCGGGTTGATAGATTAAGAATTATGATATATAAATTTTACAGAGTTGCAGCTTTGTGGTGCCTGCTTGCGCTTGTCTCCACGACTTATCCGCAGGTACCGGTATGGGTAAAACTAAATACTCCTGTTGGTGTTACGCTCAAATATATGTGCTTTAGAGACAGCCTCCACGGCTGGGCAGCAGGCGATTCCGGTACCATCATTCACACATCTGACGGCGGAATTAACTGGCAGATCCAAAACAGCACCGTATTTACCTTTATCGTAGATATTTTTTTCGTTGATGAAAATACCGGCTGGGCTCTTACAAGCAAAGATGTATTCCCGTTTAACACAATTATTTTAAAAACTACCAACGGCGGAAGCACCTGGATTGCAGAAGATTTTCAGGACAGTAATGCCCTGATGCGGACAATATTTTTTCATGATACACTAAACGGTTTTATCGGCGGTTCCTACATCGCATATACCACTGACGGCGGAAGCAGCTGGTTAAATGCTGATGTGGATTCTAACTTGGTTTCCAACTATCCTGTTTACAAGTTCAAATTTTATAGTCGCCAGTTCGGTTATGCATGCGGCGGGGCACTCGACCACGCAGGTGTAATATGGAAAACAACAGACTACGGAATCAGCTGGACAGCCCAGGGAGTAAGTGCCGACCAGGTGTTTGATCTTGCAATTCTCGATTCATTAACTGCCATTACTCTTTCCGGCGATCCCGAAGGCTTTTTTCCTGCAAGAGTAATTAAAACCACAAATGCCGGAATTACCTGGAACTATGAAGAGCTTCCGTTTTCAGATCTTTCTTTTTCAATTGATTTCAGAACCCGGAACGAAGGATGGTCTTCTTCGGGTTTCAGATTTCTTTTTACCACAGATAAAGGTGAAAGCTGGAACATTTCACCCACGCCCGACAGCACTATTGTATTCAGCCTTCAATTTACCGATGCAAGAACAGGTTATGCCGCCGGAACTGAAGGGACAATTTTAAAATTAGATCCGACTATGGTTAACGTGACGAGCGAAGAAAACCAGCCGAGCGGATTTTACTTATATCAGAATTATCCGAATCCGTTTAATCCTTTCACCACACTGTCATTTGTTATTAGTCATTGGTCATTGGTGTCGTTGAAAGTATATGATATTCTTGGGAATGAAGTTGCCGCATTAGTTGACGAATACAAACAAGCGGGATATTACGAAGTTGAATTTCAGTCTACAGCCGGCGGTTATCAATTAGCAAGTGGAGTTTATTTTTATCAGCTACAGATTCGAGGTCCCGAAATAAATTCGGGACAAGGACTAATACAAACAAAAAAGATGATTCTTTTAAAATAAAAAATCCCCGCGTCTATTATTGCAAAACACGGGGATTAAGCCTCCTAAAAAACATTTATTTCAGTAAAATAAGTTTTTTAGTCTGCGAGAAATCATTCGCAATTAATTTATAATAGTAAACTCCGCTTGACAGATTGCCCGCTTTCCACTCATACTTATAGGTTCCGGCGTTCAATTCTTCTGAAACAAGTGTTGCTATCTTTTCTCCAAGTGTGTTAAATACTTCCAGCTTTACAAAAGATTGCTCGGGAATGGCAAATTCTATTGTTGTGCTTGGATTAAATGGATTTGGATAGTTCTGTGAAAGAATAAAATTTTCAGGCGTTGAGTTATCTATTGTTTCAACAGAAGTAACGGATGCAAGAGTATCATACAGCACATAAGTTGAATTCGATAATAAAGGTCCCGTCTTAACTCCGCCGGTTACTACTGCGGCCCATAATTTATCTGACAATCGTTCGCTCCCCGAAAGATAGGCGCAGAGGGCTATCGGGAAATTTCCAAGTTGGGTCCACTGATCTTCATCAAGATCATACATCCATGCATCATTAAATATCGTACTAAAATTCTGTCCGGTTGCTCCGCCAACAACAAGCACACGATTAGGACCAAATTCAATTGCTCTAAGCCGGGCACGCGGACCTCCAGGAAAATTGCTTCTCGTTTCCCAGGTTATATTGGCTGGGTTTGTCGGATCAATTACTCCAACAAACACGCTGTCAACCTGAACAGGAAAATCAAAGCTGTTTGTAAATCCGCCAATGTATATGGCTCGTTTATTTACAATTGCAAAACCACCATCTGCTCTTCCATCTCCGGGCAATGGTGTAGCTTCCTGCCAGGTATTGGATCCCTTCTCAAGAAAATAAGCGTTATTTAGTAATGTGTTCGTCTCATCGGAACCGCCAACGGAATAAAGAGTGTTCCAGTCATGAACACCAAGACGATGGTAAAATATTTTTGTAGGGAAGACTGCGCCGGAAGACCAGCTAAAATTCTTTAAGTTAAACTCATACATCTCATCTGTTGGTGTTTGAGTACCGTTATTAAAGCCTCCTATGCTAAAAATTTTTCCGTCAAATTTCGCAATCTCATTTAATCGTACTGCTTCCGGTAGCGCTGGCATATCTTTCCAGGTGTTTCCCGGAATATCATACTCAGTAAAATTAATTATACCATTCCCGTTGTCCCCTCCTGCAGTAAAAAGTGAATAGCCAGTAGAGAGAGACCCCCCATAATATCTTGCAGAAGGAATATTTAATTTTGATGACCAGTATCCGGGCTGCACATTCCATTCAGTTAGCCTGATGTTATCAATTGCTGCAGGCTCGCTGCCAATACCATTATTATCATTTTTCCAGCTCAAACTTACCCGCAAATAGTTTTCTGTGATGCTGCTTTTCTTGATCCCAATGTTAAATCCGCGCCAATAGTCTGAACCAGAATACTCTTCAAAACCAACTTTGTATTGAGCATCAATTTCAACTCCAGCTTGAGGTGTGTATGTTGTTGGAATAATATATACTGAGAAATTGTCTCTGGTCTCTTCTCCAAAACATTTTAACTTAAAAGTGAGAGACATATCGTTTACCACAGTATTGACTAAAAAATCTTTATACATATGAACAACCGAGACTGCATTATTCTGGTAGTTATTAGTGGTTCCGCCATCTGATGAAATGTAAACACCAATTCTTGAAAATGGATCGTAATAACTTTCGGCGCCGCCAATTTGCCATTTATTGGTTTGCATCCCGTTTACTAAATTCCAGCCGTTGAGACTTGCAAAATCAAAGTTGGAATAGTCTATGGTTATTTGACAGAGTGCAGAAAGGCTGAACAGAAAAAGAAATGACAGAACAAGAACCGTTTTCATTGTACCTCCGCTTTAATAAGTGCTTATACAATTAATTATATGCAATTCTAATAAAGCCGGAGAGTTTTTCCGGAGGAATTTATATCAGATGCGAGGGAGGAAAAAGGATTGGACACCTGACTTTTTATTTTTAATGGCTAACTATTAATTAATGCGATGATAAGAGAGTGTTTTTAGTTATGCCCGTAATAATTTAGTAATTATAATAATAAATCAAAACAAGTATTTTTGCTAAATAAAAAAATTAAAACCTATGAAGAAACAAAGTAAAAGTCCCCTGAAGGATTTTCCTAAAAAAACTGTTGAATATCTTAAAAAACTTTCGAAGAACAACACACGAGAGTGGTTTGAAGCGAATCGTGACCTTTACAACTCGGATTTTCTTGAACCCTGCGTTCAATTTGTTGTGGAGATGGGAGATAAACTTCAGGATATTGATCCTGAGATTGTAGCAATTCCAAAGGTTGACAAATCTATTTTTCGTTTGCACAGAGATGTTCGCTTCAGCAAAGATAAAACTCCGTATAAAACGAATGCGGGTTTGTATTTCTGGAATGGTAAGATGAAAAAGATGGATGCAAGTGGTTTCTATTTTCATCTTGAACCAAAATATTGGGGAGTCGGACTTGGTATTTATATGTTCCCGTCTCATTTGCTAAAAAAATACCGTGATGTTGTTTCCAATTCTGCATCAGCAAAAGAGCTTCACCAGATAGTCAGATCCCTGGAGAAAAAAGGCTATACCATCGGTGGAAAAAAGTACAAGAAAATCCCCAAGAGTTACGATCCTAATACATTATATCCCGGTTATCTTCTTTACAATGGAATGTATGCATGGTTTGAAAGTGAAAACTTAAAATTAATAGAGAATGGAAAGGCTGTTAATTTAATCTTTAAAATATTTAAGGATATGCTGCCGCTTCATAACTGGCTGGTTAAGAATTTGTTTTAGGTTATTAATTCAATTCTGCATCTTAATAGAAAAGCCCCGACAAACAGGGGCTTTCTATTAACAAAAGGGTCAAATAACCTTACTTATAGTTAGTATCATATGATACCTAAGAGAAGATTAAGTATTTTTCTATAAATA
>CAZXGJ010000037.1:0-36877 GCA_964639955.1 uncultured Ignavibacteriaceae bacterium
ACCTGCGAAGACGCAGGTTTGAGCTGACGTCCGTAACATAACTAAAACGGGTTTGCTGCCCTTTACCTCGCTCCATCCGACGTCCCCGTCGGATGATTGGGATTGAATAGTAAACCATTTAAGTTCAGCAGGTAAACCTGCGAAGACGCAGGTTTGAGCTGACGTCCGTAACATAACTAAAACGGGTTTGTTGCCCAGACAGTAACTTCAGGAATAAATCCTCTGTCATCCATTTCCAGTGCAGAAACTATTGTGTGAGCAATTTCAACTCCTCTCAGCTTGTTTGACACTTCTTCTCTTTCTCTTCCATCCGGCTCATCGAAAGCTGTAATTACTTCACTTGGATTGATGAGAATTACCCGCACATTATATTTTCTAAGTTCAGCTCTCCAGCATTCAGTCATTCCACGCAGAGCAAATTTTGAGGAAGCATAAACAGTTCCGCTCTCAAATCCTTTTAGTGCAGCTGTGGAAGCGATGTTTACGATATTGCCGTACTTCTGCTTTCTAAAAACATCTGCTGCATACTTTGCCATCATTGCAGCACCGAAAACATTCACAGAATAAACATTAATAAAGTCATCCCATTCAAGATCGAAAACCTCATCCCATTTCCCGCCAATACCCGCATTGTTAATCAGACAATCCAACTTTTGAAACTCTTTCAGGAAGAGATCGTAAGTTTTCTTAATATCATCCTGCTTTGTTACATCAGTATTGATTGCAAAGGCACCGAGTTCTTTTGCAGTTTTCTCCAGCCGGGATTTATTCCTGCCGGTTATTGCAACTTTTCCACCCTTTTCAATTAACATTTTTGCAGTTGCTTTTCCAATTCCGGCGCTGCCTCCTGTAATCAGGAATGTTGAATCTTTAATCTGCATATTTATTCCTTTCTGTAATTAAATCTTTTCAAAAATAATAACATCCGCTCATCAAATTAAAATTGAATTACTTGTTTTGATTATATAATTTTTGATATGCATTTCATAAAATCACTGTTTAACAATCAGTTTACCTTTCAATAAAAACTCAGGTGTAAAAATGATTAAAAATTTTCTTTTGCTGTTATTTTCTTTATTAGTGATTAACTATCCTCTCATATCTCAGGAGGAAGAGAAAGAAGAAGATAAAGATCCATACAAAACTTCCACTTTCGATGGTTTGAAATTCCGGCTGCTCGGACCGGCTGTTACTTCCGGCAGAGTAACTGACTTTGCTGTTAATCCAAACAACATCCACGAGTTTTATGTTGCTGTTGCCTGTGGTAACGTCTGGAAAACAATAAATTCAGGAACAACCTGGGAACCGGTGTTCGATAAATACGGTTCTTTCTCAATCGGATGTGTTACAATTGATCCTCAAAATACAAACGTGGTTTATGTCGGAACAGGAGAGAACAACAGTCAGCGTTCAGTTTCGTGGGGTGATGGAATTTATCGCTCCGAAGATGGAGGAAAGAGCTTTAAGAACATTGGACTTAAAAAATCAGAACACATCGCAAAAATATTAATCGATCCGAGGGACTCTAAAGTAATTTACGTTGCAGCACAAGGACCGCTCTGGGGACCGGGCAGCCAAAGAGGACTTTACAAATCAACCGATTACGGTGCAACATGGGATTCGGTTCTTTACATCAGCGAAAATACAGGTGTTACAGATGTTGTAATGGATCCGAAAAACCCGGATGTTCTTTATGCCGCGTCTTATCAAAGAAGAAGGCATGTCTGGACATTAATCAACGGCGGACCGGAAGGAGCCATTTATAAATCAACAGATGCGGGAAAAACATGGAATAAGCTTGAATCAGGTTTGCCCTCAGGTGATGTTGGCAGAATTGGTTTAGTCGTCTCTCCTGTTAATACCGATTATGTTTATGCTATAATTGAAGCAGCAAATGACGGAAGCGGTTTTTACAGATCAACAAATCGTGGTGTTAGTTGGGAGAAGATGAGCGATTATAAAAATGTAAGCGCTCAATATTATTCAGAAATTTTCTGCGATCCGGCTGATGCAAACAAAGTTTATTTGCTTGATACTTTCTCCCAGATTACTACAGATGGCGGAAAAACTTTCATTCCCATCTCTACCAAAGGAAGACATGTTGATGATCATGCTTTCTGGATAAACCCGAACAATACAAATCACTTTCTTATCGGAGGCGACGGCGGCGTTTATGAAACCTTCGATGGCGGGCAGACTTTTCATTTCAAAGATAACCTGCCTGTCTCACAATTCTACAGAGTTAGCGTGGATAATTTCGAGCCTTTTTATCGTGTGATGGGTGGAACGCAGGATAATAACAGTATGATAGTCCCATCTCAAACAATAAACGAAGAAGGAATTGTTAACGCTGATTATATTCCTCTCGTTGGCGGAGATGGATACGAAGCTTTAACTGATCCCGAAAATCCTGACATAATTTACTGCCAATGGCAGTACGGCGGATTAACCAGGCACGATCTTAAATCAGGAGAAATTGTAAGCATAAAGCCGCAGGAAGGAAAAGATGATCCGCCTTACAGATGGAACTGGGATACTCCGCTCATTCTCAGTCCGCATGCAAACAGATTATACGCTGCTGCAAATAAAGTTTTCAGAAGTGATGATAAAGGAAACAGCTGGACAGTTATCAGCCCGGATTTAACCAGTCAAATAGATCGAAACAAACTTCCGATAATGGATAAAGTCTGGAGTATTGATGCAGTTGCAAAAAATGCTTCGACATCTTTTTACGGAAACATTGTTTCATTAACTGAATCCCCTTTGGTTGAAGGATTAATTTACGCGGGAACAGATGACGGATTAATACAAGTTACAGAAGACGGCGGAACGAACTGGAGAAAGATTGAATCGTTTCCGGGCATTCCTGAAAATACTTACGTAAGCTGCTTATATGCATCCCGCTTTGATGCGAATACTGTTTATGCAACTTTCGATAATCACAAGAGAGCAGATTTCAGACCTTATATTCTGGTCAGCCGAGACAGGGGAAAAAGCTGGGTATCAATTACCGGTGATCTGAAAGAACCATTTGTTGTTTATGCAATCACTCAGGATCATATTAAACCCGATCTTCTCTTTATTGGAACAGAGTACGGCGTATTTTTTACAATGAACGGCGGAACCAAATGGATACAGTTAAAAGGGAATCTACCGACAACTGCAGTTCGCGATCTCGACATACAGGAAAGAGAAAATGATCTTGCACTTGCAACATTCGGCAGAGGATTCTATGTGCTTGATAACTACTCTCCTCTCAGAGAAAT
This sequence comes from uncultured Ignavibacteriaceae bacterium, assembly GCA_964639955.1. Classification (GTDB taxonomy): domain Bacteria; phylum Bacteroidota; class Ignavibacteria; order Ignavibacteriales; family Ignavibacteriaceae; genus IGN2. The sequence goes on from CAZXGJ010000037.1 coordinate 3,267, forward strand.
AAACGAACAAAATCTGAATCAGGAAAATTATAAACTCTTTCCGGTTAAAGATGCATTGATGTTTATTAAACGAAGTGCAACTTTCAGCTCGCTCGGCTCTTCGTTTTTTAAAGCAGATAACCCTCCCTTCGGTGCAACATTCACTTATTATATAAAGGAAGTTCCGAAGAGCAAAAAACAAACAAGACAGGAAAAAGAGAAAGAACGTATTAAAGAAAAGAAACCTGTGGATTATCCGAACTGGGATGATCTGCGTGCGGAAGACCGGGAAGAAAAATCATTCCTGCTTTTTGTTGTTTCTGATGAGCAGGGAAAAGTTGTAAGAAAGCTTAAAGATGAAATAAAGAAAGGCATCAACAGAATTACCTGGGACTTAAGATTTGCTGATACAAATCCCGTTAAAAAAATTTCTGATAAAAACGAAAGCGGAACACCGGTTATACCGGGCAAGTATTCAGTAGAAATGTTTATCAGCATTGATGGTGAAATGACAAAAGCAGCAGGACCGGAAATATTTGAAGCGAAAGTACTTAACAACACCACACTGCCTGCTGAAGACAGAGGAGCACTTGTTGCATTCCACAAAAAAATTGCAGAGTTTAACCGTGCGGTTGAAGGAGCGCTTAATTCAACCCGCGATCTGAAAGATAAGACCGATATTCTCATTTATTCAATAAAGCAAACCCCGGAAGCACCTAATTCGTTAATGGAAGATGCATTAAAAATCAAGAGAGAGACTGACGATATTCTGCAGCATCTCTTCCAGGATAAATCTTTAGTTGATAAAAATGAACCCGTTCCTCCGACTGTTTATGACCGGCTGAATGAGCTTGCCTGGGGAATTTGGCAGACAACTTCTGCACCTACACAGACACAGATAAATAATTATAATGCTGCAGCGGAAGAATTTGAACCGCTGCTTGAAAGAATTAAAACTCTGCTTGAAATCGATTTGAAAAATCTTGAAGCAGATATGGAACGTTACGGTGCACCCTGGACACCTGGAAGAGTTCCGGGATGGAATAAGAATTAAAATATTTTTAATTTCTTCGTAGGGACACAATATATTGTGTCCCTACTACAATGCCCTGTCGTCATTTTAATAGTATCATCTTCTTCGTTTCGATAAAACTTCCCGATTTTAGTTGATAGAAATAGATTCCGGATACCAGATTCCTGATACCGGATGATGTGGAGAACTCAACTTCATACACACCGGACGTTTGTTCTTCATTTACCAATGTCGCCACTTCATTGCCGAGGATGTCGTACACTTTTAGTGTTACCTGTAGAGACGCATCGCGACGCGTCTCTGCAAATGGAATTTGATATTTTATTTTTGTTGTTGGATTGAATGGATTGGGATAATTCTGTTCAAGTTTGAAATCAGTTACAATTTCTTTTTCGGGTTCAACCGAAACCGGAGTTACAAGCAAATTTCTGTAAATCTGGAAACCGCCGAGCCCATCTGCTATATAAACGAAACCATTAAAAGATTCTACACCCAGTGCAAAAACTCCCGATGGCTTATACCAGCCTTTGAGAACCGGAATTGCCGGATTGGAAATATCAACTATTTGCAATCCACCTAAAATATATTCAGATATATAGGCATAATCACCATCTGCTTTTATTCCGGTTGAACCATCAATCAAATCCACATAACCAATAACCGCGGGATTCATCGGATCATAAACATCTACAACTTCTAATCCTCCATTACCATCAGCTATGTAAACAATTCCGTCCTTAACTTTAACATCCTGTGCGTGGCTGGAAATATTCTGGAAACGGTTTATCAGAACAGGAAGCGCCGGATTGCTGATATCAATTATATAAAGTCCATAAGTGTCTTCGTTTGAAAACGGTTCATAATCAACTATATAGAGATAATTTCCTTCAACATCAACTGCCTGAGCATAACAATAATCCACACCCGGGACCGCACCCGAATACCAGCCCATTGTATGGCCTATCAGGCTTAAATTATTGGTATCCTCAAAATTTAAAATACGAACACCATCCCACCAACAGGCAACAAAAGCCAGAGTACCTTTAACAACCAGGTCCCACGTCATAGCAGGGGAAGTATAGGAATCCATGCTAATCGGATTTGTAGGATCTGATACATCCATAATGTGAACAGTATTGTTTGCCGTCATACTATAAGGACAATAAAGAACCAATGAGCTGCCGGCAAATTCAACCAGCGAGCCGTCAATATCTGCATAACCAACCTGAACAGGATGGGTTGAATCAGAAACATCAATAACCCTGAAACCGTTGCTTCCGGTATAAGCATAGCTGCCGTACACTGAAACATCATTTATAAAACCGGGAATTTCAAAGCCTGAAGCATATTGAATATTGGTTGAATCAGAAACATCAAGAACAGAAAAAGTACTGTTGCGTGTGAGATAAACATAATCTTGAATTCCCGTGATAAATTCATAATCGCCAGGATAAGCAGTTATAAAAGAGGGCGATGAAGGGTTTGAAACATTCATGATTTGCATGCCACCATTCGTACCCACTTTAGCAATATAAGCCTGGTGGTTAAAAACAACAATGTCAGTAGGGTAATCCCCGATACTTAAACTTGAAGCAATTGTAACATTTAATGAATCACTTATATCAAGAATTGTAAATATGCCTGAACTGTTAACAGCATACAGGTAATCTCCTGCAATGTCAAATTCGCTTCCCGATATGAATCCATAGGAAGCAATATGCTGGAGATTTAAAGGATCAGAAACATCAACGAGTTTTAATCCCTGTGTTGATGTTACAATATAAATCACCTGATCCTTTAAAAACATCTGCATTATGAGATTGTTAGCTATGAAAAGATCATCAACGATAAAAGGATTGTAAGGATCAGTAATATCGAGTGTCCACAAACTATAATTTGTGGTAAAAAAAAGATAATTGCTGCTGTAAGCAACACCACTTCTGGGATACGGTTCAGTAGGAACTCTGCTCATCCGGGAGGGATGATATATATCAGCAAGGTCCCATATTTCAATTCCCGAAAAGTAGGCACAGACATAAAGTCTTTTATTTACAGGATCATAATTGCACTGATCAACTAGTGATCTTGTTCTTATCTCAGATAGTATAACGGGATTCTGAGGATCGGAAACATCAGTAACAAATATTCCTCCTCCCGAACCGACAAAAACCAAATCAGCTTCAGGACTCATTCCGAGTGCATAGCTGTTTGCAAAAGGAAAATTACCTTTAAAACTTGCATTGGAAGAATCGAAATCGATTACGGTTAATGGTTCGTCTGCAATTGGAATTCCCGGCCGCATCATTTTGATGAGTCCGGCTTGGTCCATGACTTTTTCGAACGATTCCCCGGCGCGTGGTAAATTATACTGAGCATTCAGAGAAATTGCCAGGATTAATGGAAGTAACATTAAATACTTTTTCATGATAAGATCCCCGATTTATGAGAGAAATATTATTTATAATTTAGATTCATTAATAAATTCCGGGCATTACAAGTTCTTAAATTTGATTTTGAAACCACAGAAAATTATCCTGCTTTTTATTCAACTGCTTTCATTATCATTTTTTTACTCATTTCCCATAATTCATTCTGCATCTTTTTATTATAAGAGAGTTCAGAAGATGATTTTATTTTTCTCTTATAAAAGTACTTTCCGGTTATACCCTCTACCTCTTCTGAAGAAGCAAGAAATATAATTGTGTCTGCACCCTGCTGAGCACTGAGCAGTTCGCGTTTTAATAAATAGTAAATTCTGTGTTTCATCCAGTATTTTAAACCATTGTTACGTGCAAAATTGGTAGCGACTCCGCCAGGATCCATAGCGTTAACCGTAATTTTAGTTTTTTCCAGATTTTCAGCAAGCTTATAAGTAAATAATACGTTCGCTAGTTTTGAATCGGAGTACTGCTGTTTGCCGGTATAGTCTGAGGGTAATAAAACATTCCTGATTATTCCTTTACCAGTGTAATGTGAACTAGAAGCAACATTAATTATCCTTGCAGAAGGCGAGCTTTTCAATCGGTCAAGTAAAATATCCGTCAATAAAAAATGACTTAAATAATTTACTGCAAGTGTCTGTTCGATTCCTTCGGGTGATACTTTATGACCGAGAAATCTTCCACCGGCATTATTAATAAGCACGTCTATTCTGGTAAAAGAACCACAGATTTTGTCTGCGGCAAGTTTTACTTCCCTCAACAGCATTAAGTCTGCCTTGAAAAATTTTAATTCGGCATTACCAGTTTTTCGGCTAATTTGTTTACACAACTCATTACCTTTCTTTTCGTTTCTTCCTAATAGAATTAACGAAGCACCGGAATTTGCTAATGAAAACGCTGCTGCCTTTCCGATTCCGGAAGTTGATCCAGTGATAAGAATGATTTTATCCTTCATAGAATTCATAGCCCGGAAAGCTTCTCTAAAATTTTCACCATTCCAAGAGTATCAAGCTTGCAATACTCAAGTAGCTGCTGCTTTATTTCTGCAATGAACATCATATCAGTTTCTGTTTGTAAACTTTCATAAGCAATTGAAGCCAATCCACCTTCGTTAATTTCCAGTTCATCGTAGCTTAGTTCAGGAACAAGTGCCGGAAGCACAGCTTTTATTGAGTAAGAGCCTTTCATTTCGGGAGCGTAATAATATTTTTTCTGGAATGGTATCATCAAATCTTTAATCCTGGAAACCAGTTTTTCAATTTCATCAGCATACTCAGGAAAGTCCCGCGCAATTTCATTTAGCCTGGTTATTTCAAATGTCTTGTTATAAACAAGAACATCCCCTTTGCCTTTGGTTACTTTTAATAAGTTCTCAGTGAACTTTTTTCTTGGGTCATCTCCCGGTTCAGCAAGAAATTCAAAGTGCTCGGCTTCACTATTCTTATTTTTCTTCAGGAAGACAGAATATTGAAATGGTATCTGCTGATATGGTTTTGAGTTATCAAAAAGTGGAACAGCCGGCTGGAATGTTTCAAAGTCCATAAAGTAAAGCGGGTAATGCAAATCTGAAATGAAGTTATTAATTGCGTTTTTGTCAATCAAAGGTTTTCCGCTTTTGAAAACATCAAGCTGAAGTTTATTGTTTTTATTCAGAGGAAAATCTTCCGGCACATCATCAAGCCTTATTATTCCGTTTCGATATAGCTCATACTTTTTTGCAAGATGCATCCCTGAAAAATCAAAGATAGAAACCTCAGGAATATGCTTCCTGCAGTAATTGAAGAATCCGCAGGTGTAGGGATTGTAACAATGCTCACCAATATCAATGCCCGGCATCTTTTTCTTCAAAATAACTTTTTTGAGTCTGTTTATATTCTCTTTAACAGATTTCTGCATAGGTAAAATCAATTCGAGCACTGATTCGGTTGTGAACAATTCCTCTAAATTCAAATTCCCTTTTCTGATATATTGATTGTTGATGTAGATAATAGAAAAATCTTTTACTCTTATCCCCTGCCCAGAAATAACATAATATTGCAAAGCCGCATCATTCAGATATGTCTCTGAAATTGAAGTCGAACTTTTAACCTCATAAACTTTTGCCCCTCCCTTTTCCATAAAAAAAATATCGGCAATTGATAAGACATCATTAAACATAAATGCTGCTTCATAAATAACTTTTGTATTACAATCAATAAGCTCTTTTGTTTTCCTTAATGCTTTTTCATAATCGGGAGGATCGCCTTCTGCAGCTCTTTCACCACCGGGAAACAACTGTTGTGCAAGTTCACCCACGTTTGTGCCTCTTTTGAAGATTGCCTTTTGCATCTCCGATAGCTCATCCATTTCATCATAATGATATTTATAAAGAAATAGATGCTTTTCGCACTGAAGACCTTTTATGTAAGAAGATTTGCTAAGAAGATGTGAAGCCATTCTTAATTTCGGGTAATTAACAGCCGAAAGATAAAAGATTAAAGAATAAAAAATTAATGAGCGGTTTCTTAGACTAAAAAGCCAGGGGAAGAAGTAAGTGAATTAAAACAAAAAATTTTTATGATGAATTGCAATCAATAAGACTTACAGATCGAGCTTTGTTTGAATGGCTTTGTTTTTTCTCTTCGGCTCGCGGTGCCTTTTCAGGAAATCACCGAAATCCTCCTTGGAGATAATATAAATTTTGCCTACCTGCTCTGCCTTCAGCTTACCCGATCTAACGTGGTAGAGCACTGCCGAATGACTTATGTTCAGCAGTTTTGCAACTTCCTGAACGCTGAAGAATTCTCTCATATTAATGCCTTAATAGCTGTATAATAAAGCACTCTGATAATTTCAGGTTCAAATTAAGCAGATGAAGCAACATTTTCAATCGGATCAAAAATAAACAGGCTGTTCCCCAATGCGGGGAACAAGCCATGATTACCAATTATTTGTAAAAGGTTATAATGGATTACCTTCTTTGTCTAATAAAATCGGGTTGCCCAGACCCAGATTCTTCAAGGGCTCAAGCTGTGTTTTTGCATCGCCGGCTATCACGTACGTCATAATATTCGGATCAATATATCTAATTGCCAGCTGTTTATGCTGTTCAAGCGTCATTTTCTTTACTATATCCTCCCGTTGCCTTACATAATCGAACGGGAGATTATAGGTAGCAATATTATTCAGCATACCAAGCAAAGCATTTAGTGTTTCGAATGCTCTTGCATCCGATCTGATCAACGCATTCTTTGTAAACTCCAGATCTTTTTCAGGAATTCCTTCCCTGTATTTGTTCATCTGGTCAATAACTATCTGAACTGATTCAAAAGTTGCATTCGATCTTACACTTGATGATGCGAGGAAATAACCGGGGTAAAGCGAACCGTTAAAAGAAGTTCTCGCACCGTAAGTAAAACCTTTCTCTTCGCGCAAGATCATATTTACATAACTGTTAAAACTTCCACCAAGCTTATAATTCATAACAGTTGACGGGTAAAAATCTTCATCGGTATATCTTAATCCAAGATTTCCAATCATAATCACAGATTGTTTTGCATCAGGGAAGTCAATAAAATAAAGCGAGGTAACCCGGGGTGATGCCGGAAACTGGTATTCAGGAAAATGAACTTCTTTCTTTTTCCATTTCAGCTCGAGCGACTGAAATGCAGATACTGCATCATCTTCTTCTATGTTTCCAGCTATTGTTATTGTTGAAATATTCGGGGCAAAATAATTTTTATAGAAATTTTTCATATCATCAATTGTTATGGAATTTACAGATTCTTCGGTGCCCAGGGTGCTATTACTTAAAATATGATTCGGACCGTAAATCATCTTAATGAAGACATTAGCTCCAACAATTGACGGGTTGGCACCGTTTCTGTTAATAGTTTCGATTGCTTCTGTTTTAAGCCGCTCAAACTCTTTTTCATCCCATCTCGGTTCAAATAAAATTTCTTCAACAAGCGCGTAAACCTCGCTGAACTTAGATGATAAACAATTGGCTTCTATAACAACGGATTCTTTGGTTGTGAACATATTGATATTGGCTCCAAGCTCTTCAATAGCTTCTTCCAGCTCAACCGGGGTTTTATTCTTTGTTCCCTCCATCATTATATCGGAAATAAGATTGGCAACGCCAAGCTTATTAACGTCATCCAGCAGCAGCCCGCCCTTTAATGTAATTGAAAAATTAATTAATGGAAGTTCATTCTGCTCAATACCGTAAATCCTGATACCGTTGGAAAGCTCAGTATTCCATACAGCCGGTGTTGTTACTACAGGATCCGGTCCCAGCGGTGGCTCAGCAGTTCTGTCAAATGCGGATTCAATTTTTTCAACTTCAACCTGCCCGGAAGCCATCTGATCTTGCTGCTCAAACTCGGTTGCATTTTGTTCTTCAATTTTTTCTTCTACAACAGGAAACATCTCCGAACCGGCAACGATTAGCTCTTTCTTCCCTTTGGGAACAAAGCTGGTAATTACGTAAGGTTTATCTTTAATGTATTTTTCATAAACCTGCATCACATCTTCCCTTGTAACATCCATCAATCCCTGCAAATCCTTAGATATATAATCCGGCGAGCCGGCAAATTCGTTGTAAATGGCTAACTGAAAACTCTTACCCAGTACACTTGTTATCTGGTTATAAAAATCAGTTTCTACTTGTGCTTTAACGCGATTCAAATCTCTTTCTGTAAAGCTATCTGTCTCAAATCTTTTAAAAGATTCTTTTATTGCCTTTTCAACATCATCAAGGCTTTTATCCGGAAATGCTCTTATCCTGATCCGGAAATCGCCGGCAATCTCCTGAGAGTTCTGGCTGCTGGATACTGAGGGTGCAAGCTTTTTTTCTTCTACAATAACTTTATAAAGGGGCGATTTTTTACTCTCTGAGAACAGCTCAGCAAAAATGCTGAGAGCATAGCTATCTTTAGTAAATTGCTGCGGAGTGGGGAAAACCATATTAAGTTCCGGCGATGCGGCAAAATTATCTTCATGATAAGCTCGTTTTGTCTCGTCGAGGACAACTGTCATCGGGCTTAACGGATTAACACTTTCACCTTTTTTTATTTCTCCAAAATATTTTTCGACAAGACTTTTTGTTTCTTCTTTATTGAAGTTTCCCGCAATAACCAACGTTGCGTTATTTGGTCCGTACCATTTTTTGAAGAATTCGTGAACATCTGAAAGAGTTGCTTTCCTGAGATCCTCAAGCTCGCCTATTGTTTGCCAGTTATACGGATGGTTTTCCGGATAAAGCAGTTTATGGATTACATAGTTTGTATGACCGTACGGCTGATTATCATACCTTTGTCTTTTTTCATTCTGCACTACTGCCTGCTGGTTCATAAATGCTTCCCGAGTAACGGTACTCAGCAGGAATCCCATTCTGTCAGACTCCAGCCATAAAACCATCTCAAGAGCATTATCAGGAACTACCTGGTAATAAACAGTTCCATCATCCCAGGTACCGCCATTTAATGTGCCGCCTGCATTCTGAATTTTCTGAAAGAACTGATCCTGCGGAACGTGTTCGGATTCCTGGAACATCATATGCTCGAACAAATGAGCAAAGCCGGTTCTTCCTTTTACTTCCCTGTTAGATCCTACATGATAAAGGACAGCCACGGAAACAAGCGGATCGGATTTGTCTTCGTGAAGTATTACTTCAAGACCGTTTTCCAGGGTATATTTTTCATAATCAATTCTAAACTCCGGAGATGTGTTGCCGCATCCGATTGTAAGGAGCATAAGGAATAATGCCGGGAGGAAAATCAATTTTGCTTTATTCATCACTTTTTCCTTTTATTATTTAAAACCTGAAAAAAAAGATGTTCAAAATGTAGAAAAAATCTGATGAACTTCAACCATATTCGGATAAACGGCGGCAGAAACATCCTGCAGGAAGCTCGAAAAAAGCAATAGTTTCAGAAGGGGAGTTTCAAGCGGATGAAGTATCAGCTGAAAATACGGGTAAATACCCGCGGGGATTTGCTGCCGTCACGTCGGTCTTTAAGGCGTGCTGAAATAAATGCGACAAAAAGCAACAGCAACGCAATAGCAAGCAGAGAAAGCCCTATGTATAACGCATCCCAGTTACCGAAGGCATATCTGATTGCCTGAACAAGCGCGAAAATCAGAATTACTTCGAGAATAAACCAGATGGTGCTGATGATTGTATTTTTCATTTGTTTCATTTGTTTATAGTTTTAATCGAGCTTATTAATTAGATAACCATTCAAATAATTACACCAGCTAACTTAGAAAATAAAATCATCAAAATCAGCCTGCTTTTGTTAATAAATCATTAATTATTTATAAAATTAACCCGCTCTTCATCTCAATCAGAAGAAATAGACACATATAACCGGTTAAGTTCAACCGTATGATTTTTTCCGTTCAACCTTTAATAAATCCTTTCGCCATAAACTCGAAACAAAACTGGTAAAAAATTAGTCTATAACAGTAAACAAAAAAAAATAATTAAGGAGTGTACTATGAAATTTTCAATCAAATATTGTGTTTTTATTCTGATTGTTTTCCTTTTCAGATCTCAGGTCTTTGCCGAAGCTCTGCCGGGATCAGAAGATAAATTTAATCAGAATACGGTATTGAGCCTGCTCGAAGGATTAAATTCGAATAACCTTGGGCTAAGAACAGGCTGCGCATATATGCTTGGTGAACTTAAAGTTTCTTCTGCAATAATACCATTAATGAATATGCTGAGAGAGGACGAAAGTGAGGAAGCGCGAATTTCCGCCGCACTTGCTTTATTTAAGATAGGAACACCAATGTCAATTAATGCAGTAAGACAAGCGGTAAAGTTTGATGAAAGCAGCAGAGTAAGCAAACTTGCGGCAGCTTTTTACCAGCAGCACCTCCGTAATAACAGCAGTTACGAAGAAATAACAAAAGACTCAACGTATGCTGCACTTAAGTAGATGATGCCTTATCATCTCTTCTCCACTGCCCGGGAATTTTTTTCCGGGCTTTTTATTTTACAAAAAAAATTTTAAAAAATAATTTGTTTAAGTGAGGAATTATTTTCAGTTTTGCACAGGAAGATTAATTAACTAATCATTCAATTCTAAACTAATGAACACCCCGGAATAAATCTTTGATTACTGATTCGATGAAGAGAGGAAGAAAGAGAAATTCACCGCGGAGAAAAGCAAATCAGTTGAGCTTTGATTTTACTGAAAACGTTCCAATAGAAATTCACACACCAAGATTTGATATCCCGAATTTACGCAAGGAGTATTCTGCTGAACCTAAACGGGATATACAATTTATAAAAGGTTGACTGCCGGAATTTAAATTCCAGCAGATTTCTCCCTTACTTCTAAAATTGCATTATTTAATTCTTTTGCCAGCGATTCAACAAATGGTTTAATAAGCATACCGCGCGGATTAACATTGATAGTGACAACATGGAGTTCATCTGTGATTCCACTCCATCCAAAATTGAAATCACCGGAGCCGGCAAAGTATGTTTTAGGCTTTATTAGTATAATTTTCCCCCGATACTTTTCAGGAATGTACTTATTCTGAGCAGATTCATTCATTTTCTCCACATTAATATGAGGATACTTCGGGGTTGAGGCAGGATTAAACACGCTAATAAGCCGTGAAAAAAATATTTTTAATTTTAACGCTATTCTTTCTTTTTCAACCATAAATTTCTTATTAAAAAATAACGCCCTGCTCTCAGATGAGGCAAGGTAGTTACCGATGTGAAAAAATAAGTTCTGAATTTTATTAAAGGATTTTAAAACCGCAGATTTGTTTAATGTGTTTACATTATACGTCTCAAGCAAGGCAAGCACAGCAACAGATTTACCCCGTCTCTGCAATTGTTGAGCAATTTCCAACGCAACCGTGCCGCCCATGCAATATCCGGCAAGATAGTAAGGCCCTTCGGGTTGAACGGTAAGAATTTCATTTACATACCGTTCAGCCATATCAATTAAATTTCTTTCAATGAAACTATTATTTACCAGGTGTATAGATTGCACGCCGTAAACAGGAATCTCATTATGCAAATGTTCAGCTAATTCTTTGTACAGAAAAACATTTCCCCCTGCACCGTGAATAAGAAAAAGCGGATGCCTGCCATTTCCATTTTTCAGCTTAAGAAGTACCTGTTGTGCCTGATTATATTTTTTCTCTCTAATATGAAAAGAAATTCCCTCAATGGTTGGAAAAGTAAAAAGCAGAGAAAGAGGAAGATCAGTGCCAAAATTTTTATTTATCTCATTAAAAAGAAAAACGGCAAGCAGTGAATGCCCGCCGAGTTCGAAAAAGTCATCCGTTACTCCGATTTTGCCCGTTCCCAAAACTTTCTGCCAGATTTTTACCAGCTCTTTTTCCGTTTCATCCCGGGGTTCGACCTTTTCAAGCTTATTAAAATTGTCGACTTCAACCATTGTAGCCAAAGCTTTTTTATCCACTTTCCCATTCGGAGTAAGAGGAAGCTTTTCGAGTTCAATTATCAGCGATGGAATCATATATTCAGGAAGCTTTTTACCAAGATGAAGTTTCGCCTCACTTAAATTTAGTTTCGCCTTATTTTCCATTACAACAAATGCAATTAACCGAACGTCCCCTGTTTTAATTTCTTTAATAATTACCGCTGCTTCCTTCACATAATTATTGCTATATAGTGCCGATTCAATTTCTCCGAGTTCAATTCTGTATCCCCTCAGCTTTATCTGGTTATCTGCACGATGCAAAAACTCACATTCTCCGTTTCTGATAATCCGAACGATATCCCCGGTTCTGTAAATTTTTTCTCCATTATAAATGAAAGGATTATCGATGAATTTTTCAGCCGTTAATTCCGGATTATTAAGATATCCCTCAGCCAGGCCTGCACCGCCAATATAAAGTTCACCCGGCATTCCTTCGGGCAAAAGTTTACGGTTAGAATCGAGAACGTAAAACTGAGTGTTTGCTATTGGTGAACCGAGAGTAATTTTCTCTTTAGCGGATATTTTCTTTACCGAAGACCAGATTGTGGTCTCAGTCGGTCCGTACATATTCCATAATTCATCGCACCTATCAAGCAGCTGTTCCGCCAGATCAGTATTGAATGGCTCACCGCCGCAAAGAATTCTCAAATTGAATTTTTCATTCCATCCCGCACTAAGCAATAATCTCCATGTAGATGGAGTTGCCTGCATAATATTTGCTTTACTCTGCCTCAAATTTTTTAAAAGCATTTGCCCGTCGTAAGTAATTTCCTTTGGAACAAGAACTACTTTAGCACCGGCAGCCAGCGGTAAAAATATTTCCAGCACAGAAATGTCAAATGAAAGCGATGTAACAGACAGTAAAATGTCATCTTTACTAATACCCGGCTTTTCCATCATGGAGTAAAGGAAATTGACAACAGACCTGTGAAGAATAGCAACACCTTTGGGTCTGCCGGTGGAACCGGAAGTATAAATAACATAAGCTTTGTTTTCCGGAAAACATTCAATCTTGTTAAGATAAGCCGGGTAGCTATCCAAAATGCTTTTTTCTTTTTGAATATCTAAAAGCACTCCATCAAAATTTGTGAACAAATTTAGAAATTCTGTCTGAGTAATTATTACAGAAAGTTCTGAATCCTTAATCATATAATTCAGCCTGTCCGGCGGATAAGTCGGGTCGAGAGGTACGTATGCCGCACCGGCTTTCATCACAGCAAGTAACGAAATTATCATATCCGCAGAGCGGTCTGTTGATATACCAACCAGATCGCCAGGTTTCACATTCTTTTCAATTAAATAACCAGCAAGCCTGTTAGCTCTATCGTTCAGCATTTTATAGCTTAACTTTGTGTTACCTGATTCTACTGCAATTTTTTCCGGATTATTTCGAACGCTTTCTTCAAATAAGTCGGTTACAGTTTTATCAGTCGGATACTGCCTGCCGGTATCATTCTGCAGGACAAGGAGTTTTGTAGTTTCCTTCTCTGAAAGAAAAGAGAGAGCGTTGAGAGAAGCATGCGGATCAGATACAATTGATTTTAACAGTAAGTTGAAATGAAGGGATAGTCTTTCGATTTTTTCTTTACTGTACAGGTCGGTATTGAATTCATAATAGCCATCGAGATAATTGCTCCATTCCCAAATATAAAGCGAGAGATCAAACTGAGATTTACCCGTATCAATTTCCATCGACTCAACCCCTAAACCGTAAAGCTCCGGCTTTTTTCCTGTGATGTACTGAAACATAATTTGAAAAACTGGGTGAACCATCGGGCTGCGATGAGGATGAATGTTTGCAATGATATCTTCAAAAGGGTAATCGTGATTTGCAAATGCTGAAAACGTAACTCTTCTTTCTGCCTGAAGGAAATCCCTGAAAGATTTTTTCCCATCCAAACAGGATCTGAAAGGAAGCATATTAATGAATACGCCAATGCAGTCTTTGAAATCTTCAGGCCGGTTTAGTACGGGCGAACCAATCGTCAAATCTGAATTACCGGTATAACGGTACAAGAGCACCTTAAAAGCAGCGAGCAGTGTTGTATATAAAGAACAGCTGTTTTCTTTGCTTATTTTTCTTAACTGATTTACAAGTGCTTCATCAAAGGAGAAGTAAATTCTTGCACCGTTAAAAGTCGGTTTAATTGATTTATTGTAATCTTTCGGAATTTCTGAAAGCGGTATCTCACCCCCGAGCTGCTTCTTCCAGAAATTGAGTTTTCTTGCAGAATCTTTCCCGTCCTGAGCTTGATGAACATAAGTAATATAATCACTGTAATTTTTTTCTGCCGGCGGAAGAGACAGCGGTTCATTTTTTACAAACGAATTATAAATGGTTTCCAGTTCTTTAAATAAAATACCAAGCGATGAACCGTCAATAATTATATGATGTATAACGAAGGTAAAAATCCATTCATTTTCATTCAGCCGTACAAGGTTTGCCCGGAATAATGGCGGCTTTGCCAGCATAAACGGTCTTGCAGCAGATTCATTTGCTATCCTTGCAGCTTCAGAATATTTTTTTTCGTCATCAAGATAGCCGACATCGAATATATCAATTTTAAAATCCAATGTGCCAAGAACCTTCAGCAATGGCGAGCCGTTGCCCCCGACAATTGCTGATCGAAGAATTTCGTGACGCCGGATCAGCAACTCAAAGCTTTTTTCTAAAAGCCGAACATCAGGTTTTCCTTTTAAATAATAGCGGCGGGAAACATTACAGGCGGCGTTCCCCGGTTCCATCCGGTCAAGAAACCAGAATCTCATCTGAGATTTAGAAATTGCTAAAGTGTCAACTTGTTCCTGTATATAATTTGTGTTATCAAACATAGTTCAGTTACAGATTAAAAAAATACGGGCATTTTATCAGAATAAATTTCATTTGTTCGATATTGTCTCTGCTCTAAGTCTGATATAGGAAGGGTTGGGAGAAATTTCTTTTAAAGTATTTTCAAGAATAATTATTCCTGAAGAACTTTTAACTTCCCTGAATCCGGCAAATTTATAAGCTGCATACATCATCCTGTTTTTATCAGTATGAAGAAATTCAGCAAACAGCCGGACATTGTTTTGCTTTGCGAAGTTTAAAATGTGATTGATAAAAACGCTTCCCACACCGCGTGTCATTACTCTGCAAGACATTAGAAAGAGTTTAATTGTCCATTCATCAGCTAATTTTTCTATTAGTGAAAGCCCGATCTTACCGTAATCCCCGAACTTATCCTTCAGTGATGCAATAAGCAGTAAGTGATTTGCAGATTTCAGCAGGGAGTTTAATTCTTCATAAGAATATGTATAGCCGGTTGTGTTGAGCTGATTTGTTCTTACAGTTAATTCTTCCGCTCTTAATAAATCATCCTCCGTCGCTGCTGAAATGGTCATCTCCATATCAAGTGTTTTAAGAAATTCTTCGTTAGATAAACTCAGCGACTCCTCTGCTTCCTTTCTCCTTATTTCACTTAGATACATTTGCCTTCTCAATCTTGAATCTTCGGTGATGAATCGCGGATTAAATTCAGGCAGTGATAACAGTTTATCAAGGATATGTACATCATAACATAATACCTGCGGCAAGTGATAAGTTACTTCGGCTCTCTCAAAATCCTGGTCGTCAATAAAAGCAAAAGTGTCCAGCCCAATGTTCAGCGAACGAGCAATTTCCCTGATTGACGAACTTTTTGCACCCCAGTTTATCCGGGGATATAAAAAATAATCAGCCAGGTTGAATTCCTGCAGCTTTCTGAAAGCAGCCTGAAAATCATTCCTGCTTGCTATTGATTGCAGTATACCTCTTGAATCAAGAGTTTCAATTATCCCCTGTATCCCGTCTTTTAATCTCACTTGATCGTGTTCGAGAAGAATGCCATCCCAGATTGTATTATCAAGATCCCAGACGACACATTTGATTTTTCGTTCCATCACTTCACGATATTTTTTCTCTAATGTCTGTTCTTCAATCATTTTATTTAGTCAAATTAAATTCTGAGATAATATTATTTGCAATCAGTATTTCCTGTATCTGTGAACTGCCTTCAATTATTTCCATAATTTTTGCATCTCTGAAATACTGCTGCACAGGTGAATCAGCACTGCAGCCAAAAGCTCCATGAATCTGCACCGCATCCGAAGCCGCTTTAACTGCCGCCTTCGAAGCAAAATATTTGGCAACAAGAACTTCAGTTATACTTTTTGCATCGTTATTTTCCAATAAACTGCCTGCGTTGAAACAAAGCAGCCTTGCCGCTTTGTAATTAACCGACATTTCAGTTATCATTTTTTTTATAAGTTGAAACTCTTTAAGGAGCTTACCAAACTGTTCTCTTCGCTGAATATAATTAATGCTCTCCTCCAAACTGCCCCGTATAATACCAGCGCAGCCGCAGGCAACACTGTATCTTCCCAATGCAAGCCCGGCCGGCATAATAAATGCAAACGCACTCCCGGGTTTTCCAAGCACAGATGCTTCAGGCAGGATTACATTATTAAATTCGATCTCTGCAAGCATTGATGCATTGACACCAATTAAACCGGTTATCGGGGTTACTTTAATCCCCGGCAGGTTTCTGTCGACAATAAATACGGTCGGGTTTTCTTCAACCTTTGCAAAGACGAGAAATAAATCGGCGATTTGCCCGAAAGTTATCCACTTCTTTTTCCCATTCAATATGTATTGATTGTTTTTCAGTTCGGCTTTGCTTTTAATGCTTTTTGCATCGCTTCCGCTTTCACTTTCGCTTAAACAAAATGCAGCAATCTTTTCGCCTCTCACCATTGAAGGCAGCCAATGTTTCTTTTGCTCTGCAGTTCCAAACTTTAAGATTGAGTATGCAGCCATATCGTGCACCGTCAGCAAACTCCTAACAGAAGAGGAACCAACACCGAATTCTTCATTCAGAATACCATAAGAAATCATCTCTCTGCTATCACCTCCGTATTCATTACTTAAAAATGAACACAGGAATTTCTCTGCGGCTATTTCCGAAATTAATTCTGCTGGTATTTTGGCCGATCGTTCATAAGCGGCTCTATTTGGAATTATCTTTCCGAGTACAAACTCAAGGCATCTTTTTCGATAAGCTGTTTGCTTTGAATTCAAATTAAACATCTTCAGAAATCATTGGTAAAAAATTTTATCGCTGAATAGATTAAAACTATTTTTGATTACCGTTTAGTTTTACCCTTACAAATTCAGCCATAGCATTTATTGAATTGAAATTGATGAGGTCGAGTTCCTCATTTTCTACACGGAGGTTAAACGTATTCTCAACAAACATCACAAGCTGCATTGCAAAGAGTGAATTGACAAGTCCCTTTTCAAATATATTATCGCTGTCCTGCAAATCAGCAGCTTTTAACGATTCGGTTAAAAATGTTCTGATTATTTTTTTATTGTCATCTGTGTTCATATCAATGTAACTTTATTTAATTTTTCCTTGAATTGTGGTCTGATAATTATAAAATCCTTTCCCCGACTTTTTACCAAAGCAGCCGGCTGCAACCATTTTCTTCAGTAAAGGGCAGGGTCTGTATTTCGAATCGTTAAAGCTTTCGTACAAAACTTCGATTGAGCGTAAAATTGTATCCAGCCCGATAAGGTCGGCAGTTTCAAGCGGTCCCATCGCATGCCCGAAGCAGGTTTTAAATATCCTGTCTATCTCTTCTGCTGCAGCAACCTTTTCCTGCACTAAAAATATCGCTTCGTTTATTGTAAGCATAAGAACTCTGTTTGAAACAAAGCCGGGAGAATCTTTAACAACAATACTTTCCTTCCCGATTGAAGCAAGAAATTCCCGGGCTCGATTTATAGTTTCATCTGAAGTATAAACTCCTCTGATAACTTCAACTGTTGATTTCAGATTCACAGGGTTCATAAAATGCATACCGACAATAAACCCGGCCCTTTTTGTCAGTGCCCCAATTTTTGTAATAGGGATTGCCGATGTATTTACCGCAATAACAATTTCATTTTTTACTATGCTGTCAATAGCAAGATGAACCTGCTTTTTAATTTCCCAGTTCTCGGTTACATTTTCGATTATGAAGTCAGTATTCTTCAATTGATTATAATCAGTGGTAAAAAGAATACGATTTAAAATCTCATCTGTATTTTTCTTACTTTTCCCCTTGCTAAATAATACCTGGAATCTAAGGTTATTTTTGATATTTAATTTTGCTGTGTTTAGAATTTCTTCAGAAAGATCAAGCAGCCTGACTTCATAGCCATATTCCGCAAGCGTCAATGCAGTATCCACACCCATCACTCCCGCACCGATTAAACCCACTGATTTTATTTGAGACATCATATTTAATGCTGCTAAATTATGAGAATTTTGCTTTTGCAATTTCGATTTAATACTCCGGTACAAATAGCATAATCTGCTTAAAAACGCATAAAAGGAAATGAAGTTACAATTTTCAAGCCATTAGAACAAAATGTGAAGTTTATTTTAATGTTAACAAATAAGCCAGTTTAATTTACACACTACGAAATTATGTGCGGGTAAACAATTGACGATTGAAGAAACAAGCAAAGCTATCCCCCCATCCGCTCTAGGATTTAATACGCGAATATTAAAAAATTTTCAGTGGGCGAAAAGATTTTATTTCATTTCCTGTTTCTGGCTTTGCCAGATACCCCAGGCAATTCCAAAAAGCAGAAACGTCTGTGCTAATTCGTGCCAGGTGTAACCCCTCACGAGCAGCTTTGCGTCTATAACAAATTTGTCGACTACCCCAAGAACAAGGCATAGGGCTGCAAGAAGAATGAACAGGAATACCATACCGTTTTTCATTTTAACCTCCCTTTAACAGAAGAATTTATTGCTTCATTCTAAACGTAAATAATGGTGGTTTCAGATGCAAACTGGTTTATATTTTTCAGATGAGCAGCTGAATAGATTTCATAAATATTGATATCAAGAAAAATATCAAAGACCCTTTTTATTTAGTTTCAAATAAAACAATGGTTGGCAAAGGGATTCTGGCGCATCGCTCCTCAACTTAAAATCAACTTCTGTCCGGTTACTATTTATTAAAAACAAAAAACCTGTCCGACGGCTGGTGTTTTTTGTTTTATTAGCGCTTGTCCGCCTCTGGCGGAGGGGTTATCCCGACTTTGTGGGGATTGAACCTGCAATCCGCCGGCGGCGGACTCCACCCAGCAATATTTTTCTTTATCCATTCACGTCCCACTCCACTCTATAACCACTTTTCCCTCTTCATTGCTTCCGCTCTAGTTGAAAATTCTTCTGTATATATTATTTGCCAGTTATGTCCATGCTTGGTTGACTGAGACAGACTTGAATTATGCTTGTTAAGACGACGTTGTAAATCCAAAGTGTGTCCGGTGAAATAATATCCTTCTTTACTTCGTATGATATATATAAAAAACTTACTCACGCTTTAAATTTAAAAAATCCCCATTTAATAGTGAGGATTCTTCTTATTAGTAGAGAGGACCCGCCTTCATTTAATTTCGGTGGGTAAACTGGACGCAAGTCCCTGTTCCTGTTACCACAAATAAAAAACCCCACGCTTTGCGTGAGGTCTTTTTTTTTGTAGCGGGGGCAGGACTTGAACCTACAACCTTCGGGTTATGAGCCCGACGAGCTACCAATTGCTCCACCCCGCGATCATAAAATTTTTAAGAACTTTGTTTTTTCAATTTCATTTTTGAGCGTGCAAATATAACCATTCGAACCTCTGATGTCAATCAAATAAGACTTATCCATCTATGTTATTAAAGCTTGATGTTATTCCGTCAATTGCCTGCGAACGGACGTGAATTTCATTCAATTTCTGAATAAGCCGAAGAATAATCTTTCGTTTTTCTTCGATCAGCTCATCCATAAATGTTCTCACATCGGGCATATTGCATTCAATAAGAACTGCCTCATAATATTTAATTATTGCGGTTTCCTTTCGGAGAGCTTCGTTAAGACTTGCACAGGTGTTTTTGCAAGTATGCTGACAGTTAATTCCAGGTTCTGACATTGTTATTCCTCAGGATTTTATTAGGCTGTTACTTTCTCATTTAAGTGTACAAGCTCGCTTCCTCTTTTAAGAGCCTGTTCATTTACAGGAATCATATGATGCCTGTGTTCGGGTAATACTTTTTTAAGTGTACTTATTATAGTTTCCATTTTAACAATAGGTCTTTTTTCCAGAAACGCACCTACCATTATCATATTGGCAACCTGCTTTGCTTTCAGCTTATCTGCTTCTTCAATTGCAGGAATGCATACAACATCAATATCGGTTCTTGTAGGCGGATGAATTATTGTTGATTGCTCATATAATAACAATCCTCCGGGCTTTACTGCTTTTTCAAATTTATCAAGCGATGGCTGATTGAGAACAAAAGCAGTATCGAATTTTGTGATGATTGGTGAACTGATTCTTGAATCTGAAACTATCACTATGCAGTTTGCTGTTCCGCCTCTCATTTCAGGACCGTATGATGGCATCCAGCTTACTTCTTTTCCTTCAATCATACCGGAGTAAGCAATAATACTTCCCATTGAAAGCACTCCCTGCCCACCGAAACCGGCACAAATTATTTCATGTTCTTGTCGCATTATTTAATTCCTTTTTCTTTTTTCCCTTAAAATCTTCTAAACTTTTCCCGGAACTTTTAAATCACCAAGCGGATAGGCAGGAAACATTGTTTCCTCAAGATACTTGATTGATTCAACCGGAGTCATCCTCCAACCAGATGGACAATTTGAAACCACTTCAACAAAGCAGGTTCCCTTTCCTTCTTTCTGATACTGGAAGGATTTCTCAAATGCCTTCTTCAACTTTCTGACAGCATTCGGATTATGAACTGCCTGACGTGTTACATAATATGCCCCGGGAAGTTGAACAAGTAAATCAGCAATCTTAAGAGGATGACCAATCAACTTAACATCACGTCCATATGGAGAAGTTGTTGTTACTTGTCCGGGTAGAGAAGTCGGAGCCATTTGCCCGCCTGTCATTCCGTATATACCGTTGTTGATGAACACCATTAAGATGTTCTCTCCTCTGTTGACGGTATGAATTGTTTCTGCGGTGCCGATTGCTGCAAGATCACCATCTCCCTGGTAGGAGAAAACATAACGATCAGGTAAAACTCTTTTTATTCCCGTTGCAACAGCACTTGCTCTACCGTGAGCAGCTTCCTGCATATCAACATTCATATAATGATAAGCAAATACCGAGCAACCGACAGGTGCAACACCGATAGTTTTATCCTGAATGTTCAGCTCAGCAACTACTTCCATTAAAACTCTGTGCACTACACTGTGTCCGCATCCGGGACAATAATGGAACGGAACATCTGTAAGAGTTTCCATTGGTCTGCAATAGACCATTTCCATTCCTTCCGCATCCGGCGGAAAATCTAAAGTTGATGGTCTTTCTATTGACATAAATTAATCTCCTGTAAAACTCTTTTTAATCCTGAAGCACTTTGTGATTATTCATTATCGCTTCAACTTCATGAAGCACATCATCCGGTGAAGGAATCATTCCGCCCATTCTTCCTGTAAAGTGAACCGGAACTTTTCCTTCAACAGCTAATTTCACATCTTCTACCATTTGACCTGCATTCATCTCGACAGACATCATAAAATCAACTTGTTCAGCTAATTCATTTAATCTTTTGTAAGGATATGGATAAAGTGTAATTGGTCTTAGTAACCCAATCTTAATTCCTTTTTCCCGGCCAAGATCAACAGTCTTCTGACAAATTCTTGAAGACAATCCAAAAGCAACCAAAAGAATTTCAGCATCTTTAGTATTTATTTCTTCAAAGCGTACTTCATCCTTTTCAATCTTCCTGTATTTTTCCTGCAGTTGAAGATTTACCTGTTCCATCTCTTCAGGTTTAATAAATAGTGAAGTGATAATGTTGTGTTCTCTTTCTTTTGTTTTGCCTGTAGTTGCCCAGGGCTTTGCAATTTTTGGCAATGAACCCTCTTCAGGTTGAATTACTTTTTCCATCATCTGTCCCAGTGCACCATCTGTTAAAATCATTGCTGGGTTTCTGTACTTTTCTGCAAGACGAAATCCTTCAAAAACAAAGTCAGCCATTTCTTGTACAGAAGCAGGAGCTAAAACAATCAAATGATAATCGCCATGTCCGCCGCCTTTTACTGCCTGGAAATAATCTCCCTGTGATGGTTGAATCGTTCCCAACCCCGGACCTCCACGCACAACATTCACAACCAAACAAGGAAGTTGTGCTGAAGCTATATATGAAAGTCCTTCCTGCATCAAACTAATTCCGGGACTTGATGATGAAGTCATAACTCTCGCACCAGCACCTGCTGCACCGTAAATCATATTGATTGAAGCAATTTCACTTTCAGCCTGAAGAACTAATCCGTGGCGTTTTGGTACTTCTCGTTCAAGATATTCGAGAACTTCCGACTGCGGAGTGATTGGATATCCAAAGTAAGCATCAATCTCAGCACGAATGGCAGCTTCGGCGAGCGCTTCGTTGCCTTTCATTAACTTGGCTTCACCTTTTTTATTTTTATTCTCTTCCATTATAAACCCTCTTAATATTTTTCTTAATAAAGATGAACTCACTCCCTAGCAGCAGCTTTCTTTGCAGGTTTAGGCTGCCTGTAAACTGTGATTGCTGCCTCGGGACAAACGAGCGCGCAGTTAGTGCAGCCGGTACATTTCTCTTCAATCAGTTCAACAAACCTATAACCTTTTTCATTGAACTGTGAAGACAGGCGAAGTCCATCCTGCGGGCATGAAATAATGCAAAGCTCACAGCCTTTGCAAATCACACCATTAATTTTTACTGTTCCTTTAATCATTTTGTAAACTTTCTAAATGAAGTTAGAATTGATTTTTAATATAGTTTTGGCAACATATATGCCATCGGAACACCCTATCATAAGAGGATTTTGAGCTAAAAAACAAAGCTTTGATTGTCAGATTTAAGAAGATAAGAGAATGGCTTATTCCTAATTTCGAGAAGCAAATTAAATATGATTGGCAACTATTAAGAAGCTTAAATTTCTTTATTCATTTGTCCTTTTCGCTAAAGTCATTCCGGCGATCTGCCGAAGGCAGTGAGTCCGGAATCTGATTCGTGAATACGCTATTCAGATTCTGGACCCGTCTTCACTATATTTCGACGAGGCAAGCAAGCCAGAATGACAACAAGCCATATTCTTTCGCTAACTAGCTAATTTGTAGCTTGAAAATATTTACTCAGCTGTAACCTTCAATCCGCCTCTGTTTGTTCTGATCATTCTGGAATAAAGAGATAGTTGAGGATCGAATAAAAATCTAAGCCAGAGTTTGAACCAGGATTTATGATAAACAAGATTACCATAAAATTCCGGTGCTGTTTTTTTTAGTTGAGGAAGTTTGTTCCAGGGAACTGAAGGAAAATCGTGATGCTCGTTGTGGTAGCCAACATTCAATGAAGGGATATTCAGCGGACCATAATAACTGTAAGTTTCCTGCGGTGGTGCAACAAGGAAATGTTCCTGTATCCATCTTGCACCAAGCGGATGAAGTCCGATTGAAAAGATGAGTGAAAAAATAAGATAAAGAAGTGCGGTCCATCCGAAGTAAATAATAATCAATGCATCAACAGCAAAGACAACTATCCAGTTAACAATAACCCACGCGTTCATAAACTCAATTTCTTTCAGCCGCATTGTTCTGAACGCCTGGAAGAACGGAAAGAATAGTTCCCACATCATTTTTCCAAAAAATGTATTACCTATCAGGCTTGCTTCCCACTTGCTTGCAAGATCAGCATCGAGATAGTAATCTCCCTGAAATGAATGGTGCTTTAAATGATATGATTTGAAAGAAACATAACTCGGAACAACTTTCGGCAAGTCTGCAATAATTCCGAAGATTGTGTTGAGTGTCCGGTTCTTAAAAATTAAATTATGAGATGCTTCGTGAATGAGAACAAAGAGATTATGATCAGCAAAAGCACCAAAGAAAAATGCTGCGATTATTGTCAGCCACCAAGGTTGATCAGCAAGCAAATATGCAATTGCAAACTGCAAAGCAACAACTAAAATTGTAATAACCGCACTGACCGGATTTCTGCCAATCAGGTTTCTTACTTCGGGATGTGCTTTAAGAATTTGCTTTGTTCTCTCTTTGTGGGGTTCCGGCTGATCTGAATATTGAAAATCCATTTTTATTCCTCGTTGATTCTTCTAACTGTACAAACGTAAACAAATAAGTTGAAGGAACAAAAACAAATAGCAAGTAAAATTATTGACGCTTCTTTTTGAATATTTCTTCTTTCTTCAATAACTGATGTCCCTCGAATACTGTAAGAACTTCAATTGAACTTTTCTTGACCAGATAAACAATTCGATAATTTTTATGTAATAGCTCTCGAATATTTTCAATAGAAAGCTCCGGAACCACTCTTCCTTTTTTAGGATTTTCAACAATGGTCTCAGCCAAAGAAATTAATTTATCTACAAAGTCTTCCGCTGCAATTGGATTATCTCTGGAAATATACTCTTCAACTTCCTGCAGACGAAGCAGCGATTCCTTTGTCCAAATGAATTTCATTTTAATTTCAAAGAGCGTGACTTTTTCAGTTCGCTTCTAAGTTGAGAAGTTGAAAGCGTATCACCATTATCCGAATCTGATAAACCGCGCGAGATGGAATCAATGAATAGTTTTGTCTTTCTCAGTTCATCAAATTCAGATGGAGAGATAAGCACTCCGGCTGGCTTGCCATTCTGAGTTATGATTAAAGAATTGTTATTTTCCTGAATTTCTCTGAGATACCTTGCTAAGTCAGATTTAAACTGACCAACAGGAATAATATCACTTGAAACAGATATGCTTTTCATTTTAATAAGTCCTTATTTTGTCTTTATTCAGGACAAAATATAGAATCTTATTCTGACTTAATCAAGATAATATTTATCTTAAAACGCCGTTACAAATCCAACTCCTATTCGTCCAAATTCATTTTTTATATTATATGAATATTCTCCGACTAACCGGATGTTTCTTCTCAAGAGATATCCCAGATGAAAAGCTAAAGATTCCCACTCTACCGTCTTGTCATCTGAGAAAATATTATTGTAAAGCAATACTCCATACCATTTGCTGTCATCTCCATCGGGTCGGTAAATTAATTCACCAAAACCACCTCTTGATTTTAATTCCTCTGACTCAATAAAAGCATAAGGATTTTTATCTCTCCTTTCTATGTATTGAACATTTAACTCCAACGGACCGATAGCGACTGTTGCATCAACACCAGCCATCAAGAGCTCGTTTGTTGCTGAATATGCTGTATCCGGATTTTGAATTAATTCATTACCATAATAGCCCGAGACACCTAAGCGAAAATTTTCACCAATATCCTGTGAAATGGCGGCAAATACGTTTTTATATTTATCCTTATCAAAAGTTCTGAATGAAGATGTCCCACCGATGCCTGTGCCATTCAGTACCTGAACATTGATATTAGTGCCAATATCAAGTCCATAGTTAAACATGACACCTCTATCATAAGTTAGATTAATATTTGAGTAACCAGGGCGTACTGTATAAATCATATAATCATCAAAAGTTAATCGGAGTTCTCTCTTAAATAAAGGATCAGATACCTGATACTGACCTATCATAAAATCCAGCTCTGTGCTGAATAAATCATTAAACATTAAAAATGCATCTTCAATTCCGGCAACTTCACCTCTCTCACTGAAGAAAAAGTAAAAATAGTATGCAACATCTTTTGTGATAGCACCACCGGAGAGCAGCTTCAAAATCCATGGTGCTGTAAAATCACTTAGTTCACTGTTTTGAACATTGTATGTAACATAACCTTCAAGTCTTAATGCAAGTGGAATGTCCCTTATCAGTGACAATTCTTCATCACCGGTATCAACATAATATCTCGGTGCATCCTTGTCTTTTAACTGGAAGCCGTTTCCCGCAAATTCATCTCCATAAGGTTTGAGTGTTGGAAATGGTGAGTGACAGGTTTTACATGACATATTATATTTTCTCGCGAATGCAGGAATTGCAAGAACATCACTTGCAAGAAATGTAAGAATGATGAAAGATAAAACTGTGAGTGTAAATGTATTTTTCATTTTAATCCTCTTTATTTTGTCTTGTCATTCCGCACTTGATGCGGAATCTATTTTAAGTATTTAGATGCCGGATCGGAGTCCGGCATTACATTTAAGGAAGCACCGACACATAAGTTGAGTGCTCATTCACTTTAATTATTTCTGCTTCATCTTCGGGAACACCGAGAAAATCAGCAACAGGTTTTACAAGTTTTTGGTAATTAAGTACTGCTGTTACTTTCATCGGACCAGGAGCTGCATCTTCCGGAATTGTAAAAGTTAGTGTTTCCATTTTTGTCTCCCTCGGACCAAGTCTGTAATCAACTCCCTGCGAAGCTGTATTCCATTGCTGGATTGTCATTCTTCCCTGCGGATCAAAGTAAGCCATTCTGAAAATTCTATCGCCAATCGGAATTCCATCTCTCTGAACTCCTTTGAAGTTCGGATCGTTAAGAGCTATTCCCATATCCTGGTAAGCAAGAACATCCGCACCGATTGTGTACTCTTCACCTTCAAATCCTTTTTTATCAACCGGCAAATGATATATTTTTCCTGCTGCATCAACTGCTTCAACATGCATCCACACAATTCTGTCTTCAACAGAACCAGTTGGAAATTTGTGTCCGGTTTTCTGGTTGAACAATGCAACAGTAAACCTTATTACCTCTAAAGGTTCAGCTTCTCTGATATCAGGATGGATTCTTAACTCAATTGTTCCTTTAACTTTTCCGGGATCATGTGCGCCATGAAAAAGATGCTGCCAGACATCAGGATATTTATTTCCAACATCAGCAGAAACACCTTCAGCCTGTGTCATATGACAGTTCTGGCATTTAACTCCTTCTTTTGCATACGGTCCTTCTTTCCATTCAAGGTGAGTTGACTTAACCCAAATGCCATAAGGATCTTTTTCGTTATGACAGGTGCCACAAAATTCTGCTGTTTGAAGAAAATCAGATTTTTGAATTTCGTGTTCGGGCGATTTACCTGTTCCTCTTGGTCCATATTTAATATTTCCCGGACTCGATATATAATTGAAGTTGTATGGAGTATCGCCTGCAAAGCCTGTAACTGTGTGGCAAAGATCGCACGAAACAGATTCGTTTGCTCTTGAATTCATTTCAGGTTTTGGTGGTGGAACATCTCCGGCAAGAAAAGCAATTGGCGCGTGACATCCGTTGCAGCCGGCTTTAACCTCTGCAACTTTCTCATCTTTTTCTGCATGCGGAACTGCAAGCTTGAAATACTCAATCTCATCCCAATGATGAGTATATGCCTGTGACATCATCGCTTGTTTCCACTGCTGGTAAAAATCTGTGTGGCAGGATGTTCCGCAAAATTCAGGCTTATCATATTTATCATAAGTCTGAGTGCCGAGAGCATCACCGCCAGCTTTAATCTGTGAAAACATTATAGCCGATGCAAATAAAAAAGCAATTGTAAACAACAATGAAAATAGTTTCATATGAACCTCCATTTAAGAGATATATAGTTATGTAAAAAAGAAAAATGAATTCCTGATGGGATAGTGTGAGTTGATTTAAATAATAATCTTCGGTCTATGAAGAATTTGATAAACAAGCGTATGGTTTCCTAAATAGTTTATCTTTACTAATTAAACGTACTAAGATTTTTTAATTAATAATAGTATGCTGATAAATGATGAACCGGAGGCAACTTAAATTAGCCTCCGGTCCTTGAATCCGCTAAGGATATTTTTCTCTAATCAGTAACCGGAACATTTAAACATTTCAAGAAAGCAGCAAGATGATTTTCTGATGCTGCTTTCAAATTCTGATATACTCTTATGATATCAGGATTATCAACAAAGGTCAGTTGATAAGTAAGATCAGCAATGTCCAGTTCCTCAATTGCTTTTCCTACAAGTAAGGCTTCATTCAAAGATTGACTCCCCTGCAGAATATACTGATCGTATAAAAGTTGAAATTGCGGATCAGGAAAAACGCCAACTGAGTCAGTTGTCAGCGGATCCGGTACGCTGTATTTATCAAGTAATCTTTTTACTGCTTCCATATGTTTCTGCTCACTTAACTGGATATTCAAAAAAACTTTGTGATTCCATAACTCACCCATAACTATATAAACATCCCTTGCAAGCTTTTCTTCAATTCTCATGTGAATAAGTCCATCTCTTTCCTCTTGTGAAAGCTCGTAAGTTGAGCCTCCTCCATTACCATTTCCTCCACCGAACTTGGAAAGTGTTGAAGAGTCATCGGCTGAAGTTGGCATTTCGCTCTGGCAAGCTAACAGAAGAAATGAAGTCAATAGAGAAATGATGAAAAGATGATATTTACTTTTTTTCATATTACACCTCTTTTATATTTTATGATTGTTAATTAGAAAGGACGACAGTGGTTGTCGTCCTTATTATTTAGTTTAAGCTTTTGAATTACTTTCTTCCGCCTCTTTGATTACCGGTGCCAGTTCCATTTCCGGAACCTGAACCATAGCCAGTTCCATCTTTCGGACCAACTCCGTTGTTACCTGTTCCATCTTTTGGACCCCACATTTTACCATTGCCATTGTTTCCTTTTCCATTCTGATTCTTCTGACCGGTGCCATCTTTCGGTTTTACGTAATCAGGATCCTGACCATTTGGAATACCATCGCCGTCAGAATCAACTGCGTTATCATTTAAACCATCACCATCAAGATCAACAAAACCTTTATTGCCATCTGCTCCTTTTCTGTTCTGTGAACCAGTATAGTCTTCATCTCTTCCATTTGGAATTCCATCGCCATCATCATCGGGTGCTTTATCATTGTAACCGTCGCTGTTTTCATCAATAAAACCGCTGCCGTGCTGTTGGTTCTGTTCTTTGGTTTGGGTCTTTACCTGATTTTTATTCTGCTCTTTGAGCTGATTCTGGTTTTGGTTTTGAAGCTGCGTTTGAGGATCGCCCTGAGATTTGATTTGTTCCTGGTTTTTAACCTGGTTCTGATCCTGTGACTGGGTTTGTGTCTTCACCTGGTTTTCTTCTTTGTTCTTTACAGGTTCATCCTGCGCAAAGACTGAAGCTGAAAAGAATATTACACTTGCTATAAGTGTAATTACGAACAAGAGATTTTTTTTGGTTTTCATTTTATTACTCCTTTTATTTTTTATGATTGTTGAATTACTTTTGATTCAGTTATTCAATGGATGTGCCAGCAACAAATGATTTGTTTTTACTTTCTATTTGAATTTTTTATTTGAAGAAGAATAATTCTTCGACGGTAAGGACGAATTACTTCGACTATGTGGACGAAGCCAAATTAAAATTTCAAACGAGTTTTTAATTGCATAAATGATTTTGCCTTCGCCTAAGCCTTTGCCTTAATTTCTGAATTCAATCTTGCTGTAATTCTGATTAGTTTTGAATATGGATTTCCTGAATAAATTGCAGCCAAAAATTATAATTGCAGTTGCACTGATAATCGGTATGCTTATGGTTGTCTCTGCATTCATCGAACTTCAACAAAGCAAAGATGAAATTCTACATTTACTTACCGAGCAATCCGCATCATTAATCGAAACCGTAAACCAAAGCAGCATTAACGCACTTAACTCAAGTGAAGAGATTGAATTTCTAATAGCGGAAAGATTGTTTAACAATGCAAGACTCATCAGAAAATTAGACAGCCTGAATCTTCTGACTCATCAAAAACTGGTTGAGATTGGAAAGGAAAATTCTCTTTTCAGAATTAATATTTTTAATAAAGACGGAACAAGAGTTCTTTCAAACAGAATTCCGGAAAAAGATCATCCACATGGCGAAAAAAACATTAATAGGTTTGAAGAATTAGAACCAATATTAAAAAATGGATTGAGTGAATTTGCTATTGGTTTAAAACAGGCTGAGTTTACAGATGAGCAAAGATTCGCAGTAACTGTTGCTCGCTCAAATAACAGAGGGGCAATAGTTATCAATCTTAATGCAGAAGAATTTTTGGAATTCAGGAAAAGAATCGGGCTTGGAAAAATTATCAGAGATATTTCAGACAACCCTGGAATTGAGTACATAGTTCTGCAGGATTCAATCGGCATCCTTGCTGCTGGTAATTCTGTTGACACTATGAATACAATTTTATCAGATACATTTTTAATTAACGCAATTAGTTCAGACAGAATCTATTCAAGGACGCACTTTTATAAAAACAAAGAGGTATTTGAAACAGTTAAGAGGCTTAATTATGACGATGAGGTGATTGGAATTTTCAGGATAGGTTTGACTCTTGATGAAGTCCGGGCAGTTGAAGATAGAATGGTAAGAAGATTGATCATTATCTCACTGGTTCTTGCTGCGATAGGTGTAATTATTCTCAGCATTATCTTCACCACACAAAATCTAAAAGCTGTTTCAAACGAATTTAAAAAATTCAAAACCTTTACATCAACTGTGCTGGAGAATATGGGAGAAGCGGTGATTGTTGTTGACGATAAAATGCAAATAACCCTGTTTAATAAATCGTCCGAAAATCTCTTTAAGACAAAGGGAGATCAAATTATTAATAAAGACTTATTCGATTTATCCGGCGAAATTTTTCTATCATTATCAGATTACTGCAAAGATAACAATGAAAACTGCGCCGACGTTTCAATTGATACCAAAATTGGTGATGAGAAAAAATACCTCAATTTGAATTTCACCAGAAACCTGGACGAAGCGGGAAAAAACAATTTTATTATAGTTATTAATGATCTGACAGAAGCACGACGGCTCGAAGAAGAATCGAAACGTAAGGAAAAATTATCCGCAATGGGTGAACTGGCTTCAGGAGTCGCACACGAAATCAGGAATCCGATCAATGCAATTGGAATGATTGCTCAGCGATTGGATAAAGAATTCAAGGTCGAAAAAGATTCAGATGAATATCACAGCATCACAGGTCTTTTAAAAAGCGAAGTAACGAGAATTAATAAAATCATCACACAGTTTTTGAGCTACGCTAAACCTCTAAGCCTTCAATTAAAAAATGTAGATTCAAAAAATTTCTTCGACGATATTTACAGATTGTTTTCCGAGCAGGCGAAACTTAAGGGAATTGAATTAATTAAAATGTCAGATCAATCTTTTGATATGACGATTGATCCGGAACTAATCAAACAATCATTGATTAACCTTGTGCAGAATGCTATTGAAGCCATTGATAAAAAAGGGAAGGTGGAAATCAATTATTTTAGAAGAGGGAATTATCTTGTTATTGAGGTAGCAGATAACGGCAAAGGTATTCCTGAAAGTGATAGAAATAAAATTTTCGATCTCTACTATACATCCAAACCGGAAGGAACAGGTTTGGGTTTAAGCATTGTTCAAAAAATTATCGCTGAACATAACGGAACAATTGAAGTATTCAGCGAAGTAAACAAATACACGAAATTCAAAATAACCATACCGCAAAAATGAAAGACTACAATATTTTAGTAATTGATGATGAAGCCGCTCAAAGAGATGTTCTTACAGGTTATCTGAAGAAAAAAGGTAATAAAATCTTTTCGGCTTCATCCGGCAAGGAAGGAATTGAAATTACAAAAAGTAATTCTGTTGATATTATTCTTTCTGATTTCAAAATGCCGGATTTAAACGGAATTGAAGTCCTTGGAGAGGTGAAAAAAATAAATCCCGAGATAAGTTTTGTGATTGTTACTGCATACGGAACGGTGGAAAATGCAGTTAAAGCTATGCGGCTCGGGGCATTCGATTACATTTCAAAGCCGGTTGACCTTGATGAACTCGATCTGATGATTGAAAGAATCATCGAGCACAAAAATCTTAAATCAGAAAATCAATTATTAAAAACTCAGCTGCAGGAGAAGTATAAAATTTCTTCCATAGTTTCTCAATCTCAAAAGATGGAAGAAGTAATTAATGTTGCAGCAAGAGTAGCAGACAGCAAGGCAAACGTACTTATTACTGGAGAAAACGGAACAGGAAAAGAAGTTCTCGCCAAAGCAATTCATTATATAAGTCCAAGAAAAGATAATCCATTTGTGGCGGTAAATGTTCCGGCATTAACCGAAACTTTGCTCGAAAGTGAATTGTTCGGACACGAAAAAGGTGCTTTCACCGGTGCAGATAAATTGAAGAAAGGAAGATTTGAAATTGCACACGGTGGAACCATCTTTCTTGATGAAGTCGGTGATATTCCACAATCAATTCAGGTAAAACTTTTACGGGTTTTGCAGGAACATCAATTTGAAAGAGTAGGTGGAACAGAAAAAATTGAAGTCGATGTTAGAATTATCGCCGCCACAAACAAAGACCTCGAACAAAAAATTAAAGACGGTACTTTCAGGGAAGATCTATATTACAGGCTGAATGTAGTGTCAATAAAAATTCCTCCTCTTCGAGAGAGAAAAGAAGACATCCTGCCGATGATCGAAGGCTTTATTGAAAAATACTGTAAGGAAAACAACAAGGATAAACTTGAGATTTCCAAAGAAGCAATAGATGTGCTGATGAAATATAATTATCCGGGAAACGTCCGCGAACTGGAAAACATAATTGAACGGGCAGTTGTTTTAACCCGTGGGAAAGTAATCACACTAAGCGATCTGCCGATGAACATAAAAGGATTTAAAGAAGAGAAAACACTCGCCGCACTTGGCAAGGGAACTTTGACAGAACAGATTGAAGCGATCGAAAAACAATTAATCTTTGATGCACTTCAGCAAAGCGGAGGTAACCAGACTAAAGCTGGAAAACTTCTGGGATTAACTGAAAGAAATTTAAGGTACAAACTGAAGAAGTATAATATTAAACACTGAGTAGTCACATCCTGAATTCATTTCAGGATCTCCCCCCTACGTAAATTGAATTTGGGCTAAAGCCCGTTTCCCTTTTTGATTTTACTATTCCCCGACCTGAAGGTCGGGGCTAATAAATAGCCATGCCTTTAGGGTGTGGAATTCGAATTTATTCAAAAATTTCATAAGGGTTTTAACCCATTTAAAGAATCCTTCAAATGGAAAAAGATCATTAATTAAATCTTGATTTGATAATTCGGGTATGAATTAAAACTAAAAATCAAACCCTAATGTAATTGCGTAAATCTGATTGTTGTAATCGTAGTAGTAATCGTTGGAAATGTTTTTGATGTAATTGTAGTTCAATGCGAGATAAAGCCCGCTTAAAATCTCGCTCAAACCGAATTCCAGAGAAGCACCGGCAGAGTACTGATTATCCTGTCTCATTTCATCAAGTTCGTTTCCATTTTCATCTGCTACAGGAAGATCTGTGTAGTTCCTGATCTCATACCGACCCGAAACTTTCCCCATAATATTCGGAAGGAAGAGATATGATAAAGTTAAACCAGTTTCAATTCCTTCATTGGAATAAATATCATTGAAGAGTTCTTCTTCATAATAGATATAATCAACAGTGTTAAAGTACCGGTTTCCGCCGCTGAGGTTATTTCTGAAAAATCCATAAGCACTTAAACCTAAATCATCAGTAATTCCTTGTCCCAACTGCAAATATAATTTTGCCTGAAGAACTTCATCTGAAAGTCCCTCGCTTTGCATTTTTTCGATATAAATTTTTTGATCAATCTCCGCACCGATAGTAAGTGAAGTCCTGCTTTCAAAACTGTTGATTGATCTTAGAAAAGCTTTAAGCTG
>CAZXGJ010000038.1:0-35288 GCA_964639955.1 uncultured Ignavibacteriaceae bacterium
CGATCATTGTAGCTGTTGATGAGCATCCGCGCGAAATTTCCTCCATCATTATGCAATAACCAACTTTACCGTAGCCGCCGCCGCCGTATTCTTCCGGAAAGGCAGTTCCGAAAAAGCCAACCTCGGCAATCTTTTTAATCAGTTCAGGTGGAATTCTTTCTTCTTCATCTATTTTTTGAGCAAGCGGTTTTATCTCTTTATTTGTAAAATCGTGGGCTAATTGCCTGAGCATTTTGTGGTCTTCAGAAAAGGTAAAGTTCATTATTTTTTATCTTTGGTTAGAGTGAAAATTTGTTCTCAGCTTTATCCAAAATTATAAAAGCCAGATTCGACATCAAAGGATTTGACTTTGAATTAAAAATAATTGAATTGTTGACTTTTCGAGCGATATTAAGGATATTTGATTTAGATGAAGAAAGATTTTGTGCTCGATACAAAGAAGAACGATAAAATAAGAATTACGGCTTACGGTTCAGTATCATCACCTTGTTTAATATATGTTCACGGTTTTAAAGGATTTAAGGATTGGGGATTTGTTCCATATATCGGAGAATTTTTCAGCAGCAGAGGATTTTTTGTAATCACTTTTAATTTTTCACACAACGGCATCGGTGAAAATCTGCTTGAGTTTACTGAGCTTGATAAATTTGCAAAAAACACAATCTCGCTTGAAGTAGAAGAATTGAATGAAGTAATTAATGCTTATCAAAACAACTTCTTCGGAAAGAATCCCGGTTCAGGCATTGGCTTAATCGGACACAGCAGGGGAGGGGCAGTTGCCCTTTTAACTTCTGCAGTACGTAAAGATTTAACAGCTGTGGCTGTTTGGGCGTCAGTAAGTAAACTCGATAGGTACAGCGAAAGACAAAAGAAAGAATGGAGAGAGAAAGGTGTTTTTGAGGTGCTGAATACAAGAACCAACCAGTTAATGCCGTTGAATGTTTCGTTACTTGAGGACATTGAGAAGAATAAAAATGGAAGGCTAAACCTGGAATTAGCGGTTAAAAATCTGAATAAGCCTCTTTTGATTTTACATGGTGAGCAGGATATGACAGTATCGCTAAAAGAAGGCTATGAAATTTACTCATGGTCGAACAAAGTATTAACGGAGTATTATCCAATTGAAGCAACCGGACATACTTTTAATATTACTCATCCGTTCGAGGGAAGCAATTCCATATTTGATTTTGTTCTAAATAAAACGGCAGAATTTTTTAACAAACATTTAAATTGAGGGAAGTATGAACTCGGAAACAAAACAACTCAGCATTTCATCCATTTTAAGCTCGGTTAAAGAATCACGATTATTCTGGATATTATCTTTTTCCGTGCTCACTGCCGCAGCAGCACAGATAACAATTCCGGTAAAGCCGGTTCCTTTCACTCTGCAAACTATGGCTGTTGTTCTGGCGGGTGCATTTCTGGGCGCAAGGAAAGGAGCTTACAGTCAGATTCTTTACTTGCTTTTAGGTGCGGCGGGTCTTCCTGTCTTCGCACAAATTCCTGATGCAGGTATAGGTTTTGCCCGGGTGTTTGGACCAACAGGCGGTTACCTGCTTGCATTTCCTTTGGCAGCATTTGTTGTTGGTTATCTCGTTGAAAAGAACAACAAGTATTTACCCGTTGTGCTCTCAATGTTTGCAGGTGCAATATTGATTCTTGTTTCAGGAACTCTTTACCTAAACTTTGTTTACCTGCATAACATTGGTGAATCCATAAAAGCCGGGGCAGCGATTTTCAGCATCTGGACGGTAGTAAAAGTTTTTGCCGCAGCAGCAATTTATTTCGCCGTAATAAAAAGCAGAACAAGTTAATACCAACCAGCATATTTATTTGTTGAATGACTGTTAAGAACATAGTCTTTTTAGCTGTATTTCTTATTTCTTTTGCATTTCTGTTTTGGAGCTGCAGAAATCTTTTCATCTATATGAAAGTTGCAAAGAAAAAGGATGACAGATTCAACAACTACCACAAACGATTTTTTAATGTTTTAAAAATTGCTTTCGCACAGACAAAACTGTTGAGAGAGCCTGCTGCAGGATTAGTTCACTTCTTTATTTTCTGGGGATTTATGCTCTTCCTGGTTGCAGTTATCGAAGCAATCATCCAGGGATTTTACTCGCCATTCAGCTTACATTTTCTTGGTCCGGTTTATTCAGCAATAACTATCGTTCACGAAATCATTGGTGCCCTGGTTATTTTTGCGGTTCTTACAGCTTTCTACAGAAGATATGTTGCAAAAATCCCTCGCCTGCAGGTTGATAAAGCTGGTTCGTTAGACGCTGCAATTATACTCTCACTCATTCTTGTAGTTGTTCTTTCAATGTTTTTCCAGAATATGTCTTCTTTCGCGATGAATGGGTTTGTAAGTCACGAGTATGAATTAAGACCAATTTCTTCTTCACTTGCATCAATTTTCTTTAGTAACCCAGCGCCGGGAGCGGGGTTTTTTTATGAAATTTTTTGGTGGATACACATTCTTACAATTTTCGCTTTTATGAACTTCCTACCGTACTCAAAGCATCTTCACGTCTTTACTTCCATTCCAAATACTTTTTTTGCTAATCTTGAGCCAGTTAGAAATACGTTAAAACCCCTGAATCTTGAAGATGAATCAACTGAAATATTCGGAGCTTCGGATATTGAACATCTTTCCTGGAAGCAAATACTCGACGGATACTCCTGCACCGAATGTGGAAGATGCACTTCTGTTTGTCCTGCTAACAATGTAGGAAAAACCCTTTCACCAAGAGAAATAATTGTAAGTATCAGGCACAGAACAAAAGATAAAGCGCCTTTTATTCTGAAGGGTATTTCGGAAGGAGCAATATATGAAAAAACTCTGGTTCACGATTATGTAACAGATAAGGTCCTCTGGCAATGCACAACCTGTATGGCGTGCGTACAGGAATGCCCGGTAATGATTGAACATGTTGATTCGATTGTAGATATGCGCCGAAATCTGGTTTTAACCGAATCGGAGTTCCCTTCGGGGCTCAATAATGTATTTAAGAGTCTGGAAACAAACTTTTCTCCCTGGGCACTTAATGCTTCTGATCGGGCTGAGTGGGCTGAAGGTTTGGATGTAAAAACTATGCAAAACGACCCAAATTGTGAATATTTGTTCTGGGTTGGGTGTGCCGGATCCTTCGATAACCGCTATAAAAAGGTTTCCCGGGCACTTGCGAAATTGATGCAAAAAGCTAATATTGAGTTTAGAATCCTTGGAATTGAGGAAAAATGCAATGGTGACACAGCAAGAAGACTCGGAAATGAATACTTGGCGCAGATGTTAATGCAGGAAAATATTGAAACTTTGAATAAATATAGTGTGAAGAAAATCGTAACTGCGTGTCCGCATTGTTTTCATTCATTAAAAAATGAATACAGGCAATTCGGAGGAAATTTTGAAGTAATTCATCACAGCGAATTGATTCAAAATCTGATTTCAGAAGGGAAATTTAAATTAAAGGAGGATGGAAGTTCTAAAATAACTTATCACGATTCCTGTTATTTGGGAAGATATAATAATGTTTACAATGCACCCAGAAATTCTTTAAGAGGAATAAAAGGTGTGAATTTAATTGAGATGAGCAGGAATAAGGATAAAGGATTCTGCTGCGGTGCAGGCGGCGGCAGGATGTTCCTTGAGGATGATGAAGGCGGCAGAATAAACGAAGAAAGAACAAAGGAAGCTCTAAATACAGGTGCCGATACAATTGCTTCAGCTTGTCCGTTTTGTATGACAATGATGACAGACGGTGTTAAACATTTTGAAAAATCGGAACAAGTAGCAGTAAAAGATATAGCTGAAATTGTTCTTGAAAATATTGCTTAGTAATTTGATAGAAAATTAAGTTAACACAAATTTCTAATTAACATAATCATTCACTCATAGGAGGGAAAAATGGATAAATTCAATCAACTGGTTCAATTCATTCAGGGATTAGAGACTGATTTTCATAAGTTTTATGAAAAAGGTCAGTCCGCTGCCGGTACACGTGTACGCAAGGGTTTAAGCGACCTGAGAAAGCTGTGCCAGGAAGTCCGGAAAGATGTTCAGGATGTAAAAGCGCAAAGAAAAGCATCCAAGCAATAGTTTAAAAATTTAGTAATCAGAGATATGAGGGCTGGGTTAAGAAATTAATCCAGCCTGTTTTTTTATGAAAGCGGTTTTTTTAACAATAACATTTTTATCATTCACTACCTTTCAGCATTTCTTATTTAACAATGAAGTTTCAATAAGCTGCAGCTCACAAAGTGCTGGTGACTCGTTATTTAAAGCAAATCTTTGCTTTGTTGGCGATTTAATGTGCCACTCTACACAGTTTAATTATGCAAGAGTTGATGCTGACAGTTTTGATTTTACAGGTGTATTCAGAGAGGTCTATCCATTTTTATCAAATTCTGATCTAACTGTTGGAAATCTTGAAACCGTTATTGCCGGTAAATCTGAAGGTTACAGCGGCTATCCGTACTTCAACGCACCCGATGATTTTATCTTCGCATTAAAGAATGCAGGTTTTGATTTACTGATTACGGCTAACAATCATGCACTGGATCAGGGCTGGAACGGAATTAATAGAACAATTGAGGTTATAAATCAAAACAAAATTCATCGCACCGGAACATTTATTTCGGAATCAGACAGGGATTCAATCAGAATTTTTATGATCAACTCAATTAAGATTGCAATACTTGCTTATACCGAGAACACGAATGGTGTTCCAATTCCAGAAGGAAAAAATTTTGCTATCAATCTCATTGATGAAGAATTGATTAAAAGAGATATTGACAAAGCAAGAGAAAAAAATGCTGATATTGTTTTGGTTCATCTTCATTACGGTCAGGAATATCTGAGAGAACCCGATGATTACCAGAAGAATATAGTTAAAAGAATAATTGATTTTGGTGCCGACATAATCATTGGCGGGCATCCACACGTTATTCAACCGTTTGATTTCTTCAAAACAAACAACACAAAACTCGATTCAGGATTTGTAGCTTATTCGCTTGGTAATTTTATTTCAAATCAGAGATGGCGTTACTCAGATGCCGGAGTTATTATCAGCATAGAAATATCAAAAAACATTCTTGCTGATTCCATTTATATTAATGAAGTTAATTATCTGCCAACGTGGGTATTCAGAGGTCAAACAGATTTTGGAAGAGAATATATTATTCTACCGTCGTATAATTCAGACGATTCAACTTACTATTACCTGAATAATCAGGATAAAAAATTAATGAGAGAAGCTCACAGCGATACAAAAGAGATTATTCATAAATATTCAAAAAATACTAAAATAAAATCGGAGAGATGAAAAGAATAAAACTTTTACTTGTCTTGCTACTACTTGTTCTCCTGATTGCAGGATGTACAAAGGAAGAAAATCCTGTTGTTGAACCTCCTCCGCAGGCAACACGAAATTATTATATGGGATTTACTCCTTTTCCTTATGAAATTTCAAGTGAAGCAGTTGATTATGTTTTTAACAAGCTCGCTACAGATGCTGATCTTATTTCTCACCATTTTGATGACGGGGTTCCCTGGCCTGAAGCTCTCAGCGGAGCGGATTTTCATATTAACATAATGAATGACTGGCAGTACAGGTTATCACGTACTCCAGCAACACATAAAATTCTTTTATCAGTTACTCCAATCAGATTTTTAAGGGATGGTTTAGCACCTTATAAAGCAGAGAAAGGTGATTTACCATTACCCGCACCCTGGGATACAATTTCATTTAATCATCCGGATGTTAAGCAGGCTTATCTTAATTACTGCACAAGAATTATGAATTATTTCAATCCAGATTATTTTGTTATTGGGATTGAAGTGAATCTTTTGATGATAAATGCTTCGCCGTTATGGAATGAATATCTCGAACTTCATAAATACGTTTATCAACAACTAAAAACTCTTGATCTCAAATTTCCCAT
The DNA here is from genome assembly GCA_964639955.1 of uncultured Ignavibacteriaceae bacterium. Classification (GTDB taxonomy): domain Bacteria; phylum Bacteroidota; class Ignavibacteria; order Ignavibacteriales; family Ignavibacteriaceae; genus IGN2. Next base: position 5,944 of record CAZXGJ010000038.1, read on the forward strand.
ATTAGTCTCATTCACTGGAATGGACCTGGTTGAAGGTTACACAAATGCAAATCATTCACAACAAATGCAAGTCCTTAACGATATGATTAATTACACTGATTTTTGTGGAATTTCATTGTATCCATATCTGACAGGTTTTCTCTGCGATACTATTCCAACTGATATGTTCGACAAAATATTCAGTAACCTTACAAAACCAATTGCAATAACTGAAACAGGATATGCAGCGGATTCAATTACGGTTTACGGCGGAACGATTGTTCTGAATGGTTCACCAAAAAAGCAAAATCAGTATATCACTCTTATGTTGGATAAAGCTGAAGAATATGATTTGAAATTCGTCGTTAATTTTGTTCTTCGTGATTATGATAAATTATGGCAGGATATAGGATCGCCTGATGATCTGTTAAAGGTTTGGAAGGACACAGGTTTATATGATGAAGATGGAAATAAAAGGTTAGCGTTTCAGAAATGGTATTTTTGGCTAAATAAAAAAATTACTTCACTTTAAAGTATGTTGTATTTTATTCAGTAAGGGAAAACTTTTTGAAAAATAAATCCGCTCTACCGTTAATTTTTCTTACGGTGTTTATCGACCTTCTTGGCTTTGGAATACTAATTCCTATTCTTCCTGCATTCGCTACAAAAATCCTTGGCTTAGATGAAGCAGCAATCGGAATAGCGATTGCTTCCTATTCTTTTGTTCAATTCATTTTCAACCCGGTCTTAGGTAGAATTTCCGATAAGCACGGCAGAAAACCTGTTATAGTTATTTGTCTTATTATAAATGCAACAGGTTATTTGATTTTTTCTTTTACTCATTCATACATTATGTTATTGATAAGCAGGGTAGTATCGGGTATTGGAGGAAGCAGCATTGCAGTTGCCCAGGCATACATTGCTGATGTTACTACTAAGGAAACACGTTCAAAAGGAATGGGTCTTATAGGTTCGGCATTCGGGCTTGGATTTGTTTTTGGTCCGCTAATCGGGGGACTTCTATCCGAATACGGTTATATGATTACCGGTTTCGCAGCCGGCGGTTTTTCGCTTGCAGCATTTATCGTTACACTAATTTTCCTGCCTGAATCTCTGAAACAATCTTCTGTTGAAAAGAATAATGAAAAACTAATTACTTCAAGAAAATTAATTGATCCCGCAGCATTTCAGAAAGTTTTTCAGGAACCTGGCAGAGCAATTTTCATAAGTATGTTCTTCATCCTGGTTTTTTCATTTGCAAATATTTACGGCACCTTTGCTCTTCTCGGTATCCAGGTTTATGGTTTTACCGATCTACAAAATGGTTATTTATTCGGGATATCAGGAATTGTATCTGCAATTATACAGGGCGGCTTAATTGGTTATATTGATAAATGGATGTTGAAAAAAAATATACTTAAGCTCGGTTCTTTAATTATGTGCATTAGTCTTGCACTTATACCATATGGCGGAAATTTTCTTGGGCTGGCTATTATATCCGGATTGCTGTCGGTCGGTACAGGAATATTAAACCCGACTTTACTCTCACTTATTTCCGATTTTACACCAGACCATGAGCAGGGAATAACTCTCGGAGTAAATCAATCGTTATCTGCTCTGGCAAGAGTTTTAGGTCCGTTGTGGGGCGGATTTGCATTTGAGTTTCTCGGTTACCAGTTTCCGTTCTTAACCGGGGCTGCCTTTATGTTTGTGGTTTTGCTGGCTACTATTATTTATTTACCGAGGAATATGAAGTTTTAATATCTTTGGATTAGACTTTTAATATGCTCTATGTTCAGAATCGGTAACATATCACTCTTCAGTGCCATCCTCCTTGCACCAATGGAATATGTTTTAAATGTTCACTTCTTTCCAAATGTATGTAAGAAAACAAAATCTTTAATTTTGCCCTAACTTTCTCATTCCAGTTCACAAATAACCATATTGTATTAGAACATATTTTTTCGTTTTTTTGCATATAACGTTTGGCGTTATAATCAATGATAAAATCATTTAACGATACTAAAACAGAATCGCTTTATATAACAGGTAAATCTTCATTTTTGCCTGCAACAATAATTAAAGTTGCATTAAGTAAACTTGACTATTTAAATGCAGCAAATAATATAAATGATCTAAGGATTCCACCCGGAAATCGATTGGAAAAATTAAAAGGTGATTTAGAAGGAAAGTACAGCATTAGAATTAATGATCAGTTCAGAATTGTTTTCACTTTTGAACAATCTCATGCTTATGAAGTTGAAATAATAGATTATCATAAATAAGGTGTTAAAATGTTAAATCTAAAAAGAAAACCTACTCATCCGGGCGAAATATTAAATGAGGAGTTTCTAAAACCTCTGGAAATTTCTCAGACAGAGCTTGCTGAAGCTTTAGGAACCACATTTAGAACTATTAATGAACTTGTTAATGGGAAGAGAAATCTTAGTTCCGAAATGGCCGTAAAGCTTGCAAAATATTTTGGCACTTCTGCGGAGCTGTGGTTTAATCTTCAAAATCAATATGATATTTATGTGGTTTCTAAGTCATTAAATAAAAAGTTAAATCAAATAAAACCGCATATCAGATAAAATTATAAAACAGTTTCATGCTCAAAATTGGTAACATAGAACTAAACAAAGCCATCCTTCTCGCACCAATGGAGGATGTAACTGATATTTCATTCCGTTTAGTGTGTAGAGAATTGGGTGCTGATATTGTTTTCACCGAATTTGTAAACTCTGAAGGATTAGTACGTGCAAATGCAAAGACTCATCAGAAACTAAAAATTATTGAGGAAGAACGACCGGTTGGAATTCAGATTTACGGTGCAAATATTAAATCGATGGTTGGTGCTGCTAAAATTGCGGAAGCTGAAAACCCTGATTTGATTGACATCAACGCCGGATGCTGGGTTAAAAATGTTGTCGGCTGCGGTGCCGGTTCAGCACTTCTTAAAGATCCTTCCCATATGCAGCAGCTTGTAAGAGAAATAGTCAGATCAACATCTCTCCCTGTTACCGTTAAAACAAGACTGGGCTGGGATGAGAAAAGTATACAGATATTGGAAGTTGCGAAAAGGTTGGAAGAAGCCGGTGCTGCTGCGTTAACTGTTCATTGCCGAACCAGAAAAGCAGGTCATTCAGGAGATGCGGACTGGAGCTGGATTCCGAAAATCAAAGAAGTTGTCAGCTTTCCGGTCATTTTAAACGGAAGTGTTCTATCTGCTAAAGATGTTAAACGTGCGTTAGATGAAACCGGTGCCGATGGAATTATGATTGCAAGAGGAGCAATAGGTAATCCATGGATTTTCAAGGAAGCAAAAGAGCTTCTTTCAACCGGCAGCATCTCAACTGTAATTGACGAAAATCTGAGAATTAAAACTTGCTTACGACATCTTGAACTTGCAATCAGAATTAAAGGCGAGAAAAGAGCAGTAATTGAGCACAGAAAATTTTATTCTGGTTATTTAAAGGGATTATTTGGTGCTTCAGGAATCAGAGCAGAACTTATGAAGTTCACTGAGTATAACCCTGTGGAAAATCTGTTGTTGAATTATCTTGAATCGTTTAACACTATTTCACCGCTCGTCCTTAATTCTGCTCAGGATCTGAATTATTCATATTGAAGATGCTGAACATTGAACTTCTTCGCAGAAATACACTCAGCATAAATGATGAATAAATTGGCAAGAATAATTTCCACGCTGTTTGTCCCTCCTTCATTTACAATCATTTTATTTTCAATCCTTGCTTTTACAATCGAGAGCGAACTAACTAAACAAGTGATAACAATAATTATTGCAATACTATTTGGTTTTATTGCACAGATTATTCTTTTCTTCAGTTTCAAAAAGAGAAATAAAATTGCCGATCTTGATGCATCAATAAAAGAAGAACGAACGGCGCCTTTTTTAATTTCGGTTGGTTTCTATTTAATTGGCCTTGCAGTTCTTATCTTTTTTAAAATGAATATAGTTTCTATAGCATTCTGGTTTTGTTATATTTCCAATACTTTAATTGCGATCTTTATCAATTTGAAATGGAAGATAAGCGCCCATACGATGGGAGCTTCGGGACCGTTAGCCGCTGCTGCTTATGTTTTTGGCCCGATTGTACTATGGTTTTTTATTCTTGTGATTTTAATAGGATATTCAAGAATACAATTAAAAGTTCATTCATTAAGCCAGGTAACAGCAGGGGTACTTTTTGGTTTTCTATCAACTTATTTGCAAATGAATTTATTTGTAAGTTTGTTTGAGTAGTTAAAATTGAAGGAGTTATGATTAAATTTGATGTTAAAGACGATGTTGGAATTTTAACAATTAATCGTCCGGATAAGCGAAATGCCCTACATCCAGAGGTTGTAAAACAACTTAAGATAAAACTTAACGAATTAGAAAAAAGCAGGTTAGTAAAAGTTTTAATCTTAACCGGTGAAGGAAAGGCATTTTGTGCCGGTGCAGATCTTGAATATCTCGACCATCTGCGACAATATTCATTACTGCAAAATGAAAAAGACTCAAGAGAACTAGCCGCATTGTTTACAGCAATTTATAATTTTCCTATACCTGTTATTGCTGCAGTTAATGGAGCAGCTTTAGCGGGCGGGTGCGGACTGGCATCAGTATGTGATATTATTGTTGCGGATGAAAATAATGCAACGTTCGGTTACCCTGAAGTTAAAATAGGCTTTATTCCTGCTATTGTTTCTACATTCATTATCAGGCGACTTGGAGAAGGACTTGCAAGGCAATTGCTTCTGTCGGGGAAGATTATTAGTGCAAAACGAGCTTATGAAATTGGTTTTGTAAATCATTTGAAAAATAATGCTTTAACAGGTGCATTGGAAGTAGCATCGATGTTAAAAACAAATTCAGGCTTTAGTATGGAGTTAACTAAGAATATGATCAACAGAATATCGGGCTGTTCTGTTGAGGATGCTGTAGAATATTGCATCAGCTTAAATGCTTTAAGCCGGACATCTTTGGATTTTAAAGAAGGATTACAAAATTTTATCAAGAAAAAAAGGGGTTAAACATGAACTCAGACCTGAAAAAATACATCCGGAGCATAAGAGATTTTCCTATTAAAGGAATTATGTTCAGGGATATTACTACATTATTGAAGGACCCTTTTGCTGTAAAAGAAACACTTAAACAGCTTCTCTCATTTACGGCAAAACAAAACATTGACAAGGTTGTTGGTATTGAATCTCGTGGTTTTATTTTCGGGGCTTTACTGGCAAATGAGTTGAACGCCGGTTTTGTACCAATAAGAAAACCGGGTAAACTTCCTGCCGAAAAAGAATCTCAAACTTACCAGCTGGAATACGGTATGGATAAAATTGAAATACATAAGGATGCGATACAACCGGGCGATAAAGTTTTATTACACGATGATTTATTGGCAACAGGTGGTACGGTTGAAGCTGCCTGTAAACTAATTCAAAAACTGGGTGGAGAGGTTGTGCAGATTTTATTGCTTGTTGAACTTACTTTTTTAAATGGAAGAGAAAAACTTAGAAACTATAAAGTGAATTCTCTCATTTCTTATGATGACGAGAACTAACAGGAAGTGTATTCTTGAGAGAAGTAGCATTTTTAAAAAAGAATGCAGAAAGATGGAAAGAGATTGAATCCTTCATCGTTGCCGGGAAAAAAGCCAGTCCTGATAAATTAGCTGATTTGTTTATAGGATTGACAGACGACCTATCTTATTCAAGAACATTTTATGCCGGCAGTAAAACAACACAATATCTCAATTCTCTTACGATAAAAGTTCATCAATCGATTTACAAAAGTAAAAAGGAACGTAAAGAAAGATTTATTCTGTTCTGGAAATATGAAGCTCCGACAATTTTCTTTAAACACAGGAAAGAAATTCTAATTTCATTTATAATTTTTTTTCTTGCAATGCTGATCGGGGTAGTATCCTCCGCAGGCGACTCCGGTTTTGTTAGACTTATTATGGGTGAAAGTTATGTGAATATGACGCTTGAAAATATTGATAAAGGCGATCCAATGGCTGTATATAAGCAGATGAATGGTATTGATATGTTTCTGGGTATTACTTTTAATAATATTCGTGTTTCATTTATTGCATTTATGTTTGGCTTGCTTATCTCTTTCGGCACTGCCTGGATTTTGATTTCAAACGGTATAATGCTTGGTGCTTTTCAATACTTTTTTCATATCCATGGTTTATTGATTGAATCTGTGCTTGTCATCTGGATTCATGGAACTCTTGAAATTTCCGCAATTATTATTGCCGGTGCTGCAGGACTTACACTTGGTAACAGTATTCTTTTCCCGGGCACATATTCACGCCGCCATTCATTTATGATTGGAGCAAAAGAAGGTCTAAAAATGATTGTAAGTCTGATTCCCATTTTTATTACTGCAGGTTTTCTTGAATCCTTTGTAACAAGACATACCGGCATGCCTGTTGTTGTAAGCCTGAGTATCATCCTTGGCTCATTATTTTTTGTTGTTTGGTATTTTGTTGTTTATCCGGGCAAACTCCATAAAAAATCATTAAAGAATGATCAGCAAGAATAACATAGAATTCAGAAAAGTTAGAGATTTCGGAGGAATACTCGGTGTAACTTTCGAGTACGTTAAACAAAATTTTAAAATTTTATTTAAAGCAAACTTACTTTTGAGTGCTCCCCTGATATTACTTGCCGGTGTGTTTTTAGGAATTTACCAAACATCGATTTTTAATTTTCAATTCAACCAGGATTTAGAACAATTTGGAATTTCATTTCTGCTTTACCTGCTTTTTACTTTACTTTCATACCTCTTTATTACAGTTGTTACTTACACTCACATTACGCTTTATAAGAATTCCGGACCGGGAACGATTGAAATTGCAGATATCTGGAATCAGGTTAAAAGTAATTTACTGATGATACTTCTTACCGGAATTATCTCCATCTCTATTATTGTTTTCGGATTCATTTTTTTGATTATTCCGGGTATTTACTTTTCAATCACTCTTTCCATAATATTCATTGTAAGGATCGAAGAAAAACTCAGCCTGGGAAAAGCTATCAGAAGGTGTATAAAGTTAATTAGCGGTAACTGGTGGTTTACATTCGGTTTATTAATGGTTATGGGTATTATTCAGGGGTTCCTTGGGTTTATTCTTTATGTCCCTAATTATGTTGGGATGATGTTTCTGGCTTTTACAGGCATTGATTCAGGCATCGGTGAAACAGGCAGAATATTGTTTATCATTTCTTCAATTATTGCTTCTTTAGGTTTGCTCTTACACTCATTAACTATTATTGCCACAGCTTTTCAATATTATAATCTTGTTGAAAGGAAAGAAGCACCCGGGTTGATTTTAAAGATCAATGAAATAAAATAATTATGAATTTATATTCTCTCTTTAACGTTTGCTCACTGTTCCTGCTGTTAATCGTTAACTTCTCTCTGGCGCAGCAAGCTGCTGATGCAAATATTCCAGATGTTGCCGGTTATCGTGATACTGCAACACAAATGATAGCTGCCGAAAAGGATTCTTTTAATGTAAAAGTAAGACTTGTAAATGAAAGCGTACTTGATAAATACAGAAAAGATCCCGCTTTTAATTACGACTTAAAAATAAAAGAAACAGATGACTGGATTACAAAACTAAAATACTGGCTTAATCAAAAGCTTGCCCTGATGCGTACTTCAAAAGCATTTGCATTAATCCTCGATTACCTTTATTACATAATTGCTGTACTTGCTTTGGTAATTGTGATAAGCGGTTTTATTAAAGCCGACAGAAGTGGATTTTTGTTCGGCAAAATATCTGCTAATAAATTAAATGTTAACGAATCTGATGAAAATATAGATCAACTAGATTTTGAAAGTTTGATTTCTTCTGCAATTAAAAGCAGACAATATAAGCTTGCTGTAAGATACCTTTTCTTAAAAGCTTTAAAGCTGCTCTCGGATAATAGATATATCGAAATCAGAAGCCATAAAACCAATAGCCAGTACCTTAACGAAATAAAAAACACAAAAGTTGCAACTGCATTTAAGAATGCAAGTAATACGTTTGAATGGATTTGGTACGGGGACTTTCCTGCCGATGACAAATTTATCAGGCACACACAAAGCGAATTCAATAATCTATTCAGGCTGCTCCAGGATTGATGAGTAAGAAAAATATTAAATTTTTACTGCCGCTGGCGGTAACTTTAATTATAATCACTATAATTAAATCGCTAGAACCGGAGGAAATCGATTGGGCGAAAAGCTTTGCAAAGAAAGATAAAATTCCTTACGGCGGATATATTATTTTTAATCTTACACCTCACTTATTTCCCGGTTCTGAGATAGAATTAAAAGAATACCCTATCTATAATACAATAAAGAACAATTATTACTCCGGAACTAATTATGTATTTATCAACAATAGTTTTTCTCCTGACAAGCTCGATACTGAATATCTTCTTAACTATGCTGCAGAGGGCAATAATGTTTTTATATCGGCGTCCGGTATTTTTGGCAGCTTTGCCGATTCGTTAAATATTATTACGTACGATATTTTTTTCGGTAAGGATTCAGTGCGGGTTAATTTTTATCTGAACGATGCTAAAGATGATTCGGGCTATATCTATACCGGAGGTTATTTTGAAAGTTTTTTTAGTCAATTCGATACTGCAACTGCGCAGGTTCTTGGTTATAACGATGATGGGAAAGTAAATTTTTTGCGTATAAAGTTTGGCAATGGTAACTTTCTGCTTAATCTAGTTCCGATGGCATTTACTAATTATTATTTGCTTAACTCGGGAAATACGGAATATGTTTACAGTGCGCTATCACATCTTCCTGTTCAAAAAACGTTGTGGGATGATTATTACAAAGATGGAAATAAATACAACGCTTCAATTCTTCAGTATATAATATCCCAAAAACCGCTACAATGGGCATACTTTACAATTCTGGTTTCAGTTATTCTTTTTATTTTATTTTACGGCAGAAGAAGGCAGCGGATAATTCCGGTAATCCCGCAGCTTACAAATACAACGCTTGAGTTTGTTGCAACCGTAGCCAATCTTTATTATCAGCAAAAGGATTTTAAAAATATTGCTGAGAAAAGAATTTATTATTTTATGGATTATATACGGAATAAATATTCTGTAAAATCTGTTAGTTCTGATAATGAAAGTTTAATACGGTTATCAGAGAAATCGTCGATACTGCCTAAAAAACTAAAATTACTTTTCAGCGAAATTGAAACTATTCAAAATAAAAAAAATATATCCGAAGAGGAATTAATCAGGCTTAATAAACAAATAGAAAATTTTTACGAAAGAACAAGGTAATATGGAAGAAATAAACTTCACACCGAGAATTGATTTTTCTGAATTAAGAGACTCTGTTGAAAAAGTTAGAAATGAAATTAAAAAGATTATCGTCGGGCAGGAAGTAATAATTGATATGATGATTGCAGCAGTATTAGCCGATGGACATGTATTAATTGAAGGCGTACCGGGAATAGCTAAAACCTTACTTGCAAAAGTTATTGCCAGAACTATTTCGGCTGATTTTTCCAGGATTCAGTTTACACCTGATCTTATGCCTTCAGATATTCTCGGAACGTCTGTCTTTAATATGAAAACTTCTGAATTTGATTTCAAGCACGGGCCGGTTTTCTCCAACATAATTTTGATTGACGAAATAAACCGTGCACCTGCCAAAACACAATCTGCTCTGTTCGAAGCAATGGAAGAAAGACAGGTAACAGTAGACGGGAAAACGTATAAGCTCGACAACCCTTTTACGGTATTTGCTACTCAAAATCCCATTGAACACGAAGGAACTTACAGGCTACCCGAAGCGCAGCTCGATCGCTTTTTATTTAAACTTGAAATGGAATATCCTTCATCGGAAGAAGAGATAAAAATTCTGCTCGATTTTCATAACAGAAAAAGCATTAATGATTTAAGCATTGTTCAGCCGGTAATCAGTAAAGAATCTTTGATAAAATTGAAAAACCAGGTAGGAGCAGTAAGGATGGATGAAAAAGTTGCCGGTTATGTTGCGAAGATAGTGAACAGAACCAGGAACAACAGTGATCTCTACCTCGGGGGCTCCCCGCGTGCTTCAATTTCAATAATGATTGGTGCAAAAGCTGCTGCAGCAATGAACGGAAGAGATTTTGTAACACCCGATGATGTAAAAAATATAGTTTTTCCTTCACTAAGGCATAGAGTGCTTCTTACTCCCGAAAAGGAAATGGAAGGGAAGTCAACCGACGATGTAATTAAATCAATTCTGCATGTAGTTGAGGTACCGAGGTAGTGAAGGCACTTAAGTCATTCTATCTTTCTACCGGATTTTTTATTGCAGCAGCATTAATCGTTTTTCTGTTCGTCCTTTCTTACTTTTGGTTTCCCATCCTACAGATTACTTATTTGATTTTTGTATCATTATTGTTCTTACTTTTGGCAGATATTCTCCTGATTTATTATCCCCAAAGAGCTTTACATGCATACAGGGTAACTCCTAACAGGTTTTCTAACGGCGATGAAAACGAAATAAAAATTTTTATTAAAAATAACTACCTCTTTAAAATTAAATGCGAAATAATTGATGAGATTCCATTTGAGTTTCAGATCCGCAATTTCCATTACCATCTAATAATCGAGCCGGGTAATGAAAAGCTGCTTACATATAGTCTTAGACCGGTTAAGAGGGGAGAATATAATTTTGGAAATACAAACATTTATGTCTCTTCACCAATTGGTTTTGTAAGACGCATATATATTTTTGAAGGCGTCAGGGTTATACCTGTATATCCTTCATTCATTCAAATGAAAAAGTATGAATTGATGGCTCTATCAGACAGGCTTACAGAAACCGGAGTTAAAAGAATAAGACGGATAGGCCATTCGATGGAATTTGAACATATAAAAGATTATGTAAGAGGAGATGATTACCGCACAATAAACTGGAAAGCTACCGCACGAAAATCTAACCTGATGGTTAATCATTTCGAAGATGAAAAATCACAGCAGGTTTACAGTGTTATCGATGCGGGAAGAGTGATGAAAATGCCTTTCGAAGGTATGAGCCTGCTGGATTATGCAATAAATGCTTCGCTTGTCATCTCTAATATTGCAATTAACAAGAAAGATAAAGCAGGTATCATCACATTCTCCGGCAAAGTAACCAGTATTTTACCAGCTGACCGGCAGGCAAGACAAATACAAAAAATACAGCAAGTGCTTTATAATCAGGCTACTGATTTCCTGGAATCGGATTTTGAAAGTTTGTGCAGTACAATTCTGCGCAAGGTTAGCCACAGAAGTCTTATTCTGCTCTTTACAAATTTTGAAACTTTAAATGCACTTCAGAGGCAGATTTCTTTTATCAGGAGGCTTTCACTTTCGCACCTGGTAGTCATCATCTTCTTTATTAATACTGAATTATATGAAATGATAAATAAACCAGTAAAGAATGTGGAGGATATTTTTCACAAGACCATTGCGGAAAAGTTTTCTTTTGAAAAAAGACTAATAGTAAAGGAACTGGCACGTTACAGCATTCAGTCAATACTAACTACTCCTCAAAATCTTTCAATTGAAACAATAAATAAGTACCTTGAATTAAAGGCACGGGGATTGATTTAAAATTTTATGCAAACAATCCAGATTCAGACTGCTCAGAATGTTAATTTAGAGTACCCGGTTGCTAATATCGGTGACAGGGTGATAGCAGCCATAATTGATCTGCTGATAATGTTTGGCTACATGGTTGCAGCTATTTTTTTTGATATATGGCTGCTGGATATTGTTGATAACTCCCCGTTTTATTATCCGGTAGCATTCCTGGTTATTCTTTTTCTACCTCTTTTCTTTTATCATTTTCTTTGCGAAACTTTTATGAACGGTCAATCCTTTGGTAAAAAAATAATGAAGATGCGCGTTGTAAAAATTGACGGCGCGCAGGCTGGCATCGGAAGTTACTTCCTAAGATGGATTCTTGCCCCGATAGATATTTATTTTTCTTACGGCTCGGTCGGCATTATTACAATTCTGATTAATGGAAGAGGACAGAGGATAGGTGACCTTGCGGCAAATACTACCGTTATTAAGCTGAAATCGGAAGTGAAGCTTGCCGATACAATTCTTAAGGTTACACCGCTGAATTATGTTATCAAATATCCCCAGGTTAACTATCTCAGCGATAAAGATATTTCTATTATTAAGGAAGTGATAGATCTGAATTATAAACAGCCTGATGCAATTGTATTTGAAAAAATAATACACAAAACAAAAGCAGCTGTTGAAAAGAAAATTGGAGTTAGTTCAAACATGCACCCCATCTCATTTCTGGATACAATATTGAAGGATTATAATTATATGATGAGTGATAACAAATGAATTAAACGGTTTTTCTGAAGCTTTTATCAGCAATTACCACAACAAACTCACCTTTAACAATTTTTGCTTTCAATGATTCTTTGATTTCAGAAGGATAACCCCGCCAGGTTTCTTCAAATTTTTTGGTGAGTTCACGGCATACAACTATGTTTCTGTCAGGAAAATATTCAATCAGTTCGTCAATTAATTTTATAATCCTGTGCGATGATTCATAAAGTACCACTGTTCTCGATTCCCGGCTTAACTCAGCAAGCTTTTTCTGTCTACCTTTTTTTTGAGGAAGAAAGCCCCCGAAGATAAATGAATCTGTTGGAAGCCCGCTTATAGTTAAAGCCGCAATCAGTGCAGTAGGACCCGGAACTGGAATAACTTCAATTCCTTTTTGTATCGCTTCCGATATCAGACGTACTCCCGGATCTGAAATAGCAGGGGTTCCGGCATCCGAAACTAAAGCAAAGGATTGTCCTTTCTGCAGTCTTTCGATAATGGAAGGGATTTTCTTTGACTCGGTAACTGCATTAAAAGATATCAGGCTTTTAATAATATTAAAATGCTTAAGAAGTACTGAGGTTACACGCGTATCTTCACATAAAATAAAATCAACTTCATTCAGAATTTCAATTGCACGGAGAGTAATATCTTTAAGATTACCTATTGGAGTGCTGACGATATAAATTTTTCCGCTCATTTATACAAAAATAGTTTAAAAAACAGGAATCCGGCATTAGCCGGATCCTGTGCAAGTAGTGTTTCCTTAAATTATTTTTTGGACGACATAATTCTAAGAACTTTCTCAATTATCTGCAAACCCTCTTCAAGCTCTTCATCGGTAATATTAAGCATTGGTCTGAACCTTATCGTTTTTTCTCCGCAGCCAAGAATTAATAACTTCTCCTTTTCACAATTCTCCCTGAATTTATTTCTTAATTCGGCGTCTGGCAGATCAAATGCACAGAGCAAACCTAAGCCGCGTGCATTACTTATCAATCCGGGAAATTGATCCTGAATTTCATTTAGCCTTCTTAGTAAATATTTTCCTCTTCGTGCAGAATTTTCTACAAGTTTTTCTTCATTCATTATCCGAAGTATTTGTGTCGAACGAACCATATCAATAAGGTTTCCGCCCCAGGTAGAGTTTATTCTTCCGGGCTGACTGAAACAATTTTCCTCTATTTCGTCAATCCTTTCTGAAACCATAATTCCGCACTGCTGGGATTTTTTACCAAATGCTATTATATCGGGTTTAACAAAATGTTCGTATGCCCAGAATTTTCCTGTAATTCCAAAACCGGATTGAACTTCATCGAACATCAGCATAATATCATTTTCAAGCGTGATATTCCTTAGCTCATTCAGAAATTCTTTGCGGAAGAAATTATCACCGCCTTCGCATTGTATGGGTTCAATAATAAGAACTGCTATATCGTCAGGATTATTTTTAATTGCAGATTTGATTTCCTCTAATGCCTGTTTTTCAAGTTTAATTACCTCTTCAAGATGTTCTTCGAGCGGAAAGGTAATTTTAGGATTGATTATCCGTGGCCAGTTAAACTTGGGGAAATATTTTATTTTTGTTTCATCTGTATTTGTGAGCGACATTGTATAACCGCTTCTGCCATGAAACCCCTGCCTGAAGTGAATTACCTGCTGACCTTTTTCTGTTTTATATCCTTTCTGAAAATTTTTCCTGACTTTCCAATCAAAAGCCACTTTCAATCCATTTTCAACTGCAAGAGCACCGCCATCAATAAAAAACAAATGTTTCATAAAATCCGGCTTTGCAATGCGTGAAAAAATTTCTACAAAATCAGCCATGTAAACAGTGTATATATCCGAATTTGACGGCTTGTTTACAGCAGCGTAACCAAGTATTTCTCTTGTTTCCTCAGAATTCAGTTCAGGGTGGTTCATTCCAAGTGGAGATGATGCAAAGAAGGTGAAGAAATCCAGGTAAATATCACCATTCCTTTCGTCCACAATTTTATTCCTGAAGCTGCTTTTAAGATCCAGTACCAGGTAAAATCCATCGGCAAGCATATGCTTTCCGATTGTTTCTCTGACACGGTTAGCTGGAGTTGTTGCCATTATCTCAGTTGTATTTTTATAAATCGTATTAGAAAACATGATAAATTCCGTTTTAAATAATTATCAAATTTCGTTTATGTGCAAGAATCGTACAACAGGCAGTTTTACCTGTCAAAAGAGGATTATAGGAGATTAAAAAACAGATTCGTAAGCAGAAACCAGGTAGCTTCTCTGCCGGAATAGAAATAATGTAAGGATTATATGTAATAATGACGTTTTCATTATGATAAATTTACCCCGAAAAAATAATAAACCATCATCATAATTTCAATTTAAAAATACTGATATCAGGGATAAAGCTCTTTAAACTTTTATATGATAAATTACAACATTATTGAAGTAAGAGCATCATCTTTACAAAATATTCATACTCGTTCGATATAAAGTCCATCGGGAAGAAATAAAAAAAAATTATGTACGAAAATGGTTAAAAGAGTAATTTTCAAACTTAAGCAGGGAAATTTGTGCAGGATAGCTAAATATTCACTTGATTAACGTAACGGTGAAAGTTCCTGCCGGGTTTAATCTCAACCTGTAATAATTAAGTTTATAGCCGTAGAAAAGTGCACTACATATACTACTGGCCTGAGGAAAATATTTTCTATTTTTACACTATTGATATAATAAATTTCACCTTTACTGCTTACAATAGATTGAAAGTAAAAAATCATCAACATTTAAATACAGGAGCCAGATGGCGATGGAATTTCTTAAAAAATTAAAAATTAATGAAAAAAATTTCGGTGCTTCAACAGGGCAAAACTGGATTAAAACTACGAATGAAGGAGAACTAAAAGTATATTCACCGGTTGACGGGAAATATATAGCTTCGGTTTACCAGGCATCGAAAAAAGATTATGAAAAAATTATTAAGAGTGCTGAGAATGCGTTCAAAGAATGGAGGCTGGTTCCGGCTCCGAAAAGAGGAGAGGTTGTGCGTTTGATAGGTAACCGTTTGCGTGAATATAAAGAACCTCTCGGCAGGTTAGTTTCGTACGAAATGGGAAAATCAATTCAGGAAGGTCTTGGTGAAGTTCAGGAGATGATTGATATATGCGATTTTGCAGTCGGGCTGTCCCGCCAGCTCTATGGCTTCACAATGCAGTCCGAAAGACCGATGCACCGTATGTACGATCAATATCATCCCCTGGGGATAGTATGTACAATTTCAGCATTTAATTTTCCGGTTGCAGTTTACAGCTGGAACGCAATGCTTGCGGCTGTATGCGGTGATGTTAATATCTGGAAACCATCTTCCAAAGTTCCTCTGAGTGCTATAGCAACCCAGAATATTATTTCGGAAGTTCTGAAAGAAAATAAACTGCCGGAAGGAATCTTTACTTTAATCATCGGCAAGGGTTCTACAATCGGTGAAAGAATATTAAATGATAATAGAGTTGCACTTGTATCGGTTACCGGCTCAACAAGAGTAGGGAAGCATGCAGCAGAGGTTGTTTCCTCCCGGTTCGGCAAAACAATTTTAGAGCTTGGCGGAAATAACGCAATCATCCTTACCCCTGATGCAGATCTGAAGCTGGCTATACCGGCAATTGTTTTCGGTGCAGTTGGAACCGCTGGCCAAAGATGCACTTCAACAAGGAGATTAATTGTTCACGACTCGATCTATAATAAAGTTAAAGAGTCGTTATTAAAGGCATACCGCAGCATTAAAATTGGCAATCCCCTGAACAGTAGAAATCATATGGGCCCGCTGATTGACAAAAACGCGGTAAATGAATTCTTAACTGCGCTGGTGAGGGTGAAAAAGGAAGGTGGTAAAGTTTTAACAGGCGGTAAAGTTTTATCAGGTAAAGGCTATGACTCCGGCTGTTATGTAGCGCCGGCTATTGTCGAAGCAAAAAATCACTATAAAATTGTGCAGGAAGAAACTTTTGCACCAATTCTTTATCTTATAAAATATAACAAGGGAATAGAAGAAGCTATAGAGCTTCAAAATGGAGTTGTGCAGGGTCTTTCATCAGCAATATTTACAAATAACATCAGGGAAGTTGAAATATTTCTTTCGGCTGCCGGCTCAGATTGCGGAATAGCAAATGTAAACATAGGAACATCCGGTGCCGAAATTGGCGGCGCATTCGGCGGCGAAAAAGAAACAGGCGGTGGCAGGGAATCTGGTTCAGATGCCTGGAAAGCTTATATGAGGCGGCAAACAAACACCATTAATTTTGGTACGCAGCTTCCACTTGCGCAGGGAATTAAATTCGATATTTAATTTTTTAACTTTTTTCCATTCTCCGGGAGGGGAAGTTTTTTCCTCTCCCTTTTTTACTGCTTATCACGCCAACTCCTCTTTAAAAACTTTCAAGCTATATCATTCCGAGATTTTCTAAGGTAAAATTACTTCATTTCCAAAATTGACATGCAATTCTTTCTGAAAATTGTATTAATTCAATAACAAGAATTCTGCAACGCACTGCTCAATTAATTGGCAAGCTTTTAGTGAAAAGAAATAATAAAAATAAAAGCTTGATATTGCAGTAAATTATGACAACACTTGACGTAAAAAAGTTAACCTCGACTTCATCAGACTGGGAAACAAATCAGTATGTTATTCTGAGCAATATTAAACATTGGTCAGGAGAGCTTCACAGAAATAAAGTATTTCCCTCGCTCGAAGAATCAATCAGGCTGAAGCTGAGCCTCGAAGATATATTAAAGGAAAACCTTGAATGTAAACTTTGGTTCGATAATGAAATAAGAACCCGCAGGATCAATGAAAGATTTACTGTTTATGAAAAAGCACAAAACATTGGTTTTAAGCTTGAAAGAATGCTTGAATTTATTGAGTGGGCTCTTAAGCTTAACAAACCTGTGCTGGAAGAAGGCAACATATTAAAAAACTTCGTTGAAGAGAATTTGTTTCTACATAAGATATCTTCGGCTGAGAAAAATTTTCACGGCAAAGGATATTTTTCACTGCCTGATAACAAGAAGGAGTTACTTAACGTATATTTATATGAAATAGTCTGGGATTGGTCGCACGAATATATCACAAATCGCCTGCAGACGAAATTGGTACGCTCAATTCCACAGCAGCTTGTAAGAAATCCCGTAGACCAGCTAATGGTTGAATTTATAAATTATTCGCAGGAATTATTTGAGCCGGTTGTTTATGTAATTGAAACAGAGCTTGATTTTCCGTATAAAGAAACAATTCTGCCGCTTGCAGAAGAACTGTTGTTATCTACACTAAGCTCTCAACGCGCCTGAGTTAATCCGTCGGATAATTTTATCAAATCTGAAAGAATCAGTGCCGACTCTCTAATAAATAGATCTTCTTCTTCTTCAGTTTCCTCTTCTATTTCACTCTTCTCAAGAAGTTTTAGTCCTTTCTTTTGTCTTCTTCTATTTTCCCTTTCGAAGTCTCTGTTTTCTTCAATCTCTTTTTCAGTACGCCGGATTTCTTCATTAAGGGAAATATATTTTTTCTTTTTCGATATATTATAATCCTCTAGATCTGCCTTTAATAATTCAAAATCAGGATCATTTTGCTGCCTTAGTTCTGAAGACTTAATCAGCTCAGGGAAAAACCGTTTAATGTCGTAAAACTTTTTAAATTTTGTTGCTTCTATTTTATCCCAGGGAAGGGCAGTTGGCTCTGAACTCTCGCCGAATTCATCAGGATTAACGAATGAAGGGAAACTGATATCTGGAATAACGCCAAGGTTTTGCGTGCTGCCGCCATCAATACGGTAATACTTGGCAATTGTAACTTTAACCTGCCCGAATTCATTTGCCCGGTGCGAAGCCAGACGGTTAAGATCAATGAGATTTTGCACGGTTCCTTTTCCGTATGATTGTTCGCCTAAAATAATACCTCTCTCGTAATCCTGTATTGCTGCTGAAAAAATTTCCGATGCAGAAGCGCTGAATCGGTTTATAAGCACTGCCAGTGGCCCGCTGTAAATAATTCCGGGGTCAGGATCTTTGTTTACATCGATGTTGCCAAAAGCATCCTTCACCTGAACAACCGGACCGCTTTCAATAAAAAGACCAGTTACATCAATTGCTTCTATCAGTGAACCTCCACCATTGTTTCTTAGATCTACAATAATACCATCAACGTTTTCCTTTTTTAATTCTTCAAGAATCTTACGTACATCAGTAACTGTACTCTTAGCTTCTTTATCCCCGTTTCTTGGACCTTCGAAATCAGTATAAAATTTTGGAATTATTATTACGCCAACGCGGTAGGTTATTCCATCATTCATCACCTCAATAATTTCACTCTTTGCAGCCTGCTCTTCAAGTTTTACTTTGTCTCTGACAAGACTAATTTCTACAGGATCAGCATTCAAACCACCCTCAGCAGGCAGTATTTGAAGCCTTACAACAGTTTCCTTTGGACCTCTGATAAGCTTAACAACATCCGTTATCCGCCAGCCGACAACATCCACAAATTCACCGTCTTCTCCCTGGGCTACAGCGATTATCCTGTCATCAACCTGTAATTTTTTTGATGTGAATGCCGGTCCGCCAGGTATTATCTCAACTACTTTTGTATAACCTTCATCGTACATCAGCCGGGCACCAATGCCTTCGAGTGAAAGGCTCATATCAATTTTAAAGTTTTCAGAGGATGCCGGCGAAAGGTAATTTGTGTGTGGATCGAAGCAGGTTGTGTAAGAATCCATCGCAAGCTGAAATACATCCTCGCTGTTATACTGCTCAAGCAAACGATTAAAATTTTCATACCTTTTTTTTAGATTTGATACGATTTCCTCCCAATTTTTTCCGTTAAGTTTTAAGTTTAGTGCATCTGCTTTTACTCTTTTATACCAGATAGTATCCATAATTAAATAATTTTCCGCCCATTCCGTATTCTCTGTTCCGCTTTCAATTGAATCGATTAAATTATAGTTGAATTCTTTCATCAGAATTGTGTCAAGGTATGCTATTCTTTCGCCAAGCCGGTATGCGTATCTGTTGAACATTTCATAAAAAGGTTCAACTGTTCCTTCAAGCAGATAGTCATCAAGAGTATATCTGTAATTCTCAAATTCATCAATATCGGACTTTAAAAAATATACGCGATTGTAATCCAGTACTTTCATATATTTATCAAGTAGCATAGAAGAAAGCGAATCGTCAATTTTTATTTTATTGTAATGATAGCGGCTCAGAATAGTTGTAATCAGCTGATTTTCAGTTGCATAATAATTTTTAGGTTCGAGAACCTCTGATGTGTCCGGTTCGGACGATCCCCGGAAATCACTGCTTATAAAATTCCCAACTAAAATGTTTGATGCTATCAGCACAACAGCCAGTGATATTATTATTTTCATTGCCTTTATAAGATTTTTATTAATCATTGTTTAATCAATTAAGTAATATCTGAAATCTAATTACATTTTGTTTTTAATAAATTCAATGCAAATCTTACTGGTGAAAAGCAGAAATGATATTATAAAAAAGTATCAGCTTTACAATTCTATTTTTCCGAATAAATGCTACGGCTAAAAATATAATCAACATTTTTTAGCATCTTCTTTGAATTAAAAATCTCTTCAATCTCATCTGCGTTCAAATACTTTTTAACCTCATCTGATTTAATTAATTCGTCTTTTAGATTTTTATTTTTATCGGACCAAACATCCATTGAGGATTTTTGTACTAAACTGTATGCTTCTTCGCGGGATACGCCTTTGTCTATCAGTTTAAGTAAAATTGATTGTGAAAAAACCAATCCCCGTGTAATATTAAGGTTGGCTAACATATTTTCAGGATAAATAATCAGGTTTTTCATAAGTTTTATTGTCAGGTCAAGCATGTAGTTCAGGGCAATGCAGCTATCCGGTATAATAATTCTTTCTGCCGAGGAGTGGGATATATCGCGTTCGTGCCAGAGAGCAACGTTTTCCAATGCTGCAATGGCATTTGCCCTCAGGATACGGGATAACCCGGTTACTCTTTCGCTTATAACGGGATTACGTTTATGCGGCATAGCCGAGGAACCTTTTTGTCCTTTGGTAAAATATTCTTCAGCTTCAAGCACTTCTGTTCTTTGCAGATGCCTGATTTCAATTGAAATTTTTTCAAGGGTAGTACCGATTATCGCAAGTGTGGTCATAAAATCGGCATGCCTGTCGCGTTGTATTACCTGTGTTGAAACGCTGGCAGGTTTCAGACCCATCTTTTCACAAACATACTCCTCAACCATTGGTGAAAGGTGCTCAAAAGTTCCAACTGCACCTGAGATCTGACCAACACTAATATTGGTGATTGAGTTTTTTAATCTCCCAATGTTTCGTTTTGTTTCCTCAAACCAGAGAGCGAACTTTAATCCCATAGTAGTTGGTTCGGCATGAATTCCATGGGATCTTCCGATGCACAATGTTTCTTTATGCTCTATTGCCCTTGTTTTCAAAACTTCACTTAATTCTATTAGTTGCTTTAGAAGCAATTCGCCTGCAGATTTCATCTGGTAGGAGAGGGTCGTGTCAAGAATATCGGAAGAAGTCATTCCATAATGAATATAACGGGACTCTTCACCTACATACTCAGCAACATTAGTAAGAAATGCTATAACATCGTGCTTTGTTGTTTCTTCAATTTCCAGAATTCTATTAATATCAAATTTAGCTTTGCTTTTAATTATTTCCACCACAGATTTTGGAATTTCGCCAAGATCGGCACGCGCTTCGCAGGCAAGAATTTCAATTTTTAACCAGGTTGAAAATTTAAAATTATCTTCCCATATCTTTCCCATATCCGGCAGAGTATATCGGGGAATCATCTTCTTCTCTCCAATTTCATTGTTTTTATTATTTCATCATTGTCCCGGAGTATTTTTAGTTTAATTGTTTGACCGGTTCTGAATTCATGAAATACACTGAAAGTAGTGTTCTCATTATTTATTTTATAACCTTCAATTTCAATTATGATATCGCCGACTTCAATGCCTGCTTTATCTGATGGCGTGCCCGGAAATACTTTTGTAACAATAACACCTTTAGTGCTTTCGAGATGATAATAGCTGGCTATGCCTTCATCTATTGACTGAATCCTCATCCCGATTTCAAAATCTCTGTCAATTTTTCCATTTTCCTTCAATTCCTTGATTATCGATTTAACCTTGTTGATGGGTATTGCAAATCCCAAACCAATATTACCCTGAACGCCTCCGGCAGTATAAATAAGTGTATTCATACCGATAACATTGCCAAGACTATTAACCAGGGGCCCGCCGCTATTACCCCCATTAATAGCAGCATCGGTTTGAATCATATTCAAATAGTAGCGGTCATTTATTGGTTCAAGGTTCATACCTGTTGCGCTTATAACACCAACAGTTACAGTTGGTTTATCATTGAGCTCAAAAAGACCGAACGGATTACCGAGCGCAATCACCCATTCGCCAATAATTATATCATCGGAGTTGCCGATTGTAATAAACGGAAGATTATTCTCATCAATCTTAATAAGACAAATATCGCTTGCAGGATCGGAGCCGATTATTCTTGCGTCGAAAGTTCTGCCGTCTGTAAGTGTTACGGTTATCTTTGTAGCATTACCGGCAACGTGGTCATTAGTAACAATGTATCCGTCAGAAGAAATAATATAGCCAGAACCCAAACCCTTTACTTCGCGGTTGTAAGTACCGCGGTCACCAAAGAATCTTTTAAAAAACGGATCATCAAAAAATGAGAAAAACGGATCTCTGTATTCCTGAATTTCGATTACGTTTATGCCAACTACTGCAGGACTTACTTTTTCTACCGTTTCAGTTATGATGTTTC
This sequence comes from uncultured Ignavibacteriaceae bacterium, assembly GCA_964639955.1. Taxonomy (GTDB): domain Bacteria; phylum Bacteroidota; class Ignavibacteria; order Ignavibacteriales; family Ignavibacteriaceae; genus IGN2. The sequence continues at coordinate 28,155 of CAZXGJ010000038.1, forward strand.
TACGTGAGTTAGAAATCTCATCATTTATTGAATCCCGGATTTCATTTAATTGGGCATAAACAAAATTTGTTTTACCGGATGAGGAGTTGATTTGTAAACCGGGCAGCTTAACTGAAAAAAGAACTGTAACTCCAATAAAAACTAATAACACTAACAGTAATGTGATTACGAAGGTTTTTTTCTTAATCATTTTTAATAACTCTTTTGTTTTTTTGTTCGATAATGAATTCTTTTAATGGTTCGATATGCTTTATAAAAATAATCATCAATACAGATGTTGTTACCAATATTAATACAGGAAGACCGGGGGTTGAAGGATAAGCATATTTAACTGCTATATCCGCCGTAGTATATACAAGTATCAGAGAAAAAAAAGTAGCTGATATGTTTGAGATTATTATGTCTTTTTTCATCAGATAAAAAGTAACCCAAAGAATACACCAAACAAATAATAAGTACGGAAAAACCACCGCAGCACCTCCTGCCGCTGTTGCCAGCCCTCTTCCGCCTTTAAACTCCAGCCAGGGGTTAAAGCAATGAGACATGACAGCAAATAATAAAGCTAATGCCGGTAAAGTGAAATCAGCCGGAAAAATCCATACAGGTATTAATACACTAAAAACGCCTTTGAAAAAATCTATAAAAAGGACGGTTAAACCAATTATTTTCGATCTTGAAATTTTGAATGAATTAAATGCACCAACATTTCCGGAACCGCTGATAGTTATGTCCACATCTTTCATTTTCTTTAAGATAATGTATGCTGTTGGTATTGATCCCAGAAAGTATCCGACCACACTGCTGATTAAATAATTCATTTAAAATAATATGATTTATAACGCAGTTAATTTATGAAATTCCGATGAGAAAAATGGTGACAGAATAATCCGGATGCGATCAAAGATTGCAGAGGCGGCGGTCAGATTCGAACTGACGAATAAAGGTTTTGCAGACCTTCGCCTTAGACCACTTGGCAACGCCGCCATATTAATTCAGAAACCCAATTTCTTAGAGAAATTGGGTTTCTTTTAATTTGAGCGGGAAACGGGACTCGAACCCGCGACATCAACCTTGGCAAGGTTGCGCTCTACCAACTGAGCTATTCCCGCAAATTTTCATCACGGATAATTTAGTTCTGAGAACTTGAGAATGCTCTACCAATCCGTCTCGACTTATGTCGAGCCGAGACCTCGTTCCGCTAATCGGAACGGGCTGAGCTATTCCCGCAAATATTTTGAAAGAACTGATTTTTAATGGGCAAATATAATATGACCGTCTTACTGTTGCAACAGATTCAGTGGTGAAAAAAAAAAGAGTCCGTTATCTGCCGGACTCTTTAATGTATGTTTTAAAGAAAACAAACTCTTACTTTAGAAGCATCATCTTCCTTACCTTAACAGAATTTGCAGATTGAAGCTTGTATATGTATATACCGCTTGGCAGATTAGCTGCGTCTAAGGTAATATTGTAAAAACCTGCTTCTGTATAGCCGTTGACCAATACGGCAACTTCTTCACCAATAAGATTGTAAACTGAAAGTCTGATATTTCCAGATTCAGAAACACTGTATTTTATGTTTGTTGATGGATTGAACGGGTTAGGATAATTCTGCTCAAGCGAAAATACCAGAGGACCTTTTACATCAATTTCTACCTCGCCTGAGTATTCATATGATCCAATAAAATCAATTTGTTTTAACCTGTAAAAGTATTTGCCTGTGGTCGCTGTTTCATCAACATAAATGTAATCATTCTGCTCAGTAGTTGATCCTTTACCTTCGATGTATCCTATCGTATGATATGGTTCAGTAGCAGATTTTCTTTCGATTTCGAACATAAGATTGTTTAATTCAGTAGCGGTTGTCCATCGTAGAATTACTTTGCCTTCATTATCAACTGAACCGGATAAAGAAGTAATTTCAACCGGAATAAGATAAAAATCAATTATTCCAAAATTATCTACATACATTTCATCAGTAGAAGTTGTGCCCCTGAAATCAACACCAGCTAACCTTAGCGGACAACCGTTTCCGGTTGCACCTAAAGTCCACTGCCATAGTGTAACAGCATTTCCGTCAACAATCAGAGTTCCCTGATTAATATCAAGATTAACCAGAATTGTTACCTGAAACCAGCTGTCAGTTGGGTAACTGAAAGAAGCTGAACCTATCCCGCCGGCATTAACACTTCCGCTGCTTCCGGCATTAAAATACATTTCCAATGCCCAGCTGTAGGGATCCGGTGTAAAACCGGCAAGTGTACTAAAGTATCCGCTTTTTCCACTCGGTATATATGCATTAAAACCAATTCCCCACCAACCTGAAGTCCAGTTACCAAGGGGTTTGACCAAATTGTTATTATGCAATAATAAAACAGATTTTATTCCGTTATATGCTTGGTTGGTTGATATATAAGGGTCTTCAGTTTGATTACATGGTAATAAATTCCACGTTGTCCAGTCTGCAGGATTCTGACAGGCTAATTGCTGTCCGCTGTTATAAGGTTCAAAGTCATCAAGGAACACAATGGGATTTTGTGCATTCAGTATGAACGGTGATAAAAACATCATATAAAGAAATTTAGTATAAAACTTCATATTACCTCCACATTAGGTAAACTTGAAAAAGATTTAGAATGAATAAGAACCACCATTAAACAATTTTTCCAATTAATATGCCAACTTGGGCATTTGTTTAAATCGAATTGTGAACTGATTTAATCTGGAAAGGTAGAATTTTTACCGGTGTGAGAAATAAAAAGAGTCCGGTTTACCTTCAGGCAATGCCGGACTCTGAATCTTCGGGAAGTGATCTTCTTACTTCAGAAGCATCATTTTCCTTGTTTCAACAGAATTTGCTGATTGAAGTTTATACAGATAAACTCCGCTTGGCAGACTCGAAGCATTGAATGTTACATTGTAAAATCCTGCTTCAGTAAATCCATCTACCAGTACAGCTACTTCTTCACCCACAACATTATAAATGGCAAGTTTTATATCACCTGATTCAGGAACACTGAATTTAATGTTGGTTGATGGGTTGAATGGATTAGGATAATTTTGCTCAAGAGTAAATGTAAGCGGGCCCTTAACCTCAATTTCTATTGCGTCGGAGAAATAATATCTTCCGTCGTAATCAACTTGTTTCAGTCTGTAAGTGTAAGTACCATTGCCGACTGTAACATCTGTATAAGAATATTGCTGAGGTTCGGTAGTTGTACCTGCTCCATCAACGTAGCCGATTGTACGGAATTCGCTGTTAGCATCTTTTCTCTCGATTTCAAACATAAGATTGTTTAGTTCTGTAGCGGTTTCCCAGTTGAGAACAACAAAACCGTTGTTGTTTACGTCAGCGGTAAAGGAAGTTAACTCAACAGGCACAGGGTAATCGCCAAAATAGTAATCATCAAGGTACATTTCATCGGTTGCATTACCTGCGGGCGCAAAGAAGTCGTTTGCACCAATCTGCAAAGGACAGCCGCCGCCAAAAGTTCCTAAAGTATATTGCCACTGATGAATCATTTGACCATCAAACCAGAATTGAGCCTGATCTGCACCGAGGTTAATAATTACCTGGCAAAGATGCCACACTCCCTGGGTATAGTTCCAGGTAGCTGCAGAAGCTGTACCAGCGTCAATCGATGCTGTTCCATCTACATTGAAATAAACCTGCATAGCCCATATTGAAGCTGCACCTGCAAAATCTCCCAAAGTATTAAAGTATCCACCTTTGCCCTGCGGGATATAGATGCTGAAACGGATTTCTTTATGTCCGCTGGTAACATTTCCTAAGGGCTTAACAAGATCTACCCATCTTGGGGAAGAGAAATCTATTAAGGCAGAGTTTGTTCCGCTCTGAGCATAGTTACTGGAAACAAGAGCATCATCGTTACCGCATGGAGCCAGTGACCAGGTTGTCCAGTCTACAGGGTTCTGGCAAGCAACCTGCTGACCAGATATATAAGTCTCAAAGCTCTCATAGTATAAACCACCGCCGCCACCGCCGGATGTACCGATTACAAGAAATGGAAAATCTTGCGGACCAACATCAATCACTGGCGTCCAGGTTCCACCAGTTTCCTGGTATGCATTTCCGGTTCCGGTTGAGCCCAGAACTGTTACTGGTGGTATCCAGGGACCAGAGGATAATGTACCTCCAGCCTGCCAACGAATCCAATAGGTACCAGCTGATAAGACTATAGGAGTTCCCAATTGAACAGTAGTTTCCATTATTGGTCGATTAGAAGCCAATAAATCTGTATCAAGAACTCTGTAAATATTAGACCAGGTTGAGGATGTAAAAACATTCGTCGACAAGTCACCCCATATAACGGTGCCGCCAGTAGAAGGATCACCATTATAAATCTGAACCCTGTAATCGTTGATGGTGGATGTTGTACTTGAGCCGGTTTGATAAGCGAAGAAATGAAGCTCTTCAATTGTCCAGTCATCACCACTTATTGTAAAATCGTCGGCTACTGTGTAGCCAGCTGAAATAGCATGACCGAATCCATAAACACCCATACCAAGTGCAGTCTGCAATGCGCTTGCATCTGCTCCGCCAAAACCACCGCCGGCATGTGTTACTAATGGACCATTATCATAAAGAACAGCAGCAGGTCCATTATAATTCAATGGAATATTTTGTCCCGGCGGGATGATTTGATTCTGATATGTTCCGTCATAAACATCTTTAGCAATTTGTGCCATTAAAGCAGATGACCACAGGAACACTATCACGAGAGCGAAAAAAGTTGTGAACAACTTCTTATACATGATACCTCCGTTTTTAGTTGAGAATATATTGATTAGTTAAGTGATTAATTTCTCTCCTAATGCTGAAAATCGGAGAGTTAGGAAGATCTGAATAAACATTATTGACAGAATTTGGATACGGCGGAAATAAAATCAAGTTTCCGCAGTTATTGAATTGCTTTATGTAGTACCAACTATTTAACAGAATAGCTACCTCCTGAAGTAAAAAAGTAACTTATATTTTTTAGTCGCAATCCAATGATAGCAAATAAAAACAAACAAATCAAATTACGTTCGTCTCACTTCTATATATGAAAATTACGAATTTTTATTTTCAAAAGAAATATGCCGGTTATAATTTTGTAATGAATTTTAATTTTCTTATATAATAGTTTTTTTAAGGCATAACAGGTTTAATTTTAATCAGGTTTGGAAATAATGTTATCACCAGTAAAATAATAATCAACCATGATGTATAAGCTGCAAAGGATTGAATTGATTGAAAGCCTTAAGAATAAAGGCATTACGGACGAAGTTTTACTTAATTCTATGCGGCAGGTTGAAAGGGAGAAGTTTGTTCCTCCTGCTGTGAGGGTACACGCTTACTCTGATATTGCTTTGCCGATTGGTTATAATCAAACCATCTCACAACCATACACTATCGCAATAATGACTCAGGCTCTCAATATTCAAAAAGAAGATAAGGTTCTCGAAATCGGCACCGGCTCAGGTTACCAGGCAGCACTGCTGGAAAAGATGGGAGCTAAGGTTTACAGCATCGAAAGAAATTTTGAGATCTATAATGATGCAATAAAAAGATTTGATAAGCTTGGAATCAGAGTTCATTGTAAACATGGTGATGGCACTATTGGCTGGGAAGAATACGCCCCGTTCGATAAAATTATAGTAACAGCAGGTTCACCGCAAATTCCTGCGCAGTTGAAAAAACAACTTACCGTAGGGGGGAAAATGGTTATACCTGTAGGTGATAAAATTTCCCAATCACTTAAGGTAATTACAAAAATTTCCGAAACAGAATTTGAAATTGAAAATATACCGGAATTCACCTTTGTCCCGCTGATTGGAAGAGAAGGATGGAATGAACAGTGACTATATAAGAAGGTTGATGGATGATGTTGATGGAAAATGGAAGTTGGATGTTGGAAACCGGAATGAACAGAAAATAATTGTTACTGTGGGTCCAACCTGTTCGGGTAAAACTTATCTCGCATTGAAGCTCGCTGAAATTCTAGCAACAGAAATCATCTCGGCAGACAGCAGACAAATCTATAAACACTTAAATGTTGGAACTGCAAAACCAACCGCTGAAGAATTAAAAAAAGTTAAGCATCACTTTATTGATATTTTAAATCCTGATAAAGATTATAATGTAAGCCAGTTCGAAAAAGATGCCAAAGGGATAATTGATAAATTAAATTCTCAGCAGAAAATTCCGATTGTTGTTGGTGGTAGCGGACTTTATATCAAAGCTCTTATTGATGGAATTTTTGAAACAGCAAATAAAGATGAAGAGTATAGAAAAGAGCTTCTTCAAAAACGGAAACAGTTCGGAAATGATTTTCTATATAATGAATTAAAAAAAGTTGATTCTATTAGTGCAGAGAAAATGCTTCCCCAAAATTGGAAGAGAGTTATTCGAGCACTTGAAGTTTTACATACATCCGGAGAGCCGATCTGGAAGCATCATCAAAAACAGTCAACCGGGAAGGAAAAAAAATATCAGTTCAGGCAGTTTGGACTAAATTGGGATAGAAAAATTCTTTATGAAAATATTAATAACCGTGTTGATGAAATGATTGAGCGTGGATTTGTTGAAGAAGTTAAAAATATTTTGAAGATGGGTTACGATAAAAATTTAAATTCTTTGAACACTGTTGGCTATAAAGAAATCATTCAATACCTGGATGGAATAATTTCCTTGGAAAAAGCAATTGAATTAATTAAACGAAATACACGTCATTATGCAAAACGCCAAATGACCTGGTTCAGAAAAGATAACCGCATAAACTGGTTCGATATTAAAACGTTAGATGATATTGAAATTATTGCTGAAATGATCATCAAAAATATAAAAGTATAGAAATATAAGGAATTTATAAATCTTTAATTACCGAAGAATCATCGTAGTTAAAACTTGAAAGTTAGTAATACGGTTCCGGAAACGAAGCCCGTTTCATTTGTCGGTTGCGTGTATCTTATGAACTACGATAGACTATTACGTTACGGGTTTCGTTACCGAACGACGCTAAACAATCTTGGACTCAATCAACACCGGTTGGCTGAAAGTACCGATTTCAATATATTTACATAGTAACTTATCTAACTAAAATTACCAGTCAATCCACAAAAATAGATGGAGGA
>CAZXGJ010000039.1:0-34446 GCA_964639955.1 uncultured Ignavibacteriaceae bacterium
CCCGCGACCAACAGCTTGGAAGGCTGTGACTCTAGCCAACTGAGTTACTCCCGCGATTTTTGATAGATCATTAGTCCGTTAATTTGATCTTTTGCTCCATTAAAAAGTACAAATAATCATCAAACAATTTCGGCTTGCCTAAATACTTAATCCGGAGGTTAACTCTGATTCCAAATTCTTATAAATGAATGCACTAATCCAGCGTGTAATTTATTTTTTACTTCAGGTATACTTAAATTGATTTTTATATTACTATAGAGTAGAAATTACCAAAATTAGAAGATCAATAAATTTAGAAACACTGAATTTTCTATTAAAATCCGTGGGCGGCGAGGGATTCGAACCCCCAAAGGCATTCGCCAACGGATTTACAGTCCGCCCCGGCTCTCCAACTCCGGCGTCCGCCCGAAATCTTCAAAAAACGAGCATTAAATATATTTTGAAACAATCTAAAATGCAAATAACTGCGTTAGTAGAAATTATTGATTGCTTAATGTGAATTAGTGTTTCCAAAGTTCTCTATCGAGACTTCGATACTGTATGGCTTCGCTTATATGTTGAGATTGTATATTTTCTGAACAATCTAGATCTGCAATAGTTCTGCTAACCTTAAGTATTCTGTCAAAAGCTCTTGCAGAAAGACCAAGTTTGGTCATTGCCATTTTAAGCAATTCCTGGCTAGCGGAATCAAGTTTACAATATCTCCGGATTTCTTTTGAACCCATATCCCCATTTGTAAAAATATTTGGCAAATCCTGAAATCTATTTAGCTGAATATTCCGGGCATTTATTACACGTTCCCTAATCACTTCAGATTTTTCGCCGGAAACTTCAGCAGAGAGTTCTTTATATTTAACCGCCGGTACTTCAATATGAATATCTATCCTATCTAAGAGCGGTCCTGAAATTTTCGACATATATTTTTGTATTAGAGGTGGCGAACAAGTGCATTCTTTATTAGGATCAGAGTAAAAACCACAAGGACAGGGATTCATTGCTGCGGCCAGCATAAAATTAGCCGGAAACTCCAGTGATAGTTTAGACCTGCTTACTGTTACACGGGCATCTTCTAAAGGCTGCCTTAGAACCTCTAAAACATTTTTTTTAAATTCCGGCAACTCATCCAGAAAAAGAACTCCGTAATGAGCATACGAAACTTCGCCGGGACGTGGAAACGAGCCACCTCCGACTAATGCAGCATCGGACACTGTATGATGTGGGTTCCTGAATGGTCTCTCTGTAACTAAAGCAGTTTCTCGGGGCAAAATACCGGCAATTGAATGAATTTTTGTTGTTTCTAATGCCTCTTCGAATGACATTGGAGGAAGAATAGATGGTATTCTTTTAGCCAGCATTGTTTTGCCGGAACCCGGCGGTCCGATCATAATAATATTGTGAGCTCCGGCTGCTGCTACTTCCAATGCTCGTTTTACGTTCTCCTGACCTTTTACATCCGAAAAATCCAGGCTGTATTTATTTATTCTTGAAAAAATTTCATTTCTATCCGACTTAACTTTGCTTATTTCAATTTCATCATTAAGAAATCCAACTACTTCCCGCAGATTATCAACTCCGTACACATCAATTCCATCAACGATAGATGCTTCAATTGAGGATTCAGAAGGCAAAACTATTTGTTTAATTCCTCTCTTTTTTGCTTCTACTGTTATAGGTAAAGCACCTTTAACAGGACGTAGCTTTCCATCCAAAGATAATTCACCCAGGAAAACAGTTTGCGGCAAATCATTTGCACTTATTTTTTCAATTGCAGATAACAGACCTACTGCAATAGGCAAATCGAAAGAACTTCCTTCTTTTTTTATATCAGCAGGAGCGAGGTTAACCGTTATTTTTTTCAGCGGAAATTCAAATCCGCTATTTTTAATTGCGGCTGTAACTCTTTCGCGGCTTTCTTTAACAGCGCTATCCGGTAATCCAACAATTGTAAAACCTGGAATCTGCCTTTCTACATGAGTTTCAACTTCAACAAGGTAAGCATCTATTCCATATGTTGCGCTGGAGATTGCTTTGGAGAGCATTTTGAATCAATATTTCTGAAAAAATAAAGAGTTCGTAAAAAAGTTTACTTGGCTAAAATCATTTTTTTTGTTTGTTTAGATAGCGCTGTTGTAACCTGGTAAAGATAAATTCCGGTTGGCAAATCGCTGCCGTTAAATTCAAATTTATAAATTCCTTTGGAGAGATACCCCCTATGCAATAATGCAACTTCTTTACCGGCAAGGTTAAATACTTTAAGCTCTATATTACCATCCTGTATCAGTTCAATTTTAATTTGAGTTATTGGGTTGAACGGGTTAGGATAATTCTGCTCCAGTACGACATCTTCAATAAGACCTAAACCAATTTTAACAATATCCGAAAAAACAACGGACTTATCTTTATTTACCTGCTTTAATCGGTAATAAACAATTTCAGAATTATCGGTTTTTTCAGTTATCAGCGAATGAGTTTTATTTTCTTGATCATCAGCAATTTTTCTGGCAATTTCGGAAAAAGATCCGCTGCCAATTGCTTTTTCTAAAATATAATGAGAGACATTCGCGTTTTCTTCCACAGTCCAGGTAAATTCAAAATAATTGTTTAGTATTTTAAGATTGATTTCCGGAGCTCTGGGGAATATTGGTGCATCCGAGCTTACCATTTTTATATTGCTGAAAGTTATTCCACTATGATTACTATTAGAGTTTAATTCATTAACTGAAAAATTTATTTGCGATAAAAGGCCAGAACTATCTACTAAAAATTCGTTATAATAACTTTGGTGTAAGACCTGAATTAAATCTCCTTTAAAATTAATTATCCTCATCTGGTCAAGGTAAAATGTGCGGTTAGAATCTATATTAGCAAACTCCAGATCCAAATGTTCAATATCTGCCGGGTACTGCATTTTGAATTTCGCTATTTCTTCAGCGCCGCAATAGAAAGAAATGTAAGGCTCATTTGTATCTATTATAATAGAGATACAGTACCATACATTATCAGAGATAAATCCGGGCTTTAAAAATACTTGTTCGTGGAAGGCTGAATTTACTCTTAAAATCTGAAACACATTTAATTCCAGGCTAAATTCCGCCCTTCGGCTTTGTCTATTAACTAACCTTAATACCTGGTTATTGTAAGATTGATGTTTAATTAAAAATTCGAGCAGCAGCTTTGAATCGGTTTTATAATTTAAAGGAATAATAAGCGAAGAGTTCGGGCTAAAAATTGCGCATGTTCCGGCAGCTGAATTGGATAAATACGGTTTTAGTGTAAACCGGAAAAAGTTTTCTGATTCAGTATGATTTTCATTACTAAAATTTTCTAGATAACCAAGCACATTTTGATCATTTAAAAATTTACCGGAAATAAAAAATTCACCAGCTGTACTGTTTTTAGCCACAAAATAAAGAACAACCTGAAAAGAAGAAGTTTTATCTGAAAAATAATCCGAGCTCAAATCGACGGGTACGAGGTGAGAAGATTTCCCGAATTCAGAATTATAGACCGTGCTTATTTTCAATGGCTTTTTTTCACCCGGAAGCCAGAGCTCGGCTTCAGTTAAAAGAATCGATTCGCCGGGGATTATAGAGAGATTCAGCCGGTCAGCTTCTTTAAAAATTTTAGATGTTTGCAGTGAAACCTGAAATGGCTTACCAATCGCAACTAATTCCGGAATAAATATTTTAAAGTTATCTGTTTCAGCCCGGAAAACCGGGACCGAAAAAAAGACAATAATCAGATATTTTTTCAATAGTTTTAACATCGGGAGGGGTAATTAAAGGAATTAATCTGAATAGTTCAACTATTTATACTGCCGGAGGAAGTTAATTCTTTCTTGAAGCTTTCCGGCAGGTATTAACAGTTTATCTTTACCAAAAATCGCTTCCTGGCGATTAAAAAAGGCTAATTCATAATCTTTACTCATAATTATAGCTTCCTCAGGGCAAACTTCTTCACAAAATCCGCAAAAAATACATCGCAGCATATTTATTTCGAATTTCTCAGGATATCGCTCTTTTTCAAATTCAGTTTCTGCAGCCTGGACCTCAATAGCAAGTGCAGGACATACACGCGAGCATAAACCGCAAGCCACGCATCTCTCTACTCCATTTTCTTCCTGAACAAGCACCGGTCTTCCTCTGTAAGAATCCGGAGGTTCAAATTTAACCTCAGGATATTCCATTGTAAACTTTGGTTTGAACATTGTCCGGAAAGTAAGTGCCAAACCTTTCAAAATCTCAGTAAGATATATTTTTTCCCAGAAGTTAAGGTCTTTGGTTCTTTTTTTTACAGGATTATTAATCGCATTAGCCATTTTGTAATTTCAATCTCATTTCTTTACCAAAGCAAAATAAAATATCACAGATTAAAAATCATTATTAAAAGCGCTACCCATACTATATTTATTAAGGAAAGAGGAAACATAACTTTCCAGCCGATATTCATCAGTTGGTCGTATCGGAATCTAGGCAAACTCCATCTTACCCAAATAAAGAAAAATAAAAGTACAGCAACTTTAAAGATGAAGGCACCAACCTGTAAAAGGCTCTGAGGCAGCGATGGCAAACCTAATTTTTCCAGATAAGGAATTTGCCAGCCGCCAAGATAAAGGGTTACAATCAATGCACTGGCAATAATCATATTTGCATACTCCGCCAGGAAGAAACCTGCAAATTTCATGCTGCTGTATTCGGTATGAAAACCTCCAACGAGTTCAGGCTCAGCTTCGGGCAGATCGAACGGAAGACGATTGGTTTCTGCAAAGGCTGAAACAACAAATGTAATAAACCCGATTGGCTGAATTACAGCATTCCACATCCAGCCTGATTGAGCTTCAACAATTGCAACAGGTCTAAGCGATTCTGCCAATAAAAGTACCCCACCTACTGAAAATCCCATTGATATTTCGTAAGAAATCATTTGTGCAGAAGAACGAATACCACCCAGCAAAGAATATTTACTTCCAGAAGACCAGCCGGCAAAAGTTATAGCGTAAACACCAAGTGATGTAAGCGCAAGTACGAAAAGAATGCCAATATTAATATCGGCAACAACGAGCGGAATTCTGTAATTAAAAATTTGAACTTCTGGTCCAAAAGGTATCACCGCATAAGTTGCAAAAGCAACAAAGAGAGCAATCATAGGTGCCAGTGCGTGAATCTTTTTATCTGCTTTTTCAGGTACAATATCTTCTTTCAGCAGAAGCTTGAAGACATCTGCGAAAGGCTGCAGAATTCCTTTCCAGCCAACTCTGTTTGGCCCTAACCTGTTCTGTACCCAGGCACTGATTCGCCTTTCAAAATATACCAGGTATGATACTGTCAGAAGCATAACTGTTAATATCACCAGAATTTTTAACAGAGTTATTATTACAATTTCCAATATGTTCATATGTCAACTCACATCTGCAGTTTTTGCTAAATTAATTTTTATTCCGGTTTCGCCAATATCATCATAATTTAATCCGTTCAGCTCACTAATGGAAGCTGCAAAATCCTCAAAGACATTTTCAGCCATAGCATACTTAATTTTATTACCGAAAGCATTTGCAAGCGAATTTAAGATTTTCCAGGATGGTCTTGCTTCTATTTTTTTACCGGAAGCCCAGCTATCGAATTTTGTTCCGAATTTATCCAGACGACTCATAGCCAATCCATCAAGTGCTCTGTCAAGTTCTAAAGTTGCAACAGCAGGTCTGATTCTCTGCAGGATTCCGGTTCCATTAATAAAAGTACCGTTTTTTTCTGCATAAGTTGAAGCGGGGAATACGATGTCTGCAAAATTGGCTGAGGCATTAAAATTTGAAGAATGCATAATTAGCAGATCAAGTTTTGTTATTGCATTTTCGAAGTCGGGATAAGTCTTGATCAAGTCGTCTTCAACTAAATAAAGAGCTTTAATCTTATTGTTTTCAATAGCCTTCAAAATTCCTTCAATATTTAATCCTGAAACAGACGGCTTAACACCGGCAAGCAAAGCCCCGTTAGAATTTGGTGTTACATCTCCGGTCTTTAAAATATCATCGGCAAAATCCGGATCATTATGCTGGATGAAATCCAGGTTGCCTGTACCTAAAACAGTTTTAGCAAATTTAGCAACCATAAAATTATCCTCGCAGGTTGTAAATGCGGAACCAATTACGGCGATACGGTCCTTTGGAAAAGTCTTTAATCTTGAAACTGCTTCTGCAAAAGCTTCATCCCAGCCGACTTCAACTAATTTACCTTCCTTCCTGATTTGCGGATAATGAATTCTGCTTTCAGCATTTACGAATTTAAATGTGTTTAATCTTCCATAATCGCACATCCAATAGCTGTTTACTTCCTCATTATGGCGGGGAGTTAATCTTAATATTTCGTTATTTCTTACCCAGATTTCAATATTGCATCCTCTCGAACATCCGATACAAACAGATTTTGTTGAAGACATTTCCCATACGCGGGACTTAAATCTGAAATCGATGCTTGTCAGTGCGCCCACCGGGCAGATATCGATTGTATTCATAGAGTACGGATTGTCCATTTCCTGATCTGGGTATGTTCTTATTGTTACACGATCTCCCCGTTGAACAAAAGTTAATTCAGGATCTTTTGCAATCTCATCGCAGAAGCGAATACAACGTGAACATGAAATGCATCGCTCACCATCGAACATTACCCGTGGCCCAAGCTTTATCCTCTTATCTTTGTGAACTTTTTCTTCCACAAATCTGCTTTCACCAACACCATATTTATATGCATAATCCTGCAGTTTACATTCTCCTGCTTCATCGCAGATAGGGCAGTCGAGAGGGTGATTGATAAGCAGAAATTCCATTACCGCATTCTGTGCAGCAATTACTTTCTTGGATTTTGTGTGAACAATCATTCCTTCGGATGCAATTGTAGAGCAGGCAATTACCAGCTTTGGCATTTGTTCAACTTCGACAAGACAAATTCTACAATTACCTGAAACAGACAACTCAGGATGCCAGCAGAAATGCGGAATCTCTATGCCATTGTCTTCGGCAGCCTGAATAATTGTCTGCCCCTGTTTAAACTCTAATGTCTTTCCGTCTATTATGATATTAGGCATTTTTTTACCCGTTTCAACCGTTAACCGATTTAAGAATTACTTTTACGAGATTTGATTCGTCCAGAATTTCATTTGCAATACCAAGAACATCATCGGTAGTAATACTTTCGATTTTTTTCAAATATTCATCAACAGGAACTATCCGGTTAAAATAAAGTAATGAATTTGCAATCCGCATCATCCTGTTAGTTGTACTTTCCAGATTCAGAAGCATTCCCCCTTTTAAATACTCTTTTACTTTTTTTAGTTCCCTTTCTGTAACAGGATTCTCTTTTACTTTTTTAAATTCTTTAAAGATGATTTCTATCACTTTATTATACTGGTTCACATTTGTAGAGAAGTAAACGCCAAAAGCCGATGTATCATAATATGAATTCAGGAAAGAATTTATTTGATAAGTTATGCCAAGCTTTTCCCTTATTGCAAGAAATAACCTCGAGCTGCTGCCTTCGCCAATCAATGCGGAAAGGAAACGAACAAGTAATCTCTTTTTATATTTATAGCCGGGTGCTGCTCTTCCGATAATAGTATGAACCTGCTGAATTTCTTTTTCGTAAACAACATCGGCAGCTTTTTGCTTCCTGAACAAATCCCGGTTCCTTCTAAATCTTGTTTTCTGCAGATCAAAATACTTTTCTGAAAGCTTGATAAGCTCATCGTGCCTAACCGAACCAGAGGCAACAATTAAAAGATTTTTTGCCCTGTAGTTTCTGTTGTGATATTTGAAAAGAGTTTCGGGATTAAAATTTTTAATGTTGTTTTCCCTGCCGATTACAGGATAACTAAGAGTGTTTCCGCCAAATATAACTTCTTCAAACTTGTCGAAGATTAATTCTTCAGGATTGTCGTCCAGGTCTTTAAGCTCATCTATAATAACACCCGCCTCTTTTTTGATATGAACTTCACGGAATAACGGGTTCTGAACAATATCGGAAAGAACGCTGAAAGTTTTCCCGATATTTTCGGACATGCCTTTGGCGTAATAGCAGGTATGTTCCTTGGAAGTAAAAGCATTTATATAACCGCCATAAGATTCAATCTCCTCAGCAATCATTTTAGCGGTTCTCCTTTGGGTTCCTTTAAAAACCATATGCTCTATAAAGTGGGATATTCCGTTATTACGTGGGTTTTCATCCCTTGCACCAACGTTCAGCCAAAACCCAATGCTGAAGGATTTAACATAGGGAATATTTTCTGAAACAATTCTGGTTCCGTTCGGAAGTGTTGTTATGTAGTATTTATCCAATCTTGCTATCTGCAAAGTATCTGTATTTGAAGTGCAAATATAATTACAATCGGAATCATGAGAAATGAATGAATTGCTGAATTGCTTTATTGTAATATTGTTAAAAGTATTAAATAAGCTTAATCAATGAGATTATCAGCATTACAACAACAAAACAATATAACAAACGAAGATATGCGGTAAAGCCATTTTAACTTTTTACTTCTGACCTTTGACCTATTTTCTAAACTTCAACTCTCTCCGGATACCTACGAAGATACTTTTTCAAAAAATCACCGATTGCATTGTAAGCTTTTCCAAGGATTTGTTCATTTGGTAAAAACACAACTCTGAAATGATTAGTTCCCGGAACTTGCCCAAATCCGCTACCCGGAACTACAACTACACCGGTCTCTTTAATTAGCTGAGCAACAAAATGTGCATCCGATTCAATTCCGTGAATTCGAGGGAAAGCATAAAAAGCACCTTCGGGTTTTACACAGGAAATACCTTCAATTGAGTTGAGCATTTCGACAGTCATATTTCTTCGTGAAGTCAGTTTCGCATTTGCTTCAATGAGATGCGACTGATCGCCTTCCAGAGAAATTTTTATTCCATACTGCTCGGGATGATTTGCTGATAACCTGGCACGCAAAATTTTGTTTATCGCTTCAATATAATCTGAAAGAATTTCTTTTCTGCCGTTAACAATTCCCCAACCAATTCTGAATCCGGGGACCATATAATTTTTGGACAGCCCCCCAAACGTAACACAAGAAACATCTTTATTCATCGATGCGATTGAGATATGTTTCTTTCCGTCAAAAAGAAGCTTGTCATAAATCTCATCTGCAAAAATTACGAGATCGTGTTCGAGTGCGAGATCGATTATCGCCTGGAGATTTTCAGTAGTATAAAGTGACCCAGTCGGGTTATTCGGATTGATTAAAATTATCGCCTTTGTCTTATCATTTATTTTACTTTTGATATCATCAATATCAGGCAGCCAACCATTTGATTCATTTAAATAATAAGGATTCTCCATCATCTGAAGCTTGCTGGCAATGGCTGTATAGAGCGGATAACCGGGAGTTGGAGTTAGTACATTTTCACCATCGTTGACGAGTGCAGTAAGACAGATATCAATCGCTTCGCTTGCACCGGTGGTTACAAAAATATCGTGGACGTTTGTAATTCCTTTTCTCTCTGCTTCTTTTTCAATCGCAGTAACAGCTTCTTTTATTCCTGAAGATGGTGCGTAGCCATTTAAATTTTTCATCATCGCATCGTATGTTGCTTTTACAAGATGCTGCGGTGGTTGAAAATCGAAAAGGTTTGGATCACCAATGTTTAGATACAACATTTCCTTTCCAGACTTTGCAACTTCATTTGCAAGTACGACGATGTCTCTTACTGCGTAAGTGATATTATCTGTTCTTATTGCGGGAACTATTTTTCTCTGATTCATATCTGCTCCAGGTTTACAAAACTAGAATAAATTTCATTACAAATTTAACCGAAACTCTTCTAAAGAAGAAGTTTTTGAGACTTTAGGATATCGATTTAGGAAGTATTTTTTAAAAAACTGTGTTGATGTTAACTTTCTTAGTTTAATCAAATTGAAGGATATTACATTGAATTTATTAAAGTCCATATATGGAATTATTCTTTCCATAAAGAATATCATCAGCCATAAACATGAATTCCTTTTTCAATTTATCTGGATCAGGTGAAATGATCCACTTAATCAAATCAAGATTTTCGAAGGGAAAACTTTTGAATAGATCTGATAGCGAAATAGGATCGACCCCGGGATCTTTACGCTTTGCTTCATTAAAAATTTCCATCCAGTTAAATGTATGATGCTTCGATATACACCATATATCAATGAAGTCTTTTATTTCCATTCGGAATGCTGCAGTAATCTTATTCGATAAAATGTTTCTCCAGGAGTCAACTTTGCCAAGAATTTTATCTTCAGCGAATTCTCCGAAGTGTAAATCTATATCGTTAACCAGGTCAATCTTCAAACTCACAGATCCACGTTCTACATAAATCTGTGTGTAATTTTCTGATTTTACAAATCTTTCATTCATAAAACTACAAAATTCAGGCGGCTGATTAATCAGAGACTCAGTTAGCTGTTTAACATACTCAGTGTAAGAAGAATCAGAATTCACGAAGAGATCTATATCATCAGAATATCTGTGCTTAAAATAATAACGGCTAAGCGCTGTACCGCCGGTCAGATAAAAGGGAAGCCTTAAGTCTCTTACGATTTTCATGATTCCATCCTGCAGTGGGTAAAGTTCTTCCTCGTAAAATTTCATATAAGATTTCATAGCGACTTCTCAGTGTTTGATTGCGTATTTCTTTGATAACAGCTTCAGTAAGATTTTCTTTAATGAATTGAATTTCATAAATCTGCAATAATTCGTACCAGGATAGTCTTTCTATAATTCTCAAAAAAGCTTTTTTCTTATCAAAGCTGCCTATTGCAGGTTTTTTATCCAGTGAAATCAGATAGAGTAAATACGGATCGATGTTATAATCCCAAATTACCCCCCGGAGTATATGTTGTATTTTTTCTTTGTCGTTCATTTTGCTAACCTTTTACACAGAACAAAAATAATTAAATTTCATCCAATGAAAAATTATTGTGCTCTAAAGTTTTCTATCTATAAAGTAATTCAAATTTGAATCTGTATATTTGCCCCAAATTTTACTAAGGAGTAGAACAGGTTAAATGAAAGTCTTAAAATTTGGCGGCACTTCGGTTGGTTCTGCAGATAGAATCAAGAAAGTTGCCAGATTAATTAATAGTGAAGAAAAACAACTCGTTGTTCTTTCAGCAATGTCGGGAACAACAAACGCACTTGTCCAGATTGCTGAGACGCTGCATTCCAAGAAGAATTCAAAAGCCAACCAACTGATAAATCAGCTTGAAAAAAATTATAGACAGGATGTATCTGAATTATTTTCAGATGATGAATTCAAAAAAGAAGGATTAGCTTTAATTGATTCACATTTCAATTATATAAAATCATTCACACAGGATCTTTTCACAATTCACGAAGAGAAAGCAATCCTTGCACAAGGTGAATTAATTTCTACAGTGCTTTTGCATCTTTATTTGCAAGAGCAAAAGATTGAATCAGTTCTTCTGCCGGCATTAAACTTTATGAGAATTGATACGAACGGAGAACCAGACAACTATTACATAAAAGAAAACCTTACAAGAGAATTAGAAAAATATCCCGATAAAAAACTGTTCATCACCCAGGGGTACATATGCAGAAATTTGTATGGCGAAATTGATAACTTAAAACGCGGCGGAAGTGACTACAGTGCTTCACTAATTGGTGCAGCAATCAATGCTGACGAAATTCAGATATGGACAGACATCAGCGGTTTCCACAATAATGATCCAAGATATGTTGAAAATACTCATCCCATCGAGCGATTGTCATTTGATGAAGCAGCAGAGCTCGCATACTTTGGCGCAAAGATTCTTCATCCATCGAGTGTGCTTCCCGCAAAGCTGGCAAACATTCCTGTAAGATTAAAAAATACAATGAAGCCGGAAGACCCCGGGACTTTAATTTCAGACGAAGCAAATGGTAAGGGAATAAAAGCTGTTGCAGCAAAGGACGGAATAACAGCAATAAAAATAAAATCCGGTAGGATGCTTTTGGCTTATGGTTTTTTAAGGAAAGTTTTTGAAGTCTTCGAGCGATTTAAAACTCCAATCGATATGATAACTACTTCCGAAGTTGCAGTGTCGGTGACCATTGATGATACAACTTATCTTTCAGAAATCATAGAAGAGCTCAAATATTATGGAGCAGTAGAAGCTGACTCAGATCAGACAATAATTTGTGTCGTTGGTGAAAACCTGATAGAGCAGAAAGGAATCATCAACAAAGTTCTTGAAGCGTTAAAACATTTTAATCTTAGAATGATATCTTATGGAGGAAGCAGGCACAGTATTTCAATTTTAGTAAATGCAGCGGATAAGAAAGAAGCGTTAAACTCACTTAATGGAATCTTTTAAAAATGTTCAGCAAAGAAATCATCTCAAAGTTTAATGAAATCGAGACCCCCTTCTACTACTATGATTTGGCTCTTCTTAAAAAAACTTTGAAAGAACTGATAAAAGAATCCTCAAAAAGAAATTATAAAATTCATTACGCATTGAAAGCCAATTCGAATGACCGTATTTTAAGAATAATTAGTGAACACGGGTTGGGAGCTGATTGTGTCAGTGGTAACGAAATAACAAAAGCCGTCTCAACCGGTTTTAAAAATGAGGATATTGTTTTTGCCGGTGTCGGAAAATCTGATGAGGAGATAAAAATCGCTCTCGAAAACAATATATTCTGTTTTAACGTTGAATCACTCCAGGAGCTTGAGGTAATTGATTCTTTCGCTTCTTCAATGGACAAGAAAGCAAACATTGCACTTCGCATAAATCCGAATATTGATGCAAAGACTCATCAGTATATTACTACGGGATTGGAAGAAAATAAATTCGGGATTAATTCTTCCGACCTGAATACTGTAATAGAAAAACTGAACTCACTTCCCGGTCTTAACCTCATTGGTCTGCATTTTCATATCGGTTCACAAATTACTGACCTTGATGTTTACAAAAGCCTTTGCCTGCACATCAATGAAATGCTCGGATGGTTTGAAACGCAGAACTTCAATCTTAAACACATAAACGCCGGCGGAGGCTTAGGAGTTGATTATCAAAACCCTGATGAAAATCCTATTTCTGACTTCAAATCGTTCTTCGGAGTGTTTGAAAAATTTCTTGAGCTGAGAGCAGGACAGATTCTTCATTTTGAAATTGGCAGAGCGATAGTTGCACAATGCGGCTCATTAATCTCAAAAGTTCTTTACATAAAAGAAGGCGTTAATACAAATTTTCTTATTCTCGATGCAGGAATGACTGAGCTGATGAGGCCGGCTTTGTATCAGGCATATCACAAGATTGAAAACCTATCTAATTCCGGATTGCGGACTGCGGATTCCGTATTGCAGAAATATGATGTTGTGGGCCCCATTTGCGAATCATCAGATACCTTTGCAAAAGCAATCTTGCTTCCTGAAACAAAGAGAGGGGATTTAATGGCAATCAGATCTGCAGGTGCGTATGGAGAAGAAATGTCTCTTCGGTATAATCTTCGTACTAAGGTTCACTCAATCTTCTCTGATTAAATTTGTTTCAATCATTTCATTTAATATCTTTTTAGGTTTTCCCGTCATTTTTTAATTAATTTTGAATGGGAGGTTATTATTAAATTTTTATGTTAAAAAATTTTATTGCGGAATTAAAAGCCCGCAAAATCAGAAAATGGTTTGCAATTCACGTAAGTACTTCCCTTACACTGATTGGTGCTGTAAACATTATAAGCTCCCGTTATAACTTTCCGCCAGAGATTTTCGATTCCGTGCTCGCAGCGTCAATTTGCTCATTGCCAATCACATTAGCATTCGTCTGGTTTCATTCACCGGAAAAGAGGCAAGCACTAAAAACAGGTGAGATCGTTTTTTATTCTTTGATGATAGGAATAGCGGCATTCATTCTGGTAAGAATTAATTTATTCCCTACTGATGAAGAAGTTGAACCTGTGGAAAAATCCATCGCAGTTCTCCCCTTCAAGAATTTCAGCGATTCAGAAGACGACGAATATTTCAGTGATGGTATAACCGAGGATATTATCACGCAGATTTCTAAGATTCATATTCTTAATGTTATTTCACGAACATCAGTAATGAAATATAAAGAAACTAAAAAGAGCATAAGAGAAATATCTAAAGAGCTGGGTGTAGAATCCATTCTTGAAGGCAGCGTACGAAGATCCGGTGACCGGGTGAGGATTGTTAGTCAATTAATTGATGCACAAAATGATAAACATCTATGGGCTGAAACATATGACCGAAAGCTAACAGATATATTTGAAATTCAATCCGAAGTAGCTGAAAAAATTGCAGGGGCGTTGGCTGTTAATCTTACAAAAAAAGAAAAAGAAAGACTGCAGAAAAAATATACGGACAACATCAATGCATATACTTTTTATCTGAAAGGCAGAGAATATTATAAAAAATTAACTTTTGAAGACAACGAGACGGCAATTAAATTTTATAAAAAAGCATTGAATGAAGATCCTGATTATACACTTGCTTATACAGGACTTGGTGAAGCATATGCTCAAAAGTTCAGAATATTCGGAATGGGTGATGAGTATTATGACTCATCAAAAATAATGAGCGAAACAGCAATGGAACTTGATGCTGATATTGCCGAACCGTACCTTGCTCTGGGATTAACAATGTACTACAAAGGAAAAATTTCAGCAGCACTTATTCAATATCTCAAGGCAGCTGATATTAATCCAAATGCAGAAGTAACATCTTCTATCGGACAGGTTTATAACCTCCTTGGTAATTATTCTGAGGCAATACCCTGGCTTAAGCAAAGCATAATACTCGACCCTTCAGGCTGGATGGGCTACAGGAATCTCGGGCAGGTTTATTATGCTCTCGGGGAATATGATGAGGCGGAAAAGAACTATTTCAAGGTTCTGGAACTGATGCCCGGGCATAATTACGTTCTCTCCGATCTTACAAGATTATATATTGTTCAAAAAAAATTTGATAGAGCAGATTCATTGCTTCAGAGTTTCTTAAAGAAAAACCCCGACAACGCCAGGGCACTTTACTGTCTTGGTGAATTAAATCTGTTTTCCGGCAAACCCGATGAATCAAAAAAATATTTTCAAATGACTGTTGATATTACTTCACTTCAATACGGTCCGGCTGTTGAGTACGGTTATTTTCTGTGGAAGGCCGGAAAAGAAAAGGAAGCATCTGAAATATTTTCACTGCTGATTGAAGAAAACGAAAGGGAAATAAAAAGTGGTATGGAAAATCATAACTATCCCTATGAGCTTGCCCGTGTATACTCAATTGAAGGGAACAAAGACAAAGCAATTGCTAACTTCAAGCTTGCAATCAGCTACGGCTGGAAATATTATTTATATACCGAAGCCGATCCTTTGCTGGAAAATATCAGAAACGACGGCAGGTTCACCAGGTTAATGAATGAAATAAAAAATGATGTTGATAATATGCTTGTAAAAATCAAACAACCTTTGTAGAGGTATAATATATTATGCTCCTACGATGAATATTTTTATTTCATTAATAACATCTGCTTTGTAATGCTGTATCCCCCGGTTGTTAATTGATAAAAATATATGCAGGAGGCGTATCCGCTTCTGGCGGAAACTCCGCTGGTTAAGGACAAGTTACGACTTAGCCCTACAGCGTTGAATTCAACTTCATAAGTGCCTGCAGGTTTGTATTCATCAACAAAGGCAGCCTCTCCCAAACCCTCTCCTAAGGAGAGGGCTTTTAATTTTTTCATCGAAGTAATATCATTTTTTTTGTTTGGATAAATTCTCCGGCTTTTAATTGATAGAAATAAACTCCGCTTGTTAAGGACAAGTCTCGACTTGTCCCTACAGCATTGAATTCAACTTCATAACTTCCTGCTGGTTTTTCTTCGTTGACAAGTGTTGCTACTTCATTTCCTAATACATCATATACCTTTAAAATTACCTTTGACGTTTGACCTTTGACATTTGATGGAATGCTATAGCGAATCGTGGTAGCTGGATTAAACGGGTTTGGATAGTTTTGATCTAATTGAAAATCGGAAATCAATAAAGGATTATCATCAACACTCACCAATATTCCAGAGGGAACTAAGAGTGGATTTCCTTCTGAGTCACCGTGATTACTATTAGAGGAAAAGTTTCTTATATCATCAACTCCGGCAGATCCGATTCCTAAATCCTCGTATTCGTCAAACCGATAGTAAGCAACCAGTCCACTATCGGCAGTTGAGTAATAGGCAAAACTTAAAGTATCATTCATTACGGTGTTAATCTGATAAGCGGTCAGAGCTTTATTCCAAATACTTACTTCATCCATCTCTCCTTCGTAGAAGGCTGATACGTAGCTGTTGCAGCCTATATATAACGGGTCATTCTTTCCAACATCGGGCCAATTGCCATAGTTGAATGAAATTACAGTAATATGAATTACTCCATCAATATAGAAAAAAATGCTGTCTGAGTTTTTATCTGCAACAAATGCAATATGATGCCAGTCACCGTCAATAAACTCATCCTGCGTATAGCCGCTCCTTTCGGAAATACCCGCAGTATCAATGTAATTAGCATAAATTCTTTTACCTGCGGTTGGGTTATGTGGATCTGTATTGCCGATACCAATAGTGTATTGATTGAAGTCGCTTTCTTCATGCCGCTTACCGATAAGCGGACCGCGCTGTGCTGCATCAGGGGCTTTGATCCACATACAAACCGTCCAGCTTTCAGTGCCGGGATTTAAACTCTGATTGTGTGGAACAATTATGTAATCATCAATATCATCAAACTGAATTGCATTGCCGGCTTTTTGCGGCATTCCGGTGAATGAAATAAATACAATTGTTAATAAGACATATATAAAGGATCTCATTTTTAGGCTCCTTATTTATCTGATTAATACCATCTTTTTTGTTTGAATAAATTCTCCGGCTCTCAATTGATAGAAATAAACTCCGCTTGAAATGGAGCCGGCATCTAAGGAAACTTCGTATGTTCCGGTTGATTTAAATTCATCAATCAAAGTCTTTACCTTCCTGCCCAGGATATCATAGATCACCAGCTCCACATTCCCGGTTTGTGGAATTGAATACCTGATAGTAGTAATTGGATTAAATGGGTTAGGATAATTTTGGAACAGTTGATAATCTGATGGCTTTGAAGAAATAACTTCATCTTCTTCAACATCAACCAGCATTGTTAACTCTCCACCCTTCCGGGTAAGCAGAATATTCCAGAAACTATTGTTTTGAATTTTACCGCTGCCCAGTGTCAGGTAATCATTTGCATCAATAGATAAGATATCATTTGCGCCGGAGTAACATGTAGCAATAATGCCATCATTATATCCTATTGTATCTGTAAAAACCACGTTGCCGCTTTCATCAATTTTAAGCACTTCGATTGCGCCGTACATACTATTAATTTCTCCAGGCAGTATCACAAAACCATTGTCTGCGGTTTTATCAATTGACATTAATCCATAAGGGGTATTAACAGAATAGCCCTTTGTCCACAAGGTATCACCCAGATTGTTTACTTTCATCAGAAATGCAGGATTGGAATACATATATCCAACAGTAAGCATATTTCCATTTTCCACCTCAATGAGATCATATCCTCTGCCTGAATTAAAATCATATCTTTTTGTCCAGAGGGTATCACCATCAATATTAAACTTTACTAAATACCAGTAAGGTATGTAGCCGGCTCCATAAGGAACCCCATAGCTGCCTGTAAAAACGAAATTTCCATCAGAGGTTTTTATCAGCTTATTTGCCGCATCGGGTTTTTCGCCGCCGAGTAATCTCGTCCATAATGTATCGCCATCTGAATCAGTTCTGATTAGCCAGATATCACCCGCACCGGCTCCAAAGGAACTGGTTCCACCTGCAATTAGAAATCCTTCGTCATCAGTTTGAACTATTGCATTTCCTTCTTCATCTGAAGTACCTCCATACCATTTTTCCCATTCAAGTTGTCCAAGAGAATCTGTCTTAATAAGGTAAGCATCTCTTCCGCCAGCGCCATAAGATTTTGTATAGCCTGTTACGGCAAATCCGCCGTCTGTTGTTTCAATAACAGAATAGCCTTTTTCTTCATTTGAACCGCCGATTCTCTTTGTCCAGAAAGTATCGCATGCTTCATCTACTTTCATAAGAAATACATCCCGAGTAGATGAAGGAGATGTTGCACCCATATGACCTGTAACTACGTAATTACTATCAGATGTTTTTTCAAATGAACTGCCTTCGCTTTCGGAATGATATCTATCGTAGCCAATCTTTATTATTCTTTGATAATGATACCAGCCGTCAGAATTACGGGGAGGATTTAGCTTTATAACGAAGAGCTTATTATTGTTGTTATCTACATTATCATAACCGGTCAGATAAACATAACCGTTAGGATCGGAAGTGATTCCATAAGCGGCATCCATAGATTCAGAATCACCGATGTAACGGTAAGCCCAAAGTTTCCTACCGGTTTCACCATGAGTGCTGAGCATCCCAACTTCAGCAATTAATCCGCAGAAGTATCCTGCAGCGTGAACATTTCCATCAGGAGTTTGTGTTAAGGAGAAAGGCATGTCATAATCGCCGTAAACACCTGCGTACCTGTTCACCCACCTGAATTCTCCTTCATCCGTAACGCTGAAGACACAAACATCCAGGTTTGTATTTATACCTCCATCTCGTGCAGCAATATAAAGATTACCATCAAAGCCCTGGATCATTTCATAAGCATCTTCCCCCCAGTATGGTTTTTCTCCGGGACCATCGTACATAAACGTCCATCTTTCACTTCCTGTAGGAAGAACACTAAGAACTAAAATGTCTTGTTCGTTAAACCCCTGGTTCCCTTCAATACCAACAATGTATAAATTACCATCATCTCCGTACAGAATATCAATACCTGCATCCGATCCATCATCAACCGAATTATAAAAGTATTTCCAGTTTTCCTGACCGCCAGTAGTGAGACTGGCAACCATTAAATCTTTCCCTTCAGGTTCTGCATTATATAGAAAACCTGTAACATAAATTTTATCATCTTCTCCATAAACTAATTGATTGGCTGCGTCATCGCAAGTTGCATATCCGCAATTTCCGTTTAATCTGTAAGTCCAGTTTTGCTGTCCTGATGAATTTATGCTTACAACGAAGAAATCATAGTCAACTTCTCCACAGGCATAAACATTACCATCATTACCCAAAACAACATCATAAGCTTGCCCGTATGTACCCAGTACATCGAGAAATTGATACTCCCAGACATGATTGCCTGAGTTATCAAGACAGAGTATGAAGAATTTATTTGCGTTCTGTGAGTCGGAATTGTAACCAGCTATATAAATCCTGTCATCAACTCCGTAGTAAATTTTATTAGCTCCATCGGTTGAATTAGAAACCGCACCATCGTAAGTATAAGTCCACCTTTCTGCTCCCTCTTGTGTCAGGCTAACAACCACGATATCATAGTTGATTTGGCTGCCGTCGGTTGTTCCGACAACATATATGTTCCCGTCTTTGCCAAAGACGATATCTTTTCCTTCTTCGGTACTCGTTCCAAGATCGTAGTCGTAATACCATTCTGTTGTTTGAGCAATTAGAACCGCACTCAAAATAAGAATGAACAAGGTTGTAAATAACTTTTTCATTTTTGTTACCTTTATTAGTTTATAAAAATTATTTTATTAGAATCATCTTCTTTGTCTGAATAAATTCTCCGGCTTTTAATTGATAGAAATAAACGCCGGAAGATGGATGATAGTTGATGGATGATGTATTGAATTCTACTTCATAACTTCCTGCCGGCTTGTATTCATCTACAAGTGTTGCAACTTCATTTCCCAACACATCATAAACCTTCAAACTCACAAATCCGAATTCCGGAATCCGAAATCCGATTTTTGTGCGGGGGTTAAATGGATTAGGGTAGTTTTGATATAGCATAAATTCATCCGGTAAGAGTTGCTCCTCCTTTGGTTTGATAACGCTAACAAGAGTACCACCGTCAATAGTTTTTAGTATGGTACCACTGCTTCCAACCACGTAACCTGTGTCTATACCCGAGAAATGAAGTGCTGTAAAATTAATCCTGGTAAATTGTTGAACAGACCAACTTGCACCGACATTAGTTGTTCTTGCTACGGTTCCCTCCAAACCAACTGCCAAACCAATTCCGTCATCTTTAAACTGGATTGACTTTAATTCTGATGCTGGTGAATATGAAATATTCTGCCAGCTCGATCCACCGTCAGTGGTTCTAAAGATTAAACCTCCAGGACCAACAATACACCCGTTATTTTCATCAATAAATGATACGTCAGAAAGAGTGCTTTGAGAATTTATTGATTGTTCAATCCAGGTTGTTCCCCCGTCTGTAGTTTTTAAAACATCACCAGAATTCCCAACAGCATACCCCGTGTTTACATTAACAAAGTAAACTGAGTTAATATAGTTTCCGGGTGGAGTATTTTCCAGTACCCAGCTCTGACCAGCATTGGTAGTTTTAAAGATTGCATTATCTGAACCGCTTATAAATCCAATTGCGGGTGTTATGAAAAATATTGATTGAAATCCATAGCTGCCGGGCAATGACAAAAATTGCCAGGTTGCACCCGCATCGGTAGTTTTAATTGCTATACTGTTATGAAGACCAACTATATAACCGGTAGAGTTATCAGTAAAGAAAACGTCTTTCAGATCTTCTATTGTTGGAATTGTAAGGCTATCCCATGTTTCACCACCGTTTACTGTCTTAAAGCATGATCCATTATAGCCGCAAGCATAACCAGTTAGAATGTCACTAAAAAAGCAACTCATAAAATTTGTTTCTGTGAAACTTGATTGCATACTATTCCAATTTGCTCCGGCATTGGTTGTGAGGTAAACAGCTCCAATATCTCCAACTATACACCCGTCATTATTGCTTGTAAAGTAAATTGATTTATTATCAGTCCCGTCTTCACCATAGATATAAGACCAATTTGATCCACCATCTGTGGTTCTCATTATTAAACCATCAACACCAGCAGCAAATCCGTGATCATTATCAGTAAAGAATATAGAATAAAGATGCATAAACGCCCAGTCATAGATTTGATTCCAGCTTAATCCTGAATCAGTTGTTTTATAAATTGATCCGTCACGTCCTGCAGCATAGCCGATGGAAGAGCTTGGAAAATGAATTGAATGCAAATACTCAAAACCGGTAGCGACGTTATTCCAGATTGAACCACCATCGGTTGTTTTGATTACATCATTAGCGGCAGCAACGTATCCTGTATTTGCATCGGTAAAGAAAACTGATCTCTGTTGGGCTGTCTCTCCGGATGGTACAAGCACCCAGTGATTTCCTCCATCTGTTGTTTTAAGAATTTTCCCGGATTCACAAACAGCGACACCATTGTTAATACTTGTAAAAAACATGGAAAAAACCTGACCGTTTATAGTAGGATCTTGTTCGTACCAGGTATTTCCACCGTCAGTTGTATGAATAATTTTACATTGATTGCCTAATAGCAGCCAGGTTCCGCCACCTGCCCAGCCGTCGTTCTCATCAATAAAGAAAATAGTGTTAAGAGCGTAATCGTAACCGGTTCTTTTAACCATCCAGGTTGTACCGGCATCAGTTGTTTTTAAAACTGTACCATAAGCTCCGCAAGCATACCCCACATTCGAAGTCGGAAACATAACCGATTCCTGATCTATTAAATGAGTTTTTGGATTTAACCAGAACCAACCGGATTCTTGTGCGATTGTTTCGAACGTACACAAAGTTGAAAGGAGCAACAGAATATGTATTAGTTTTTTCATTTCAATCTCCAGTTATTTTTTTATGATTTAAGTGAATTAGTTTCGATTGCAGTTTCAAGTAAATCGATCTTATCTGGGAAAAAATTTCTTCTTCTGACTCATACAACTCTCTGGCAATTGACAGGCAAGAATTTCCTGAAGATATTTTTTCAAGAACTGTTTGTTCGATTTGCGTTAATTCAGAAAAGCCATTTTCCCTATTAGATAATTTCCTCTGGAAAAATGGAATAATCCTGTGCGCTACATTTGGAGTCATTGGCGAGCCTCCTTTAATAGCATTGCGGAGTGTTGTCCGTAATTCTTTTGGTGAGGTTTTTTTAGATATAAATCCAACTGCACCGGATGAGATTGCCTTAATAACGTTTTCATCATCTTCAAAGGCAGTGCATACAATAATTAACATCTCCGGGAAGTGTTTCTTCAGATATTTTATTCCCTCAATTCCTGACATGCCGGGAAGCCTTATGTCCATTAACACAATTTTAGCTTTGCCTATCTCCTCGTAGTAAAAAGCATCTTCGCAGCTCGGATACGAACCGACAAGCTCAAAATCCGGTTCATTGCTGACCATTATCTCAAATCCTTTACGGATAAAACGGTTGTCTTCAATTATTGCAATCATAACAGGATTAGTTTTTTCAGAATTCATTTAATAGTTCTCTGCAAAAAGGGAAATTATTCTGCAAGAATTATAAGGTATGAAACAAAGGGATGCACTACATAAAGATGTAGTTTTAGGCTGCCTGAAAGCCGGAATTGAAACGTTAATCGGTTACGGTTACGAAGCCCGTTTCGTTTTTCGGTTTACGTTTATCATAC
This sequence comes from uncultured Ignavibacteriaceae bacterium, assembly GCA_964639955.1. Classification (GTDB taxonomy): domain Bacteria; phylum Bacteroidota; class Ignavibacteria; order Ignavibacteriales; family Ignavibacteriaceae; genus IGN2. The sequence goes on from CAZXGJ010000039.1 coordinate 22,623, forward strand.
TAACTACGAATTACGCTTTACGATACTGGCTTCGTAACCGAATGACGCTAAACGTAGATTCAGGTGGACGGCGGTTTTATAATATGTTTTTTCAATCCTTCTGCAACTGCTTCAGCGCGGGAGTGAACGTGCAGCTTTTCATAGATGTGACGGATGTGATAAGTTACACCATCAAGCGAAAGAAAAATTTCATTTGCAATTTCAGAATATGATTTCCCTTTTGCCATTAATGAAAGAATCTGCTCTTCTCTTTCACTCAGCCCGATTGTTTCGCCGTTAAATGATTTCAGCGGCTTTTTTTGAAATGAAGAAATTACTTTACGGGCAACACTCGGAGTCATCGGCGAACCTCCATCGAATGCGTCACGCAATGATGAAATTAGTTCTTCCGGTTTTGTTTTTTTAAGCAGATAACCGACTGCACCCGCACATAAAGCATCAAATATTTTTTCATCATCTTCGTGGACTGTGCACATAACAATAACCATCTTTGGAAACTTTTCCTTTAAATACTTTACCCCTTCAATTCCTGATATTCCGGGCAGACCAATATCCATAAGAACTAAATTGACAGCCCCAATAGCTTCATCTTTAAATGCATCTTCACAGCTTGCATAAGAACCAAAAATCTGAAAATCGTTTTCCTTTTGGAGTGCGATCTCCCACCCGCTTCGAATAAACTTATTGTCCTCTATTATCAATATGTTTTTAATATCAGAATGTTCCATAAATTTGATTTTTTATTCGCACATTAGCGGCGATATTTTTTGCCGCTAATTCGCTAATAGTGAACAACTAAACAGGAATTGACAATTCCCACCTGGTTCCATTCCCTGATGATGTTGTTAATTGAACTTCTCCATTCAATACTTTCGAGCGGGAATGGATATTCTTCACTCCGTTTCCCCTGAGTAATTTGCCGGGGTCAAAACCTTTGCCATTATCAGATACTATTAAATTTAATTTATCATCCTTAATCAGAATTAAAATTGTCAACTCTGTACACTCCGAATGTTTAAAAGTATTTGTAACCATCTCTTTGTAGATCAGCCAGAGATTTCGTCTTCGCTCCATATCAAGCGGCTTTTTATTTACCGATTCAGGAATATGAATTTTATAATTAATTCCCCTGCTTTCGCAGAGATCTGAAACATACCGGCGGAATTTTGGAAGAACCGATTTCCATTTATCGTTTTCAGGATTGATTGACCAGATGATATCGCTCATAGACTCCTGAACATTAGTCGCACTCTCGTGGATAAGCGATAATAATTTTTTCAACATCGGAGATTTATTTTCGCCTACTTCTTTATCAATTGCATCGGAAAAATAAACCATACCGGTGATTGTAGCACTAACATCATCGTGAAGATCGCGTGCGATACGGAGACGGGTTCTTTCAATTTCCAGCAATTTATTTAAACGGTATTTATGAATTGCATAAAGCACTGCTGCAATAAAAGCCAGGCCGATAATCCTGAACCACCAGGTTTGCCAGAAAGGAGGAGTAATTACAATAGAAATTGCTGCTTCATTTTTACTCCAGATGCCATCGTTATTAGAACCCTTAACTCTGAAAGTATACTCTCCCGGGGCTACATCGGTATAGTTGGCAAATCTTCGCGTTCCGGATCTGACCCAATCCTTATCAACCCCTTCGAGCATATACATATATTCATTTTTCTCCGGCGCTGTATAATCAAGAGCAGCAAATTCAAATGAAAAAAAGTTCTGCTGATAGGAAAGAGTTATTTCCTCAACATAATTGAGCGAGGCTTCCAGAGGATATGTATTATCGAAAACCCTGAAATCAGTAAAAACAATTTTGGGAGCGAATTCATTTTCTATTAATGCTTCCGGATTGAAATGTGTGATACCGTTTGTTCCTCCAAAATACAAAGTGCCGTCTTTACCTTTTGCAAATGATCCCTGGTTAAATTCAAGATTTTGTAATCCATCCGAACCGTCAAAGTTTTTAATTTCCATAGTAAGAGTGTTAAACCTGGAAATTCCGCGGCTGCTGCTGATCCACAAATTACCGGTACTGTCCGGTATAATTGCATAGATGACATTGCTCGGAAGTCCATCTTCTATTGTAAGGTGACGGAATGATTCCGATTCCCTGAGATACATATTCAGCCCGCCTCCCCAGGTTCCCAGCCAGAGTGTGCCGTTATAATCTTCGGTAATACACCAAACGGAATTATTACTTATCGTAGAAGAATCTTGTGAATCGTATAAGTATCGCTTAAATGTTCCGTTACTTCGAATAAACTTATTTAATCCTTTCTGAATCGTCCCGATCCACAAATCGCCGTATGAATCCTCGAATATTTCAAAAGCAGAATTTCCGCTTAAGCTGGCAGAATCACGCAGATCGTATTTGTACTCAGTAATCAAACCCTTACTTTTAATATATCGTCGTACTCCATCGGCAGATGTTCCAATCCACAAATCGCCGTAGCTATCTTCAAAAAAAGCTGCAATGCCGCCCAATCCTAAACTAATTTTATCAAATTTAAAAAAGGAATCGCTTTTTCTATCGTAATTAAAAACAAATCCTGCCGATGAGTTAATACCTGGGTCAGTACCAACCCATATTTTTCCTGAACGATCTTCATAAACCGTTGTTACCGAATTGCTTGCAAATTCTGATGTGTTCTTAAAGAAATGTTTGAATTTATTTTCACCGGGTAAACACATGTTCAAGCCGCCTCCGTCTGTGCCTATCCATAAAGCACCTTTGCTATCAGCACAAATGGAAAGAATTACATTGCTGCTTAAACTTGAAGCATCGGTTACATCGTGAGAAATTTGAGAAAAGTTTTGACGTTTTCGATCATACTTACTTACCCCCCCGCTTGAAGTACCGAACCATATACTTCCGCTTCTGTCTTCAAATATGGAAAAGATTGCGCCGTTGCCAATTGAAAATTTGTAACCGGGATTATGCCGGTAATTGGTAAACATATTTTCCCCGGTTCGGATTAAATCAACTCCTCTGTCCAGCGTTCCGATCCAGATATTTGAATACCGGTCGGAATAAATGCTCAATATCCTGTCACTGCTGATTCCACTTTTATTTTCAGGCGAATACCGAAAACTTCTGAACAAATTATTTTCCCTGTCAAAAACACTAACACCTCCGTCAGCAGATGCTAACCAAAGCCTTCCTGAGCTATCTTCAGAAATATCAAAAATAAGATTACCGCCAATTGAGTTTCTTTGAGACAATGAATTGTAAAGCCTGAGTTCGCTGCTGCTCAAATTCAATTCAATAAGACCTTCCCAGGTACTCAGCCACATAGTCCCGCTTCTGTCTGCATACAAACATTGCAGATGAATTTCTTCCGGCAGGTTCTTCGCTACATTGAGATGAAATTCATTAAAACGGTCATTATTTATATCATAACTGAAAAGCATTCCTTTTCCGGAACCACACCATAGTTTTCCTTCCCAGTCTTCTGTTATATCAACAACTCTGATCTTTGAAGCAGGAGATGTAATGTTTGTAAATTCATAATGGATAAAGCTGTCATGTGCAGGATCGTATCTGTCAAGCTTTCCGCTTAAAGTAATTATCCAAAGTTTTCCGGAACGGTCAACAAAAAGTTTTCGAATGCCAATGTCGGATATTGTATTTGAATCCAGAGGACTGCTTCGATAAACAGTACAGAAATAGCCATCAAACCTGTTTAAGCCATCTTCAGTGCCAAACCACATAAAACCTGTGCTGTCCTGAGCGATGGTAAATACTGTAGATTGGGAAAGCCCTTGTTCCAGCGATATATGATCAAAACGTAACTGCTCTTGCTGGCAGATGCCATTAAAGATAAATAACTGAGAAGCTAAAAAAGTTAATTTAAGAATTCTCATTAAAGCGGAATGATTGTTATTCTCCTCGTTCAAAATACTATTTATAGTTTAATTATACTAAGCGATCCTCCTTTTATGCAGCAGGGGCATAATATATTATACCCCTACGATGAATATTTTTATTTCAACAATAACATCTGCTTTGCACTGCTGTATCCCCCGACTTTTAATTGATAAAAATAAACTCCACTTGCAATGTCAGGACCGGAGTCCTGACATACGTTAAATTCAACTTCAAAAGTTCCAGCCGGTTTGTATTCATCTACAAGTGTTGCGATTTCATTGCCCAGAATATCATAAACTTTCAATGTTTGCCAGCTGCCTACCGACGACTGCCAACTGATTTTCGTGTTTGGATTAAATGGATTCGGGTAATTTTGATAAAGAATAAAACCTTCGGGCGCAGATTCTTCACCTGCAGCATACACCGGATCGCTCGTATTATAAAATAAATAATTTCCTTTATTCTGATCCCAGTTGGTAATGCCCATATCAAGATCCCAGGATACCGAGGCTTCAATCAAAATATTAACCCCTGAATCAGGCTGTTCGGCAAGCATAACCCAGCCGTTTTCAAGATCTAAACAATATTCATTTAATTGTAAAGTATCGGAATCAACAATGACTATATTAATTTCCTGCAAAGGTGTTCCTGGCAGATAAAATAATTTCTTTGCGCCGTCACTTATAAAACTCTTCTGTACATTCTGGATTGCATCTTCGTCAATATCTCCGCAAACTATTGCTTCCACTACACTGGTTGATGTTGAAGTATAGTTAGGATTGACATTGTAATTTCCCGAGTTATTCAGATAAATTCTAACCGGTTCCCACCAACCACCGGTCAACAAATCGTTATCACTATCGTTATCTATGTCTGCTAAATAAATACCTGAACCATATCCCGAAAAATCCGATGTCCAGAAAGGTGTTGTATTCAAAGTTCCATTGTTGCTCAGATAAATTTTGAATCTGCCGGTACCACCAAGCTGGTTGTTATCGGCAATTGCTAAATCAAAAAAACTGTCATTATTTACATCACCAATAAAAAGTGAATTTGCATACTGGCTTGCATCGGTTGACTGCCAGTTTGGTAATATGCTTATCGAATCGCCGTAATTTTCAAAGATACGGTTTGGAAAGCTTTCACCTGCAAATACTAAATCAAGATCGCCGTCGTTATCAAAATCTGCCCAGTTAACATCATAGCTGTATTGTAAAGCAGTTGCTTTCCATGAAGGAAGGGATTCAAGCATACCGCTAATGTTGTAATAAATTCTCGGTTGTTCAAGCTTGTTTGTATAAGATTCGCCTCCTGCAACAGCAAGATCAAGGTCGCCATCGCCATCTGCATCGCCGAATGCGCAGCTAAAAGTATATAGCTGGTCACCTGAGACCCAGTCTGGATTTGATGAGAGTGTTCCATTATTGTTTAGATACAGTTTAACTTTACCGGGAGTGCTGAATCCTGAAGGACCAATGTAGACAGATACAGCAACGTCAGGGTAACCATCTGCATTTACATCACCAACATCAAGATGACCATGATAATCAATATCTGAAGATTGCCAGTCGGGTATTGACGGAAAATTTCCTGAGCCGGTGTTATAATAAACGGCAACTTTTTGTCTTGAAATATCATTTCCGTTTGCAACAACAAAATCAAGCCAGCCATCCTGATCAATATCCGCAAATGATCCTCCCGTTGTTACACTGGAAACATCCGTTGAAATCCAGTCTGGTGTTAGATTAAAAGGCACCTGAGATCGAAGTTGAATAGAACAGAAAACAAGGAAAGGAAGAATAAAGAGAACTTTCATTTTCAAAACCTCTTTAAGAAGTTTGCTAATAGAAAATTTTAAAAGGACATAGGAAAGATAAAAAATCCTAAACTCTAACGCACTCAACCACCTAATTCACAATTTAAAATAAAAATCCCCTCATTTTCAGAGGGGATTAGTCTTAATAAAGAAAAAGGAGGTTACTTTAAAATCATCATCTTCTTTACATCAACAAATTCATTAGACTCCAGACTGTAGAAATAAATGCCGGAAGTAAGAGACGCTGCATTAAAGTTGATTTCGTGATAACCTTCGTTAAGCGAACCGTTAAATACTTCGGCAACAACTTCGCCGAGAGTGTTAAATACTTTAAGACTAACAATAGATTCAGCCGGCAGATTAAATTTAATGTTGGTGGTTGGATTAAAGGGATTAGGATAATTCTGGAATAAAGCGAAAGTCCTTGGAGCTGAAATTGTTGCAAAAACCTCGCTGCTGTAAGTATGGCTGCCGTCATAATCAATTTGTTTGAGCCGGTAGCGGAATGAACCAACATTAAGCTGATAATCAGAATAAGAATAAGATACCGGCTGAGTTGAATTACCGCTTCCGCTTATGAAAGCAAGCTCAGTCCATTGTTTGTCAGAAACCGAATATCGTTCAACAGAAAATCCTGCATTATTAGTTTCAGTGGAAGTAATCCAGGAAAGTTCTACGTAATCATTAAAAGCCGTAGCAGTAAAAGAGCTAAGCTCAACAGGGATAATACCGGAATCCACTGCTGCCCAGAAAGCAGTATGGAAGAAACTTGTTCCGTTATTATATCCACCGGTAGAAGTGCAGCCTCCATGAGTATGAACACCGGTTGCATGATGTGTAAGGGCATCAATTATAGGGCTGCCGGAATTGCCGCCCTGAGTATCTGTCCGGTATTTCATCGTTGTTCCGCTTGAACCTGCATTAGGACCAACATGCGTTTGCTGAGTTTGGTTGGCAGTTCCGTTATCGGTTCCGTAACCGGTAATCCTTATCGAGTCGGGGCTGTAAGTTTGAACGAGTGTGAAGTAAGCATTCTGAGCTTGCTTTGGTAATAAACCTGTTATTGAATTCGGAAAAACTTCAAATACGCCCCAATCATTCCCTACACCGCCATTAACGTGAACAATGGTTGAAACATCTGCAGAATATTGATCTTCAGGACCCGGGTGTTGAATAGTTCCACCAGGAAGAGAAAGTGGCACATTGAATTCGAGGACGTTAACGGAACCGGAATTACTCAGGCAATGACCTGCAGAAACAATTTTCCCGTTTGGAATAATCCAGCCTGTGCAGCCAACGTTTAAAAGCCTGCCAACCGCAGGATCGTTGGATGCCTGCCTGTCATCAGTAGTACCGCAAATAGATTCAATCGGGCTGCCCGTTGCCCAATCGCCAACAACAACTTCCTGAACATTAAAATATATATTGTTATCCATAGGAGCAACGTATAGTTCAATTTGTACTTTGTCGCCATTAAAAAAAGCACTAAAGTAATTCCATTGTTCAATGGATGCAGCATCAAGTCTTTGCGCTACATCTGTGAAATCTGATAAAATCTTCACATAGCTGTTCTGACCAAGATTAATTTCAGAAAAATGAAGCTGAAGCCAGGGCACATGATTTATCTGAACAGCAGCAGAAAAAACTTTTGCCGGGCTGCTGCCATTAACACCGTTTCCATTGTAAACGCCCGATTCCACAACATAAGGTTCAACATGATACGGGATTTGTTCCGGCTGGCCGAAAGCTGTTGTTGAAAGCAGCATAACAGCAAATGCCACTATTGCCAATCGCAGGCGGGGTAATTGACGTTTCATAAGATACTCCTGTAAGATTTATATTTGATGAATTAGATGAATATTTCCAGGTTATGAGTGTTCAAATAATCACAGATTTGAAATAGAACTTAAAAAAATAATTTAGCAGATTCAAACCTCCGAAAAAATTATTTGAGATAAAGCATCTTGCGGGATTCTGAAAAATTTTCTGCCCGTAATTGATAAAAATAAACGCCGCTTGAAATCTCAAGTCTGTTCGCTGGGGCGGACGGTGTTGCGTTGAACTCAACTTCATATTCTCCTGCTGCAAGTTCATCGTTAACCAGTGTTGCAATTTCATTACCGAGGATGTCGTATACTTTTAAGGTTGTAAAAACGACGCGCCGGGTCGTCTCTGCTGATGGAATGGTAAATTTTATTTTTGTTGATGGGTTAAATGGATTTGGGTAATTCTGACGAAGAATAAATTCCTCCGGAACTTCGTTCTGCAAGTCTTCGGCAATTACCGGTACACCAATAATATAAAATCCTTCCGGAGTAATCGCTGAAACACTATCTGTTTGAGTGTAAACAGTATAACGGATTCTACATTTTTCATACGAAGCCATATTTTCAGGAACGCTCCATTGATAATGTCCGTTATTTGGAAAACTATCAGCTATCAGATGCCACGGACCAATTGTATCATTGATTGACAACTCAAGTTTAACCAAAGAAGTTTCACCAACAGAAACTTCGCTGATCCATTTAATTGTTTGAACTGAAACCACATTCACTTTTCTGTTCGGAGAAGGATAAACCGGTTTAATATTAAGACTATCCGCAAGCGAATTTTCTTTAAAGAAGCGAAGATGATTCTGATAATTAATCCAGGTTCCCTCTTCATCAACTAAAACAATATCAGGATATCCGTTATGATCAGCATCACCGTCAATTCTGAAAGCCTGAAAATATCCTGGTGATGGTAAATTAAACTGCGTGGCTTGTGTCCAGTTACCGGCACCATCTCCCAGCCAAACTCTAACCAGTCCATTGCCGAAAGCTGCAAGGTCAGCAAAGCCATCCATATTCATATCGTAAATCTGGGTTGTTTCAAAATTTCCGGAAGACGGGAGTCCGGTTGAAATTGAAGTCCAATTATTTCCGCTGCTCCATTTCCAAACTTCGACACCTCCTGAAGAATTTATTGTTGATAACTCATCCGTGCCATCATTATCAACATCTCCAAGATCAGGACCATACCTATATCCGGATCGTGCTAATGTAAAATTTCCGGTTCCATCATTTATATACACTGTTCCATTTTGCTGAGCAGTTGCAAAATCCGGATAGCCATCGTTGTTTATATCACCAAAAACAAAATCCTCACTTGAATTGCCGCCTGTAAATCCGAAAGATTGAGTCCAGGTACCATCGCCATTATTCAAATAAACATGAACTCCTGCGCAGCAACCGAAAGAGTTTGAACCAATATCAAGATCACCGTCGCAGTCAACATCGGCAAAGTCAGTGCAGAACATTCCCCAGTCTTCGCCATTCGTGGCTAATCCATTATCCCACGGTGTCCACTGCGTCCCCGCTCCATTACCCAATGCAACTTCCAAAATCTGATCTCCCAGATCTTCACCGGAATAATTATGATGAATTCCATAACCAACATCAAGTTCACCGTCATTGTTAACATCACCAATGGCAACTCCGCCATAACCAAAATTTCCAATTTGAATAACAGCCCAGTTGGCTCCGGTTCCATTTCCTCTCCAGACCATCACTCCATGCTCACCGGTGTTGATATAAGGCGAACCGTGATCACCAACAGAAATTATATCTAAATTTCCATCTCCATCAATATCAGCAAGTTCGAGTTCAGTACGTCCACCTTCAAGAAAAGGATTATTTAAACCACCTGATGATTCGACATAAGTAGGAATATATTGAGGGTATATCGTGTAAAAGCTGATTAGACTTAAAAGTAATATTTTTTTCATTAGTGCTCTTTACTTTAAATAAACCATTTTCTTTGTTTGAATTAATATTTGTTCTGAATTTATTTCAGAACCTTTGATTACTAATTGATAGAAATATACTCCGCTTGAGAGACTCTGACTTCCGTCAGAATGACCGCTGAACTCAACTTCATATTCACCGGCAGAAAGTTCTTCATTAACGAGAGTTGCAATTTCATTACCGAGGATGTCGTATACTTTTAAGGTTGTAAAGACGACCCGCCGGGTCGTCTCTACTGATGGAATTGTAAATTTTATTTTTGTTGATGGATTAAATGGATTAGGATAGTTTTGGCCAAGATTGAAATCGTATGATAAAGAATTCATTATATTAATTTGAGTAGTTGGTTCGCCGCCGGAAGTGGTTCTGAGGACGATACCGTTTTCTCCCACTGCAAATCCGTTATCAAGATCAATAAAATAAATCTTGTTTAATTTTAAAGTTGTTCCCGACTGTTGTGCCTGCCAACTTTGACCGGCATTATAAGTTTTTAATATACCCCCTTCATCACCGCAAGCATAGCCGATAAGACTTGCACTGCTTATGGGAAAATCAATCGACCATAACGGATCAGTAAAGAATGTAGTAACCCAGTCTGCACCACTGTTGGTTGTTTTTGCAATTGCACCGCGTCCATCCCAGACACGTGCACTAACATACCCTGCAAACATATCAGTAAAGTCTACTGCTGTAACTCTCCCTTCATTACCGGCTAAAAGAAATGAAGTAAAATTCCAGTTGTGGCCTGAGTTAGTAGTAATTCCAAGCAAAGGTGAGAAGATTGAATTCTCTCCTGCAACAAAACCAATTTGAGGGCTTAGCATCGAAGCACCCCAGAAGCCGCCGCCGAAGAAACCGGATTGAGAGATGTTCCAGGATACGCCACTGTTCGCAGAATAAAGAATAGTCTGCGAAAGAGCACCGCATATTCCAAAGCTATCAACAAATGAAACTGAGAGCAAATCATCAGTCACACCACTGCTGACTGAATACCAGTTAGCTCCTCCATCTATAGTTCTCATAATAGTTCCTCCATTACCAACAGTGACAATATTATTCTGATCAATTACAAAAATATCATTTAAAGTAACCGAAGGATTGATCTGGTTAACCTGCCAGGTGGAACCGCTGTCAGTGGAAACAGCATTTAATAAAACTTCTCCACAGATATACAAATCGAAAGGATCAATGAAATGAATAGAATTAAGTTCGGCAGTTGTCCCCAAGGGAATTATTTGGCAGCCGGGCTGCTGTGCGAAGCAATTAAAAATGAAAAATGAAAGATGAAAAATTGTGCTTGCAAAGATTTTTTTCATATTCACCTCATTTTAAATATACCATTTTTTTTGTTTGAACAAAGTCACCAGCCCGAAGCTGGTAGAAATAAACTCCTGATGTCAGATTCCACACGTTGCTGGAATGACTTGCTGCGTTGAATTCGACTTCATATTCTCCTGCTTCTAATTCTTCATTGACTAATGCTGCTACTTCATTACCAAGCACATCATAAATCTTTAATGAAACAAATCCGAAATCCGCAATTCGAAATCCGATATTCGTTGTTGGATTAAATGGATTGGGATAGTTCTGTTCAAGATTAAAAGTTGTTGCAACTGGATCTACTTTATCTTCAACACCAACCTTTGTTGTATCGCCGTAAACAGTTCCGTTAATTACACAGCCTTTTAATTCCTTTGAGTATAAAGCAAAAGAATCATTGAAGCCCCACTTATATAATCCAATATTTTTAACTAACTCATATCCCTGAAATCGGAATTGATAATCAATCGTTCTTTTAAAAGTATTCATTCCCCAGACAGTAAATGATTCTTCATTATCAAGTATCTTGTACTCAACTGAATCAATCCAGGTGGTGTCTCCTACCTGTGTCAGAAAATCTTCATAAAGAACCTCCTTATTTTCTTCAGGTAAGTAAATAAACAACTTCGCCTCCAAAGAATCGATGCGAATCAGCCCGGTATCAATATTCCAGTATAAAGGTTCGTCGCTCAACTGATAATAATTTTGGCCAGCTACTGATGTATCACCTAATACTTCCATAGTACTAAAACCAATAAACTCCTTTGGGCCGGGAGGATTAAATTCCTGTCGATAATTTTCAAAAACCCATTTGTTGCCAATTGACAGCGGATACCATAGAAGATCTTCGATTGCTGGAAGGCTTTTTATAACTTTAATTGTATCAGGAGTGATTTCATAAATTTTATATTTTGTTGCAGCGTAGAGTTTATCCGAGTTTGGTTTTTTGTAAATGCCTACAATATTTCTGTCAAAAGTTTTGTAAAGACTGAAGTTGTTGCCAAAATCAGTCGAAACTAAAAT
>CAZXGJ010000040.1:0-34355 GCA_964639955.1 uncultured Ignavibacteriaceae bacterium
CGGCTGCTACGGCATCAACGGGCCTGTTCCCTACGCCGTTCTTGATAAGAATTATATTTTTATCAGCCAGAGGCAGATTAACCTTTGGCTCAAAAGAACAATAAAAAGTTATTCAAATATATGAATTATAGGTGCTTTGTCAATGAGATAATCAATCGAATGTGATGATCTTAAGCACTCATTACCTTTAAAACACATTCAAATATGGCTAAATTGCCAGAGTTAAAAACAAAGGACTTTAGAATATGATAATAGTAACCGGCGGTGCTGGATTTATCGGAAGCGCTATTGTTTGGCAACTGAATCAACTAGGCGAGTCAAAAATAATTATCGTTGATGAACTAGGTACAGATGACAAGTGGAAAAATCTGGTTCCACTGAAATATGATGACTTCATTCATAAAGATGATTTCATTTCAATGATAATTGAGCGAGATGTTTCATTTGATATCTCTGCTGTTATTCATATGGGCGCAAATTCTTCTACAACAGAAAAAGATGCAGATCATCTCTACTCAAACAATTACCTGTACACCAAAGAGCTGGCAACATATTGTTTGGAGAAAAATATTCGTTTCATTTACGCTTCTTCTGCGGCTACTTACGGCGACGGTTCGCTTGGTTTTGATGACGATGAAAATAAACTTGAAACCCTTCGACCGTTAAATATGTACGGTTACTCAAAGCAGCTTTTTGATCTCTGGGCAAAACGGAACGGGGCTTTTGATAAAATTGTTGGATTAAAATATTTCAATGTTTATGGTCCGAACGAATATCACAAAGGAGATATGCGATCGGTTGTTCACAAAGCATTTGAGCAAATAAGAGACACGGGAAAAGTTCGTTTGTTTAAATCACTTAATCCAAAATACAAAGACGGTGAGCAGCTGCGTGATTTTATTTATGTTAAGGATGCTGTTGAAATGAGTTTATTCTTTCTCGACAAACCAAGTGTAAACGGCCTGTTTAATCTTGGCACAGGAAAAGCACGAACATGGAATGATCTTGTAACAGCAATATTTAAAGCACTGAACAAACCTGTTAACATAGAATATATTGATCTCCCCGGGCACCTTCGTGAAAAGTACCAGTACTTTACCGAAGCGAATATGAATAAAATTAAAAAAGCCGGCTACAGCATCCCGACTAAAAGTCTGGAAGATGGTGTTGCCGACTATGTAAAAAACTATCTTTTAGGAAAGTTGCATCTGGGGGTTTAACCTTTTATCGAAAAGTATCTTCTTCCTCATCTTCAAACAAGTCATCTTCGTCATCAGGAAAATCGTCTTCGATAATATCATCCTCTGAAGGTTCGACGTCGAATGGATTGTCTTCATCCTCTTCATCTTCAAAGAAATCATCCTCTTCTTCATCTTCAAAGTCGTCGTCTTCTTCATCTTTTTTCTTACGTTTCGCAGCGTTTATGTCGCACGCATCTTCATCTGCCCACAACATCAAGCAGCAAGATGTTTTATCTAAGAATGTTTCTTCTGTTTCTGTTAACTCAGTCGGGCTTTTTTCCCACATTTATATTTATTCCTCATGTTTATTTCAAAAATACAATTTAATATTTGCAATAAAATTTTTATATACAAATGAATTTTTTGTTACGGCTTAAAATATAATTTACTTTTTAATCTGCAAATACTTTTTTCAATCAAAGTTTTATTTTGGGATAATCAAATTATTTTTTTAAGGTAAAAATGAAACTTGCAACCCTTTGTTATGTAATGGATAAAAAAAATAATTCCACGCTGATGATCTATCGTAATAAAAAACTGAATGATTATCACGAAGGAAAGTGGAACGGTCTCGGTGGTAAATTTGAGTCGGGCGAATCACCCGAAGAATGTGCAATCAGAGAAATAGAAGAAGAAAGCGGACTAAAAGTCACTTCGATTAAGATGAAGGGCTTTATTACTTTTCCGATGTTTGATGGAAAAGACGATTGGTATGTTTTCTTGTTTACTTCTGATAAATATGAGGGCAATCTCATAGATTCTCCCGAAGGCAGGCTTGAGTGGATACCAAACGACAAACTCACCGAAATAAATTTATGGGATGGAGATAAGGTTTTTCTTCCCTGGATATTCGCGGACAAATTTTTCAGCGCGAAATTCTTTTACGAGAATGGTAAGTTTGTTAAATACTCGGTTGCTTTCCATTAGTTCAGGGTGGAAAAACGTTTTTCCGTCTTCGCTTGCATCAACGGATTTTTACAACATATAAACAATCCGCATCATTCAGCGCAAACCTCATTAGCCCATCCTTAATTCCTTCGTTTGTATTCCATAAAAAGAAATAATCAATTTTATTCTCTTTCAGATGATTATAGAATTCAATATTGCCAGGATTTTGATTTACTTCTCCAAAATATTTTGAATTAAGAAAATACGCCAGGTAATGTGTTTCAAAACCATGGGTGTTACAGGCAAAATTCCCGGAAATATTTTTTCGTCTGAGTTCTAAGGAAAGCTCATAAACATTTTTTCCTTCACCTGTCCGTTTAATAACAGCATACACCGGAAAGAGAAGAAGAGATAAAAATAACAAGCCTGAAATCATTCTTTTTTGCAATGGCCCTAAAAATTTCCTTTCAACGTATGATTGATATAAGCACAGCGAAACAATTATTACAATGATATAGCTTAGCCAGATATATCTTGTTTCGATAAATAACACTAAATACCCGGTAGTGTACAAGACTGCAGTAAGCAGGAAGTATGCTAACTTGCTGTTTCTTACAATCGTTTTATTTTCTAAAGCCGCCAGCAAAATAAAAAGGGGGCTGAAAAAGAAGACGAACATTAAAAGTTTAGCAGAGTTTTTTCCGATTAATAATATCTGGTATTTAAGCTCTTCCCAAGAATTCAGCGGACTCCATTTTTGCTCAATAGGATAGAGTGCGGGATCTTCCCATGCAGATATTGCGGTTTCATTCGGAGGAGTTAAAAGTTTTTGCTGAAAGTGCAGATGGGTGTTTTTAGCTTTTGGACCAACAAACGCAGAATTAACTTCGCCGGCTGTTCCAAGATTAAATTTCCCGTATTTTACGGCTAAGATCCCTCCCCAGGCAAAAGTAATCAAAAGGCAGATAAATATCCCCAGCAAGTAGTTTGTCGCTATCTGCTTTTTATTATCATTTCGCAGAAAGAAGATCAGATTAAATACAGTAAAATGAATAAGAAAAAAAAACAATCCATAGCTCTTTACAAGGAAGGCACTTCCGCCCAATAGTCCGCAATAAACTGCAAATTTTACTCCCCGCTTATAATTGTTGTTCAATATAAGAAGAGTATAACCAAAAGTTATTACCGCAAGTAAAAGATCGGGTGTTATAAACCAATAAACGAAGTAGAGAGAAACAGGGACAAAAACAAAATAAAGCAGGTTTTTGTTTTTAATGCCGATTCCGGGATCGAGCGCTGCTATCCTGACCAAAAAAAACAAGACCACCCCTAATAAAACCTGCAGCAGCCGGGTACTTAAAAGCTCCGGTAAACCCGAAATTAAAAAGATCGAGAGCAGCACGGAAAACATCGGACCCCAGTATCCGTTTACAGCTTCGGCAAAATTGCCTGCTGCATATTTCCTTGCAATGCTTAAATAGCTGATGCCATCCGGGTTGATTGAGTATTGCAGGAACGGATAAAGAATTACAGAAAAAAAAACAAAAATAAAAACTGCTGTATAGAAACTTTTATTTTCCTTTGCTGTTACATTTTTTATCATAAACCTCTTTTAATTAAATGAGCAAATATGATGCTGCTGATGAACTGTAAACCAAGTGTTCCGAGAGCTACAAAGAAAACCGTTTCTTTAGTTAAATCGATATTGGAGAAACCCTTAACTGCCCAGTAGATTAATAAACCAATGAAAAATCCGAGAGAAATAACAACTATCCCAAGAGATATCCAGAATAATTTATCTTCCGAAAGAGACATTATATAATTATATAACCTGACAGAAGACTGCACTTTTACGCTTAAACCAAGCCCGACACCAAAAAGCGTAACCGAAAACACGGATATAAGAAACAATAAAAGCATCGTATGGACTCCGAAAACCGAGAAGCCTTTAATACTAAAAGGACCCCAAAGTAAACCAATACATATTCCAATAAAAGAAGCTATAAAAAGCAGCCGGCCTGCTTTGAAGAAAAACTCAGGCGCTTCCGAAAGTATCTGTAAAAGATGCCTCATACCATCACGCCAGGTTTTCAGGTGCGGGATTCTTCCCCCGGGGGCAGGATGGAGTTTTATAGGGACATCGGAAATACTCGCATTATGCTTCAATGCTTTTACAAGCATCTCTGAGGCAAATTCCATTCCGGTGCTTTTTATATTCCACTTTAAAAAACTTTCACGCCTGAAACATCTGAATCCCGAATTGCAATCATAAATTTTTTTATCCTTATTGCCATAAAGAAAGTTAATGATAAAATTGAGTGTGGGTGTACCAATACATCGGTGAAGGAATGGCATTGCTTTCCTGGAAATTGAATCCTTCAGCCGGTTACCGATGATAAGCTCAAATCCTTTGAGGGCTTCAGATATAAACTTTGGAGTTTCAAGGAAGTCGTAAGTATTGTCTGCATCTGCAAATATCACGTAGTCGGCTTTAGTATTCATTACTCCGAAATTTATGGCAGCACCATAGCCAATTTCGGCACAGTAAACAACCATTACTCCTTTTTGGATTGCTATCTCAACAGAGCGGTCGGTGCTTCCATTATCAGAAACTATTATTTCTGTTTTGAAGTGTTTAAGCTCTGCGCTGCACACTTTTTTAATTTTATCCAGCACAAGCGGCAGAGTTTTCTCTTCATTAAGGCAGGGAATTACAAAAGCAAATGAAGAATGACTTGCGTTATCGGTCATTTTCACTAAGATTATTGTTTTTAATAATTGCCGTTAAAATAAATATTCTGAAAACAATATTTACTAAAAGAAGTATTTTGATTCTTAATATGAAAAAATTTTCAGATTTAGCCATTAAATATTTTCTGAGCATCCGTCCTCCGGAAAAGCTGCCACAGGATATTTCGGTGCTTAACCCATACTCGAACAGGGAGGTAAAAAGAGTTGTTAATAATTATTTCTCAGCGTTTTATAATGATTCAGGTACACGGATTTATCTGATTGGCATTAATCCCGGAAGATTTGGCGGCGGTTTAACAGGAATTTCATTTACTGATCCTGTAGCGCTTCGGGAACACTGTAAAATTGAAAACAGCCTCGGGAGCAGAAAGGAGCTCTCAAGCAAATTTATTTATCTTGTTGCCAGAGAGTTTGGCGGTGTTTATAATTTCTTTTCAAAAGTTTTTCTTACCGCCCTGTATCCTTTTGCATTAATTTCCGGAGAGAAAAACTTTAATTACTACGATAACAAATCGCTTTCCGATATTCTCAAACCTCAGATAATAAAAAACATTCAAAGACAGATTAGTTTTGGTGCCCGAAAGGACCGGGCAATCTTGCTTGGCAGGAAAAATGCAGAATATTTTGAACCAATAAACAGAGATTACGGCTTTTTTAAAGAATTAATTGTGTTAGAACATTCGAGATATATTATGCAATATAAATTGAGGAAAATAGACAGCCACATTTCAAAATATCTGCAGGCAATTTCTTAAATCAATTATAAAAGAAACTCTTTAATTGCAGCATTAACTTCTTCCGGTTTTTCTATAGGCGTCATATGCCCCGCATCTTCAACAAGTACAAACTTTGCCCCGGGAATTTTATACGACATGGATTGCATCAAGTCCGGTGGAGAAAGTTTATCTTTACTTCCACATATTAAAAGAGTTGGAATTTTTATTTTAGCAAGGCTTTCTGTTGTATCTGTTCTGCCGAGCATGGCTAGCAGACAGCCTTTAACCCCAACGGGATCATTCTGTTTAGATCTATCTACAACTTTTCTATACTCAGAATACTTCTCTTTAACAAAATTTTCTCCAAAGCAATTCAGAACAAATGTTTCTACAAATTCATCTAGTTTACCTGAGTTAATTTGTTTAATTGCAGAGGCTCTTTTTAATTTTCCTTCGTTGTCATCAGCCACGGCCTTTGTATCACACAAAATAAGAGCGCCGAATTTATTCTGAATCCTTTCCATTGCTCTTAAAGAAATATACCCGCCCATCGAGAGACCACAAAGTACGGGTTTATATAATTTCATTTCGTCAACAATACTTTCCAGATCGTCTACAAATGCCTCCATTGTGAACTGACCGTCTCCTGCCGGAGAATTTCCAAGACCCCGGATATCATACCTGACACAGTAATAATTGTAGCTGAAAGCCTTTACTTGTTCATCCCACATAAAATGATCGAACGGAAAACCATGAACAAAGACTATGGGCTTATTATTTTCTTTTCCATCGGTAAAAACAGCAAGGTTGTTTATTACAGTATTCATATTTTTGCCTTAAGTTAATTAAAAAAGTATCAAAAACTAAAGAACAAAAATGAAAGTTGCATTCGTTTCTACTGAGTGTGTGCCTTACGCAAAAACAGGCGGGCTTGCAGACGTGGCGGGCTCTTTGCCTAAAGAATTGGGGAAACTTGGATGTGAGGTTAAGATATTTATACCAAAGTACTTTCTGATTGACGAAAGCAAACATGGCCTGGCTTATAACTGGGAAATTGGTGAAATGCCGGTTAGAATTAATGGACGGATAAGATCTGTGCATGTTCATCAGAGCAGGCTGCCGGGCTCGAACGTAGAAATTAATTTTATCGACTGTCCGCATTACTTTCACCGGCACAGGATCTATACAAACGACCCGGATGAAGACGAAAGGTTTATCCTTTTTTCTAAAAGCGTTATCGAAACATTGCAGAGAATGAAGTGGGCTCCGGATGTAATACACTGTAACGACTGGCAATCTGGGTTGATCCCGCTTTTAATTAAGGACAATTACAGCTGGGACAGGATGTTTGACAAAACCGCCACGCTTTTTACTATTCATAATATTTACTACCAGGGAAGATTTTCTAAATCGGCTTTGTTTGCTGCCGAAATTAGGGGTGATTTATTTTACCCGGGGGGACCCGTTGAATTTGAGGACAGTGTTTCTTTTATGAAGTCGGGAATTTCTTTTGCCGACATAATAAGCACTGTAAGCAACACATACGCAAACGAAATTCAAACACCGGAACACGGTGCCGGTCTTGATGGATTGTTGCGCTGGCGAAAGGATGATCTTTATGGAATATTGAATGGTGCCGATTATGATCTTTGGAATCCGGAAAAAGATATTCACATTCCTTTTCATTATTCTTTAAAGAACCTGAAAAAGAAAATTGATAATAAAAAGTTCATGCTTAACCATTTTAATATGCCATTTAATGATAATATCCCCGTTATCGGAATTGTGTCGAGAATGGTGGTTCAAAAAGGTTACGATATTTTTGCCGGTGCAATTTCAGAATTAATGGGGCTCAAAGCTCAATGGATAATTTTAGGAAGCGGGGAAGAAAGATATGAAAATATGTTCAGAACCCTTTCTAGCAGGCTGCCGGATAAAGTTGGGGTATACATAGGATACAATAACGAACTTTCGCACTTAATTGAAGCCGGTGCCGATATGTTTCTTATGCCTTCCAAATATGAGCCGTGTGGTTTAAACCAAATTTACAGCCTGAAGTACGGAACGGTTCCCGTTGTGAGAAAAACCGGGGGTCTTGCCGACACGGTTAAAGATTGGGATGAACAGAGTTATTACGGCTTTAGTGACGGCAACGGCTTTTCGTTTTATGACTACAACCCTTATGCTCTCTATAAATCAGTTGAGCGGGCTGTAAACACATTTAAGCACAAAGACGTTTGGAAGAAGATTCAGAAAAATGGCATGCAGAAAGATTACTCCTGGAAACATTCTGCAGAACAGTATGTGGAAGTTTATAAGTTGGCCAAAGAAAAGCGCAGCCGTACTTAATTCTTAAAAACAAAAGTATTCATCAGCAGGGAAATTTTAAACCTGGTACATACGAACATAGAAATAAAAGCAAAAACCGGTGAGCAGAAAAGAATAAGGGAGATTCTTAAATCGTCCGGAGCTGAATTTGCCGGAACTGATAACCAAACCGATACTTATTTTAATGTTGGTTCCGGTCGTTTAAAATTACGGGAAGGAAACATTGAGAATTGCTTAATCCATTATAACAGAGAAAATTTCGCCGGTCCAAAAAAATCAGAAGTAAATTTATTTAATACGGCCAGGGGTTCTAACTTAAAAGATATCTTGTCTGAGTCTCTTGGGGTAATGTGTGTGGTTGAAAAGCAAAGAGAAATATATTTTATTAAGAATGTAAAGTTTCATCTGGATGCGGTAAAAGATCTGGGCAACTTTGTAGAAATAGAGGCCATAGATAGGGGTGGTTCAATAGGCAAGAAACAATTGTACGAACAGTGTGTTTATTATCTACAGTTGTTCGGAATTTCTGATAATGATTTGGTTTCGGTTTCTTACAGCGATTTATTAATGAATCAAAAACTGACCGCATGACCAATTGAAAAATAGAACAGCACATCTCCCCAAACAAATGAACCTTCTTTTAAACCCTGGCTGACTATAAAACTTCTTCCAACTGAAAAATCCATAGGACCAATTGGTGAATCGAAAGATATTGAGCCCCCGATTCCATGCCTGAGGTCTTTAAACCTGATTTGTTCCTGCACTGCCCAGGTTGAGCCGAGATCATACCGAAACCAGAAGTAAGTATCAAAAAAAATTTTGAACGGGAGCTTATACTGGTACATCAACGAAGCCAGAAAGATTTGCCTTCCCCTGAATTCGTTCTCATGGGCACCAAAAAACGAATATTGACCACCCAAAAGAAACTGTTCACTAAGAGGAACTGTCTTGTCTCCGAAGCCAATTTGCAGCCTTGGTGATAAAACGTGATCCGAGGCAACTTGTAAATAGTACTTTAAGTCTGCGTTGAAAAGTAGATAGCTCTCATCGCCTCCCAGAAAACTCTGCGCAGTTTCATAAAAACCGTTGAAGTATAGACCATCCTCCGGAAACGGATATTTATTCTGATTGTCTATAGTGCTGCTAATTCTCAAGCTCACTATTTTTGTCTTATAAGGATTAACGGGACTGCCCTGAGTGTTTTTAACTTCGTCAAGCTGGTACTTTCCAATGAAAATCAGTTTTCCGAATTTTTCAAGCTGGGTTCCAAGCGACAGAGACATACCGTAAAAAATCTGTCTGTATTTTCCCAAATCAATGCTTTGAAATGTATTCCCGGACGGAGATGTTTCCTGCTTATAAACTTTAATGTCGTTAAACTTATAATATGCACTTGCTTTGTAAGTGAGGCTGCTTTTTAATATCCTGTGAGCTATGTGTTCAAGTATATATGCCCGGTTGCTTGTTCCGCCAAATAAAAATAAACCTAATTCCGTTCCCGTACTAAAAACATTTATATCCCTGAAGTCCAGACCAAGCTGGAAGTTATATACATTATCAACCAGGAAACCAACTTTAAGCAGGCTGGAAATTTTTTCCCGGACTGAAACGCTGAGGTTGGTGGAATCACCAGTGCGCCCCACTCCAATGTTTATATCCTCAAACAAGCCGGTGCTTCTCAGCCCATTTAAACTTTGCTGAACATTATCGAAAAGCAGCTCATCGCCCGGCTTGATATTCAATTCTCTTTCTACTATTGATTGGTTGCTGCTGCCCAATATTTTAACTTTTGAAATCTTGTCGTTACTAAAAAATATCCGTAATCTGTTAGTCTCCTCATTAAATTGAACCGAATCGCATCCAAATAAAAGGTAACCGCGGTTTTTATAAGATTTTATTGTGTTCAGTATTGCCTTTACTGTTTTGTAAGCATTGAAAGGCTTGTTATTTCCAATCCTGGATTGAATATGTTTTTGAATTTCAGTCACCTTGAGAGAGTCTGTCTCCACCCCCTCCAAACTTATAATAATGGAATCTATCGCCGGGTTATATTCATAAATAAAGTCTATTGCAGAGAGGTCTTCGGCCTGGTTAATTTTTGCTTTAATCGATTTAAAATCTCCCGAATCAAATATTGCTGCAAGATCGGCTGCAATTTCAAGTGTGGAAACCGAGTCTTTTGCAGAATATTTCTGTTGATATTTTATTTCAAGATCATCAGGCAAACCTGAGGTTTTAATATTTTTAAGAAAAGTCTCTTCTTCCAAACAACTTTTGTAAACAGAATCAAGGGAGAGTTTGATTTTATTAATCAGTGGCAGAGTGCTTTCATAACCCAAAGAAATCAGAGAATCGGGGCTATTGAAACTGACGGCGGAAAAGTTTTTTAGATCGGGACTAATAACAAAGTTGGCTTTTCCCAGTTGTTGGTTTTCAAGCTGTTTCATAGGGATGCTCACAGTTTGATCGGCTATATTCCATGGCACACTAAGCTCTTCTTCATTATGAAGCGGACTGGTTGTATTTACTGCAATTATATAATCGGCAGAGAGATCCCGTACAACGTCTACCGGAATATTTGAAATAAGACCACCATCTACCAAAATCATTGAATCAATCTGGGTCGGTGCAAGAAAAAAGGTTACACTTGAGCTTGCCCGCATAACCCGGCTGATAGAGCCGGACTTTAATACAACTGACCGACCCTTAATCAGATCCGTGCAAACGGCACTGTATTTCATTAAAAGATCGTCAAAGTTTGATATGCCAGATAAAGGTGCTTTTAAGCTTAAAAGGGTAAGATAATTTGAAAGCCTTAGACCCTCATTAAACGATGTTGGAATAACAGGCCGAAATCCATCAAGCCGCAATGTAAATATCGATCTGTCCTCAGATATTTTCTGATCAATAAAAAGTTCTCTTCTGCTTGCCGAGCCGGTAATATCGAGAAGTTCCTCCCAGTCGGTACTGCATACAAATGAATCAAGCTCTGTCGCCGAATATCCTAACGCATACAATCCGCCAACAATGCTTCCAATACTTGTTCCGGAAATTGCATAAATATTAATGCCGGCTTCTTCAAAGGCTTTAAGAACTCCAATTTGTGCAAATCCCCGGGCGCCGCCTCCGCTTAGAGCAAGACCGATTAATGGTTTATAAGCCGGAACATGCATAAATATTCCAAATGGCAGTTTGACGGTTTTTGTAGGAAGTTCGATAGTGCGGATTGTTTGGGCTGTTACAATTTGTCCTGTTACGACAATTATTACAACGAGTATTTTCTTGATTAAAGACACATTCAAAATTAATTAAAAGGCAAGAGAAATATATTTATGAGCAGGATTAATTATAAAACAGGTGCTGTTATTTATTTATGTTTCTTTTGCTGCTGCTTGGCTTGCTTTTCTGCTGCATCCATCAGTTTCGACATAAACCCGCCCTTTCTTTTAGACTGATCAACTGGCTTTAATTCAACGTCTCCCTGTTTGTGATTAATGTAATACTGCTGTGCTATTGAGAAAACGTTAAACATAAAATAATACAGATTCAGTCCGGAGGGAAAGGTCATAAACAAAATAGTCAGCATCACCGGCATAATATAAACAAGTGCTTGCTGCTTCGGATCTTTAACAGACATCTTCTGTTGAATGAAGGTCGTAATTCCCATAAGCAAAGCCAGCCCGCTTATCCGCTGGATTCCGAAAATCGGAAGCTTGGCGCCTAAATCAAAAATCACATCTGGCTGCGATAAATCTTTAATCCAGAAAATAAATGGCTGTTGTCTCAATTCAATTGCCGCCTGGAACAGACCCCAAAGGGCTATGAAAATCGGCATCTGCAATAGCAGCGGCAGGCATCCCCCTGCCGGATTTACACCGTAGGTGCTGTACAGCTTCATAGTTTCCTTATTCATTTTCTGCGGATCGTCTTTGAACTTTTCCTTTATTTCCAGAATCTTCGGCTGCAGAAGCTGCATCTTTTTCATCGATTGATAGCTTTTCCTTGTAAGCGGATAAACCAAGATTTTTATGATTAAAGAAAAAACTATAATTACGAATCCATAGTTGGGGATGAAACTATGAATGTAGTTAAAGAGCGGAAGCAGCACAAACTCTGCAATGGGTCTGACGATGAATTTCAGGCCAAAGAATGTTCCAAAATCGACAAGCGATTCAAGGTTATAGCCGATTCCTTTAAGCAGATCGTAATCAACCGGTCCGATATATATGCTGAAAGACTTCCTATCATGTTCTTCATCTTTAAATGGCAATATCAATCTTGCGGAATAAATTTCCCTCATCCCGCCATTATTCAAAGGAAATTTTTGTCCTTCCAGATATGCGCCCTCGGTGTCTGCCGGTTTCAGCGGAATAACAACGGCAACAAAATATTTGTTCCTGACCGCAATCCAGTCCACACGACCATTGAAATCTGCATTAATTTTTTCGCCACCCGAAGGTGCATCAAATGCAACCATCTCCTCGCCATAATAAATGCTTGCATTTGAATAGTTGGCTTCATTGACTGTATTTTCCTCGACAAATCGAATTCCCGGATTCCATAAAATATCGTATGTGTTGTTACTTATCAGCCCCTTCATTCCTATCAATTCAATATCGCTTTTAATCGTGTATGCATTTGAGTAGAACTTATACTTTTTAATAATAAACTTTTCGTTATCCAGTTTAAGGCTGAAGCGGATTTCAAGAGAATCTTTTTCACTTAGGATGTATCTTGGCATCCGTGCAGCATCGAATTCCAAATCGGCCGTATTAATTGCTTTCCCATCATCAGTAATAAACGAAAGGTCATATGCATCAGAAGTAGAATAATTAATCAATTGAACTGCAGATTTATAATAATCCCCGCCGCCATTCTTTCCTGCAGAGTACCAATTGTTGTAATTTTTAAGATAAACCTTATAGAAGTTCGCCCCTAGTGTATTTAGCTCATAAATGGCAAGTTTGGTTTCGATAGTTATAATTCTTCCTTCGCCGGTCATATGCTTTGAAAACAAGCTGTGTCTACTAAGCGTATCCTTTCTTTTCTCTTCGCTTTCCGTTTCGCCTTGAAAATTTGAGTTTACGGGGCTATCTGACTTATCAACAAGAGTATCTTTTTCCAGAACAACTATGGTATCCTGATTATTACTGTCAGTTTTGATGGGATCGGGTGAGTTTATGTATAACCAAACTACTAGTATCACCCCTATAAGTACAAATGCGACTATTGTGTTCCTATCCATTATATGCTCAACTTAGAATCTATTTGTGTATGCCAGGGTTTTTTCTTCTGACTGTTTAAATTACTTCATTAATGTGTTTCGTGTGCCAGGTTAATTTTAATTTCTGAATGTACTGCGTCAATTTCCGACATAATGTTTCTGAAGTGATTTTTTCCAGGGAAACTTTCGTTTCGTGCGCTCGTTGTAAAGATAATCTCTAAAAGCAACTTATTCCTAAAGCAGAATCTTAACAAATCCCCTGAACTTAATTGGTGTGCTTCCTTGATAAGTCTTTTTAATCTGTTTCGCCAAACAGCATTCCCGGCTTTTTTTGAAACAGCTACGGCATATTTAATTCTACCATCGTTGCTTATTTTTTTAGCGCAATATATGGCTTTGATCTTTTTGTTTGTTGAGTAGATCGTCCTGCCCGCGGCAAATATTGTTTTTATATCCTTACTGCTTTTTATTTTCCGGTCACTACTAACTTCATTATTTTTCAGCAATTATTAGCGCTCGCTGCTAACAGTTAGTTTTTTCCTTCCTTTTTTCCTCCTCCTTTGAAGAGTTTTTCTCCCCGTTTTTGTTTTCATCCTTTCTCTAAAGCCATGTTTGTTCTTTCTTTTTCGTTTACTTGGCTGATATGTTCTTTTCATTTTTTCTCCATTTTTCTAAAAAAGAACTCAAAGTTAATCTCTTACCCTCTTATTATCAAGAAGTTCAATCATGGGTATTCATTATCTTTATTAAAAAAAATTAATTTTAAAAAATAATTTGTTCGATATTCATTTTGTTCATATTTTCATTACCAAGTAAGGGCAAGCACGGGGTGTGGATAATTTGTGGATTATTAGATTTCGTGAAATGTTTCACAAATTATAACTTCATTTTTAAATTTCGTATTATGTGTATTGTGTGTAAATGTTTTAAGATAAATCTCATAATTTCTTTTAATTTAACGGGTTGTTGTGATCCTCTTGATGTTAACAACATGTTTAAATAATACTCTTATTTTTACTTTAGTCTTATTATTCATAATATAATTACTGATTTGGAAAGCATTTAAGCTGTGGATAACTGTTATTATGGCAAATTCTGAATTAACAAGCGAAGTCGTCTCTTCTGATGCAATATTGGCATGGAAAAACTGTCTGATAAAGATTAAGGAAAACGTTTCCTTAATGACCTATAATACCTGGTTTCTTCCAATAAAGCCGGTTGACCTAGAAGACTCAACCTTGAGAGTACAAATTCCCAGCCAATTTTTTTGGGAATGGATAGAGGAACATTTCAATAATTTAATTACAAGAACCATTAAAGAAGTTATAGGAAACGATGCTAAGCTCACGTACATGATTTCCGAAGATCTGCCAGCTGGTGATACTGTTCACTCAAAAATTAATATCCAGCAGCAAACTAATCCAGAGCGAAAACCTAAACCTGCCTTCGAATCTAATTTAAATCCAAGGTATACCTTTAATAATTTCATCAAAGGAGAAGGAAACCAACTGGCGCGTGCTGCTGCTGGCGCAATAAGCGATAACCCTGGCGGTACTTCTTTTAATCCACTTTTTGTTTACGGCGGGGTAGGGTTGGGCAAGACACATTTAATACAGGCTATAGGAAATGAAATATTTAATAACTACCCGGAGAAAAAAGTTATTTATCTTTCTTCTGATAGTTTTACGGTTGAGTTTGTTGAGGCTATTCAATCTAACAAAGTAAATGATTTTTCTAGTTTTTACAGAAGTATGGATGTGCTAATTATTGATGATATCCAGTTCCTGATTGGAAAAGAAAAAACGCAAGACCTTTTTTTCCATATTTTTAATACTCTCCATCAGTCCAGAAAACAGATTATTTTATCAAGCGATAAGCCGCCTAAGGAACTTAAGGGATTGGACGAACGATTGATTTCGCGATTCCAGTGGGGGTTAACAGCAGATATTCAGCCGCCAGAATGGGAAACTAGGATAGCTATCCTAAAAAATAAAGCTGAAGCTTACGGAATGTTAGTTTCCAACGAAATACTAGAGTACATCGCTACAAATATAACTTCTAATATAAGAGAGTTAGAGGGTTGTTTGATTAAGCTGTTAGCTAATGCTTCTTTGAACTCAAAAGATTTGTCATTCGATCTGGCAAGAAAGACAGTGAAAGAGATAGCCACAGAGAGAAAGTTTAACCGCATAACAATAGAATCTATTACTAAGAATGTCTGTGATTATATGGGTATTGCCGAAAATAAAATTCGTGATAAAACCAAGAAGAAAGAAATAGTATTAGCCAGACAGTTGGCAATGTACCTTTCAAAAGAACTAACAAAATCTTCTCTTAAAACTATCGGATTGCATTTTGGCGGAAGGGACCACTCTACCGTAATTCATGCCTGCAACTCTATAGAAAGTGCCAGAAGCTCAGATGAGTCCTTGTCGAAAATAATTGAAGACTTAAAAAATCAAATAGAGTTTTCATCGTAAATAATTCCGACCTACAGAAAATTGTTTCACTCGCTAATACATGTTCGGAAACTGTTTATTTTTAGCTAATAGGATGTTGATAAACATATATTCATTAACATTTGCATTTTATATAACGCGTATCCCTCAGTATTTCAACATCGCGCTGTTCCATTTTAATATGTAAAGCACACTGGATTATTTAATTACAGGATTACTAACATATCAACATTGTAATTATTACTATTAATAAGTAAAAAGTATATATTAAATAATAATTTAATTGCCATTTTCCGGTTTAAAACATACCATAATAACCATTTGTTTAATTAAACTATTAAAATATTTGGTCTGTTTTTTGTTTGATAACAGACAATGAATTGAAAAACAAGCGAAAGTAATGACCATGAAACCCAAATTTGTATTTTTTATTTCTTTGCTTTTTTTAGCGCTTTTGAATATAAGCTGCTCCTCATCTGTCGAAAACTGGATAAAATTTCAAAATATGGCTTCAAATGATGTCTACGTTAATTTCAGAGCAAACCTTATTCAGGTTAAGAGCGGAGACACGGTTATACTCAGTGAAATAGCAAAAGGAACTTATGATTACGAAACCATATACGAAATTCCTGCAGGTGCAACAACATCCGGAACGCAGGGTGAAACAGCCGGTGAGTTTGTCATCAAAGCAGGAACAAAAGTTCTTGTTGTTTACACCAGTACATTTATAGAAGGGAATTATACTCTTTATGCTTCAGTAACCACTTCTGAAGATATAGACGATACAGATCCTAATCCAATCGGACCATAAAGAAAAAATTATGCAGTATTCTTAAAACTTACTAAAGAGGGTTAATAATTTAGTTCGCTAAATTAGATTTCTGCTTCCGACTTTATTGTTATTACATTACGTTTTTAGTATTTTTCTGTGTTCCAATAAGAGAGAATTATATATGGAATTTAAAGTAAACAGTAAAATACTGGAAAAACTTCTCGCTAAAATAATACCAGCTGTTCCGGCAAGAACACCAATGCCTGTTTTAGAGAATTTTTTGTTCGTAATTAAAGGCGGACAACTGACAGTAGCAGCAACCGATCTGGAAATATCATTAAGATCTGCCATAAACGTTGCTGCAACCGAAGATGTTAGTGTTGTTGTTCCGGCAAGGTTGATATACGATATTATCAGATCGCTTGAAGACACACAAATCAATTTTAGTCTGGAAAACAATTCGAAGCTGAAACTTACGACTGATCACGGCACTTACTTTATAAGTTTCTCGCCATCGGAAGATTTTCCGGACATTCCATCAATCTCAATGACAAAAGAAGTTTCTATTAATGGTAAAGATGTTAAAAAAGCCATTGATCAAACCTCTTTTGCAATGAGCAAGGAAGATATGCGACCAGCAATGACAGGAACACTTTTCGAGTTTACACCAGAAGGATTAAAGTTTGTTACAACCGATGGTCATCGGCTGGTGAGATATATAAATAAGAATATTAAAACCGGATCGGAAGAACAATATATTGTGCCCGAAAGAGCTATAACGGTTCTTTCAAAACTGTTAAGCGAAACAGACGTGAAAATTTATTTGGGCAAAGCAAATATACTTTTCAACTTTGGAGATATAGAGCTTATAACTAGGTTGATAGGCGAAAAATACCCTGCATACAACAGCGTAATTCCACTTGAGAATGAAAACATTCTTAAGGTTAAAAGGAATGAAATAATTTCAACTATCAAAAGAATGATGTTGTTTTCATCTTCCGGTTCTAAGCAGGTGAAATTTTCTATTTCTAAAGGGAACCTGGTGGTTTCTTCAGAAGATGTTGATTTAGGTTCAAGCGGCGTTGAAAACTTAACCTGTGAATATAATGGTGATCCGATGGAGATCGGATTTAATACTCAATATGTAAATGACATTTTAGCACATCTCGGTGAAGACGAGGTTATATTTAAACTGCACTCACCAACAAAAGCTTGTATAATAGAACCGGAAAAAGTTCAGAGCGGTGAGGAAATAATGCTGCTTCTAATGCCTGTGCGGCTCAACTCGTAGAATGGGTTTATCCTTCTTAAGTCTGAAAAACGTTAGAAAACACACGGATACTAAAATAAGTTTTGCAGACGGACTTAACTATATTGTTGGTGGTAACGGTTTGGGTAAAACAACTATTCTTGAGGCAATTTACTATATCTGTACAACAAAAAGCTGCTGTTCAAAATCGGATGCGGGAGTGGTAAAATTTAATGAAGATTCATTTGAAATAACAGGAGTGCTTGAAGGTTTAACAATAGATAACGTTGTTATTAACTACTCTGTCCCGGCTGGGAAAAAACAATATTACCTGAATGAAAAACTGATAACCAAACCGTCAACCGTAATAGGTAAATTTCCTGTTGTTCTTCTCTCTCCCGCAGACCACTCAATTACCCAGGGCTTCCCGGCCGAGAGAAGAAAGTTTGTTGATTCGGTAATTTCTCAAACGAGCAGAACATATCTTGAGCTGTTACTTGAATACCAGAAGGTTTTAAAACACCGGTCGGCCCTGCTGTCTAGAATCAGGGACGGCTATAAAGATTTGGGTGATGAGCTAAATGTTTGGAATCAGAAATTGATTTCCTGCGGCGGAGAGATAATACAACACCGACAAAAGTTTAGTGTTGATTTTATGTTTTATATAAATGAATCTTATAATCGGATAATGCAGGGACGTGAAAGCCCCGCAATTACATACTTAACACTTGAGAGCAACAATAATAAAGATATTCATAGCAGTTTCATAATCCTGCTTGATCAGCTCAGAAACGAAGAAATAAGGAAAGCAGCCAATTTGGTTGGTCCGCAAAGGGACGAATTTATTTTTGAAATTAATGGGCTCAATCTCAGAGAATTTGGTTCGCAGGGTCAACACAAAACCTTTCAGGCAGCGCTTAGATTGGCGGAGTTTTTTTACATTAAAGATGTAACCGGCACCACTCCAATATTTTTGCTTGATGATGTTTTCGGAGAACTTGATGCCGAGAGAACGTATAAAGTAAGTGAATACCTGGGTGAGATCGGTCAGGCATTTATAACACTTACTGATTTTGGCAACCAATCATTTTTAAAGATGGGAACAAATGATAAAGTAATTAAGCTTACTGAAGAGAGTAAAATCTGCTATGCATAATACCTTCAAGAGCCTAAAAGAGGTTTTCAATAGAGAAGAATC
Organism: uncultured Ignavibacteriaceae bacterium; assembly: GCA_964639955.1. GTDB lineage: Bacteria > Bacteroidota > Ignavibacteria > Ignavibacteriales > Ignavibacteriaceae > IGN2. The sequence continues at coordinate 18,827 of CAZXGJ010000040.1, forward strand.
ATTTAAAGGGTTACGCCAAACAGTTATATATGCTGACGTAATTGTAAAGTTTTACAACATTTTTCCGGGCCTGGAAAAAGTTGCGGTTCCGCTTACATGTGAAAAGGGGGTTTTAAAGCTGAAGGTAGAAAACCCTGCCTGGAGAAGCGAGTTAAAATATATGGAATCGGAACTGATAGAAAAGATTAATCAATTTTTTAATGAACAGAGAATTATTCAAATAAGGTTTACAGGTTAAATGGTAAAAGAAAAATCGAAAACAGAATACAGCGCAAAAAGCATAAATGTTCTTAAGGGTCTTGAAGCCGTTAGAAAAAGACCAGCAATGTACATTGGTGACGTTAGCAGCCGGGGTCTTCATCATCTTGTTAACGAGGTTGTTGATAATAGCATTGATGAAGCAATGGTAGGATACTGTGACAAAATAGATGTTCAGATAAACAAAGACGGCTCAGTAACAGTAACAGATAATGGAAGAGGCATTCCCGTCGACATTCATCCTGTTGAAAAGCGGTCTGCGCTTGAAGTTGTAATGACTGTTTTACATGCCGGAGGTAAGTTCGACAAAACATCATATAAAGTTTCGGGAGGATTGCACGGTGTTGGCGTATCGGTTGTTAACGCACTATCTGAGTGGCTGAAAGTTGAAGTTAAAAGAGATGGAAAAATTTATTTTCAGGAATATAAACGAGGTGTTCCGGTTAAACCCGTGAAAGAAATCGGAAAAGCAAAAAGAGGCGAAAGAGGAACAACCGTTACTTTCTTTCCTGATCATGAAATTTTTAAAGTTACTGATTTTCGCTTTGATATATTAGCAGAAAGGATGAGAGAACTTGCCTACCTCAATAAGAACATCACCATCAATATAAAAGACGAAAGGAACGGCGGAGAATCAGCCTCTTTCCATTTTAAAGGCGGGCTGGTTGAATTTGTTAAATATCTTGATTCATCAAGGCAAGCACTTCACAAAACCGTTTATATCGAAGGCGAAAAAGACAACACTCCCGTTGAAATAGCATTCCAGTACACCGACGGCTATTCTGAAAATATCTTTTCTTATGTAAATAATATTAATACGCATGAGGGCGGAACCCATCTGGTTGGATTTAAAACGGCGCTTACCAGAACTCTTAATAATTATGCGTATAAGAACGGACTGATTAAAGAAGGAAAAATATCTCTCACCGGAGATGATTTTAGAGAAGGACTTACGGCAGTGATATCAGTTAAGGTTGCAGAGCCCCAGTTTGAAGGACAAACAAAAACTAAACTTGGCAACAGCGAAACAAAGTCGGCCGTTGAAACTCTTGTTGGTGAAAAACTCGCAGAATTTCTTGAAGAAAATCCTCCGGTTGGTAGAAAGATAATTGAAAAATGTATGCGCGCCGCAGAGGCAAGAGAAGCAGCAAGAAAAGCGCGAGATCTTGCAAGAAGAAAAAATGCACTGGACAACATGAATCTTCCAGGCAAACTCGCGGACTGCAGCATAACAGATCCCGAGCATTGTGAAATTTATATAGTTGAAGGAGATTCAGCAGGTGGTTCCGCTAAACAAGGCAGAGACAGAAAGTTCCAGGCAATACTTCCTCTTAGGGGTAAAATATTGAACGTTGAAAAAGCAAAGATGAATAAAATTCTTGAGAACAATGAAATAAGAGCGATAATTTCTGCAATTGGTGCAGGGCTTGGTGCCGAGTTTGATCATTCACAATCAAGATATGGTAAAATAATTCTTATGACCGATGCCGATGTTGATGGAAGTCATATCAGAACATTGCTTCTTACTTTTCTTTACCGGCACATGAAAGATCTGATTACTTCAGGGAAGGTTTATATTGCTCAGCCTCCGCTATATAAAATTAAAAAAGGAAAAGAAGAATTTTATGCTTACGATGAGAACGAAAGAGACCAAATTCTTAAAAGACTTAAAGTAGATGGTAAAGAAAAAAAGAAAACGGAAGTTAAAGAAGAGGAAGTAACAGAGGAAGAAACTTCAGAAGGAAAGGAAGTTAAAGGAGTGGTTATTTCTCGATATAAGGGCTTGGGAGAAATGAATCCCGAACAACTCTGGGAAACAACAATGAATCCGGAAACACGCACAATTCTTCAGGTTACACTGGAAAGCGCAGCAAATGCAGATAAAATTTTTGAAACACTCATGGGTGATGAGGTAGAACCAAGAAAAGAGTTTATAGAGAAACATGCTAAGTATGCTAATCTTGATGTGTAACAAATTATGAAAAGAAAAAACACATACATATTGCAGCCTGAGAAAGATGATCCAAAAAAAGAGCTGGAGTTTGAAATATCATTTAATCTAACCTTAACAAAAAAGCAGCGCTAAAATTTTTATGCAGCTTTTGAAGCAAACGATCAAATTTGTATAAGAACATGACTATCCAAAAACTCCTTCAATCAGTAGTAGGTCATAAAGTAAAATTTGTGGTTATTGGAGCGATGGCATTTCCTGCGCATGGCTATATGAGGAATACTTTTGATATCGATATTTTTTTTGAACCCACAAAAGCAAATTCAAAGAGACCTGTAAATGCATTAAGTAGTTTAGGATGTCCGGGACTTGAAGATTTAACAATTGAGGAGTTACCAGAAAAGAAGATGTTATTGAGACAATATCTCTTAATTACAGACTTTCATCCCTTTGTAGCGGGGACAGATTTAAAGAAGCGTGAAAAAATAAAAGAGATGTTGAATTGAAGGAGTAAAAGTTTTTGTCCCGTCACTTGATAATCTTATTGCGATGAAAAAAGCAGCAGGACGCAAAGAGGACTTGGTAGACTTAGAATATTTAGAAGAAATAAAAAAGCAAACAACAAAGAAAAAATAATAAAATTTATGGCAACAATTTTTGAAAAAATAGTACCTATCACACTTGAAGAGGAAATGAAATCCTCATACATCGATTATGCAATGTCAGTAATCGTTGCACGTGCTTTACCGGATGTAAGAGATGGCTTGAAACCTGTTCATCGCAGAGTTCTTTATGGTATGCATGAATTGGGAATGTTTCATAACAAACCATATAAAAAATCTGCAAGAATCGTCGGAGAAGTTCTTGGTAAATATCATCCTCATGGTGATACCGCCGTTTATGATACAATGGTGCGAATGGTTCAGGATTTTTCTTTACGCTATCCCTTGATAGATGGACAGGGAAACTTTGGCTCTGTTGATGGCGACTCGCCTGCAGCGATGCGTTATACAGAAGCAAGACTTGCACGGATTTCAGAAGAGATGTTAAGAGATCTGGACAAGAATACGGTTGACTTTGTTCCTAATTTTGATGATTCTCTTCAGGAACCGACTGTTATGCCTTCTTACCTGCCAAACCTTTTAATAAATGGTTCGAGTGGAATTGCAGTTGGTATGGCAACAAACATTCCTCCTCATAATCTTGGTGAGGTTGTTGACGGCTTAATAAATCTTATTAAAAACCCGGCAATTACAATTGAAAAGCTGATGAAAAATATCATCGCTCCGGATTTTCCGACAGGCGGAATTATTTATGGTTATTCAGGAGTAAAAGAAGCATTTCTTACTGGCAGAGGCAGAATTATAGTCAGGGCAAAGGCAAATATAGAAACACAGAAAAACGGCAGAGAACATATTATTATAACTGAGCTTCCCTATCAGGTTAACAAAGCAAACCTTATTGAGAAAATAGCAGAGCTTGTACATAGCGGGAAAATTGATGATATCAGTAATATCCGGGATGAATCAGACAGAGATGGTTTACGCGTAGTTATTGAATTGAAGAAAGATGCCCAGCCACCAATAGTTTTAAATCAGCTTTTTGTTCACACTCAGATGCAAACAACATTTGGTGTAATAATGCTGGCGCTGGTTCATGGTGTTCCGAAGGTTCTCAACCTGAAAGAAATGCTTCAGCACTTTCTTGACCACAGAATGGATGTTTTAATTCGCCGGACAAAATTTGAGCTTGATGCCGCTGAGAAACGTGCTCATATTCTAGAAGGCTACATTATTGCCCTGGATAACATTGATGCGGTCATTCAGACCATTAAAAAGTCTAAGGATGTTGAAACTGCAAAGCAAAATCTTATGAAAAAGTTTAAGCTAAGCGAGATTCAGGCTAAAGCTATTCTTGATATGCGTTTGCAGCGCCTAACCGGACTTGAAAGGCAAAAGATAGAAGACGAGTATAAAGAAACAATTAAGTTGATTGAAAAACTAAAAGGAATTCTTAAAAGCGAAGATCAAAGAAAAATCATCATAACTGATGAACTGCTTGAGCTTAAGAAGAAATATGCGGACGCAAGAAGAACAGAAATAGTTTATGACTACGAAGACTTTTCCCTGGAAGACATAATAGCAGAAGAAGATGTAGTAGTTACAATTACTCACAGCGGATTTATAAAAAGATTTCCAGTCAGCGGATATAGAAAGCAAGGTCGTGGTGGCAAAGGCGTAACCGGCGCCGGAACCAAAGAAGATGACTTCATCGAACATATGTTCATTGCCTCCACACATCAGTATATTCTTTTCTTTACAGACAAGGGAAGAGTTTACTGGCTTAAAGTTCATGAAATTCCGGAAGGTGGCAGAGCTGCTCGTGGAAGATCTATCCTGAATATTCTCCAAAAAGAAAAAGAAGAAATGATAACCGCTTTTATTGCCGTTAAGGAATTCAGTGATGATAAATATTTAATTATGGCTACCGAACAAGGAACTGTCAAGAAAACCGTTCTTTCCGCATATGGAAATGTTCGCAAAGGAGGAATAAATGCTATTAACCTTAAGAAAAATGACAGGCTTATTGAAGTAAAGATGACGGATGGAACTAATGATATCATGATTGGAACGCGCAATGGATTTGCTGTAAGATTTCATGAAAAAGATGTCAGGGTTATGGGTAGAACCGCAACAGGTGTTCGGGGAGTAAGATTAGGAAAGGGTGATAAAGTAGTTGGACTTTTAGTTATCAAACGCCAGGGAATGAGCGTGCTTGTTGTTACTGAAAAAGGTTATGGAAAACGATCAGATATAAATGATTACAGAATTACTCACCGTGGTGGAAAGGGAGTAATAACTGTAAAAACAAGCGAGAAGACAGGCAAAATGATAGCTATGCTGGAAGTGAACGATAACGATGAGCTTGTGATTATTTCTACAAAGGGAATGGTTATCAGACAAAGTATGAAAGATATTCGCGTGATGGGCAGGGCAACTCAAGGCGTCAGAGTTATTAGATTGAACGAAGGCGACTCTATAGCAGATATTGCTAAAGTTGTGCCCGAAGAAGAAAACGGCGAAGAGGAAGAATAAAAAATTACTTGAGCGATCTCAAAAGGGACTGCACAGAGTCCCTTTTTTAATAAAAGTAAAAACAAAATAATGTTGGATACAAAAAACAAAACATTAAAACTATGAAGAAATTAACAATCTTACTCTTAACAGTAATGTTTCCTGTTACAGCGATTCCACAAATAATAGACCCTGGATTTGAGAGCATTAAAAGTGAAGAGCTAATGGAAACAGTTGAGACTCTTTGCTCAAGCAAATTTGACGGACGACTCCCCGGAAGCGAAGGTTACAATAAGGCAGCTAATTTTGCTGCAAATAAGTTCAGACAGATCGGATTAATTCCGGCAGGAGAGGAAGAATACTTCCAGTATTTAAATGTGGAATATAATAAGATCGATACACCGGTTGTTTTCAATTTAATAATGAATAACAAGAGCTATCCCTATATTCTCGGGAAAGATTTTGTGTTGAGAGGATTTACCGGTTCCGCTAACCTGATCGCACAGGTTGTGTTCTGTGGTTATGGAATTTCCAGACCGGATATTGGTTATGATGATTATGAAAAAATAGATGTGAAAGACAAAATCGTAATGGTCTTTAAGCAAAATCCTTCCTGGAAAATAAAAGAAGAACCCTGGGAACAGGAATATCCAAGAGAAAAATCTATTGTTGCTAAAAAACATGGTGCAAGAGGAATTCTTTTTGTCTCTCGTCCTAATGACGAAAAACCACAACCACTAATTGGCAGCGTGATGCATGGCGAGGGAGAACAACCAGAAGATTTTCCACAGCTTCATATCTCTCCGGAAGTTGCGAATGATTTTTTAAGTCTCTTAAACATGTCAATTAATGAATGTCAAACGAGAATAGACGAAAAGAAATCACCAAACTCCTTTCTTACAAGAAGAAAAGCAGAAATTATAGTAAATGCCCAGTATGAAAAATCAGCGAAGACCATGAACATTGTTGGTCGGCTTGAAGGAAGCGATCCGATATTAAAGGATGAATATTTAATTGTGGGCGCACATCTTGACCACGTTGGTTCTCAGGCGGGATTATTATTCCCGGGTGCTAATGATAATGCGTCAGGTTCTGCTGCCGTATTTGAAATAGCTGATGCCTTTCAAAGAAGCAACATAAAACCAAAACGAACGATTTTATTTGTTCTTTTTGCAAGCGAAGAACAGGGATTGTTCGGCTCAAAATTTTTTGTTGAAAATTTAAAGATAGATTTGAATAAAATAGTCGCGATGTTCAATCTCGATAGTATCGGATATGGCGATAGTATTCAGGTTGGAAACGGAAAAAGCTCGACAGAATTATGGAACCTTACAAGAAGAATAGACAAAGAAAATTTTAATCTTGTTGTTGCGGACACGTGGAGTGGCGGTGGTGCGGATCTTACTCCATTTTATGAAAAAGGAATTCCGGGATTGTATTTTGTTTCCAAATACAGCTACGAGCACCTTCATCTTCCAACTGACACACCGGAAACACTAAATCCAAATTTGTTTGAAAGCATAGTTCAGCTTGCTTACCTGACGGCAAGAGAGGTGTCTGACGGAAATTATAAAAGGGAGATTATTATCAGGTAAAGGAAGTAATATGCTGAAAGATCATTTTTTACATCTCTTTAAATACAACGATTGGGCAACAAGACAAACTGCCGAATCAATTGTTGGTCTTAAGAAGAAAAATGAAAAATCACAAGAGCTTCTTTCACACATAATATCAGCACAGAAAATCTGGCTGAACAGAATTCTCAAACGGGATATCATAATTAATCCCTGGCAGAAAATAACTTCCGATGAGTGGATAGAACAAAACCTTACAGTAACTTCCGAATGGATAAATTTAATAGAAAGTCTTCAGGAAAAAGATTTTGATGCTCGTGTTGAATACAAAAACACAGCGGGAGAAAAGTATACCAATACGGTTAAGGATATTATTACTCACGTTATCAATCACTCGACATATCATCGAGCACAAATTGCACAACTAGTGAGACAATCAGGCGGAGAGCCGGCTAAGACGGATTATATTGTTTATCAAAGAATGTTTCAGAAGTAAAATTTCCTCAATGGAAATCATGCACCCCTGCATCCATGAAAACACACCGCAACACCGCTATGAGATTGCTTCCAGCGATTGTTTATGTGCGATGACGGTTTTGTCTAAATCCTCTTTTGTGTGTGCAGTTGAAATAAAGAGCGCTTCAAACTGTGCTGGCGCAAGATAGATTCCCCGTTTCAGCATTTCGTGAAAATATTTTCCGTAAAGATTTGTGTCTGATTTAATTGCGGACTTAAAGTCATCTACATTTTCTTCTGTAAAAAACATACACATCATTGAGCCAACTCTGTTCATCGCATAATTTTTTCCAATGGACCTCAGATTTTCTTTAAATCCTTTTTCAAGATATGAAGATTTTTCTTCGAGCTCTTTATAAATATTTGGATTGTCTTTGATGTGTTTTAATGCTGCATAACCCGCTGCCATTGCAAGAGGATTTCCGCTTAAAGTTCCTGCCTGGTAAACCGGACCGCTTGGCGCAATCTTTTCCATGATTTCTCTTTTTCCCCCAAAAGCTCCAACAGGCAATCCCCCTCCGATAATTTTTCCGAAGGTTGACAAATCAGGTTTTATTCCTAAAATTTCCTGCGCTCCGCTGGCAGCAACACGAAAACCAGTCATCACCTCATCAAAAATCAAAACAATTTTTTCTTCATCACAAATTGCACGAAGCTCTTTTATAAAACTGTCTTTAACTTTTACCACGCCCATATTACCGGCGATTGGTTCAATTATAACTGCGGCAATTTCATTTTTATTTGATGAAATAAGTTTTTTTATTGAGTTGATATCATTGTAATCTGCAAGTAGAGTATCAGCCGCATTTCCTTTTGTAACACCCGGAGAAGTTGGAACGCCAAGAGTTAATGCACCTGAACCAGCTTTGATTAAAAAATAATCTGCGTGTCCGTGATAACATCCCTCGAACTTTATAAATTTTTCTTTGCCGGTATATCCACGCGCAGCACGCACAGCACTCATTGTTGCTTCCGTTCCACTGTTTACCATTCTGACCATTTCAACCGAGGGAACAAGTTCAATAATAATTTTTGCCATCTCGACTTCGAGCGCCGTTGGTGCGCCGAAACTAGTTCCATTTTCAATTGCAGACTTAAGAGCATCTATAATAAAAGCAGGATTATGACCAAACAGATGAGGTCCCCAGCTTCCGATGTAATCTATGTATTCATTTCCATCAACATCCCAAAACTTTGAACCGTTTCCCTTCTTAATAAACAAAGGATCACCGCCGACAGATTTGAATGCACGAACAGGAGAGTTCACTCCGCCCGGGATAAATTTTTTTGCTTCTTTAAAAAGATTTTTGCTTTTTTCTGTTCTCATTTTATATTCTATTTAAATCATCTGTATTCATTCGTTTTTGATTTGTTTTCGGTTTTCGGGGCTTCTGTTCCGAAAAGCAGCTTATAATCTTTTGACCTGCCTCTTTTCCACCATTCGTAAGGGACGACTTTCCAGTTACCAATCATAGCCGGAGGTATTAATTTCTTCTTCTCAATCCATCCTTTTAAAAGATACCGTAGATCTCTGTCGGTTGAACTGATAATTCTTAGGTTGAGCCCCTCTTTAGGAATTCCGGCACCACGGGTTAAATGCCCTCCTCCGCCATTTCCACGGTAGGAATTTACCGCAACAGTATAAACCGTATCGGGGCTAAACACAGTTCCATCGGACAAAGCTGATATTGTTACTCTTTCTCCTTTCGCTTTTGAAACATCAACTGTATAATTAATTCCTGCGGCAGAAGAATAGTTATAAAATCTTTCTTCAAATTCGGGAGTGTTGTACCTCTCTGACATAATAATTTCTCCATCATCATCATATTTAAACTTAAGCAGATGATCGCTTCCATCTTTCATTTGATTAAACCAGTTGCCGAAAGAATATTCGAGATAATCTTTAACTTCTTGTCCCGTCAGCTCCATAGTATAAAGAAAGTTTTCATAATGATATAGTTTGAACATATCGTCAACTCTAATCCATCCGCTGTCAATTGTTGCATTAAAGCTTAGCGGTTCTGAGAAGGAAATATCTGCACCGGTTAATTCAAGCTGTGCTTTATGAATAAGATCAACAAAAGCAGAGGGACCAAACAAAGCTTCCTTTGATGAAATTGATTTTGTTATTTGTCCAATGGGTAATTGGGTATAATTCTCAACCACATTCAAATTAATTAAAAACTTGCTCATAAAATGATCATCAGGCCTGTAGTTTTTCAGCTCTACGATTTCTCCGGTTAAATTATTCTTCAGCCATTTCCTTGTCGTGCTATCAAATTCCATTTGGATATCAGCAACCGCAACGTTTCTTGCTCTTGAAGTTGGTCCGACAATCAAAACACTGTCTCCATCCGGATTTTCTACTTTGAAATTCCATCCTGCGTGATCGTGTCCCACGAAAACAACATCAAAGCCAGGGACTTGCTCAGCAACAAGCTGAGAAGCATTTTCATTTTTATATGTATCTTCATCTTCATCGTTGTAATTATAGTTAACACCGGAATGAAATAAACCAATCAGCAAATCAGGGTTTTCTTTTTCTTTTATTATCGGCACCCATTTCTGTGCAGCCAGAACCATATCTTCAAACTCGATTCCTTCATAAAGAATTTCCGGAAGCCAGTTAGGAATCGCAGGAGTTATTAAGCCAAGCACAGCGACCTTTATTCCGTTCCTTTCAATTATTGTATAAGGTTCAAAGTATGGCTCGCCGGTTTTTATATTGATTGCATTTGCAGCCAGCCACGGAAAATTTATTTCTTTCCTGAATTTATCATAAACCGAATGCCCGGCTTCAATATCGTGGTTACCGATGGTTGCAGCATCATACTGCATAAAGTTCATTGCATCAGCAAAGATGTGTTTCCCCGTTGTGTCTTCATAATTATAATAATATGCCATCGGATCTCCCTGAAGAATGTCTCCGTTATCCAGCAAGATTACTTCCTGGTTTGGCTGGTATCTTTCAACAATCGCATAAGAGTGAACCTGCGACAGCGAGCTGCTTGTGGTTGTATCATTCAGCAGGTCATAAGGCAGCAATGCACCGTGTACATCGCTTGTTTCGATTATTTTAAGATTTATTGTTTGTGCGAGATTAAAAGTTTGTGAGAGAAGCACGAATAAAAGAATTGTTGACAATCGGCGGTAATTTTTAAATGACATATTCAATTGCTTTTGTTAAGTAGAAAAATTGATGACAAAGTTAATAATATTTACTTTTTTGAAGAACGGTATTTTGTGCAGAAGGCACCGTTAAAGGGATTTTACCCAATCAACGATTCTTTTCGTTCCTTCGAGCATGTGAGAACAATATAGGCTGACAAAATTTTCAGGGAATGGATCTTCGGGCGAAATAGTTTCCGCGGCAGCCAAAGCTCTGGCGCCATCAAAATCCACATAGGCTAAGCGAGCAGTAAGTTCTTCTGCGGGTCTGCCAAAAACATTTCCGGGTAGAAGTGCCGCCCCGGTGTTCTCAAGCAGCCTAGTTGTCAGCTCCATGCTTGTGCGAATATTTTTTGCTCTGAGTTTGTCCGCGTAATTTTTGAAATTTGGGAAAAGGTAAAACGCTCCTTCGGGAAGCGGACATTCAATACCCGAAGCAGACATCGCCGAATGAATTTCATTGCCGAGGGCGTTTAAAATTTTCCTCGCATTCCAAAGATATCTTTCGATTTCCATTCCACCCTTAAAAGCCTTGATCGCTGCGTACTGTATAGGAGCACTTGTAGCAGTAAATGTTTCGCTTGCAACCGTTGCCATCGCATTTAATAATGCGGAAAGGGATTTTGGAAAAGTGAAGGTTCCCAACCTCCAGCCACCGGCGCCGCACCATTTGCTTAGACCTCCGGAAATTATAGTCCCTTCGGGATAAAACCTTGCAATTGAAGTATGGGTTCCGGTAAAATTAAGTTCACCATAAATTTCGTCGGAAAGAATTATCACACGATATTTTTTTGCAATTGCCGCAATTTCTTCCAACTCTTCCCAGCTATACGTAACGCCCGTTGGGTTTGATGGATAATTCATAATTATTAAACGCGGTCTTGATGGGTCCTCTTCGCATATTCTTTGAATGTCTTCTGGTCTCAGCAGCCACTTGTGCGATTCCTTTTTATCAACCCAAACTGTCTGTCGACCGATTATTTTCGCCTGCGGAGCGTAGGATACCCAGCTTGGTGTTGGTATTAGAATCTCGCCATAGTAAACAAATTGCAAAATAAACATCAACTCTTTAGAGCCCGGACCAATTAATACATCATCAGCATTACACTGAAGATCATTTCTTCGGGAATGATAATCTGCAACAGCCTCACGCAAAGGAAGTAAGCCCTTCACCTGCTGATAGTCCTTCTGAAAAGCATTAACACGCAATTCTTCGACGATTATTTTAGGAACCGGAAAGGGTGATTGGCCAAGCCCGAATTTGTAAACTTTTTTACCCTGTTGCTTTAGCTTGTTTGATAGCTCATGGATGTAAAGTGTTGCCGACAACGGCATACCCCGCACATTCAGGTTGAGGCTGAGATCAAAAGGAGAATTATTATTCTGCATAAATTTATTCGATGTCTATCTCAACTTCCTGAGGTTTCAGGATTTTATCAAGCTCATCTGTAAAGAAAAATTTATCCTCACCAAATGCTGGTTTCAAATCAGTGTACCAGGTGGCCCTGTCATCAAATTTAGCAAAGAAGGATTTTGCAACCCAATCTGGTCCTCTACCCTGAATAAACCTCATTGTAAAAACCTTTTCGTCTCCGATTTCATTTACTCCGAGAATCTGCATTTTACCGGGAAGGCAAGACATACTTGGCCCGCGTACCGATCTGCAAATTCCGCTAACAGATTGATACGCCTCTCTGAACAATTTCCAAACGTCAACAAGTGGAAGTGAAAAGTAATGATCTGCGCCGGTATTCCGGGCCACGAACATATAATAAGGTATACAGCCCAAAGAAACCTGCTTTTGCCACATTTCTGCCCAAACTGCGGGGGAATCATTTATGTGCTTCAACACCGGCGATTGTGTTCTTATCACCGCCCCGGTCTCTAAGATTCTGTCAATAGCTTGTTTCACGGCAGTATTTTCTAGTTCAACGTGATGATTAAAATGTGCCATAAAAGCAAGATGTTTACCCGCTTTTTTTACATCACTAAAAAGCTTCAACAAATCATCAGCATCATCATCTGTGAGAAAACGGAAAGGCCAGTAAGCAAGAGCTTTTGTTCCGATTCTGATATGGCGAAGGTTTTTTATGTTACTTTCCAGAAGAGGACGAATATATGCTTCCAGCATTTTTGTTTTCATAATAAGAGGATCGCCGCCAGTGAAGAGCACGTCGGTTACGGAATCATTTTTAGAAATATATTCGACGAGGTGCTCTGCTTGCTTTGATGCGAACTTTAACTCATCCATCCCAACGAACTGCGGCCATCTGAAACAAAAGGTACAATAGGCATGGCAAGTTTGTCCCTGTCCGGGAAAAAACAAAACCGTCTCCCTGTACTTATGCTGCATCCCAAAAACTTTTTCTCCATCCATTTTGGGCACGTTATGATCAAGCTGTCCCGCAGGATGCGGATTAAGCTCCAGTCTGATTTCATTTGCCGCTTCCCTTATTTCACTTTTTGATGCGCCATTCGAAATAACGCTTTTCATTTTATCATAGTGATGCTTGCGAAGCATACTCTTACGCGGAAATGTTAAAGTAAAAATCGGATCGTCCGGAACATTATTCCAATCGATAAGATTTTCAACAACATAATTGTTTGTTTTGAACGGCAGAACAGAACCAACCACATCTATTGCTTCTATTAAATCTTCAGACAGATTTGCAACCTGCGGAATGGTTTTATAATTGTTCAGCATATAAGATTTGTAAGTCATGTTTGCCTCGGTTTGTTATTATTACTTTTGGTAAATATAGCAGCTTCAGAAAATCACCGATGACAAAACCAATTTAAAATAATTTGACTTTTTTCCAAGGCAAAAGACAAATAAAAATTATTTTTTTGCTTTTTTGGCCGATAGTGGAAGATTTTTTCGGAGGGTTAATCTTCGGAGAAAAGGATCATCTGCTAATTATACTGCCGTAAACAGGTCTGAAGAAATTATAAAGTAAGGCATCCCCGCGTGGACTCCATGAGATACATATCCGATAACATCACCTGGGTCTTCAATTATCTAATCCTGTGATATGACAAATACCTCGGGATTTAATGAAAATCCCAGACCATCTAAATTCTGATGGACTTGATTAAAATGATGCCACCAAGGATCTGGATCATCATCAATAATCCACGTTTTTTCACCCGAATAATCTGGATCAAATGATCTGTCAATTAATCCAAAAACAGTAGCATAAAATTGTCCATCAAGTCTTGAAACAAGATATTGAGTATACCATCCGCCACTATTTACAAAACTATTTGACTTGAAGCGATAATCCATGGTTGTATTGGGATCAACACCAAAATAAGCGTTTAGATTGTTAGTCATATACGTATTATATAATTACAGAAAATTCTTAGTTGTGTCTGGTTGATTTATTAGACATAAAAGTGCACTCACAGAAGTTTGTCTTCTGTATGATGCAGCCCACTCATAAGGAAAAGAACGTACTTTAAGTGGAATGCCTTTTACCAAGACTATATAATTAATTCTGTCTGCCAAAGGTTGATCATTTACATAAGTAGTGTTTAAATAATTCTGAATTGGATCAGCTATAGCGTCTTTGACATATCTCCAACCCAAATTCCCATCGCCCCCGATGTCTTCACCACCTGGTTGAAGTGTTGCAGTGCCTTCCTGATAAGTTATGCTTTGAGGAATATCAAGACTTACTAGGTTAACAATAGGAATATTTCTTACACTAACATAATAGTCTTTAATATAACGAGAACTGTCACCAACACTATTATTTGCATAAACAACTAATACCTCGTCAGGCGTGGGGAAATTTTTATAAGTAGGATTTTGAGTTGGAATCAATCCCATATCCGGCTCAGGTCCTTGCTGCGGCGGTGTAGGCTCTTGTGCCATAGCAATCCCTGAAATAAGAAGTAAAACCGCAAAGAATTTTTTAGCATACATAAATTCCTCCTGATTCTTATAATTATTAATTCCCCTGCTTAGTGCAGGTTTACTTTAGTAGAATCATTTTCTTTACTTCGCTAAAACCACCTCCTTCAATCTTATATAAGTATATACCGGATGCTAAATCATCGGCAATAAAATTAATTGTATGAAATCCCGATTTAAATTCTTTATCGAAGAGTATTTTAACCTGCCTTCCTAATGAATCATAAATTATTAGTTTAACCTTTGCATTTTCAGAAAAATTGAAACTTATTGAAGTTGAGTTGTTAAAGGGATTAGGATAGTTCTGTTTTAAAATAAATTTCTTCGGGTAAGTTATTGAATATGAAGTTGGTTCTACAAGAACAGGATCAGTTACGACTGTAACAGGATAACTATTTAATCCATGCAATGGGCCCTCACATATACCAACCCTGTATGAATACTCGGTATTTTCATTTATTAATCTATCTAGAAATGAAAGAGTATCTAAACCCGTCTCTCCTATAGTAAAATAGGGGTATTGGCTTAGGCTGTCTCCAAGCTTTCTTTGAATTCTATAACGATCTACTCCCGGTGGACCCTGCCCCGGTTGCCAAACAAGAAAAACGTTCAAACTATCACCAATATTTAAACTATAGTCCAAACCTGATGGAGGTATTTGAGGAAAATATGCTAAATCAGTTGCATTAATGTAAAAATTATCAATAGCCCACCAGCTTGATGTACTTTCAAGACTACTTCTCAAACGTACACGTAAATCCCAATCGGTTCTAAAACCTAAAAATACATTCTCTTGACTTTTTCTCTGATTTCTTCCAACTCTATCCCATACACGGCTCCAATTGTTACCCCCGTCTTTGCTAATTTCTAAATACACGGAATCTGATAATCCAATTAAATTTAAATCGTTATCCCAACCTATACTGCATCTGGTATAACCAGCAAGATTTGGTGGATTAGATAATTCGAGAATGCTTACATTTCTATTGAAACCACAGAGGTTATTATCAGAACATATACTGTAATGCTTCAGAAGGAAAAGGAATTTCCTAAATTTACTTAATGTAAAAAA
>CAZXGJ010000041.1:0-3040 GCA_964639955.1 uncultured Ignavibacteriaceae bacterium
TAATCTACCTTACTTAATTAATCCGAAATTCCATTTTCCGCTGAACCGATACATAACCATTAAGGTATATGATATTCTCGGAAGTGAAATCCTGACTTTAGTAGATGAGATACAAATTAGTGGAAATCATAGTATTTCTTTTAATGCATTCAATCTTGTCAGTGGTGTATATCTATGTCAACTTAAGGTTTCAAATTATTTTTCTGCAAAAAAAATGTTACTAATTAAATAATTTTTACTAGAGGGAGGCAATATGAAAAAAATATTTTTCTTTATCATTATCATTTTTAATTGTTACGCACAGCAATACGGATGGATTAATATAAGTGGAAACTTACCTGATTTCTATCGTGACACTACCATCATTAATAACGGAGCAGATACAATAATCGCAAGCATAAGTGGTCTTTCTTTTGTTAATAATGATCACGGATGGATATGTACTAACCATCCTTTCGACGGAGAACCTTCGGCCGTACTTGAAACAACTGATGGAGGACTGACCTGGACAGAACACAATGCCCCGTTGGCTGCAGCGGATATCTATATGGTAGACGAGAATATCGGCTATCTTGGAGCTACTAACGGTATGGTTTACCGGACTGAAAACGGTTGCCAGACATGGAGTTACCACGGGCATCTGCTTTCTTATCTTTATGACCTGGATTTTCCGCCCCGTCCGGCACAAAACGGATATGCCGGTGGTAAGAATGGAAAAATGGCTCACATCACTCCGCAAGGAGTGTTTCCGTACGACCTAGGACTCGCTGGAAATGTTTACTGTATCGATTTCCCCTCCGTCGAAAGAGGCTACGCCATACTTGATTATCAAATGATCATCTTTTTCTTGGATGGGGAATGGCATGTGGAGGCAAGTTACCCGTATGCAGTCAAGGGCTGGCTTTTCTTTCTGAATGATACATTGGGTTGGTGTGTAGGTGATCGATTTTTAAAGACAGAAGTAGGTATTGACTGGTACACTACATCAGTTAATACAATCCTTGAGGGTCCGCTGACTGGTGTGTTTTTTATCGATCAGAACATTGGGTGGGCAGTTGGTACAGTCGGACAAATATTCTATACCTACGATGGAGGTCTTGAGTGGATTAAGCTTCAGCACAATCTTACCCGGGGCTTCCTGAATGGCGTGCATTTTACATCACCAACAAATGGTTACATTAATGGTGGTAACAAAATTTTACTGAAATACACAGAGTTAGCAGCAGTAGGAGATGAAGAAGAGATGCCAGCAGAGTTTATGTTAGAGCAGAACTATCCGAATCCTTTCAATCCAAGTACAAAAATAAAGTTTGAGGTTCCAAACTCATCCGTGGTTTCAATAATTGTTTATGATGTCTTGGGGAGAGAAGTACAAGAGTTGTTAAATGAGTTCAAGCCAGCAGGAAGTTATGAAATAATATTTGATGGAACCGGACTTCCAAGCGGAGTGTATTTCTATAAACTCCAAAGTGAAAACTTTATTCAAACAAAGAAAATGCTGTTAGTTAGATAACAATAATAAAACGTGCCTGTTAATAAAAATAACGGGCGCGTTCTTTTTCAATTTGTAATAATTTTTACTACAAGCTTTTCAGAGAAGTTATTATAGCCGCTAAACCCGCTTGTTATTAGCTTGTTAATAACAACTAATTCCTTTATTCACTAGCACAGGAGTTCAAATGTCGGATTACGTAAAAAACTTAATAGCAGAAGTTAAAGCCAAGCACCCGGCACAGCCCGAGTTTCACCAGGCAGTTCAGGAGGTCGCCGAATCTCTGGACCTTGTTCTTGAAAGACATCCCGAGTACCGGTCGGCAAAAATTCTCGAAAGAATTATCGAACCTGAAAGAATAATTATTTTCAGAGTTCCGTGGGTTGACGATCAGGGCGAAGTTCATGTGAACATCGGTTACAGGATTGAAATGAACAGTGCAATTGGTCCATACAAAGGTGGACTAAGATTTCATCCATCTGTTAACCTCGGCATATTAAAATTCCTTGCCTTCGAGCAGGTATTTAAAAACAGCTTAACATCTCTGCCGATGGGCGGCGGCAAAGGCGGCTCAGATTTCGATCCTAAAGGGAAAAGCGATTTAAAGATAATGAGATTCTGCCAGGCATTTATGAGCGAATTGTTCCGCCACATTGGTCCTGATACTGATGTACCTGCCGGCGATATTGGTGTTGGCGGAAGAGAAATCGGTTATTTGTTCGGTCAATATAAAAAATTAAGAAATGAATTTACCGGTGTACTTACAGGAAAAGGATTAAACTGGGGTGGTTCACTTATTCGTCCGGAAGCAACAGGTTACGGCGCAGTATACTTTGCAGCGGAGATGCTTGGAACAAAAAATCAAACATTGGAAGGAAAAACATGCCTTGTTTCCGGCAGTGGTAATGTTGCCCAATACACGGTAGAAAAAATTCTGGATCTCGGCGGTAAAGCTGTTACTCTTTCCGATTCGAACGGTTACATTTACGATGAGGAAGGTATCAACAGGGAAAAACTTGCTTACATAATGGAATTGAAAAATGTAAGAAGAGGAAGAATTAAAGAATATACCGATAAATATAAAAATGCTGTCTACACTCCGCTCGATGGAAATATGGACTATAATCCATTATGGAACCATAAAGCTCAGTGTGCGTTTCCGAGCGCAACTCAAAATGAAATCAATGTAAAAGATGCTCAAAATCTTGTTAAGAACGGAGTTTATGTTGTAAGTGAAGGCGCAAATATGCCAACCACACCGGACGGTGTAAATATTTTCCTCGATGATAAAATACTTTACGGACCCGGGAAAGCAGCCAACGCCGGCGGAGTTGCAACTTCCGGTTTAGAGATGGCTCAGAACAGTCAGAGATTGCCGTGGACACGTGAAGAAGTTGATAACAGATTGCATCTGATTATGAAAAACATTCATAAAACCTGTGTTGAAATGGCCGATAGGTTTGGAACTCCGGGCAATTATGTTAACGGTGCAAACATCGGCGGATTCTTAAAAGTAGCAGATGCTATGATTGATCAGGGTGTTGTTTA
>CAZXGJ010000041.1:3140-34110 GCA_964639955.1 uncultured Ignavibacteriaceae bacterium
ACATCGGCGGATTCTTAAAAGTAGCAGATGCTATGATTGATCAGGGTGTTGTTTAAATGCCTCACCCCAGCCCCTCTCCAAAGGAGAGGGGCTTTTGGCAGGCGGGTTGTATGGAATCTGAAAACAAAAATAATTTTGATGACTTAATTCTCTGATTTCTGAAAGGTCATCATTCATCGGGCGAAGCGGCTTCCAACCTCCTCCCGGTTTGCTGTAAAGCAGGCTTCTCCGCTTCGCTCTTTTATTTCACAAATGTGAAAAATATAGACGAACTGCACTCAAAGTTGAATTTCATCTCGCTCCGATTCTTGATATATTTAGGACGTGAGATAGTAATTTTCACAAAAAAGATATTTTTACAAACTTATCTCACGTCCTGTTGTGAGATAATATTTTAAATTTTAGGACAATAAATATCTTATTACTTTATCTCACACCTTTAATAGGGATAATAATAATATTAATGAATTAATTCTTACTCTACTAGCATCATTGGCGAGGCTCGTTATTGACGGCTTTCTCATACTCTTAATCTATGAGGTAAGTAAGAGTAAGATTATGAGTAAGAGTATACAATGGATTACATAAAAGAATTCCGCAGTAATCCAGAAGCACAGTGGGTTGAGCACGGATACGGCACACGCTTCCAGGGTTTCCAGAACCTTATGCGTTTGCGCATTGCCAATATACTCCTCGTTTCAAGCCTTTACGACCTTTATCTGTTTGAAGAAGACGGCAGACTTTACGAACTCATCCGCAACGAATACCAGGGTTTAAACCTTAGTCATTCACCGGAGCTTACAAGAGTATCAAGCGGATACGATGCCATCAATCGTGCAAAAGACGAAGGCAGGTTCGATTTGATTATAACAACTATGCATATCGAGGATATGTCTGCACTTAATTTTGCAAAACTCGCAAAGCAATCGGGGCTCGATATACCGATTGTTCTGCTGGCACACGATAACCGCGAACTCAAATCTCTTCTGATGAACCCTGAAAGCTCTGTCTTCGAAAAAGTTTTTATCTGGACTGGAGATTTCAGGATTATCATCGGAATAATAAAATACCTCGAAGATAAAATGAATGTTGAGCACGACAGCAAAATAGTCGGTGTTCAGAATGTAATTGTAATTGAAGACAGCGTTCGTTATTACTCAGCTTTCTTACCAATTATTTATACCGAAATGCTGAAGCAAAGCCAGCGATTGATCTCGGAAGGAATTAACCTTACTCATAAATATCTGCGTATGCGGGCGAGACCTAAAATTCTTTTATGCACTAACTATGAAGAAGCCTGGGAAAATTTTAAAAACTATAAGGAACTTGTTCTTGGTGTTATTTCTGATATTGAGTTCCCAAAGAATAATATACTTGATGATTCCGCCGGAATTAAATTTGCCAATGCTGTTAAAAAAACTGTCAGTGATGTTCCGATACTTTTAACTTCCAATAACCCGGATAAAGAAAGCGAAGCCAGGGATGCCGGTGCATCATTTGTGTTAAAAGATTCGGAAACACTTATATCCGAGGTGCAGTTGTTTATGAATACAAACTTCGGGTTTGGCGATTTTATTTTCAGAACTGCCGAAGGAGTTGAAGTCGGAAGAGCCAGTGATCTTTTAAGCATGGAAGAAAAGCTTAAAGTTGTTCCGATGGAAAGCATAAAATATCATGCATCGAGGAACCATTTTTCTAACTGGTTCAAGGCACGAACCGAATTCTGGCTGGCACATAAATTAAGACCAAGAAAAGTTTCTGATTACCTTACTGACGAAGACTTAAGAAAAGACCTTGTGGAATCAATTTACCATTACAGGATGGTGCGGCAGCGCGGTATTATTTCAGATTTCTACAAAGAAACTTTTGACCCCGACAGCAGCTTTGCGCGCATTGGCGGAGGCTCACTTGGCGGAAAAGCCAGAGGGCTGGGTTTTGTAAATACACTTATTAACGATTACCAGCTGCGCGATCAGTTCGAAGATGTGCTGATATATGTTCCGCCGGCAATTGTGCTGGCAACCAATGTTTTCGATGATTTCCTCGAGATGAATAATCTTAGAGAATTTGCACTTAAATGCGAAGATGACGAAGAAATAACAAAGAGGTTTTTATCCGCTACAAAATTTCCCGAAGAAATTCTCGGTGAGCTTGCAGCGTTTCTCGATATAATAAAAACTCCTCTTGCTGTCCGGTCTTCCAGTCTTCTCGAAGATTCGCAATACCATCCTTTTGCAGGAGTGTACCAGACATACATGCTGCCGAACGATAACGCAAATCCCCTAATCAGGCTTAACGATTTGCTGACTACTGTTAAAAGAGTATATGCATCAACTTTTTACCAGAACGCAAAAAATTATATAAAAATTACATCGTACCGGTCAGAAGAAGAAAAAATGGCTGTGATAGTTCAGAAGATGGTTGGCAACCGGCACGGGAACAGGTTTTACCCGGATATTTCCGGTGTGGCAAAATCCTATAACTTTTATCCGCTCCCGCCGCAAAAACCCACGGATGGAGTTGTATCTGTTGCGCTTGGATTAGGCAAGTGGGTGGTTGAGGGCGGGAACACCGTACGCTTCTGCCCTAAATACGCAAGTGACCTTATCCAGTTCCACTCAGTTAAAGAATCTTTAAACAGCAGCCAGCGAGAATTTTTTGCACTGCAGCTCGATGAGAAAACCGACTTTGGTAATGTTACTTACGATAAGCTCGTTAAAAAATTTGACCTGGAAACAGCAGAGAAAGACGGGCCGTTAAGATTTGTTGGAGCAACTTATGTTCCTGAGAATGATGCTATTTATGACGGGCTTGGAAGAACCGGGCCAAGAGTCATTACATTCGGGCCGGTGCTGAAAAATAAAATGTTTCCGCTTGCAAATGTTCTTGAATTGCTTCTCGAGATGGGAACGTGGGGACTCGGCAACCCTGTCGAGATAGAATTTGCAATCAATATTTCAAATCCTTCAAACAGTAAAAAAGAGTTCGGGCTGCTGCAAATGCGGCCTCTTGTTGTAAGCCACGAATTTGAAGAACTTCAAATTGAAGATGTTGAAAAAGAAAAATTAATATGCAAGAGCGAAAAAGTGCTTGGCAACGGAATTATTAACGATGTATACGATGTAGTTGTTGTTGATCTTAATTTATTCGACAGGGCAAAGAGCAGGGATGTAGCTGCAGAAGTTTCTGCATTGAACAACAAGCTTATTAACGAAGGAAAGCCTTACCTCCTGATTGGTGTTGGAAGATGGGGTTCGCTGGATCCCTGGCTTGGGATACCTGTTAACTGGGAACAAATTGCAGGTGCAAGGGCAATAATCGAAACTAACTTTAAAGATATGGCTGTTGAACCATCGCAGGGCTCTCACTTTTTTCAAAATATTACTTCTTTTATGGTCGGTTATTTTACTGTAAACACAATTCAGCATAACGGATTTGTTGATTGGGACTGGCTGCTCGCCCAGGATACAATTGAAAGCAGAACATACACAAAGCATTTAAGATTTGATAAACCTATATTGATTAAAATGAACGGGCACAGCAACAAAGGAATTATTTTTAAGCCTACATAAAATTGAATAAACAGGAGTAAAAGTTTGACGGAAAAAAATTTACCAAATCAAAAGAAGGTGCCTACTGCCTGCCCGCATTGCGGAAAGGCACTCTCACCCTGGCAGCAGGTACTGCTGGCTACAGACAGAGCATTGGTCTGCAAAGAATGCTGGTACAGAATAATTCTTGAAGTAATTCCCGATTCAAAAACTACAGATACTGATAAACCTAAGGCTAAGGAGTAATAATAATGGAATCCTACAACTCATTTACGGTTGCCCGGCAGCAGGTGCTTGAAGCAGCAAAAATTCTAAACCTCGACAAAGCAACCACAGAATTTTTAAGTACTCCGCAAATAGAAGTGAATTTCTCTTTACCTGTAAAAATGGATTCCGGAGAAACGCAAATATTCCAGGCATACAGAATACAATACAACTATGCACGTGGGCCTGCTAAAGGCGGTATAAGATTTCACCACGAAGAAACGGTTGATACAATACGTGCTCTTGCCTGCTGGATGACCTGGAAAACCGCTGTTGTTGATTTGCCTCTTGGCGGCAGCAAAGGCGGCATAAGGTGCGACCCGAAGAATTTATCCGAACGTGAACTCGAAAGACTTTCCAGAGAGTACATCAGAGCAATATCACCTATGCTTGGTGTAGACGTAGATGTGCCTGCTACAGATGTGTACACAAATCCTCAAACTATGGCCTGGATGATGGATGAATACGAAACGATTACCAAGAGGCATAGTCCGGGAGTTTTTACTGATAAACCATTGCAAATAGGAGGAACGGAAGGAAGAAGAGACGCAACAGCAAGGGGAGGTATAATAACGGTGCGCGAAGCCTGCAAAGCATTCGGGTTCGATCCCACAAAAGAATTTGCAATACAAGGCTTTGGCGACGCAGGACAAAGAGCTGCCTTGCTGCACAGGGAAATGCTTGGCGGCGGTAAACTGGTAGCTGCAAGCGATTCGCGCGGAGCAATCTATAATAAAAACGGCTTCGATCCGGAAGAGCTCGTACATCATAAATTAAAAACCGGCACTGTGTTAAAATTTCCGGGAGCTAAACAAATTCCGCACGAATCTCTTTTAGAGCTTGATGTTGAGGTTCTCTACCCTGCTGCTCTTGAAAATGCAATAAATAATAAAAATGCAGAAAATATTAAAGCAAGAGTTGTATGCGAGCTTGCAAACGGACCAACTACTCCGGACGCCGATAAAATACTTTTCAGAAAGAATCTACACGTAATTCCGGATATTCTTGCCAGTGCGGGTGGTGTAACTGTTTCTTATTTTGAAATGGTTCAGGATAAATCTTTATTCTTCTGGGAAGAAGAAGAAGTTCATAAACAGCTTGATAAAAAACTTACACTTGCATACAACAGGGTAAAAGAAGCAATGAAAGAGAAAAAAGTGCATCCGCGCTTAGCCGCCATGCTTGTAGGTGTTGCCCGTGTTGCTCAGGCTTGCAAGCTAAGGGGCTGGGTCTGATTTTATTTTAATTTTAACTTTAATTAAGGAAAATGTAAAATGAAAAAGCTCAGCATCAAATCAATTGCAATAATAACATCTCTGGTACTAATTGCTGCCTTGTTGCTAACATTGATTTTAATTTTGAATTCAAATTCTTCCAATGCCAGGGTATTCTCTTTAAATCCCCTGCCAACCTGGGAGGTAAGCAACCCTGTTTCCACCGTTTTTGTAATGGATAACATTCCGCTTACTGCAGGTTCGCTTGCTGCAGGAGATTCAACTGTGCCTGATGCTTATCTTGACGACCCGGCTATAGATACTTTGCTTTTAATGATGGAAGCCAAGAACATATATTTTTATAAAACTTCATCGCATCCAGACGGTATCGTTGGTTCTGACAACATTGTAATTCTTAAAGGCAACTTTCAATGGACGAATAGAAACACTACGAGCACTGACAGAATTAAAGGAGTCATCCGGAAGATTCTTAACCACCCTGACGGCTTTACCGGAGAAATTCTGATATGCGATAATACACAAGACTTCGGGACGGGAATAAATCATGACGATGATAACTCTGAAGACCCTGAACAATCAATTATCGACGTAAGAAATACTTTTTATTCAAAAGGATATGAAATTTATACCAGAGACTGGGCAGATATGTGGGATGATGTTGCCCTCGAATATAACCAGGGTGATCTTAACGATGGTTTTGTTTATGATCCTTCGTCAAAAATTACTTATCCTAAGTTTCAGTCCCCATCCGGCAATTACTATATTTCATTACGATATGGAATCTGGGATCAATCAACACAACAATATGATCTGGATAAACTATGTATTATTGATTTTGCTGTATTGAAAGCTCACTCAATGGCAGGTTCAACAATTGCAGTGAAAAATTGGATCGGCGTTCTAACAACTGCTTATGCAAGCCAGCGATACGGCGGCTGGAATGCTCTGCATTACCAATATCTTTTTGGCCCTTATGCTTTGGTAGCAAAAGTTATGTCAGTAACATTTCCGAAGTTGTCGATAGTTGATGCGGCCTGGACAAGTGCAAGCGGACCCAGTAACTTAGAAGACACTGTGCATACAAGAATGCTTCTTGCTTCAACCGATCCTTGTGCAGTTTCGTGGTACAGTGCAAAATTTATTTTAACTCCTGTTGCGGTTGATCCCTTTAATACTGATCCGGACCGGCCGGGAAGCAATTACAAATACAATCTGGATGCATGGACAAATCTGCTGCAGGATTCAAGCTTCGCCTGTACAAATGATTCTTCAGAAATGTCGGTTTATGACAGGGAAATTTTATCTGTCACATTTTCAGAGCGTAATATTGAAGGAACTAACCCGGATAATTATACACTCTTTCAGAATTATCCCAACCCTTTTAACAGCCAGACTGTAATTGCATTTAAACTCAATGATGCTGCAACCATCCAATTGGAAATTTTTGATTCAAACGGTAAGCTTGTCCGAACACTGATAGATGGAGAAAGCTATGAAGCAGGTAAACATCATATCTCCTGGGATGGGAAAGGAATCAGCGGGCAGCCATCCAGCAGCGGAGTTTATTTTTACAGGATAAGTTCAGGCAGCTCAAGCAAAACTCTTGCGATGATTCTGAAAAAGTAGTGAGATTGAGTGTTAAAGAATTAATTCGGGTGAAAGATCATTTTCCGGTTTACCGGTTGAGATTTAAATGGAACTTTCGTACTCAATCCAACAAATTTTTGTTTCTGAATTATTCCAAGTATCTTTTCTTCCAAAATAAGATGGAATAATTATGCAGCTGAAAGCAACAGGTATTGATCATCTGAACCTGAATGTAAAAAATCTGAATAAATCAGTTCGGTTCTATAAAGATCTTTTCGGATTTGAAGTTCTGAAAGAACAACCCGAACAGAATTCGAAGATAATCGGCAATGAAAAAATTAAACTTTGCCTTTACGAAGATGAAGATTTCAGCGGATACCGGGAGAGTGGATTTAATCACTTTGGATTTCATGTTGAAAATTTCAGTGAGATTATAAATAAATGCCGTGATATTGGTGTTAAAATTAATTATGGCGGGACAATTAAATGGGAAAAATCAGAATCTGTGTATATCGAAGATCCCGACGGTTATGAAATAGAACTTTCGAGGGTATTTGGCGGCGGGCTATGAAGTTCAATATGAATCATTATAATAATTCCCTTTGTGTCAAAAGTTTACATTATCGCTGTTGCAGATTAGAATACTTTCGAATTTAAAATATTTAACAGCAAAGCGGGTGTGGCATACTTTTTAAGAGTTTTGTGTGTTCAATCAACTTACTTTTCTTAATTATTGGTCATTAATAATATTCAGGAAAATATGAAAACTATTTTAACATTCGTGGTTTTTGTTCTTTGTATAAATTTTGCACAGAGTCAGACAATTGAAAATGAAAAACTTGCCGGTGCGTGGGCGCTTGCAGTTTTTAAATATACGCTTCCGGATACGGTAATAAGCGGTAATTCAAAAATGTTTAACTCCGTTAAGATTTTCAGCAATAAGTATTTCTCGTATGTGGGCAAAAGTTTACCCGATCACATTTTTAAAAGAGCCGGCGGAGGCAGATTTGAACTCGTTGGAGATCAACTGACCGAGGTATATGATTTCTCTTCGATCGGAAATATGCTTGGCAAAACTTTTACCTTTAAGTGCAAAATTGAGGGCGACACTTACTATCACACCGGGCAAATAAACGATATTTTTGTAGAAGAAGTCTGGAAAAAGCTGGAATAGCAAAATCTTTCTTACTGTTACCCGATTTAATAATCGCCGGCATATAACCATTTTTATTTAACTCCGGAACTAATCATTACACCCTGAGTAAAAGGGTTAGTTCTATAAATAAAATCCGGAGGTTACAATGCCGTCATTAAAAAAACCTGATTATGATTTAAGAAGACTTTACAGTCGTTCACTGGAAATCAGCCTGATCGTTTCCCTTGTTACAATTATAGCTGCCTTCAGGTTCTCACCTCAACTGTTGGATACTGGTATAATAGAAAAGAATCTTCCGGAGCTAATTAAAGTTGAAGACATAATTAATACCATTCAGAAACCCAAAATTCCTCCGCCGCCTCAAGTGCCGCAAATAATTTCTGCCCAAGCAGAAGATCTTGCCGACGACCCAATTCTTACCGACATCGATGATGTCAAACCAATTGATCTTCCTGATAAGCCGCCTTCACGCCCGATAATTGATTATTCAGATGAAGAATTTATTCCTGTACCGGAAGAACTTCCATCACCCATTGGTGGATTGGAGGCAATTCATTCAAAAGTCAGTTATACTGAAATTGCAAGAAGAGTGGGAATTGAAGGAACGGTGTACATCGAAGCAAAAATTAATAAAAACGGTGAGGTTGTTGATGCAATTGTATTAAAAGGGCTTGGCGGCGGGCTCGATGAAGAAGCTCTTGATGCTGTTAAAACAACCGGGTTTCGCCCGGGCAAACAGCGTGGAAAACCAGTAAATGTAAAACTAATAATACCGGTTAAGTTCGTACTGAGGTAAGACTGATTTAGAAAATCATATTACAGTTTCCTGCAAACCGCACAAGTTTGCTGATTGATTGTTATCTTTAAACAAGAATATTAAAAATTATCAATCAGTAAGATTTAGTCCCATCAAATTTTAAATGCACGATTATTCGATAATAAAAGATATTGTTCTTATACTTTTGGTCTCCATACCAATAATCGTAATCTTTAATCGTATTCAGTTGCCAAGTATTGTAGGCTTTTTAATTGCCGGAATAATTCTGGGCCCGTCTTTACTAAAGATTATCATCAATCCGGACCAGATAGAAGTTATGGCAGAGATTGGAGTGATTCTTTTGCTGTTCTCAGTTGGACTTGAAGTTTCTCTTAAAGAATTACTCGATATAAAAAAAATTCTTCTGGTTGGCGGCGGATTACAGGTTGTATTAACAATCTTATTATCATCGATAATTATATATGCAATTGGTATAGAAGCAAAGCAGGCGATTTTCTTCGGAATGCTTATCAGCTTATCCAGCACAGTAATTCTTCTTAAGCTTTTATCTGATAAAGATGAAATTGATGCACCGCATGGAAAATTCTCAGTTGCTATCTCAGTCTTTCAGGATCTTGCTATTGTCCCAATGTTTTTAATTGTTGACCTTCTTGGTACATCCGACAAGGTTAGTTTTGGTGAAGTATCAGTCCGTTTACTTACTGCATTCGGTGCCGTTGCAGTTATTATCTTCGCTGCAAAATATCTTTCACCGCATATTCTCTATCGTCTTGCAAAACTCAGGATGAAAGAGATCTTTACAGTTGGAGTCATTCTGCTGATACTGGGCACAGCTTACTTTGCTCATTCAATGGGTTTATCGTTTGCACTCGGAGCTTTTATTGCAGGATTGATTTTTTCTGAATCTGAGTACAGCCATCAGATAATAGCTGATACTCTTCCTTTAAGAGATGCATTTAATAGTTTGTTCTTCGTATCAGTTGGCCTGCTGCTTAACTTAAACTTCGTTGTGGAAAATCCAGTGGTTGTAGTTGCATCATCAGTTGGAGTTGTAATACTAAAAGCGCTGGTAATATTCTTTATTGTAATTTTCCTAAAATATCCTGTAAGGATTGCAATACTTGTTGGAATAGGTCTGGCACAGGTTGGCGAGTTTTCATTTATTCTTGGTGAATACGGCTTCAGGCTTAATCTTGTTCCACCCGAATTGTTCAACATCCTTATTTCCTCAACTATTATAACAATGATACTTACTCCATTCCTGTTCAAACTGGCGCCAAAAATTGCCGGAAAGCCGGGTAAGTTTAACCAGAGCAAATCAAAAGAAAAATTAATTGAAGAAGTTCAGAACCATGTTATCATTGCAGGATTTGGACTCAATGGCAGAAATCTTGCACACGTGTTAAAGGAAACCGGGATTAAATATGTAATTATTGAAATGAATCCTGATACAGTTAAGAAGGAAAAATTAAAAGGCGAAAATATTATTTATGGAGATATCGGAAATTTTGAAGTCCTTAAAACTGCACTAATTAAAAAAGCCAAAGTACTGGTTATTGCAATTTCAGACCGTACAACTTCCAGAAGGGCTGTAAAATTAGCCAAACAAATAAACCCAAACTTATATGTGCTGGTTAGGACAAGATTTATGAAAGAAACAGATGAACTCGAAAAACTGGGTGCTGATATGGTAATCCCGGAGGAGTTTGAAACTTCAATACAGATATTCAGAAAGGTTCTTGAAGAATATCATGTTCCGCTGAATGTTGTAATGCAACAAGTAAATCTGCTTCGGGGAGAGTCTTATAAGTATCTGCGCTCCGAAGATAAAAAAGAAATTGCCTTTACTCATATCGACGAAATACTTTCGGCAAGACTAACCGATACATTCTACATTAATGATGATAACAAATTTATTGGTAAATCAATCGGCGAGCTGAACCTTAGAAAGCTTACTGATGCAACAATTATTGCAATTGTAAGAAAGGGCAGCACAATAACAAATCCTGCAGCAAAAGATCTGCTTTTAGCTGGCGACACTTTAGTCATTACAGGAACCCATAAAGCAGTAGATTTTGCCTTTGAACTGCTGGCTAAGAAAGATTAAGCACCATATTTTACCTGTAAAAATCTTATTCCCGGTATCCATATTTGAATAGTTAAGTATTTCTCAAAATCAGTTAATCCTAACCAGTCTTTAAAAAGTCAAAAAAGCTGTTTTATTATTTGCATAATTATTGATGCTTTCAGTTAAACACATTAATGCTGCCTGATTTTTCTTTACCGGGTTAATTACATGAATAAAGATTAAATTTGCACAGGCAATAATATTAATTGAGGAAGAATATGAAAAAATATTTTTTACTGTTAAGTTTTTTATTACTCATCTACACTAACCATTATTCACAGAATTACAAAGAGGTTAAGATATATCTTAACGATGTTTCAGATATTCAGACACTACTAACAGCAGGGATGGAATTTGATCACCTCGTTTATGAAAAGGATAACTCATTTACAACTTTTATAAGCGATAATGATTTTGAAATCCTTCAATCAGCAGGATTTAATTACGATATATTGATTGACGATTGGTACAGCTACTATACAAATCTGCCTGCTCTTACTGAGTTTGAACAACAGCAATTCATCACTCAAAGCAGGGATAATTTTAACGTAAGCGGGTTTGGATTCGGCTCTATGGGTGGGTTTTACACTCTTGCAGAAATTAATGCTGAACTGGACAGCATGTTTATGCTCTTCCCGAACTTAATTACACAAAAATATATTACCGGTTACTCAACTGAAAACCGCCCGATATATGCAGTTAAGATTTCTGATAACCCAAACGTTAACGAAGGTGAGCCGCAGGTTCATATGAATGCACTTATACATGCAAGAGAACCGCAGGGTATGATGACGATTATGTATTATATGTACTACCTGCTGGAAAATTACGGTACCGATCCCGAAGTAACTTATCTTGTAAACAACAGGGAAATATATTTCATCCCCTGCATCAACCCGGATGGCTATGAATATAACAGGCAGACAAATCCCGGAGGCGGCGGTATGTGGAGAAAGAACCGGAGAAATAACGGCGGCAGCTACGGGGTTGACCTTAACAGAAACTTTGGTTATATGTGGGGCTATAACAATACCGGTTCAAGCGGAACTCCAAGCTCTGACACTTACAGAGGACCCTCCGCTTTTTCAGAGCCGGAGACGCAGGCAATAAGAGATTTTTGCAACACAAAAAGTTTTAAGACTGCATTAAATTATCATACATACAGCAACCTTCTCTTATACCCTTGGGGATATATCGCATCTCCTACTCCGGATAATGCGCTGTTTGTTGAATACTCGACAGATATGGTTGCTTACAACGGTTATGAAAACGGTCAGCCGCCTGTTATTCTTTACGAAGTTAACGGAGCAGCAGACGACTGGATGTACGGCGAACAAACAACAAAGCCGAAAATTTTAAGTATGACTCCCGAAGTCGGCTCCACCGGCTTCTGGCCTTCGCAAAGTGAAATCTTCCCTCTTGCACAGGAAAATTTGCTGCCTAACCTGTATTACACCTGGGTTGCAGGCGAATTTGTTAAAATGATTAATCCAAATTTTTCCGTGCAATATTTTAATCCGGGAGATTATGTTGAATTAAGCATACCTTCGCTGATGAACAAAGGATTATCCAATGCATCAAATATTTCACTTTCCCTTTCAGCCGATCACCCGGAGATAATTATTAACAACGGAAACATAACCATAGGTGATATCCCATCGAGAACTACCGTTAATAACAATCAGAAACTTTCCTTCACAATCAGTAATGCAATGCCGGTTGATGTTGAAGTAAATATGATGGTAACCGTGTTAACCAACGGAACTGCAATGTTTGTTGATACAATGAGTTTCATAACAGGCACGCCAATAATAATATTTGCCGATACAACAAATAATCCACTGGAATTATGGAATATCACTGCTACCCCATCAAATCCTAAATGGGAATCGACAACAACAAGTTACCACTCGGCACCAAATTCCTATACAGACAGCAAAAACGGAAACTATGTAAGCAGTGCAACTGTAACAATGACGCTGAAGGATCCTCTTAATCTGAGCGGCTATCAGCATCCGAAGCTTGGTTTCTGGACCAGGTATTCTATTGAAGATGACTGGGATTACGGTCAGGTTGAGATTTCAACAAACAATGGTGTTAACTGGCTTCCGCTTGCAGGTAATTATACTGAAAGCGGAATTGGAAGTTTTCAGCCCAACGGTGAACCGTTATACGACGGTACTCAAAGCAACTGGGTTCAGGAAGAAATGGATCTTTCAGGAAATACCTCTGCTCAAAATAAATTCAGGTTCGAACTTAAGACTGACGGTTCAGTTACAGAAGACGGCTGGTATGTTGATGACATAGTAGTTTTTGTTTATGGTCTGGTTCCGGTAGAGCTTTCTTCGTTTTCAGCAATTGCCGGCAAAGACCAGGTTACTCTTAACTGGCAAACATCTTCAGAAACAAATAATATGGGATTTGAAATCCAGAGAAAATTTCCATCAGATAAAACAGGCTGGGAAAAAATCGGCTTCGTTACAGGAGGAGGAAATTCCGCGGTACCGTTGAACTATACTTTTGTTGACCGCAGCCCTGCTGCCGGAACTTCTCTTTACAGGTTAAAGCAAATTGACTACGACGGTTCGTATAAAATATTCCAATCAGTAAGTGTTTTATTTGAAGGTGTTCTTGACTATTCCCTTGCACAGAATTATCCTAATCCTTTCAATCCTTCTACAAAAATAAATTATTCAATTCCTGTTTCAGGTCATGTAAATCTTACAGTTTACAACCTGCTTGGTTCCGTTGTTAAAGTTCTGATTGATGAGTATCAGGAAGCCGGTAATTATTCAATTGAGTTTTCAACAGAAAAACTTGAGCATGAGATAGGTTCGGGAGTATATGTCTATACTCTGAAATCGCAGGGATTTATTCAAACCCGCAAGATGGTCGTTTTAAAATAAAATATCAGGGCACAATAAATCGTGCCCCTACATTAAAATTTTCTTTAATTCATTAAGGCCGGAAATCAGAAAATCCGGCTTTTCATTTTCAAGCTGAACCTTTGTTCTGTAACCAAAAAGAACTCCACAGGTCTTTGAACCGGCATTTTTACCGCATTGAATATCAAGCTCAGTATCACCGATTATCATCGTCTCCTCCGGATGAACATTTAGCGCTTCGCATATTTTCAACAGGGGTTCTGCCGAGGGTTTGTGAGCAATACCATTCCTTCTTCCCATAACATAATTTATTTTGTCAGCCAGTTCAAAGTGATGAACAATTCTCTCCGCCTGATCCTGGGCTTTTGTGGTGAGAAGGGAAATCTTCAATCCATTATTTCTCAGAAAGCTAAACACTTCATTAACACCTGGATATAATACTGATGAATTGATAAAATTAAAGTAAAGTGATTTATAAACCGAAATGAACTCTTCAAAATCTTCCACCCTGATTTTCAGCTTATCAAATATATCTTTAAAGTGCATTCCTATCATTTGTCTGAATTCTTTTTCAGGAATCCGGTTGTGAATATTCAGTTTGTTAAGCGAGGCAGCCGCAGCCTGGTAAATGGTTTTACCGGAATCCACAAGTGTTCCGTCAAGATCAAAACAAAGATGACTGATGCCAATGGTTTTTAACATTGATGCTATTCAGGGTTTAATTTCCGCGTCAACTTCCTGAAACTCCGGCGCGCTAACACAGTGAAAAAAAATTTTAAACAACACTTGATTTATAATAATAAAAAAATGCATTTTAAAGTTGAAAGCTTATACATTTCGTACATAATAATTCATTATGATAAAACTATAAGGATTCAATCATATACAGGTAAGTGTTTAGGAAATTAATTTATCACAGACAAATAAGTAATTTTTTACATCCTTTTAATACATGCCAAATATTTATTAAGTTTTTATGCAAACAAGCAATAATATTTGTGGTATGGTTTTTTATGGAATTAACTAACTTTTAATCAACAACCAATGAAAAAGGAGAACCAAATGAAAAAAATTCACATTACTCTGTCATTCATGATGTTCATTACTTTTTTTGCTATGAATACAGCAGTATTTGGCCAGGCTGAACCGGTAATGTACTTCTGTGAGAGGTACGGAGATAACGGTGAAGTTGGAGTTAGTGACAGGTTTACTACCGGTTATATTACTGTAATGGTTAAAGCCGATGACGCACTAAGGCTTGATGACGTAGCTATACAGTATGACAAGTATAACTTCAAGAAGGGCAAATTTGAATACTATAAGAAATTTTATTTTAATGTCGAGAAGGATATGAGCTATATCTATTTTTCAAGGAACGATGAGAGTGATATGGAATTTGAGGATCCAGGTTTTTATCGCGTATTCCTTCTTGATGAAGATGATAAAACCGTAACAAGCGCTTTAATCGAGATTATTCCATAAAAATATTTTTATTTATTGAAAAGGGCGGCAATTGGCTGCCCTTTTTTATTTTTATTCAGTTCTTATTAGTACCACCGGATTGAAATCCACCCTCCTTAAGCTTATTTTTAAGTAGCTATTCAAAGAAAATAATCCAAACTAAAAAATTTTAAACGGAGTAATTATGTTAAAAAAAATTCAGGAGTTACTTGGCAAAGAGGCTGAGGATCTCTTAAGCTACAAAGCTAAATTTCCCAAGGAGCAGTTAATTCTTCCCGGTCCTGATTTTGTTGACCGTGTTCATTTGCAATCCGACCGCAGCCCGAATGTTTTAAGAAACCTCAACTGGATTTTACATACCGGAAGATTATCCGGAACAGGTTATGTTTCAATTCTTCCGGTTGACCAGGGAATTGAACATTCTGCAGGGGCATCATTTGCACCAAACCCGATTTACTTCGATCCTGAAAATATTGTTAAGCTTGCAGTTGAAGGAGGTTGCAATGCCTGCGCATCAACACTTGGTGTGCTTGGAATGGTTTCCAGAAAATATGCTCATAAAATTCCGTTCATTTTAAAACTCAATCACAATGAGCTGTTAACTTATCCAAACAAGTTCGATCAAATAATGTTTGCAGGAGTTGAGCAGGCATTTGATATGGGTGCTGCTGCCGTTGGTGCTACAATTTATTTTGGCTCTGATGAAAGTGCACGACAAATAATTGAAGTCAGTGAAGCATTCCAATATGCTCACGAGCTTGGAATGGCAACTGTTTTATGGTGCTACTTAAGAAATCCGGAATTCAAGAAAGATAAAGATTACCACGTATCTGCAGATTTAACCGGACAGGCAAACCATCTCGGCGTTACCATCGAAGCAGATATCATTAAACAAAAGCTTCCTGAAAACAACGGTGGATATAATGCTTTGAAATTCGGAAAGACTCATAAAAAAGTTTACTCGGATTTAACTTCTGATCATCCGATTGATTTAACACGTTACCAGGTAATTAATAATTATATGGGAAGAGCGGGATTGATAAACAGCGGCGGTGCTTCCGGTGAAAATGATTTTGCCGAAGCCGCAAAGACTGCGATCATTAACAAACGTGCCGGCGGTATGGGATTGATTTCAGGAAGAAAAGCTTTCCAGCGTCCGATGGCAGACGGTGTGAAGCTGCTTAATCTTATCCAGGATGTTTATTTAGAAAAAGAGATAACTGTAGCATAAAAGTTAAAAGTATAATATGAGCTAAAATGTGAGACTCACCTTTGAGGTGAGTCTCCCTTAAATGTTCGAGATATTTTCATTTCCTTACCATATCCCCCGGCATCTGAACTGCAACAACTTTTCCTCTAGCAGTAATTTCTCCGTTTGCTGACAATGTAATTTCAGAAATTACTTTTCTTCCTTTTATTTCAACAACTTTTCCTCGTATCTCAAGCTCAACGCCAAGCGGAGTTGGTTTTAAGTAATCAACCTGCAGGGAGGCAGTAACAAACCGGAAAGGAGGCAAAGTATCTATTTCTCTTCCTTCTGCTTTGTAAGCAGCTAATGCAGCGGTTCCGGTTCCGTGGCAGTCAATTAAAGAAGCAATCAATCCGCCGTAAACATAACCTGGAATTGCTGTGTGATATTCCTTTGGAGTAAAACGTGTTACGGTTTCGTCTCCTTCCCAGAAAGTTTTTATCTGGTGTCCGTGCTCATTTAGCTTTCCGCATCCGTAGCAATGAGCCACATCATCAGGATAATAATCCTGCACTGCATTTGATTTCATAATAATTCCTTTGTATTGTCATGCTGAACTTGTTTCAGCATCTTTAGTATGACTCTCTAACCTTGAGATCCCGAAACGAGTTCGGGATGAAAATTACTCCCTCAAAATTAAAATAGCACCAAGAAGAATAAACAAAACGGCAATTGTTTTCTTTAATAGATTAGTGTCTTTAAATATCTTTCCGCCGATAACCGTTGCCCACAAAACAGAAGTCCTCTTAACTGCAAGTGTTAATGCCACTGAAGTAAGACTTATTGAAACAATCTGTGTATAGCGATATCCAATCGTAAGAATTGATATCAATACAATCCAGAGAATGTCGGTTTTATTTATTTGTGGAGAATGATTCTCAAGTTTTCCTTTAAATGCAAAGAAAATGATGAAGAACAACACAGCAAAATAAACATGTTGAAATGCAGTAAGTGAAATTGGAGTGAGATTCATTTTTGCTACAAGCAGTTTGTCCATCACTGAAGATGCAGTGAACAGCAGCAGTGCTGCAAGTATGTATTGATGATACTTAGATTTCAGAAAAACGTTCAGCGGGAAAAGAATCTCTTTCAGATTTTTGCTTTCAAGTATATACGTTCCTGCAACTAATGAAATCAACCCCAGCACCTCATAAAATTTTAATTCTTCACCAAGAAACAGGAAAGCAAACACTGCAACAAATCCCGGAGTTAATGCAAGCAGAGGTAAAGCATTGCTGATTTGCAGATTCTTCAGTGCAGTCATCACGCACAGAAATGCGGCAACGCCAATCAGGGATTTTATAAACAGAACAAAAAGGTTAGAAAAATTTATCGCGCTGTAATCAATAAAAAACAAGAACGGAATTGACAAAGCCAGGTTTGCAATGGATAGATAGAATGAAAACTGAACAGGATTAAGATTGAACAGAACTTTCTTCTGAGTTATCGCAGCAAAAGCTGAAAGAAAAGAAGAAAGCAGTGCAATGAAAAACCAGGTCATCAGGAATAAATGCTTTTATTTTTAGGTCAATTACTTAGTCATTCTGAGGAACGAAGTGACGAAGAATCTTCGGCGAAAGCGATTAAGATTCTTCGCTTCACTCAGAATGACAATAAAAATAAACATCAAAACTCTGCAGCTAATTTAAGAAATATATTCCTGCCTGGCTCAATTGTTATGCTTCCTCTGGTTGTTGATAAATGATTTCGGTAAGCTTTATCAAAAATATTTTCTACTCCCGAATAAATTCTGAAACTGATTGATGAAAATTTTATCGGAATGGTATTAAGCAGCAGATTAAATACAGCATAACCCGGAGTCTTCATTTCGCCTTCGGCAACATCATTTTGTTCTGCAAAGAGAGTTGAAGAAATATCTATCTGAAGATAATCAAGAAACGCGAACTTAAAACCTACTCTTCCGTTCAGTGGAGGAATTTCAGGAAGATTTCCGTCCGTAGTAATATCATCTCCTTTAACATAAGAAGCTGTTAGATAAAAAACATAATCACGCCAGAAATTATAATCGGCGCTGAAATCGAATCCATAAATTCTTGCTTCACCAATGTTGGTCTTGATCAACGCATTTCTTCCTTCGAATGTACCGGGGACTTCAACAACCAGATCATTGAAATAAGAATAAAACAAACTTGAGATAATTTTCAGGTTATTGGAATAATGACGGATCCCAAAATCAATAGCTTCACCTTTTTCCGGATTTAAATAAGGATTACCAACACGAACTACACTTCCCTGATCAATGTATTGAAACCTTTCTTCAAGTGAAGGTGAACGAAAAGAATAACCTAAACCTAATGTCAAATCAAGATCTGAAAAGAGTGAATAGATAAAACCAAGATTTGCACTATATGAAGAATTGTTGGTATCCGTGCTGTCCCAAATTGTTTTTTGATTTGGAGGAGTTGTATTCAATACTCCGTTTGTAATCGTGTAGACAGGATTTAAAGTTTTCTCAGCAGTGATGTTGATAAAATCATACCGCAATCCAAGTGTAGTTGATATCCTATCATCAAAAAGTTTAAACTCATCCTGTGTGAAAATTCCAAGACTTCTGTATTTAGAATTAGGAACAGGAATTTCGCCGGTGATGACATTTGTTGTGCTGACAATATTTCCCAAAGAATCAAGAACTTCAATCAACTGATATCTCTCACGTTCACCGTTGTAGCTCCTATCCCAGTAATCAATTCCTGCTGCTAAATTGTGGCTGTCAAACAGCCAGAAGTTTCCTTGCAAAGCTGCGTTATTGTTTTTATGATTGGCACTTGGAGTAATTTTCAAAACGCTAACTCTTCTTGCGGGATTACCGCCTGAAGCAGGAATATTCTGAACGATGTAAGGAATATTTTCTACATCTCTATTAATCAGTTGATAAGAATATTTTGCCGAAAGCTTGTAAAACACTTTGGAGATATTTTGAATGTCATATCCGGCAGAAATTAATTCACGTCTTTCGTAAGGATAAATTACAAGCGCCTGATCAGGAAAAACCGAAGAACCGGAAATGCCAACATTATCAGCTCTGAACAATTGGTAATCAATTTTCAGTTTGTGATTATCAATTGGAAAAATATTCAGCGCACCTGAAAAGCTGTAGTCTTCAAACTGACTGTTCTTTAATTCGCCACTTGGAGTTTGCATGTTATTTGCTTTTCTGTAAGAACCGGAAAGCTTTGTGGACCACAAAGAGCTTCCGCTGAAAAGTGAAGCACCAAATACAGAAAGGTTATTAACTGTATTATATTCTGTTATAACATTTCCGTTTAAAGATAACCTGTTATAAAGCTGCGGCGATTTTGTGATGATATTTACAATTCCTCCAGTTGCTCCTGAACCGTAAATAGAGGATGAAGCGCCTTTGATTACTTCAACTCGCTCAACACTGTTCATATCCACCAATGATAATCTTGCTGCAACGTCTGTTGACGTTGCAATCCGGTTTCCATCGATAAGTGTTATTACATTTTCACGGTTCAATCCTCTTATGCTAACCTCTGTTCCCCAAATACCATCACGAAGCAGAGAAACTCCTGGCTCATTCTGCAAAATATCCGGTAATGAAAACGAAGGTCTGATCTGAATTTCTTCTTTCCCAATCAGCGATTCAGCAAAAGGGGAGTTGCGAAGATAATTTTCTGTACGGTTTGTGCTGACAACGACTTCATCGAGCTCGATGGCAGAGGGAATTAATTTAAAATCTTTTACAATGTCAGAATCAATTTCTAATTCTGTTGAAATGCTTTTATATCCGAGACTGGAAACTTTTATTTGATATTCCCCGGGATTCAAACCTGATAAAGAATAAAAGCCATCCATGTTTGAATACGCAAAGCTGCTGTATGAAACGAAAACAGTTGCTCCTTGAATTGGTGCACCGTTCTCATTACTTGTGATTTTTCCTTTTAGGGTGAAAGTTTGTCCGAATGAGAATCCGGCAATAAAAATAAGCAGCAGAAAAAAATATTTTGTTCTCATAACTCAAATTTAATAAACCAAAATCACATTTTTAGTGATTATGGTTACATACTAAATCCGTTTCATTCTTAAGTTCGCCTTTTATGAACTTATTAACGGCATCTTCAATCATTTCGACATCAGTAAAGAGAGTTGATATGTTATGCTGTTTTAAATCTTCGACGACATGCCAGCCGCCTCCACTCGATATTAAATATTTACAATCCTTTAATCCTTCAATCAGGTGAGTGTGTCTGTGTTCACCGCCTTCTCCATGAGAATGGTGATGTTCACCGCCTCTTCTGTGATTAGTGAAATTATTCTCTCGCAATTCTTTATTCACAATTTTTTCACCATCAATTTCATAAACCATAAATGCCCGGCATCTGCCGATATGTCCGGTAACTCTTTTCTGGTCGTTTGTTGCAATTGCAATTTTTCCAGCAAATGGGGAATTGTTTTTGTTTGACATTTTTAATTTCCTTCTTTTGTGATGTGATTTAATTCTAACTGATTAATTTTGATAGCTTTTCCATTTAAGATTCCATCAACAACTTTTTTCCGGGCTTCTTCTACAATACGTCCAAAAGTTGCTCTCGAGATATTCATTTCATTAGCTGCTTTTTCATGAGAGTAAGCCAGAAGATCAGCAAGCCGCAAGGATTCAAGCTCATCGTGGTCGAGAGTGACTTCTTGTAGTTCTCCTACAGGTATTCCTCTTGGTTTGTAATAATATGCTGATGGACTGCAGCAAACTCTGCGATGTTTTCTTGGTCTTGGCATAATTTATTAATAATGTGTTATGAGCATATGCTCAAAACTAAGAAAAATAAGAACCGCAAACAAATTAAAAATTCATTTCTGTTTTAATAGAGAATAGATCATAATAATTAAAAGCAAGAAGGTAAGTAATTTACCGGGTGTTTACCGGTTTAAGAGATACTCTGCAATTTTACCCAGTTCCTTAATGTTTTTCTCACCAAAGGATGGCATAATCTGGCTGGGATATTTCTTTCTGTACTCTTTAAATCTGTCTTGATCCATATATGCAGAAGGATTTCTCAGGTAGCTAATTAAACTTTCTTTCCCCCAATGATCGGAAAGGTTTTTTAATGATGGACCCATATTCGTTCCGGAGAGATCTGCTCCATGGCAATTAACACAGCCAAAATTCTTTATAAGCTGTTCGGCAGCTGGTTCACTGCCGGTTTGTTCTTCTGCCGTATTATTCATCTGACCGGAAAAATCATGTTCAATTTTTTCTTCTTTTGTAAGTCTGCCAAGCACTAACAGCATAATGAAAAGAAGAAGAAAAACGGTTACCCAAATTTGAGGTTTTGTCATCAGTATCTCTTAAAATAAATCCGCCATTTATTAGGGCTCAAACTTATTGAAAAGAGTCTATTTATACAATGAACTCTTTTATGATAATGCACTTCAGGTATATTCTTTTTCACTTTAAGAAATAAATAACAGAAATTTGCTATATTCAAAAAAGCTAATTTGATTTATATGGTAAATAAAAATTCATTTTAATACTAAATGGAAGTAGAAAGCAGGTATATCCGTTCATTGCTGCAGAGTGCCCAGGCAGGTAATAATGCCGCGCTTGAGCAGCTCCTTGAAATGAACATGGAAAGAATATATGCGCTATCCCACAGGTTATCTGCCAACCAGGAAGAAGCTGAGAGGCTGGCTTCAACGGTACTATTTGAAGCATGGCAGCGGCTGAGGCAAATAAGAACCGATGTTCCGTTTAATCAATGGCTTGAAAGTCTCACCATCAGCATAGCACTGCAGCAGCATAGAGAACCTAAGGCAGAAAAAAAGAAATGGAACTTTTTTAAGAAAAAGAAAATTGATACTAAAGAACCCGATTCAAGATTAACTCCGCTCGGCAAAGAAATATGCATGCTGCCGGCAGATGAAAGAGTAGTATTTGTTCTTCACCGGCTTGAAAAATATTCCTTTGAAGAGCTTTCCGGAATGATGTTAATTCCGGTAGAAACAGTTGAGAAACTTTTTCAGAATGCAAATGATCTGCTGCTTAAATCAACTCTTATCCATACTCCGGAAGAACTTTCAAAGAAAGCCGCCGAACTGCCTGATAAATTGAAAGCGAACAAAAAAATACTTACAGAGGCTCTCAGCAGGATATATGAAAAAAAGATGGAAGATTGGGTTGAACCGGAGCCTGAACTAACGCCGCCTGAAACTGAAGTCATCACGGAAGAGCCGGCACCTGAACAGGAAAAGGTAAAAATAAAAAAGGAAATAGGTGTTGATATTCCTGCTGCCAGCCCCAGACTTAAAATGCGGATAGGATGGGCATTTGTAATATTGCTGGCTGCAGCGGGCATCTACTTTTTAATTATAACCGGGTCTAAAAGCTGGCGTGTAAGCAGTATAAGTGGAAGTGTTAGTATTGACGGAAATCTGATTGAAGAAAATTCGTCCTTGTCAATGGAAGAAACAATAGAGACGGGTGAAAATTCTTCAGCAACGATTGAATTGCCCGAAACCGGGAGGATGATAATAGGAGCGGAAACAATTTTAAGACGGCCCGATAAAAAAAATACCGGAGAGTTCATAGCAGGAAAAATTCAAACTGATCTTTCAGGTTCTCCGGGGGTTTTTAATCTTTCAATTCTTGGCACAACTATCTCAAATCATTCCGGTGCTGCCTCATTTAAAGTTGAAACCAGAGATGAAGACAGAGCCTGGCTGTTAGTAACGAGCGGAAATATTATTGCCTTCTCAAGAGAAATCAGGATGATTGCCGCAAAAGAATATGTTATTGAGATAGACAGGGCTTCCGGAAGCTTAGTACCATACTATAATAATACTGATCCTGAATTAATAAACGCAGTAAATGAATTTGCTTCCAGCAAGAGTGAGTTTTTTATAGAAAGGATTGTCTCTTTAGCAGCATATAATGATGCTATTACATTATGGAATTTGCTAAAGCTTGCAAGCCCCGGAAAACGATTACTTATATATGGCAAGCTGAAGGAATTGTTTCCACATCCCGATACGATATCAAAAGAAGATATAATTGGTCTTGACGAAGAAAAATTACTACTCTGGCTAAAAGAAATCGAAGAAGGATATTGATCAGATCTTCTTCGATCTATAAACGTGAGTACTCTGTCCAAAAAAAACTTCTGCTGCCTCCATCAAAGTTTCAGACAAAGTCGGATGAGGATGAATTGTCAACTTTAGATCTGTCAGGTTCGCACCCATTTCAATTGCAAGAACGCCTTCGGCAATTAATTCACCGGCTCCAGGACCGCAAATACCAATTCCTAAAATTCTTTGT
This sequence comes from uncultured Ignavibacteriaceae bacterium, assembly GCA_964639955.1. Taxonomy (GTDB): domain Bacteria; phylum Bacteroidota; class Ignavibacteria; order Ignavibacteriales; family Ignavibacteriaceae; genus IGN2. The sequence continues at coordinate 26,729 of CAZXGJ010000041.1, forward strand.
GAGGAAGGATCAACTAAAATTTTTGTTACTCCATCATTTCTATCCAGCGTAACTGCTCTTCCTGATGCAGCCCAGGGAAATTTTGCAACTTCATAATTTATCTTTTTTTCTTTTGCCTGATTCTCTGTTAATCCAGCCCACGCAATTTCAGGATCAGTGAAAACAACAGCAGGAATTGCCATAGGTTCAAATGCTGATTTGTGTCCTGCAATAACTTCAACTGCAACTCTTCCCTCGTGAGAAGCTTTATGTGCAAGCATAGGTTCACCAACAATATCACCAATTGCATAAATATCGGGATCGTCAGTCTTCATTTGATTGTTCACCTTTATCCAGCCACGTTCGTTTACTTTTACCTTTGTGTTTTCTAATCCCAATCCTGATGTATCAGGTCTTCTGCCGATAGACATTAAAACATAATCATAAGTATTCTCAGAAGTTTTCCCTTCATTATCCTGAATCTTAACTTGTAATCCATCTTTTACTTCTTTCATATCAACTACTTTTGAGTTTAGCATAATGCTATCAAATTTTTCTTTCAGTCTTTTGGAAAGATGAGAAACAAGATCTCGGTCAGCACCGGGAAGGAGTCCATCCAGCATTTCAACAATAGAAATTTTTGAACCAAGTGCCTGATACACAGAACCAATTTCCAAACCGATGTAACCGCCACCTACTACCAAAAGTGATTTTGGAATAGCAGGAAGGTCGAGTGCTGTTGTCGAGTTCAGTAATCTGTTACTTTTAATATCAAGAGAGGGGACAGTTGTAATTCTTGAACCAGTTGCAATAATTATTTTATCGAATGAAAATTCTTCTTTACTTCCTTCTTTTTTTTCTACAAGGAGTGTTTTAGAGTTTTTAAAGGTTGCCGTTCCCTGAATGTACTTTACTTTACGGAATTTTGCGACAGAACCAACACCACTTGTCAGTTTATCAACTACTTTACTTTTCCAGTCACGAAGTTTATCGAGTTCAATATTTGGTTTCTGAAATTCGATTCCCCAGTTTTTTGCTTCTTCTGTTTCATTGAGAAGTTTTGCAACGTGTAATAAAGCTTTTGATGGAATACATCCTCTGTAAAGACAAACTCCACCGGGATTTTTTTCTTTATCAATTAAAGTAACATTCATTCCGAGATCTGCTGCGAGAAAAGCTGCAGCGTATCCTCCGGGTCCCGCACCGATTACGGCTAAGTTTATTTTTTCAGACATCTAATTAATTCCTTTTCAAAACTCCAATTGTTGTATTGCTAAATTGTTTTATTGTTAATCAAGTTGTCAGCAATAGAACAATGCAACAGTAAAACAATTAATTATTTCACATAAATATTTTCAATGGTTCTTCAAGTGCTTCGCAAACCCATCGCAAAAATCTGATCGCATCTGCACCGTCAATTATCCGATGATCGTACGAGAGAGAAAGTGGCAGCATCAACCTTGGTTCAAATTTTCCTTCTTTATTGTAAACGGGTTCATAACTTCCACGGGATACTCCGAGAATTGCAACTTCGGGTGAATTTACTATCGGCGTAAAATATGTTCCGCCAATACCACCGAGATTTGTTATCGTAAAACATCCGCCTTGCATTTCTTCAAGCGATAGCTTTTTATCACGGGCTTTTTGTGCGAGTTCATTCAGTTCAACAGAAATCTCGATAAGATTTTTCTGATCCGCATTTTTAATCACAGGTACCAGCAAACCATATTCAGTATCAACTGCAACACCGATGTTTATATATTTTTTGTAGATGATTTCCATCTTATCCATGTCAATGCTTGTGTTGAATTGTGGAAACTTCTTCATTCCTTCAGCAATTATTTTAATAAGTATACCTGTCACCGTGAGTTTCGCACCATGCTCTTCAACTTTTTTGCTGAGCTCTTTCCTGTCTTTTTCGAATTCCGTGATATCGGTTTTATCGAATTGCGTTACATGAGGAATAACGGACCACGCATAACTTAAATGAGTTGCTGTTTTCTCGCGTATCTTACTCATCGTAACCCGTTCAACTTTTCCGTACTTGGTAAAGTCAGGCAAAGTTTCTTTCTGAATCCCTAATCCAACAGATTCCGATTTCCCGGTCATTATTTTTTTCACATAAGCTTTAACATCGTCCATCGAAATTCTTCCGCCCTCACCGGAACCGGGGACTTTATTTATATCAACTCCAAGTTCTCTAGCGATTCTTCTGACAGATGGAGCAGCGGGTGCAGAACCTCGCAGTATTGGCGGCTGATCATCATGTTCACCAGGTTGTAACTCAGGCAATTCACCTTTTGGCAGTTCAACTTTTTCTGCAGATACTTGTGCCGGTTTTTTAGCTGGCTCTTCTTTCTTTGTAACCGGAGTTGCTGAGGTTAATTCAACTTTTATAAGAACATCTCCGACTTTTACTTTATCACCAGTCTTAACATTTACTTCAACAATTTTTCCTTCAACGGAGGAGGGGACTTCAACTGTGGCTTTGTCGGTTTCAATTTCAATAACACCCTGATCTTTTGCAATCACATCTCCAACTTTAACGAGAACATTTATTACATCAGCAGATTCAATATTCTCTCCAAGATCAGGAACTTTAAATTCAACAATTTTTCCCGAGCCGGATTGAATTGTTTCTTTCACTTCTTTTTTGGGTGAGGATTCTTTTTCTTCCTTCTTTGTTCCCGATTTTGCCTCAGGCTTAGCTTCTTCCTTAACAACTGACCCTTTTAAGGGGGCGTAGTCGCCAGACGAAGCCCCTTCGTCGACTTTAATAATTGTTTGTCCGACTTTCACTGAATCACCTTGCTTGACAAACACTTCAGTTATTTTTCCGGAAACATTTGATGGAACTTCAATCGTTGCTTTATCAGTTTCAATTTCGATGATGGATTGTTCCTTCTCAACCATATCACCGGTTTTAACAAGGACGTTGACTATGTCAGCCGATTCTATATTTTCGCCAAGTTCAGGTAGTTTAAATTCTGTTGCCATTATTTCGTTTTAAGTTTTTTATTTCAGTGTATTGTCATTCTGAGTGAATACGAATGGATTCGCGAAGAATCTCAGAGATTCTTCACTTCGTTCAGAATGACAGAACGTTTTTAGGATATCATCGGGTTTAATTTATCAGGTTTAATCTCTAAATCCTTTTTTGCTTTCTCTAGAACCGTTTCTTTTATTTTTCCTTCTTTTGCAAGTGCACCGAGAGTTGCATAAACAATGTGTCTGTAATCAACCTCAAAGAAATCTCTGAGAGCTTTTCTTGCACCACTTCTTCCATAGCCATCTGTTCCCAGAGAATATAGTTTTCCGGGAATCCATTTTGATATCGAATCTGGAAGCGCTTTCACATAATCTGATGCTGCTACAAAAACTCCATCTTCTTTTGAAAGAGTTTGAGTGATGTAAGAAGTTTTTTGCTTCTTGTCGGGATTGAGCATATTCCATCTTTCAACCTCAAGGGCTTCTCTCCTCAATTCTTTATAACTGGTAACACTCCAGACATCTGCCGCAACTTTATAATCACTCTCTAGAATTTCCTGAGCCTGAAGTACTTGATTCAAAATAGTTCCGCTTCCGAAGAGTTGCGCTTTTGCATCTGCCTTCTTTAAACCGGAAGATTTAAACTTATACATTCCCTTTAAAATTCCTTCCTTCGCACCTTTCGGCATTTCGGGCATAGCATAGTTTTCATTCATTACGGTGATGTAATAATAAATGTTCTCCTGATCTTCAAACATTCTTTTTATTCCAGCACGAATGATAACGGCAAGCTCAAAAGCAAATGCTGGATCGTACGCAACCATATTTGGAATTGCATAAGCCAGCAAATGACTATGTCCATCCTGATGCTGTAATCCTTCTCCGTTCAGTGTTGTTCTTCCGGCAGTTCCGCCGATTAAAAATCCTTTTGCCCCGATATCACCGGCAGCCCAGGCAAGATCACCCACTCTCTGTAGTCCAAACATTGAATAGTAAATAAAGAAAGGAATCATATTTATTCCGTGAGTTGCATAAGCAGTTCCTGCGGCAATGAAAGAAGACATTGAACCAGCTTCTGTTATTCCTTCCTCTAGTATCTGTCCGTTTTTAATTTCCTTGTAATAGAGAAGACTGTCTTTATCAACAGGCTCATACAACTGTCCTGCGTGTGCATAAATTCCAACCTGTCTGAAAAGCGATTCCATTCCAAAAGTTCTTGCTTCATCAGGAACGATCGGAACGATATTTTTTCCAATCTCAGCATCTTTTAAAAGCTTTGCAAGAATTCTCACAAACACCATCGTTGTTGAAACTTCTCTTCCTTCGGTCCCTTTATAAAATTCTTCGAAGAGAGATTCATCAGGAGTTTTAATCGGTTTCAGGTTTGTCTTTCTTGAAGGAACATATCCAGCAAGAGCTTTTCTTCTTTCAGTAATATATTTTATCTCAGCACTGTCTTCATCAGGTCTGTAAAAAGGATCGTTGTGAATCTGCTCATCAGAAATAGGAATACCAAAACGTGCACGGAATTCTTTCATCTCATCTTCATTTAATTTTTTCTGCTGATGAGTTATGTTTTTTCCCTCACCGCTTTCACCGAGTCCGTATCCTTTAATTGTTTTTGCAAGAATAACTGTCGGTGAACCTTTATGATTAACTGCAGCGTTGAAAGCAGCATAAACTTTTTCAGGATCGTGACCGCCTCTTTTCATTTTCTTTAACTGTTCGTCTGTCATATTGCTGACCATTTCTTTCAGTTCTTCATCAACACCAAAAAAATGTTCACGTATGTAAGCACCGCTTTCAACAGTATATTTCTGATACTGTCCGTCAACAACTTCACCCATTCGTTTAATCAATTTTCCGTCTTTATCTTTTTCAAGAAGCGGATCCCAATCCTCGCCCCAGATAACTTTTATAACATTCCATCCTGCGCCACGGAAAGCTGCTTCAAGCTCCTGAATAATTTTTCCGTTGCCGCGAACCGGTCCGTCAAGTCTCTGCAAGTTGCAGTTGATTACAAAAATTAAATTATCAAGCTGCTCTCTTGATGCAAGAGTAATTGCACCGAGAGTTTCTGGTTCATCTGTTTCTCCATCGCCGAGAAATGCCCAGACTTTGCTGCCGGTATCTTTTTTCAAACCACGGTCTTCAAGGTAACGATTAAATCTTGCCTGGTAGATCGCCATAATTGGACCGAGACCCATTGACACAGTCGGGAATTCCCAGAACTCCGGCATCAGCCATGGATGAGGATAAGAAGAAAGTCCACCGCCTTTAGCAAATTCTCTTCTGAAGTTTTTTATTTTCTCTTTTGAAATTCTTCCTTCAAGAAAAGCACGCGCATAAATTCCCGGAGATGCGTGTCCCTGGAAATAAATCTGATCACCGTCGTAACCTTCACCTTTTCCTTTGAAGAAATGATTGAAGCCGATCTCATACAAAGTTGCAGCACTTGCATAAGTAGAAATGTGTCCACCGATTCCTTCTTCCATCTTGTTTGCATTCACAACCATCGCCATTGCATTCCAGCGGATAAGACTTTTTATTCTTCTTTCAATCTCCCTGTTGCCTGGGAAAGGAGGCTGCTTTTCTCTTGGGATTGTATTTATGTACGGAGTGTTTGCCGAAAAAGGAATTTGCACTCCGGCTTTGTGTGCACGTATCTGCAATTGCTGAAGTAACTCTCTTACTCTTTCCGGTCCGCCGTGTTCAAAAACATAATCGAGTGAGTAAAGCCATTCGCTGGTTTCTATTTCTTCAATTTCAGGATTTCGTTTATAATCCTTAGCCATAAATTTCCTTAACTATCCTATAAATAATGTTAGAATTCTGCTTAAAAAATGAATTTTGCTGATTGTTTTAGTCAGAAATTGAGGCGTCAAATTAATTGATTGATAAGTGAAATACAAGGAAGGAAAGCAATGCAGAATTCACAATGTATAATTTAGAATTGTTTATTTTGCATTTGGATATTTTATGAGAGATATATCACAAGAAGCTTTGCTTTTAAGATCACAATTTGTGACCTCAAGTTTATAAGGAGTTTATTCTAAATGAATTCAAAAAGTTTAATAACAGTTGAATTGATTACAAATAAAATCTATTTGATCAGAAACGAAAAAGTTCTGATAGATGCTGATTTAGCTGAGCTTTATGGAGTTGAAACAAAAGTCTTGAATCAAGCAGTAAGAAGAAATTTAGATAGATTTCCCGAAGACTTTATGTTTCAGCTTTCGGAAGATGAATTTGAAAACTTGAGGTCACAAACTGTGACCTCAAGTTGGGGAGGTAGAAGATATCCACCATTTGCATTTACTGAGCAAGGAGTTGCGATGCTTTCAAGTGTGTTGAAGAGTAAGAGTGCAATCCAGGTTAATATTGCTATTATGAGAGCATTTGTTCAATTGAGAAGATTTCTACAAAGTCACGAAGAGCTTGCGACAAAACTTAAGAAACTTGAAAAAGAAACAATTGAAAAATTCACAGAACAAGAAAAACAAATACAATTAATCTTTGAGACAATTAAACAACTAATTATAGAAAAACAAAAACCTAAGAAACCAATTGGTTTTACTCTTCCTGATAAGAAATAGCAAAAAACTAATTTTCTTAGTCCTACTCTTTATCTTACTCTTACTCTAACGTGACTTTCACGTTTTATTTTCTTAAGTTTCTGTTAAGTTTAATTTTAATATGGGGTAAAATTTTGCGAACCCTTAAAATATCTCTTCTAGTTTTTCTCCTTTCGATGACCATCTCTGCACAGAATTTTTGGCAGCAAACTAATGGACCATATTGCGGCAATATCATTTCAATGACGATGAGTGATAGTGGATACATCTATGTTGGTTCAGCACGTAGTGGTTTATATAAATCTTCAAATAACGGTGATTTGTGGATACAAATTAGTGAAGGTATTGAAAATGTTCAGAGTTAGACGATTTATTCTATCTCCATCGATACAAACTTTGTAATGTACATTGCAACAAGGTACAACCAGGTATACAGGTCAACTAATTATGGTGAAAACTGGATAAGAAAAAGTAATGGCTTACCTAGCACATATATTTGGACAACAACAGTAAATAATGCGGGAGATGTTTTTGCTTTAGCTTTTGGGAGTGGAATTTATCGTTCAATGAATCAGGGGGAAACTTGGCTTCAGATTAACAGTGGAATAGGAAATTTAACTGTAACAGATTTAGCAGTGAGTAGTGAGAATATTTTGTTTTCTTCAACAGTTGGTGGTGGAATTTTTCGATCTTCGAACAATGGAGATTCCTGGGAACCAGTAAATACTGGTTTGACCTTGCTTGATTGTAATAATATAAACCTACCTTGTAACTGATGAATTGATTTGAACTGTACCCCTAAAATTAGACAGCAAGATAAGCAACCCTCTGATTATTAAT
>CAZXGJ010000042.1:0-33704 GCA_964639955.1 uncultured Ignavibacteriaceae bacterium
GACAGAAGATACTCCGATCAATCCAATTTCAGAAAAAGGAAAAGTAAGAGCAGAAATTGCAAAAATGCTGATGGATGCAGTAGAAAAAAATAAAGTTGAAGCAATCATTGCACGCGCACCGGATTTTTACGGACCGGAAGTAATCGGTAGTATGCTTTATCAAACGGTTTATTTAAAACTCGTCAACAATAAAAATCCGCAGTGGCTTGGTAAGCTTGATGTTATACATAATTTCATCTACAGTAAAGACATTGGCAAAGCAGTCACACTGCTTGGCAACACTCCCGGAGCTTATAATCAGGTTTGGCATTTACCAACAACCGATCAAAAACTTACTAACAGACAATGGATTGAATTGATGATGAATGCGATGAACAAGCTAAAGAAAATTCAAACAATGCCGGAATGGATGATCAGTGTTTTGGGAATCTTCGTCCCGATACTAAAAGAATTGCAGGATGTTGGTTATCAATTCAAACAAGATTATTTCTTCAATAGCAGTAAGTTTAATAAGAGGTTTAACTTCACACCAATTTCTCCTGAAGATGGAATAAATGGAATGGTTTTATCTTAATGCTCTTAGAGTCTTGGGACACTTGGGACAAGTGAGACTTTCCAGTCTCATCTGTCCCTATTGTCCTTTTTTTCTATGATTAATTCTTGCTCTCGTCATCTTCTCTCTTAATCCACCCTCTTTAATAAAGTCTTTCTCTAATCTTTGTAGCTGCCGGCTTAACAAGTATGAGGTAATTTTAATTAAACCAATTAAAACATTAGCACTAATTTCTGGGTTGGGGTTTTCTATACCTTTCCTGAAAGTTTCATAATTAGCATTTGGTGTTCTGTTCAATTCTCTTAGTCTGTTGACATACTTGTGATCTTTCCCCCATTCTTTAAAACCTCTTGTTCTTAAAAAATCCTGATAATCAATCAACAACTCTTCTAAACTTGCGCGGGCGACATTTGTAAGTTTTAATTCCATTTCCTTGGATGTTGCTGAAGCCATACTTGCCTCTGCAATATTTTGCTTTCCGGATCTCGCAGCCTGAATCATTTGATCAATTGTTCGATCTGGTTTTTTTTTAGAAATTTATTACAGAAGTAAACAGTACCATCGTAAATTATCTCCGCTTTCTTAAAGGTTAATAGCTTTTTATATCCGCCGTGTTGCGGAATAAAACCATCTTCGGATTTTCTTTTGTCATCCATACTTAACTAAATAAAAAATTTTTACTCACAAAATAATAAAAATACTTTCTTCATTATTAAATAATTATGCCCGGTATAAGCTTGAAGTTTTTATGCAGAGGATAATAAATCTTTTAAATAGATTTTAATTATTACTGCTTGTCCATCCACTTCTTGAAAATCGAGGCTCGTGCGACAAATAAAATTCTACAACATCTTTTCATTTGAGAAGTTTATTTACTATATGAACTTAAAATGGTAGATAAGCGTTTAAAGTAAAAATGGTTAAAGGGTCGTCCTTGAATTAGAGAGTCTACCAAACAGAGAAAAAAATGTTCCCTAAAATTGACATCAGCGATACATCGGAATTACTGATTAAGAGGTTTTTATGAATATTAATAAAAAAGAAATAATGGGTTTTGAAAAACTTTACAGAACTAACTTTGTTAACTCGCTTTCTGGCTTTAAAAGTGCAAACTTAATCGGCACAATTTCAAAAGAAGGAAAAACTAATCTTGCGATATTTAGTTCTGTGATTCACGTTGGTGCAAACCCGCCGGCAATTGGATTTTTAATGCGTCCGGTCTCTGTTGAAAGACACACATACAATAACATAAAAGAAACAAATTATTTTACAATAAATCATATTAACAAAGAGATTTTTAAGAAGGCACATCAAACTTCTGCAAGATATGATAAAGATGTTTCAGAATTTGACGAGTGCCGTTTAACACCGGAGTACAGAGACACAATTAAGGCTCCTTATGTAAAAGAATCCCAAATAAAAATTGGCTGTCGTTTTGTTGAAGAGCTTGAAATAAAATTTAATGGGACAATTTTTATAGTTGGAGAAATCCTCGAAGTAATTCTACCTGATGATACTGTTGGTGGAGATGGCTTTGTTGATATTGAAAAAGCCGGAACAATTGCAATCAGTGGATTGGATGGTTACCACGATACAAAAAGAATTGCAAGATTATCTTATGCAAAACCCGGAATTGAACCAAAAGAAATATAAATGAAAAACTTTTCCTTAGAAGACATATCCCGAATAATAGAAATGGCTTGGGAAGACCGAACTCCTTTTGAAGCAATTGAACTTCAGTTTGGTTTGAAAGAGAACAAAGTGCGGGAAATTATGAGAAGAGAAATAAAACCTTCAAGTTTTAAGATGTGGCGTAATAGAGTTAGTGGAAGAAAAACAAAACACCTTTCTCTGCGCTCAAAAGAAGAGAAGAGGTTTAAAAGTAAGAATCAATAAAAAATTGTAAAAGAGTTTTTATGAAAGCAGAGAAATTTTAACCCGGATGTTCTGCAAATATATGTTCGGGACAATCAACTCTTAGCTCTGTTCTTTTTAATTCCTGATTTAATAATTTGCAAAAATGTTTCTGCCCGTTGTCGGAAGTTTTATAATAAGAACAGGTAAAACACATTCGCTGTATAGTTATTAGCCCCGTTTCATTTAAATGGCGAATTATCTCAATTAAACTCAAAAGAAGATTCTGCTTATCGTCATTGTGCAGTTTTTCAACAGGGCTTAGAAGCTGCTGGGCAAACAGGGCTGTTTTATTAGCAATGTTTTTTCCTTTGGCGGTTAGATGGATAACAAAACTTCTTGTATCCCTGGGGTCATATTCTTTCTTTATCAATTTCTTCTGTTCAAGAGCTTTAATTGTATCACTGATTGTGGCTTTCGTCATATTAAATTCATCAGCAAGATAACCGACTTTTCTTTTTTCTTCACTATGATGTAATAAAAAAATTAATACCTGCACCTGTATAGGACTTAAAGAATGCTCGATACTTTCCTGCCATAATAGCACTCTGAATGCCTGGGATATTCTTTCCAGCGAAGCAACAATTCTGCTTTCAACGCTTGTGTTTTGATTATCTAAATCAAATACGGATTTTTTCATAACATTTTCGGGATGTTTAGTTCCTGAATAATTTGCATAATCTGATTATCGCTTTTATTTCTGAAGTTTGCATATCTATATTCATCGTAATGCGCACGTAAAAACAAAATCATTTCTCTCCGCGTTGGGTTATCAGGCAGTTCAGAAGCGATTTCATCCATTTCAATTATATAAAATCCTTTTGATTCAATATCGGACATCATCTTCTCTGTCAGGATTTCAATGTGACAAAACTGACAATTCGTTACATTGATTTCCGCGCTGTTAACACCTTTTGATTTCAAATACTCATATGCGTATTTATAGTCTATTGCTGATTCGCTTCTGCTTTCGGGCACAACAACATCAAAGTGCAAAATATTGCCATTGTCTTTTTTTATATACGAATCCCAAACCGCTGCTTTCATTTATCTCAAATTATTTAAAAATATTTATTGAACGAAACTATGAAATAATTATTTCTTTTACTCCACATTTTATTGTTTCAACCACAAGAATAAAGAAGGACCAGCCGGACACTATTTATTATAATATGATCCGGCTAATCCGATTATTAATGTTTATTCCTTCTCAGAATTCGCCTTTATTAATATATGGATAAGTCCACAGAATAACCGTGAGGGTCACTGCTTTAAACCAGGCATTATGCATACCTTCAATATCGGGTTGAGAGTGTCCTTTTTTGCCAAGAAAAGATTTTATCGTCGCAGTAATTGGATAAATGAAAGCAGTCATATACCGGTAATGAATGATGGGAACAGCATCAACACCATCTGTTTTATTCTTTTTTGTGCTGTGATGTCTTAATGCTATTTCGTGCTGATAATTCAGCCAATTCTGATCATAAGGTTTTGTACATAAATCAATAATCCACTGTCCGAATCTTGCTCTTACGGCGGTAAGATAATCCATATTTGGTTGTCCGTCTTTTGTGAAGTAATGCACCAAATGTTCGTTACCGCCGACATAGCCATACCACAAATCCAGCACTTCATTAGTTTGATCTTTCAGAACATCGCCCGCCATTTTCAGGAAGCGGTCGTCGTCATCAGACCACAAAAGCGTTTTCTTTAGCAGAGCCAAGTCCTGCATTGTAACAGGTGATTGCTCTAAGGTAGGTTTGCCATAATCATAACCCTTGATTTGTTCCATTTTGTACTCCTTTAGTATTAATGATAAATGTTTGCGGGACAAATATAGTTAGGACTCCTAACTAATGCAAATTAATTTCTTTGGAGTGTTTAGATTTATAAAACAAGTTCGAATAATTAAAAACGCCCTGCATCTGGGGGACATACGCTGGATTATGAAGAAATAAAAAGCCGTGATATTTCTACCACGGCTTGTGTTTATTTCTTCTAAAAAATTAGTTTGTTGCTATTTCATCAAAATCATCTTCTTTGTTTCAACAAAACCTACAGTCTGCAATCGATACAGATACAATCCGCTTGCTAAACCAGACGCATTGAATTCAGCTTCATAAATTCCTGCCGGAAGAAATTCATTAACTAATGTTGCAACTTCATTGCCAAGCACATCATAAATCTTTAATGTTTGATGACTGCTGACAGGCGACTGCCAACTTATTATTGTAGCAGGATTAAATGGGTTCGGGTAGTTTTGATAAAGTTGAAATTCTCCTGGTAATTCATTCCTTCCTTCATCAATTCCGGTGGATGAACAAATATCCTTAATAAGATTGTAATAAACCCAGCCTGTTCTGGAAAATGTTTTAGTAACAATGTTTGGTGCAGCAGTCTGATTCAATTGATTAAAAATTACAGAAGGGGATGCGTTATAATGTTGAATTGAATCATAAGTTAAATATCCAAAAAAGTTACGCATCCAGAAAGGATTCGAAAGTTCAATTTGATTTATATGTGAAGCAAGTACAAGAGTTTTGATAAACAAAGAATCGAGCGGAATCCAAAAGCTGAAAGCATCCCTCGAAAAAATTTGAGATGCCTGTGCAATACTTGATGAGTCCAACTCATTATCCCCTACTTTATAGAGCCATGCTTCTCCAAGAACAAGCTTTTTGTTATTGGCGTCCGCAAGTGAGTCAATATAGAATAATCGGTTAAGATAAAAATCGAAATTAATCGGATATAAGTGTATATCAATGTAATCCAGATTAGTCTGCGTTGCATAACTTTGAAAGTAATTCAGATTATCCCAGCTGCCTGCACCTGCACCTATCTTCACATTTCGGCGGTTCAGCCCGTTAAGATAAAATTGTACATAGCTCGTAACACTATCCACGGAAAAATTAACTAAACCAAGAGTGTTAGCTTCCATAGTTTTTGGTTCCATCTCAACTGTCAGATAGTCAGGTTGCAGCGAGTCTATAACAGTTTGTATCATTTGTTTTTTTTCTGTCTTGTAACGATAGCTGTTTAAGCCGTTATAAAATTGCAGAACATCATTAGTGAGCTGCGGATTACCAAATACTGTGTCTATAAATGTTGTCTGACAACTGATAATTACTTCAAATCCCTCACTCCGGATAATTTGAAGAATATTTTTGTATATATCGAGATAGGCAGATTTGTTTGGAAATCCATCAACAAGTAATGGATAATTTAATGAAACCGAAACAGCTTTGACTTGAAGAGAATCAAGAGCACTAAGCATCAGCCAGACTTTATACATCAAATCCGGATCATTCAATAATTCATATCCAAGATTACTGTTTGCAACTAACAAGCCCGAGCTATATTTAGTGCAATATTCCTGACCATTCCACATTGTGCCGAGTGTGTTATGAATATCCTCCAATTTCAACTGTAATGAGTCATATAGCCCTTGCATATTGTAGGGAACTGTCTGTGCTTCAGTTATCTGTAAGCAAATCATAAAACTTATAAGGTAAATCAGTCTTTTCAATTTCTGTTCTCTTTATTTTTTTACTTCATCAGGATCATTTTTTTTGTTTCCAGATATTCCTTGGTTTTCATTTGGTAGAAATAAATTCCGGTAGTCAAATCTTTTGCATTAAATGTTAATATGTGTTCACCTTCATTCAATTCTCCATTTAATAATATCGCAACTAATGTGCCTAAAATATCGTATACTTTCAATGTTATATAATCTCTGTGTGGAAGCGTAAAGCGTATATTTGTCGTTGGATTAAACGGGTTTGGATAATTTTGATAAAGCTGAAAGGAATTTGGTATGTGTGAATTTAATTCTTCAACATTACTAATCACACTGTTTCTTTTTCTGAAATACACTCGTAAAAATGCAATCGAATTTATATTGCCTGGCGACATTACCTCATAGTTAAGGCAATAATCACCGTTTGGTAGCAAGGCTCCAGCTTTAAATGCAATCGTAGAATCATATCGATCTGTAACAAATTCAGGTGCTGACCAGTTTAATCCTCTGTCAGTGCTGTAAGTGATTACTATATCGCCTTGTGCATCACCGGTGGAAAGATTAAAATCTCTTTCATCTTTCCAACTTAACCACAGGGCATTTCGTTTTGCATCGAAACGATAACATTCTACAAGCTGAGAACGTTTTCCTGCTTCAGACAATTGCCCGTTTGAAGGATTACTTGGTATCATCCAGTTGGAACCTAAATTATCGCTGTATCTATATTCAACCCTGACACCCCAAAAAGGATTTCCTGTTGGATAAACGTGATAGGCAAGATGGAATCTGCCTTGATTATCAACCAACAAATCAGGATCCCAATCAGCATCATTAGTGCTAATAAAAGCAAGTGGATCTGACCAAGTTTGTCCGCCGTTTGTGCTAACAACACCATAAACATCCCATTGCTTTATTCCACCCACAGAATCTCGCCAGGCAATAGCTAAAGTATCACCGGCAACATCAAATTCTGCATGCGGAAAAGCTGAATGATGACCATCCATTGTACTCAAAGTGTCCACTGGGGACCAGGATAGCCCGCCATCAATTGAACGCGTGTAAAATGATTCTGCTGTTTGAGAAGAATTAGTGCTGCCTTCATGCCACATAACATGAATACGATTATATTGGTCAATGGTAAAATGTGTTGCAAACCCAGTGTTTGTATAGCTTGTAACCTGAGATGTTACACGAATAGAATCTTTAATGATGTTAAGATTTTTATCAAGTTTTGAAATAAAGATAGCCGAAGGATTTCTTCCGGTCCATAAAACATATAAAGTGTCATTTGAATCCATTGCAAGTTTCACTCCGCCTCCGCCTATTACCAAATAGGTCGGAGTAAATTGTTGAGGAGGATTAAGCCAATTTGTACCTCCATCATCGGAATAGGTCAGATAATGTCCAATCGTTTGATTGACATTAGAAGAATTTACTTCCGTTGTCGAGATAATAATTCTTCCATCACTTGTTGTAACAATGTTATTGTAAAGAACTCCACGTTGTTTAGCCCCAGAATTTTTTAGCGGTAAGAGAACTTCAGGTCCCCACTCACTTCCAACACCATGCTGGGCAAAAGTAATTGAAACTGTACTTAAAAAAATTAGTAGAATAGGTGAAAAACAATGTTTCATAAAACCTCCTGTAAATACTAAACATTTGACAATCATTTTTACGAAAGGTTTAAGATTTTTTTGATATGAAATTAATAAATAACTTAAATCATAAACAAAATAAGCCGTGATATTTTTACCACGGCTTTTGTAAAGAAATTATAAAAAGAATTATAAAAACATTCCGCCGGATACTTCGATTCTTTGAGCATTTATCCATTTTGCTTCTTCTGTGCAAAGGAAGGCAACTACTCCACCAATGTCATCTGCATTACCAACCCGACCTAATGCAGTTTGACTTGCAAGATAACTTTTCAGTTGAGGATTATTTCTTATTGCTGCATTATTAAAATCAGTTTCAATTGCTCCCGGTGCAACAACATTCGAGCGGATACCGCGCTGCCCAAATTCTTTTGCGACATATCTTGATAAAACTTCTACCGCTCCTTTTAACGAAGCATAAATTGAATAGCCGGGAACACAAAATCGTGTTGTGCCGGTTGAGATAAAAATTATTCCGCCGTTATCATTTATATGCGGCAGAAATTTTTGTGTAAGGAAATACACTCCTTTGTAATGAATGTTCATCATATTATCAAAAGCTTCTTCGGTTGCCTGTTGTATTGGCAGAGTTAAACCAACGCCGGCATTGTTTATAAGGAAATCAAATTTATCAGTTTTCCAATTTGATTTTAAAACAGATAAAACATTTTCTACAAAGATATTCAATGAATTAATTTTTGAAATATCAAGCTGCAAAAATTCTGCCTTTCTTCCTTTGCTTTTAATTTGAGAGACAACCTGTTCGGCACCATCTTTTTGTGTATTGTAAGTTAGGATAATATCCAATCCGCGGTCAGCAAGCGATAATGCCATATCTTTTCCGAGTCCGCGGCTGCCTCCTGTAACTAAAGCTATTTTGTTGCTCATAAATTCTCCTTTAGAATTTTTAGCGCAAAGATATTTTGCTGGGAAAGAAATTTTATGGTGAGTAGTTCAGAATTTTTATGGTATTAAGTTCAGACTTTTTTCTTTTGATTTGCTTCACGGAATCTCTTCGGAGTCATTCCGGTGTAGCTCTTAAAGAATTTAGTAAAGTTAGAAGGATCAAATGTAAGATGCCGCGCGATAGATGAAATTGATTTGTCAGAGGACAAAATAAGTTCTTTGGAAATTTTGATTAATCTTTCTTCATACAAATCACACGGCGATTTTCCTAAAACATCCTGAATTGTATTGCTTAAATGCTTTGGATGGATGAATAATAATCCGGCAATATCCTTTATCTGCAAAGTTGTATTTGCTCTTCCGTTCTTAAGCTCATCAATGTGTTTATCCAGATGAAAAAGATATTGCCTTACAATTTCTTTTGGTCTGACTGAGTTATTTGTTTCGGGTATTCTTTTCAAGACTCAAAAATTAAATTATTATAATGAGTTTATTCCTTGCCAAATAATCCACCAAGCAGATCAGAAGCTTGACTTAAAATATCACCTTCGGGAACTTTTCCATCAGGAGTTAATTTATCAATAACATCCGGAAGTAAATTTGAAAGCTGACCGGAAAGATCATTTACATTTAATCCGAGCCTGGATGCAATTCCACTTAAAGCATCAGAACCGAAAACATTTTGAATTTGATCTGGAGAAATTGATTTATTCTGTCCGGTGCTAATCCACGAGCCGATAACATCGCCAAGTCCTTTTGAATCAAACTGGCTGATAAGATTTTGCAAGCCGCCTTGTCCGCCAAGCAAGTTCATTACAGATGACATCAAATCGTCTTTTTTATTACCACCGCCAAGTGCTGATTGAATTGTGTTTAGTATGTCCACTGGCTTTCCTTTCTGTGTAATGAAAAATAAAATTTAATTGAAGATTAACTTATAAAACAAAGAAATCAAAAAAACTTACAGAGGAATAATTAACAGAAATTTAATATTTCATATTTGGTTAATTTTTTTCGAAAGCTTTTCTTCCAGCTTTATAATTTGTTCTTTCAGATTTCTGATATCGTTTCTGAGTTCTTCATTCTCGTCCTGAATTATATCTTCTATTTTGCTTGTTTCCTGAATGCTAATCTTTTGCTGAATCTCTGACATTGTATTAACAACAATCGCAATGAAAATGTTCAGGGTTGTATAAGAAGCAATAAGTATGAAAGAAATAAAATAAACATTTGAAAAAGGATATCTCGCACTTATTGTTCTGGCAATGTCTGCCCAGCCTTCGAGAGTCATAATCTGGAAAAGAGAAAACATAGATGCCCAGATGGTTCCAAACCACTCCGAATATGAAGACCCAAATAATTTTGTTCCGATAACTGAGAAAACATAGAACACGAGTGTAAGTAAAACAAAAATCCATCCGATACTTGGAAGTGAAAGAAGCAAAGATTCAACGATGAAGCGCAATCTCGGAAGGTTTTTAATTAGTCTCAACGATCTGAATATTCTTAGTGATCGAAGAACCGCAAGCGCCCCTGAAGCCGGAAGTAATGCAATTGCCACAATTGAAAAATCAAAAACATTCCAGCCTCCTTTAAAAAATGAAAATCTATACGCATATAACTTTAAAGTTATTTCTAAAACAAAAATGGCAAGAATGATTTTATCAATAAGAAGAAGCATATCTCCAAACGATGTCATAATGGCGCTGGATGTTTCCAAGCCTATCGTAATGGAATTAAAAATTATTAGTGTGATTATAAATTTTTGGAACGAGTCCTTTTCTACAAATTGTTTAATTTTTTCCCGATTCATTTCTATTAAATTATTATTTATGACAATTTAATTTAATCAATAAAGCTTTATGTGATCAACTTCTGCTTTGAATTTCCCTTCCTGTTTATCACCAATCAGCAAAGATATTTCTTTGATGTTGTTAAGTGGAATTTTTTTGTTGGATTTTGTTTCTTTACCGAAGTAGTAAATCCTGAACTGATCAAAAGGAATTTTGATTGTAACCAATTCATCTTTCTTTGTTTCAAATGTTGAAGTGTAAAAGTAGCCGGAAAAGTAAGTCGTCTCTTTCATTGAAATGCTGTAACGCTTTCCATCACCTTTGATTTTTATTTCTAATCCGGAAAAGTTTTCAAAGTTGTAATCTTTAACCGGACTTCTTAGAGAAGCGAATCCGCCGTTGTTTTCTAAAGAAACATTTCCGCTGAAAATAATTTTATCATCTTCAACATTAACTTTTGATGTACTTAATCCGCCCATCACTCCGTCGTTTACGATGCGCCATTTATTTTCGGTTTTCATTATTGATGAGTTGAGAAGATATTCATCCTGATTTTGTTTTATTGATGTAATCATAAGAATTGTTGATAATATAATTGTCGGTAAATTCATTTTGTTGCTTTATTGTATGGGTATATTATTCAAGCAATGAAACAACGACATGTTTTAATTCGTTCAATCTTTCTTAAGAAAGTCAAACGAATTTAAAAACGAAACGCTGCGCTTAACACCGCAATAGAAGCATCCTTAAAATTTGTTCCCAGCTCAGCCATAAAATCAAATCGTTTGTTTAAGCTGATCATAAATCCTGAGTGGAATGTCCAGGGGTTTACAGGATGCTGCTCGATTTTTACAATAATATCACCTAACGTTTCTGAAGGTACTGTAATTTCGAGAGTTGTTGTGGAGAAAAGATACGCTGCACCAAGCCAGGCTTTCATAGAATTTCCTTGTCCCAAATTTCCAGCAAACCCTGAGCGGGCAGAGAGAAATGTAAAATCAATCGAGTTGTTTAATTCATCGGGCGAGGTCTTTCCATAGTTAGCATCTGCCATAACAAACCAGCTTTTATATCCCGCAACCAACGTTGATCCAAATCCCCAATAGAGATCGGCTATTTTAGTTTCTGTCTCAATGTCTAACTCAACCGGGGGAAGAGGAGCTATGGATCTTTCGATTATAATATTTGCATTCATTTTGGCAATTGTGCTTGTGTAGCCAACAGTTGCATACACATTTAATAATGGTAATATCCAGGCATCAAATTTAACAGCTGCAACCGAGGTGTTATTTCTTACAGCAAAACTTGTAAAATCATTAATACTTTCGGGAGCCCGATTAAGAAACTGAACGGTAACGTCTGTTACGTCAACATCCCGACTCATAAAAATATAATTTGCTGCGATTCCAAATGGTAAAGGCAAATCAATTCCTTGCTGCTTTGCCCAATCAGACCAGAAGGGAAGAATTCTATTGTTATCTGTTTGTGCGGATTTAATATTTGTTGAGTCTGTGGTTTGTGCAATTATTAGTTCACTTATTAATAGTGTGATAATAAAAATTGCAAATCGGATAGGCGATGTGATTTTCATATTACTAAACTTTTTATGTTTAATTAGTTGAAATCGAAAATATTTACTGAAGATTACTTGATAAAATCTTCACAACTAAGTTAATTAAATAATTTTCAGCATGCAGTAATTATTTAGTAACATATTCTTCAATTAGAGCCAGCGATTAAGTATTTTAAACTAATAAATAAAATTTTTTCTGAATAAAAAACGGATACTGAAATGAGCTTTAAAATTATATGGACAAAAATAGACGAAGCCCCGCGAATGGCAAGTTATTGCCTGCTGCCAATTCTGAAATCTTACACTAAAGGAACCGGAATTGAATTCGTAGAAAAAGATATTTCACTTGCCGGAAGAATAATTGCAAACTTCCCGGATTATCTTACCGAAGAGCAAAAGATACCCGATTACCTTGCAGAACTCGGTGAGTTAACTCAACATCCTGACGCTAACATTATTAAACTTCCCAATATCAGTGCTTCGGTTCCACAGCTAAAAGCAGCAATAAAAGAATTACAGAATAAAGGATATAAAATTCCGGATTATCCTGAAGAACCAAAGACTGAAGAAGAGAAAAAATTAAAAGAGAGATTTGCGAAAGTACTTGGCTCTGCTGTTAATCCGGTACTAAGAGAAGGCAATGCAGATAGACG
Organism: uncultured Ignavibacteriaceae bacterium; assembly: GCA_964639955.1. Lineage (GTDB taxonomy): Bacteria > Bacteroidota > Ignavibacteria > Ignavibacteriales > Ignavibacteriaceae > IGN2. The sequence continues at coordinate 12,565 of CAZXGJ010000042.1, forward strand.
CGCTGCAGCTTCAGTTAAAAAGTTTGCACAGAAGCATCCGCACAAAATGATGAAACCCTGGCCCGAATCCGGATCCAAAACACGTGTTGCTCATATGAAGCAAAAAGATTTTTACGGCTCCGAGAAATCTGTAACTATGGATAAAGATGATGTTGTTAGAATTGAATTTGTTGACATAAAGGGCAGTGTGAGCGTTCTAAAAGAAAGTCTTAAACTTCTTAAAGATGAAGTTGTTGACAGTGCAGTAATGAATGTTAAAGAACTCAGAAAATTTTATGCTGAGCAAATTGAAGAAGCGAAGAAGGATAATGTTCTGCTTTCTCTTCATCTGAAAGCTACGATGATGAAAGTTTCAGATCCGATAATGTTTGGTCACGCTGTTTATGTTTACTACAAAGATGCGCTTGATAAACATGCAGATACATTAAAACAAATCGGCGCAAATGTAAATAACGGCTTGATGGATGTTCTTGAAAAACTAAAAAAACTTCCCGATGAAAAACGAAAAGAAATTGAAAACGATATAAACAAAGTTTATGAATATCGTCCCGAACTTGCAATGATTGATTCGAGAATCAATAAAACAAATCTTCATGTTCCAAATGATGTAATAGTTGATGCATCAATGCCGAATGTTGTGCGCGACGGCGGAAAGATGTGGAATAAAAAAGATGAACTTCAGGATTGCATAGCAATGATTCCCGATCGCAGCTACGCAACAATGTATCAGACGATTATTGAAGATGCAAAAACCAAAGGTCAATTTGATCCTGCAACAATGGGTGCTGTTTCTAATGTTGGTTTGATGGCAAAGAAAGCTGAAGAGTACGGCTCGCACGATAAAACTTTTGAAGTTAAAGGAGATGGAGTTGTCCGTGCAATAAATTCCGAAGGAAAAGTTTTGATGGAACAACCCGTTGAGGCTGGCGATATTTTCAGAATGTGCCAGGCAAAAGATGAAGCAATAAAAGATTGGGTTAAACTTGCGGTAAACAGAGCAAGAGCTTCCAATACTCCCGCAATTTTCTGGCTTGATGAAAACAGAGCACACGACAGAGAAATAATTGCAAAGGTTAAAAAGTATTTACCCGAACACAATACAACCGGACTTGAAATTAAAATTCTCAAACCGGTTGATGCAATGAAATACACTCTTGAACGAACCAGAAAAGGTTTGGATACAATTTCTGTAACGGGAAATGTTCTTCGTGATTATTTAACTGATTTATTCCCGATACTTGAACTTGGCACAAGCGCAAGAATGCTTTCAATTGTGCCGTTACTTAAAGGCGGCGGATTATTTGAAACAGGAGCCGGCGGTTCTGCACCAAAACATGTTGATCAATTATTAAAAGAAAATCATTTAAGATGGGACTCCCTCGGCGAATACTGCGCACTCGTTCCTTCTTTTGAAATGGTTTATGACAAAACAAAAAATCCAAAAGCAAAAATACTAGCTGAAACACTTGATAAAGCCGTACTTAAATATCTTGAAAACGGCAGAATGCCATCACGCAAAGCCGGGGAGATTGATAACCGCGGAAGCTCATTCTATCTTTCACTATACTGGGCTGAGGCTTTATCAAATCAAGATGAAGATGCTGAATTAAGAAATCGTTTTACAAAAATTTATAAAGAGCTATCTGCTAACGAAGAAAAAATTGTAAGCGATTTGATTTCTGTGCAAGGTAAACCGGCTGATATTGGCGGATACTTTATGCCAGATGATAAAAAAGCAACTGATGTTATGCGTCCAAGTAAAACGTTTAATAAGATAATTGATGAGATGTAGAAAGGTTTTTAATAGCTAACGTTTTGCGGCTTGGCGTAGTGGCGGATTTTTAGCACAAAAGTTCAATCGAAGAACTGCACTTGAACCTACCACAAAACTGTCATACGAAGCACTGAACCCGCCATTACGCCAAACCGCTGTTGGCGGCTGGTTTTCTTTTTTGTCTAAACAAAAAGTGTAGTTTGTGTCGAGTCTGATGTCCCTTTGAGTTTGTATAAATTTGTTTTCTTTTCTTTCACTACTTCGATAAAATCTAGTTTCTTTAGATAATTGTTTAGCTTCTGTGTCGTCCAAGTGAGATTTAGTTTTGCAAGAAGTTCTTTTGCACTTAATGGTCTGCCGTTAAATACAGCACGAACTTTGGCTTCTAGTGATTCATTGTCTGTCGGCTCTTGAACAATAGATACTTTTTCAGTATTTGGCGTGTCGTAGTTTTTCGGTAATTCAACTCCGTCAAAGTCAACAGGTATTGCACCTTTCTGAATTAAAAGATTATTAGCGTTTTTTTCGTTTTGTTCAGGTTTTCTCACAAAGATTTTTCTGCCTTTTCTTAATCCATCTACAACACCTGACCAAGTCCCACCTTTTTCTGCTGATTCAGCAACATATATTTCGTCAGCTAACCCATAAATAATTGGATTGCGTGCCATAGCTAATTCTGCTTTCCAAGGAGCTTTGGGAAAGAAAGTGCTTAAAACTAAAACATCTCCATCTATGATTTGCTTGTAATAGTTTTTAAAACCTGAACTAAAAGTCATTATACCTTGAGGTAATACTATAACACTTTGTCCCTTGTAGTTTATTGCTGAATCCAATGCTTGTTTGTCAACGCCTTTGGCAAAACCACTTACTACAACTTTAAATTCCTTACTCGCAAGTTTTGCAATATTGTCTGTAAACTTTAAGGCATTTGCAGAGGCATCTCTTGAGCCAACAATTGCGATAGATTTTTCTTCAAGGATTTTTTTGTTTCCTTTTACATACAAAACAGCAGGGGCGTGGGCAGCTTTTAAATTAGCTTTTAAAGTTTTTGAATATTCGGGTGAAGTAATCGGAATAATTTCAAAACCTTGGCTGAAAAATGACTCTGCCAAAAAAGCATTGCTTGCTAATTCAGATTTTGCTTGACTTAAATCTGAAACCTGTTTTTCATCTAACTGATATTGGTCTCTCCAAGTATTTTCATTCAACTGAAAAAACTCTTCAATAGAAATCTTGTTTTCGTGAAAAAACTTTATGATGAGGTTATTTATTTTCAAATGCCCCCATCTTGGCAGATGTGCCAATGCTATCCAATATGTTGCTTCTTCTTTTTTCATATTATACAATGTCTCCACCTACTGTTCTTGCGATTACAATAGGTGCAATTTTCACTGCCCCAAAGTTAGTTAATAATTTACCTATTTCTTTCAAGGTTGCACCACTATCAAAGATGTCGTCAACAAGCAAAATACTTTTTCCTTTTATGTCATTCGGAGTTGTAAATGTGAAAGCACCATTTACGTTGTCTGTCTTAAGATACCCATTTTCGAACACTTTTTGTTCTTTGGTCTGTCTTGATTTTACAAGATTATGGGAGATAGGAAACTTTAGAACTTGCGAAAGTTTAATGGCAAAGTTTTTTACCAAATCTCCCGATGAAGTTGGAGGAACGTAGATAACCAAGTCAAATTTTTCTTGCCCAAACTTCTTGCGAAATGCCTTCAAAATCAATTTTAGTAGAAAATCGGGAAAGTCACCGCCTTGCTCATATTTTGAACGGTGCAATGCTGTACCAACATTTGAAAAACCATAATAGGATGCAGCCACTCCGTTTACTATATTAGAGCCTTTTGATTCAACTTCAAGTTCAGGGAAATAATCTTCTCTGAAATTTTGAAGTTTCTCTTCCCATTCTTTTGTTACGCTAACTGTAATTTTCTTTTCACCAGTGTTGTCACAATTATTAAATGTATGATTTGAATTATCACCTAGATAGTCGCAGAGGAATTTCATTCTCGACTTATCAGTTTCAACATAAGCAATCATATTTTCAAGGTCTGCCAACTTAGCATTTCTCAATTCTTCAAATGCCTTAGTGTTTAAAGTTTGGGAATTGGAAACAAATTCAAATTTCTTACTTTTACCAATCATCACTTCACGAATTATTCCTTGCTCAATCAAGTCAGCTTTAATTACTCTGATTTGATTTTGTTTCAAGTTAGTTCGCTTCATTAAATCTCTTTCTCCAAGCAATTCAGATTTTATGGCGTTTATAACTCGTTCATATTTTATAATTGAAGGTCTTCCACCTTCAATAAATGCTTCAGGTAGTTTTCTGTCTTCGGGATTGTAAAACAGAATTATGTATGAGGGTTGTCCGTCTCTACCTGCCCTGCCAATTTCTTGATAATAGTGAATCGGAGATTGTGGAATTTGGGTATGAATAATAAATCGAATGTCTGGTTTATCTATTCCCATTCCCAAAGCGTTAGTTGAAATAATACATTTCCACTTATTGCTCATCAATCCGTTTTCTATTGCAATTCTTGAATCTTTATCCAAACCTGCATTGTAAGCAATAGATGATATTTTGAGATGCTCAAACCATTTAGAGTAAATTTCCGTATCAACTCTTGTTCCCGTGTAAAGGATTCCTGAACCTAGAAGATTATTCAAGTTTTGACCGAGCCAAATCAACTTTTCATCTTCGGAAGAAACTTTGACGACAAATAATTTGAAATTATCCCTCATTAAGTTTCCCCGAATGGTTAAAATGTTGTTGCCGATTTGCTGTGCAACATCAAGTTCAACTCTTTTTGTCGCTGTTGCTGTGGTTGCTAAAACAGGAAGTCCTTTAGGTAGCAGTTTAACAAGAGTAATAATTCTTTTAAACGCAGGTCGGAAATCATGTCCCCAAACAGAAATACAATGTGCTTCATCAACAACTACCATTGAAAGGTTCATTTGTCGTGTAGCTTCAATCCACTCGCTGTTTTCTTGTCTTTCAGGTGCTATGTATAGGATTTTTATTTTGCCCTGTTTGGCTTCATTTATTATTTGTGAGTTTTCTTCTGGTGTTTGCTCACTATTGATACATTTAGATGAAATACCAAGGTCATTCAATTTTTTTACTTGATCTCTCATTAATGCAATCAAAGGTGTAAATACAACAGTAACCCCATCAAATATTGTTGCAGGAAATTGAAAACAGAGTGACTTACCAAAACCTGTTTTTTCGATAAGTAAAACCTTTTCACCTTTCAGGATTTTGTCAATAGTCAGCCATTGTTCGTCATAGAACTTAGGAAGCCTGAATGTCCTTTGTAAAATTGTTTCTGCTTCTTGTCTTGTCATTTTCTATAGTTCATTTTTGCAGGTCAGTTCGTTTGTGCACTGTCGCCCTAAACTTGCCGCCAACGGTTTGCGGCTTGGCGTAGTGGCGGATTTTTAGCACAAATGTTCATACGAAGCACTACTGTTTGTTTACCCACAAAACTGTCATACGAAGCACCGCACCCGCCATTACGCCAAACCGCTGTTAGCGGTTCGTTGTTCTCTGTTTGCTGTCATTACTTTGTCTGCTTAAATCCGTCTCGTATAGCTATTTCAAGTATGTCAATATTTATGTCTTTTAGTGATTTGAACTTAATGCAATAGCCCGTTACACTTGCCTTACCTATTGTTTTTCCATAAGTGTCAGGCAAATACTTTTTGTCTTCAATACCCATAATGTAAACTGATATTCCTGTCGTGTTTGCACTGATGCCAATTTGATAAAACTCTTTGGTCTTCCCGTCAGCATATTTTATTGTTTGAAGTCCATATCCAATGTTAGGATTGGAAACGATTTTTCCTTTATCGTTCTTTCCGTCCAAGAACCATAATTTACACTTTGGAAATGCTTTAAGTATGCGTCTGTGCAAAGCTTCAATGTCTGAACGTTTTGTGTCAGGTTGTGAAGCAATGTAATTTTTGATTTGTTCTTGAATGCTCATATTTGTCCTGTTAATTGTGACGTCTTACAATGCCCGCTGTTAGCAGTTCGTTGTTAATTATATCATTTGTTTTTTTCGTCTAATTATTCGTACGATTAACTCTTGCGGCAAAGGTTTTCCGTTAGCAAATTGAACGGATGCTTTACCTACAGTATAGTCTTTGAGTTCATCTTTAAAATATTCGAGAATATTATTACCAACATATAAACTGGCAAATGTCTTGTAGCCTGCAATCATTATTTGTTTGTCTCGTTTGCCGTCTTTTTTTAGAGCGTACGCAGGCATATCGTAATTCAATAATTCTTTACAGTCCGGAAAAGTCTGCTGAATAATATTTCTTAGTGCAAGTAATGTCACCAGCGTTTCCGATGATTGAGCATTTAAATACTCCTGAACAGATTTGTATTTTGGTATCTTTTTCATAATTATTAATCATCCAGTCCTTTGCCTGATAAAATTTTTGCAATGTGTTTTTCAATTCTGGATTCCCTTGTTTTTGCTTGTTTGGCTGAAGAAAAATACAATAAATATCCACGTTGCCGACCTGGTGTTAGCGATTCAAATGCCTTTTTTACATCCGGCATTTCTTCTAAAACAATTTTAAATTCTATGGGCATCTTGAAATCGGTAGTTTTTTTCAACTCTGGTTTAATTCCTGTCTTCTCTATTTTTATAGCTTCATTTATGTATGTTATGATTTTACTTTCGAGATTTTTTATTTCTTTCAAACTTTTGAAGCGTAATTGTCTGGCTGATTGAACATTTTCTGTTTGCTGTATCAGAAGGTTACTATCGTCTTTTAGCAATACTCCTTTATGAAAAAGTATAGCACAATATTCTTTAAACCCGTGTATCAGTACAACATTGTTTCCATTTAGTGTATAGCAAGGGCAACCCCACTTTAACTCTTCAGTTAGTTCAGTTTTCAAGATTATACTTCGCAAAGCACTATATTCGTCTTGCCACTTTGTTTTTTTCTCGAAATACCAGTCAACCTTAGGATTCATTTTTTCCATATAAACATTCTTATTTGCTTATTAAATTATTTCTTTCTGTGATATAGTCTTTTTACAATGACCGCTAACGGTTTGCGGCTTGGCGTAGTGGCGGATTTTTAGCACAAAAGTTCAATCGAAGAACTGCACTTGAACTTACCATAGAACTGTCATACGAAGCACTGCACCCGCCATTACGCCAAACCGCTGTTATAGGCTGTGTTTCTTTCTTGTCGGTGGTTACAGTTCATTTATTAATTGTCTTTCGTGTTGAATTAAATAATGTCTTGTTTCGGTGTCGTTTTCTGTTTTCAGTCGCTTTTGAATGTCGAGAAATTTGTTGCTTAAAAGTATAAATTTTTCTGTTGAGATAAACTTGTCTAACCACTCTGAAAAGTCCGCTAAGTTGTCCTGCTTGTTAGAGTAAATAAAATGGTTGTCTGCGAAGTCCTGTGTTTCTAAGTTTGAGCCTTCCCATTTTTCAAGTTTCGTTACTTGTCTGCCGAAAAAAATGTCGAACAAATAAGTGTTACTGCAAAATGTTTCAAATGCTTTTTTCTCGGCTTCTTTCAGTCTGCCTGTCTTGAAAAGTGTAATTGTCCACTCGAATAAAAAGTCAGGATAGCAACAGTCGTCCGGGAAGTTTTTGTTAAACCAGTTAAAGTAGCGAAGTCCACCGGAATAGTCGTTAAGTTGTAAGTAAAACTGTGGCGGCAAGTATCTCAGTCCTTGACCATCGTGATATTCTCCGCCCCAATATTTTTTGTCAGCAGCAAGTGCAGTTTTAATTTTCTTGATTTTATTTTTAATTCTCTCTTGTTGTTTCGGTGTCATTGTCTTGCGAAATGTTATATGTTCTGTTAGGTGATTGTCTGTTCGATTATTTTTTTTCTAAAAGTCAGCGAAGGACTGTCTACCAGCACAAAGTTTGAAAAAAGTTGGAACGCTACAAATTTTGCACAAAGTCAAGTCGAAGTCGAGTAGTGGACAGTCCACCGTTGACTTTACAAACTGTCGGGTTGAGCGGTCGTCTAACATAGCCTATAACAAAATTCTTTACGCAATATTGCGTATATCTGATTTTAAAAACTATATTTGTTGCGTAATAACCTAATAATTTAAGCTATTACGAACAAATTTTAGTATGAAAAGAACCGAACTCATAGATAAATATGAAAAAATTCTTAGACTGAGAAATTATTCTCCTAAAACTGAAAAAGCATATTTACATCACCTTAATCTTTTCCTCGATTACATAAGCAAATCAAATATATCTTCTGTTGATTCTAAAATATTGTTAGACTATTTCAATTATCTAAAGCAAACTCGAAAATTTTCATACTCAGCAATAAAGCAATCTCTCGCTTCAGTAAGATTTCTCTTTCTTAATGTTCTCAAAAAAGAAATTGATTTTGATTTCTTCGTTAAAATGAAGAAACCAAATAGCTTACCTAATATCTTAACCGTAGATGAAATTAGAAGAATCATAAACTCAATAACAAATCTAAAACATTGTGCAATAATTTCAACTATATATTCTTGTGGTTTAAGAATTTCTGAAGCAGTGAACTTAAAAATAAATGATATTGATTCATCTGCAATGACAGTTAAAATTGTAAGTGCAAAGGGCAGGAATGATAGAATCATAATGCTTTCAGAAAAACTTCTGTCTTTGCTTCGTGAATATTTCAAAGAATACAAACCAAAAATCTATTTGTTCGAAGGGCAGAAAGGCGAACAATATTCTACTCGAAGCATTCAGCAAATTTTTAATAATGCTGTAAAAAAAGTTGGAATAAAAAAGAAAGTTACTGTGCATTCATTACGTCATAGTTTCGCTTCACATTTACTTGATAATGGAACAGATATTCGATTTATTCAGGAACTGCTTGGGCACAAACACTTATCTACAACTCAAATTTATACTCACATCAATCCCGTTTCTGTTAAAAAAATAAAAAGTCCTTTTGATAATATTTAATTTTTATAATTCACTACATTCTCCGCCATTCCATCAAATACAAAAAAGTGAAATGTAAAACAACAATGATGCTATTAGATTTAGTTATTTATTTAAAGAAGGTAATTCAGATAATTTTCTTTATTAACTAGCTCAACGCTTGAGTTGCTGTAAGTGCTTGTAAAAGATTTTATTTTTTTCAGTTTGGCAGTTGGTGAATATTTTATTTCGAGTCCGAGTATTTTCCCTTCTCCTTCCTCAATCAGATCAATCTCTTGTCCGTCATAGGTGCGCCAGAAGTATAAGTTGCGATAGATAGAGTTGTTTGATAAATATTTCAACCGCTCAATGACAAAAAAGTTTTCAAATAATTCTCCCGAATCATTTCTGTCAGAGAGTTTGTTAAACTGAAGTATAACACCATTCCTAATTCCATTGTCGTAAAAATAATACTTCGATTTCGTAGTAATTTCTTTTCTCAGATTTCTGCTGAAAGAACTTATCTTATAAAGTATGAATGTTTTTTCAAACAAGTCCAAATATTTACCTACAGTTTTTACATCAAGCTTAACCTGTGATGCTAATTCATTAAGTGAAACTTCTTTGCCAATCTGAAAAGCAATCAACTTCAGGAGATCTAATATTTGTTTCGTTCCTTTTATTTTTTCGAGAGACAATATGTCCTTTAGCAAATATGAATTTACAATTTCAGTTATCACTTCAATTTTTTCGTTTCTGCTTTTAGCTGTAATTACTTCTGGATAGCTTCCAAAAATCAGAAACTCTTCAAGGTGTTCTTTTAATTCAAACTTATTATAAATTGAAAGAAGCTCCTGCTGAGAAAATGGAAAGAGTGTAATTATTTTCTTTCTTCCTGTAAGTGGTTCACCTACTTGCAGTGAAAGTTCAAATGATGATGAGCCGGTTGCAACTATAATTAAATCAGGCAGGCTATCAACCAGAATTTTTAATCCCATTCCTATGTTTTTTATCTGCTGCGCTTCATCTATTGCAATGAGTTTATAACCTTCTGCATAAGGCAGAATCTCATTGAATGACTGCGAGTTAAAAATTTCCTGTGTCCGTATATTATCACCCGAATCTAACTTATACTTTAATTCTGTTTGTGATAAGAAGTCCTTTAAAAGAGTTATTTTTCCAACTCTTCTTGGACCATAGATAACCAGCACCTTTCCGGGCTTTATTAAGTTTTTTATGTCATATAATCTTTTAATCATCTGAATTTATGGATTCTAACTCCACAAATTTTGGGAATTTTATGGATTTGGCAAGTAAAACGCTGATTTTAATGGGATGAACCACTTCTGCCCAAAATAAATTTATTTATGTGGCTAAAGCCTGTTCCTGCTTTTAATTTTTTTTTTCGAATTTGTTTTCTTTTATTTTGAACTAAAATCAGAGTTTATTGATTAGATTACAGTTTATTTTGGAAAATAATGAAATGAACTGATTACTAATGAAGGTTTACTGAACAATTATTGAATACTTGAATTAACAACATTCTCCGCCATTCCATCAAACACAAAATAGTGAAGAGGTAAAATAGAATACTAATAAGTTCTGCAAGGTAAACCTTTTAATCGGAAGATTGCTGTTAGATATGTCTTTATCAAGAAGGAAAGATTTTCACCCCAGCGAAGTATTGAACAAGATAATTGATGAGATGTAGTTAATAGATTTTAAGACAGAATATCTTTACTCAATTTTGTTAACACCGGTTTGTTATTATACTGGCCTTAGAATAAAAAGAAAGTCAAGACCAAACTTGTGTAGTCCCGGTATCATGGATAGGTTGCCCTGAACGAATCTGTACTTATAATAAAAGTCGGAGTGTTTTTTCTTTTGATCGGGTATCGAGACTTCTGAGCTTATAATCCGTTCTGGTGCTTCGTACGGGGTGTAATCTTTTTTCCAATTCGATTTTCTAGGTAAGTACCCAATACTTCTGAATCCACGTTTTAAACTATATGTCTTCTTTGTTTCAACCTCAAACCCCACTTGTTTGAACAGTAACAGTAATGTGCTGGCAGGAAAAAAGAAAATGTGTCCGCTTTTACTTCTTGCAGGTTTTTTCTCTTCTTTCCAGAAATCAATCAAGTCAAGGCTATCGTTATACCCATTAGGAACAGAGAGAAAAAAAACTCCATTTGGTTTAATTATGCGCCTGCATTCCCTTAACAACGAGACAGGATTTAGTACATGTTCCAGAACATTATTAACGTGTACATAATCAAAAAATGCATTCGGGAATTGAGCATCAGCCAGATCTCCTTGAACTACATTTAAACCTAACTTATCACGTGCAAATTGAATGGCACTCTTCCCGAAATCAGTTCCATACACTTCCCAGTCAGAATGTTTTTTTATTCCGTTAATAAAGAATCCTGTTGCGCAACCCACATCGAGGAATTTCCCGTTCGTTTTCAAACGCTTTAGATGCTGCGCAAATGCCATACCCTTACCTTCTTCACGCGACTTCTCAAAATTGTAATACGAACCGGAATAGAACATGCTTAGCTCCGATACCGTTGGCATTGGCTCGAAGTATATCAAACCACAGTTTGAGCACTCCACAAGATCGTAATCTGCACCAAAGACAAGATTGACCTTGGCAAGAAACTTTTTGGAAGTATTGTCTGTGCAAACAGGGCAGATACTCATTAGCTGCTACAATGTTTTATTTTTATTAAGATGAATTTGCGTGCAATGGCCTATGTTATATAACTAATTATTTACCACAATAATACAAAACGGAAACGAATAATCAATTTTCTTACTTAACAATATTCTCCGCCATTCCATCAAACACAAAAAAGTGAAGTGGTAAAACAGAATACCAGTATAATCTTCCGAGTAAACCTTTGGGACGAAATGTCGCTGTTTGCTGCAGAAAATGTTTACCGTTCTTTTCAACAATCTTAAACTCAAGCCAGGCTTCGCCGGGGAGTTTCATTTCTGCATAAAGCAGTAATCTTTTATTTTCTTTATCAGCGGCAAGCACACGCCAGAAATCGAGTGTATCGCCGGTATGAATTTCTGTTTTGTTAGTTCTTCCTCTTCGCAAGCCAACACCGCCGGCAAGTTTATCTAAAAATCCGCGCAAGTGCCAGAGCCAATCACCGTAATACCATCCGCGCTCACCACCAATTGACCAGATGTTTTCTAAAACCTGTTCAACACTTGTTGTAATTTCTTTTTCTCTTTTATCAACAAAGCATCCGTTGGTTGGAACATTAATATGCTCGAGCAATGAGTTATCAACATAACTTGATACTAGAGAATCTTTCCAGCTTGATACAACATTGTTCTGTTCAATCTTCTGAAAAGCAAGCTGCACAGCTTCTTTGTACGATATTGGTTTTATGCCGAGCATTTTTTCAAGTTCGTTATCTTTTGCAACCACTTCAACTTTCATACTGTTAACAAGATTTATTGCAAGCATATATGATGTTGATGTAACAAAGTAAAGCCAGTAAGAGGAAAGTCGCGGAGTCATAACAGGCACAGTGAAAATAAATCTTTTAAGTCCGCGAACTTCTGCTAATTGTAAAAGCATTTCTTTGTATGACAACACATCGGGTCCGCCAACATCAAATGATCTGTTAAATGTTTCAGGCTTCAGTAAAACTCCTGTGAGATATTCTAAAATATTTCTTATTGCAATCGGTTGATGTTTTGTGTTAAGCCATTTTGGAGTAATCATTATTGGAAGTTTTTCAACCAGATCGCGAATGATTTCAAATGATGCACTGCCCGAGCCAACAATTATTCCTGCTTTAATTGATGTGAGTGGAATTCCGCTTGCTGCCAGAATTTCTTCAACTCTTTTTCTTGATGCAAGATGCTTTGAAAGTTTTTCTTCGTTGGTAATCCCGCCAAGATAAATAATCTGTTTGACTGAAGTATGCTTAACAAGTTTTATAAAATTATTTGCAGAGGTTTCTTCAAGCGAACCAAAATCTTTTACATTAGAACTCATTGAGTGAATGAGATAGTAAGCAGCATCAATATCTTTTATTGAATCTGAAATTGAAATTTCTTTAAGAAAATCAACTTCAAATACAGATACATTTGGGTGTTTATAGATTCCTTCTGTGGGGAACCTGTTTTTGTCACGAACACAGCAAATAACCTCGTGTCCCTGTTCAATCAAAACTGGAAGAAGTCTTTTGCCGATATATCCGGTTGCGCCGGTAAGTAGTATTTTCATAAACCCTCTATCATTACGGTAATAACAGTAATCTATTACAAATAATTCAAAAATCGTCCATAATCATAATAATTTGATAGTAAGATACTATTATTAATTTATAACTTGACTTTTTGCTATCAGTATGATATCATTACAATAGCATTTTCAAAAAGGAGTACAAAAATGGAAAAAATAGCCGAAAAACCCGCTAATAAACTGAATGGGTTTTTAATGTTGTTTATATCAATTGCCACATTGGCGCTGAGCATATACCTATTAATAACAGGTATCAACCTAAACAATCCTGAAATCTTATGGATTGTAATTCCTCTGATAATCATTGATTTCATTATGATGTCAGGATTTGTGGTTGTTCAACCAAATGATTCGAGGGTTCTCATATTATTTGGTAAATATACGGGCACAGTAAGACAATCAGGATTCTGGTGGGTGAATCCATTCACCGTTCGCAAAAAAGTTTCGCTCAGAATCAGGAATTTTAATAGTCAGAAAATTAAAGTGAATGATCTTCACGGAAATCCGATTGAGATTGGTGCTGTTGTAGTTTGGAGAGTTGTTGATACTGCCAAAGCAATTTTTGATGTTGAGAACTACGAGCAGTTTGTTGACATCCAAAGTGAAACAGCAATTCGTCAACTTGCTTCTGAATTTCCTTACGATGTAGAAGAGGAGGACAAATCCTCATTGCGTGGAAGTCCTCAGGAAATAGCAGAGGGTTTAAAAAATATTGTTCAGACAAGACTGGCAGTTGCCGGTGTTGAAATTATTGAGGCAAGGATTTCGCATCTTGCTTATGCTCAGGAAATTGCTCAGGCTATGTTAAGAAGACAACAAGCTCAGGCAATAATTGCAGCCAGGCAAAAAATTGTTGAAGGAGCTGTAGGCATGGTGGAAATGGCTCTTAAAATGTTAAGTGAACAAAAGATAGTTACGCTTGATGAAGATAAAAAAGCAACGATGGTAAATAATCTTATGGTTGCACTTGTATCAGAAACAGAAGCACAGCCGGTTATTAATACGGGAACTTTGTATCAATAAAAATATCAATCATAACTTTTTCAGAAGGAGATAAAACAATGGAAAACGCTAACTTCTTACAAGATGCTTTTCCCTGGCTGATCTCGCTTGCAATTGTTCTAATAATTTGGGAAACAGTTTGGAAGATGATTGCTCTTTGGAAATCTGCACGAAATAATCATCTTGCATGGTTTATATGTATTGGTATTTTCAACACAATCGGAATTTTGCCAATTATTTATATAATTCTGCAAAGAAAAAAGCCGGCTGTGTAAATGAAAAAAATGTCCGACTATATCGGCGAAGAACTGAAGATATTCCAAAGTAAGATTTGGAAGAGAGAGTTTGAACTCAGAGCCGGTGATGAAGTAATCGCAAAGCTTTTTTATCCTAAATATTACAGCGATTTATCTGAGCTTGAGATTGGAGAGGAAGCGTACGAATTTTACCGACCGAAATTTTTTACTCGTAAAGTAGATGTCAGGAAGAAGGGTTACCAAAATCCTTTCGCACATTTTAAAAATAATTTTTGGGGCAGCAAAGGAATTTTAGAATTACCAAGAGGTTTAAGAATCAATATGAAATTTGGATTTTTCAAAAAGCAGGTAGAAATATTTCTAGGAGAGAATGATTTGCTCGTTTCTATTCTGAATAAATTTTCTATAAAAGAAAGAAGCGAAGTTATAATTGAAAAAGGATCCGGAATAATTGATGAATATCCCTGGATAATAATGCTTGGTTTCTATCTTGCGCAGCTTATGAGACGGAATTCTGCGGTTGGCAACTGAATCAATAAAATAAATATTATAGAATGGCTGAGAAAAAAAAGTTTCTTTTAAGAATTGATGAAAAAATCTATGCCGCTCTTGAAAAATGGGCGGCAGATGATTTGCGAAGTATCAACGCACAAATAGAATATTTGTTAACTCTGGCGCTTAAAAATTCAAACAGGCTTACAAACCAGGGCAACAACGAACCTCCTGTTCCCCCACAAAATGAACCCGGAGAAAACTAAATTCTATCTTCTGTTTTTTGTTGAGTCAGCAAAGCCGGACACTTCTAATAAAATTTTTCCTGTAAATTCTTTAATAATAGTAGTTCTAATTTGCCGCGTAATAGAATTATTACAATTGTGTTTTTTCTTCTCCCCTAAATTCAGGTTCGCGAAATTCACTGACGTATAATTTTTCTGTGCTTCGGGTTTATCGAACAAAATTTCTTTCATTTTTTCCAGATTACCGGCTCAATAATTAATAATTGTAAATCAATGTTTTGTTTATAATAAAATTTATAATCGTTCAATCGAAAACGTACCGGTACTAAAATTGAATATTGAGCATTTTAGTTTAGTCAATTAAGTTTGCAAAGCAGTTCGGTTAATTTCTTTTATGGGTATTAGAGCATATTCTTTCTATCGCGTTTCTGATACTCTGAGGACCAGTCTCTCTATCCCCAGAGCGTTATTAATAAAAATATCGTTTATAAAAATCACATCTGAATTTTTTAATCAAATAATTAAAAATATGGAGGATCAAATGTTAAAAATTAATTTTAAATGGCTCATCGTTTTGATTTCAATCTTTGTGCTGTGTTCATCTTGCAATAAAGATGATGTTATAGTTGATCCGGGGACACAATATAATCTTGTGCTGAAGGGAAATATTCCATCATTATATAAAAGCGGTGTTCTTAAGCTTAATGAAGTGACCGCAGATTCAACTATTGCAAAAGTTATCGTGTTTTATTCAACGGGAGGATACAACATTGCAGAAGTTAAAAGCGGAAAGTTCTCAATTGGTGTTCAGACAGGAACGCCGGCATTTTTGATTTTTGCAGGTGCAGCCGATAACTATCTCGGTTATTTATGTCTGAGAGATGGATTTGAATCTATTCCACTGGTAAAGATCTCTGAAAATATATCAACAATAGATTTGCAGGATATCTTTCTTTCAAACAAAATTGGCTCGCCGACGCACAATCCTTTAGGAAATGAAATTATGCTCACCGAAGAAGAGCAGCTAATACTTTCTTTCCTTGATGACTTTTTCTATCCGATAGTTCGGAATCCTGATGTTGACGGCAATGGTAAGATGGATTTTCTTGAAAATAAATTTTACAGACTTCAGATTTTATGGTTTTATCATGGCGGAAGTTTTGGAAGCAATTTAACTCCTGAAGTCAATATACCATTACAATACGATGGATGGAAATTGGCATTTTCAGCTCAGGAAAATAATCAACCACAATCAGTAAATTTCTATTTCCCCTGGGATCCTTCAACTCCGCTTCAATCAACAGAGATTCGTCAGATTGGCGATTGGAATACAACAGTTTATTTTTCACCATTGATAACACAATCACTGCCGATTGGTGGTATGTATAAAGTTGATTATAAATCCATCAAATTAAATTTTGAAATACCTGACCAGAGTTCTGCGTTGAACAACGTTCCGGTAATTGTTCCAACGGTTTCACTTAATACTGATAATTCAATAAAGACGTTAAGCTGGTCATTCATTAATCCAAATGGAATGGGTACGATTGACCCCACATCATTTGCAACCGTAGTAAACTTTGGCATAGAGAGTAATCAGACTAACTTTGAATCACCGAACATTGATGTCAATAATAATCAATTTAATTTGACTCAGTCAATTAATTGGTCGTCTGTAACAAGAATCTGGATTGCTTATCACGATCTTTTTGATAATCATTATATTTTCTTCTATGATAAGTAAACCTGATTAAAAAAATCCTTATGAAAGTAAAAAGAGCTGCCACAGAAAATGATGGCAGCTCTTTTTTGTTCACTCCTTTAATTACGTTTATTCAGAAATTAAAATCCATGTTCATCCCATTTATGAATTTGTATTTATTTTAATGCATAATTATAACTCTTAAAAAAATAATAGAGAGGGAATTTTGTTTTCTGTCTGTCAGAACTATTAGCTGTATTGTATCTACTTAAAGTTATAATCAAATCCGGCAAGCAACGAAACTCTCGTTCTACCACAAATTAGCCCGTGAAAAATTAAATTCTATCTTCTTTTTCTTGATGAGCCACCCAAGCCAAGCACGCCCAAAATTCCCCTCGTCAATTCTCTTACAACAGTGTTACCAATCTGTCTGGTTGTTGAACTAGTTAAAACCTTTTCAAAGGTGCTTTTTTCTTCCTTCGGTCTGCCGCGGGGCTGTTTCGGTGTTTCGTACTTTGGTAATTGAAAATCTTTTGGAGGATCGGACACATCAAGTTTTTTGTTTAGCATTTCGTAAGCACTTTCTCTATCAATTGTTTCATTATATTTTGAAATCAGACGCGAGTTTCTGACTAATTCGTCTATTTCATCTCCTGAAAGAATATCCATTCTTGACTGAGGTGCGCGAAGCAATGTTGCTGCCAAAGGAGTTGGAATTCCCTTTTCGTTGAGTGCTGTTATTGCGGCTTCTCCAATTCCGAGGGAAGTTAACATCTCGTCGGTCTTATAATATTCTGATATGGGATAATTCTCGGCAGTAAGTTTTATCATCTGCCTGTCCTTTGCAGTGAAAGCTCTTAGTGCGTGTTGAACTTTCAATCCGAGCTGAGAAAGAACACTTGCAGGAACATCGGTTGGGTTTTGTGTGCAGAAGAAAATTCCCACACCTTTCGAGCGGATTAATTTTATTATCGTTTCAATCTGTTCGAGCAATGCTTTGGAGGCCTCTTTAAAAATAAGGTGAGCTTCATCAATAAAAATTACAAGCTTTGGTTGTGGAATATCTCCTTCTTCGGGGAAAGAAGAATAAATTTCTGCAAGCAGCGAAAGCATAAAAGTTGAAAAAAGTTTTGGTCTGTCCTGCAAATCAACAAGACGAATAATTGAAATAACTCCTCGTCCCTGTTCGTCAATTCTTACAAGATCATCAACCTCAAAAGATTTTTCACCGAAGAATTTATCTGCACCTTGCTGCTCGAGCTCTATTACTTTGCGAAGTATTGTGCCAACAGATGTGGTTGAAATGCTGCCATAGTGTTTTTCTATTTCTTGTTTTCCTTCATTTGAAATGAAATGAAGCACGCGTTTGAAATCTTTAAGATCGAGCAACGGCAACTTAGTGTCATCACAATATTTGAAGATAAGCGATACAAAGCTTGCCTGGGTATCGTTAAGTTCGAGAATTTTTGAGAGAAGAACAGGACCAAATTCTAAAACAGTTGCTCGAAGACGGACACCCTTTTCTTCCGACAGTGTCAGCAATTCAACCGGAAAATTTTCCGGCTTATACTCTAACCCGATTTTGTTGTGTCGTTCTTGAATCTTCGGATTGACGGTACCAGCTTTTGCTATCCCGCTGAAATCTCCCTTGATATCCATAACAAGAACAGGAATGCTCTTTGAAGAAAGCTGTTCTGTTATTACTTGTAGAGTTTTTGTTTTTCCGGTTCCGGTTGCACCAGCGATCAGTCCATGCCGGTTAAGTGTTTTAAGAGGAACTTTTACGAACAGATTGTTGATGCATTCTCCTTCATAGATGGCTCCGCCAAGAGTGATGTAATCATCTTTGAACGAATAAGCGTTTTTAATTTCTTCTGTAAAATTTTCTTTTGTGCTCATAGTGCCGTTTAAGATTATAGATAAAAATTAATTGATTAAATTTATTAAAAGCATTTCAATAATCTTACTTTAAAGGATAATAAAATGAAAAAACGTTGTCCTTGGCCCGCAGATGACAAATTAATGATTGAGTATCATGACAAAGAATGGGGAGTCCCTCTTCACAATGATAGAAAACTTTTTGAGTTTCTTGTGCTTGAAGGGTTCCAGGCAGGATTAAGCTGGCGGACAATTCTTCACAAAAGAGAAAACTTCAGGAAAGCATTCGATAACTTCGATTACAATAAAGTTGCAAGGTATGATAAAAGAAAAGTTAATTCTCTTTTAAAAGACCCGGGTATTGTCAGAAACAAATTGAAAGTTGAAGGAGCGGTTGCAAACGCAAAAGCTTTCCTGCAAGTACGAAAAGAATTCGGAACGTTTGACAAGTATATCTGGAGCTTTGTAAACGGCAAACCAATTCAAAATAAATTCAAATCACTAAAAGAATTACCTGCAAGAACTGAACTATCTGATAAAATAAGCGATGATTTGAAGAAGCGAGGATTTAAGTTTGTTGGCTCAACTATAGTTTACGCACATATGCAAGCAACGGGTATGGTGAATGATCACGTGGTAGGTTGTTACAGGTATAATGAGATAAAAACTATTGAATATTAGAAAAAGATCTGTTTAAACTAAGCTTGAATTAACGTTAATAAATTATATATTTTAACATCAACAATTTCATTTTCAATTTATGGAGGATCGATGAACAAAATTAAACATTTCACTTTTTTCGTAATTTTACTTTTTACCGCTTCTGCGATGGCTCAATTCAAACCGGCAATTGGTTTTGAAGAACTAATGATTTCTGCTGAAAAGGATTTTAGCATAGTTCAGGAAGCCCGTAAGTTAGCAGAATCATACGACCTGCCTCATACCATATATTTGCCGCAGGGAATTTTTATTGAAGCAAAAGGAGTAGAAAACAACCAGGTTGTTTACACAATTATTAATGATTTGCTTCATCCATTTAACCAGGGTGAAGTTGCATTCTGGGAAGAAATTGATGCACGGTTCGATTTATCAGAAGCAAGAATACATTGGTCGAACAAACCAACACAAAATCCTAAACTCGGGTTTACTTTTACAGAGACGGAAAATACTGCGGCAAGTTTTGTTATGGGTCCCGAATCAACAAACGACGCCGTTATGTCGTTTAATTATAATGATGGTTCGTTAATTAGTATGTCTTTCATACCTGGTGGAAATCCAAACCTGAGCACACCGATAGAAGCGTTGCTGTCACCTAATGCTACAATACTTGTCTCTGATCAGATTACAGATAACATTGTGGAATTTGACTCACTCGGTAATTTTGTAAGAATTCTTTTTGGAGGTAACACTGCAATATTAGATAACTGCCGCGGAATAGAAATTCGTCCGGGAACAAACACAGTCCTTGCAACACCTTCTTCGGGCGCAAATCAGGATGCAATAGCTGAATTTGATCTAGTCACAGGGAACTATCTCGGTAATTTTATTGCTCCTAATTCTGCACAAATGGATGGACCGTGGGATATAATATTTCGTTCAACAGATTGTCTTGTAAGCGGACAGGCAAGTAATAATGTTGTTCGTTATGATTTGAATGGAAATTATCTAGGCGCATTTGTAGCATCAATCAATTTCCCCGAGCAGATAAATAAAACGTTAACCAGTAATATTATAGTTGGTAACTTCAGTTCTCCGTCCGGACTATATATTTATGATTCTAACGGGAATCAACTTAATTACTTCAGTACGGTTACCGGATTACGTGGCTGCTTTCAGCTTGGAAATGGAAATTATATGGTAACGAATGGGACGGGTGTGTATGTTCTGGATCAGAACACCGGGGCATTAGTTGCAACTCCTGTTTCCGGCCTGTCAGCCAGGTCACTTCGCGAATATGATCTTTCAATTGTTCCGGTTGAACTTACATCTTTCATCGCAAACGTTGCTGGTAGCAGCGTTGTGTTGAACTGGACAACAGCGACAGAAGTAAACAACCAGGGATTTGAAATCGAAAAAAGTGCTGACGGCATCAGTTTTAATAATATTGGTTTTGTCCCGGGCTTTGGAACAACAACAGAACCGAAAAGCTACAGTTACACAGATCAATCAATCAAAAGCTGCACATATTATTACAGGCTGAAGCAAATTGATTTTGATGGAAGTTTCACTTATTCAGGAGTGGTGGAGGTAGAAGTCTCACTGCCAGCTGTATTTTCACTAGAGCAGAATTATCCGAATCCATTTAATCCGTCAACATCAATTCAGTTCTCATTACCAGTTGATGCGCAGGTAACAATTGGCATTTATAATCTTGTTGGAGAAAAAGTAGCGGAAGCTGCGAATAAGGAATTCTCGGCAGGAACCCACAAGTTAAATTTTGATGCAGCATCAATGACCAGCGGTATTTATTTCTATCAAATTGATGCTACAGGAAGTGATGGCAAGACTTTCTCAAGTGTGAAAAAGATGACCCTGCTGAAATAGTATCAAATGATACCCAAGGAAGGGTAAAACAAAGTTACAAGTCAACT